>NZ_CP140614.1:600000-1200000 GCF_036556685.1 Sulfurospirillum sp. 1612
ATCGTAGCAAAAGAGCATCATGAGAAGTGGGATGGGAGTGGTTATCCTGAGAAAAAAGCGGGCGAGGAGATCCATATTTTCGGTCGTATTACCGCGATTGCTGATGTCTTTGATGCACTAGGGAGTGATCGGGTCTATAAAAAAGCATGGAAGGATGAGGATATTTTTGTGCTATTCAAACAAGAAAAAGGTCGACATTTTGAACCCAAATTGGTGGATATCTTTTTTGAGAACTTGGATGAATTTCTCCAAATCCGCAATCGTTTAAAAGATTAAAATCAAAACCCTCAAATAGTGCTATGAAGCGCTTTATATTCAATATCTTCATGGATGTTTTAAAAGTATTAAGTATATTATGGTAAAATTCCCATTTTTACAAAACTGTATTTACGCCAAGATAAGGAAACAAGATGTTTAAAAGATTTAGAAGATTACGAATGAATAAAAATTTAAGAGATTTAGTAAGAGAAAACCATCTCTCAATTGATGATTTTATTTATCCTTTATTTGTCAAAAACGGAAAAAATTTAAAAAAAGAGATTGATTCAATGCCCGGAGTTTATCAAATGAGTATTGATGAAGTCCTCAAAGAGTGTGAGGTGTTGAAATCCTTGGGTATTTACTCTATTGTTTTATTTGGAATCCCTGATGTCAAAGATAGTATTGGAAGTGATGCTTTGTGTGAACACGGAATCATCGCCTCGGCGATCAAAGCGATCAAAGAAGCCCATCCTGATATGTTTGTCGTGAGTGATTTGTGCTTTTGTGAGTTTACCGACCACGGACATTGTGGGATTTTGGATATGGAACACGAAACGGTTGATAATGACGCAACCTTAGAAATTTTACAAGAACAAGCACTCGTCCATGCGCGCGCCGGTGTCGATATGATAGCCCCAAGCGGTATGATGGATGGCATGATTGAAGCACTCAGAATGGCTCTTGACAATGAAGGATATATCAATCTTCCGATTATGAGTTATTCTACAAAATTTGCCAGTGCCTATTATGGTCCATTCCGTGATGTAGCAGAATCAGCGCCGAGTTTCGGAGATCGTAGAAGTTATCAAATGGATCCAGCCAATCGCAGAGAAGCGGTGGCAGAGTCGATTGAAGATGAAGCACAAGGTGCCGATATTTTGATGGTAAAACCCGCTTTAGCGTATTTGGATATTATCCGTGATGTGCGAGATAATACTAGCTTACCATTGGCCGTTTACAATGTCAGTGGCGAGTATGCGATGCTGAAAGCTGCCGCAAAAGCCGGTGTGATTGATTACGAACGTGTCATGATGGAGACGATGCTAGCTTTCAAACGTGCGGGAGCCGATATTATTATTAGTTATCATGCTAAAGAAGTTGCAGCAATTTTAGGGAGGAAAGACTCATGAGACATTTTCTATCATTATATGATTTTACAAAAGAAGAGATACTAGAGATTATGGAGCTTGGCATCAAAATCAAACGCGAAGCCAAAGTGAAAAATTATATCCCTTATCTTCAACACCAATCCCTTGGGATGCTTTTTGAAAAAAGCAGCACACGAACACGGGTAAGTTTTGAAGTCGGCATTCACCAACTCGGAGGACAAGGTCTATTTTTATCCTCAAATGACTTACAACTTGGTCGAGGAGAGCCGATGAAAGACTCCGCTCGCGTCATTAGCCGTATGGTTGATATGGTGATGATACGCACCTATTCGCAAAAGATTTTGGATGAATTTGCGGCCTATTCCAAAGTGCCCATCATCAATGGATTGACCGATAAATACCATCCCGTACAACTTTTAGCTGATTATTTGACGATGATTGAATATGGTAAAGACAAAAATCCAATCGTCGCTTATGTCGGTGATGGTAATAACATGACACACTCATGGATGATGTTAGCTGGTAAATTGGGATTTGAACTCAGAATCGCCACACCAAAGGGGTATGAACCTCTCGAAGAGATTAAAAATGATGCCAAAGAATTGTGTGCGAAAAGCGGCGGTAAAGTGAGCTATCATCTAGATCCAAAAGAAGCAGTCAAAGGTGCCGATATCGTGACAACAGATACATGGGTGTCGATGGGGCAAGAGTCGGAAAAAGAGAAAAAAATGCGAGATTTCAAAGGCTTTATCGTGGATATGGATTTGATGTCTTTAGCCAAAGATGATGCGATATTTTTGCATTGTTTGCCGGCGTATCGAGGATATGAAGTCAGTGAAGAGGTATTTGAAAAATACGCAGATGTGATTTTTGATGAAGCAGAAAACCGACTGCATGCTCAAAAAGGTTTAATGGTTTGGCTAGACAAAGAGCGATAAATATACTATACTAAAAATATAGTAATAAAGAAAATCTCTCGATAAGGTCGAAGCACAAGTTCGAGGAATTTTGTTGGATTTGATTCAGCAAAAAGGAGATAGATCAAATAACTCTCGACAAGGTCGAAGCACGAGTTCGAGGAATTTTTGTTGGACTTGATTCAGCAAAAAGGAGATAAATCAAATAACTCTCGACAAGGTCGAAGCACGAGTTCGAGGAATTTTGTTGGATTTGTTCAACAAAAAGGAGATAAATCAAATAACTCTCGACAAGGTCGAAGCTTTAGTGAGAGGAATTTTTGTTGGACTTGTTCAACAAAAAGGAGATATTAATATGAAACAACAAGTAAATATATTTGATAAGATAGAAGATATAGAAGAGTATATTGGCGATAAAAATAGAAAATATGAAACGGTGATAGAGATTGCAAAGACTGATGATCCCAGTGTCAAGACATTGAGTCTTAAAAGTGGCAGTTGGGATGGAAAAGAGCCGTGGTTTATCATCGACGAAGACCAAAAATTACATACGATGATCTCTATCGATTCGATTCATAAACTGATTGATAATTTTAAGCAATTACAACAAGACAATTTTGATTTGAAACTGGAAAAGACGATTTTGCAACATGTTCCGATTGATTTTCAAGATGTTTGGACTGTGGCGATGGATGAGATTAAAAAAATGGCGATTAAAAATAGCAAAGCAAAGAGTCTAAATATTGATTTGGAAAAATTGCTACGAAAGATCAAACGAGAGCATCCGAATTTGTTCTTGAATCTCAAAGATTTATTCATGGGACAAGATATGTCCACCAATGCATAACTAACTGATAATAAGGTTTATATAAAATGATAGATTTTGAAATGTTTTCCAAGTATTCCAAGCCCGGACCTCGCTATACGAGTTATCCGACGGCACCTGAGTTTAATGAAAGTTTTAATGCTGAGAGTTATGTGAAAATTTTAGAGAATCAAGATAAAAAGAGAAAGCTTTCACTATATTTTCATCTTCCTTTTTGTAGGAGTGCTTGTTATTTTTGTGGATGCAACGTGGTCTTTACGAGCAAAGAAGATAAAAAAGAGCGCTATATCGGGTATCTCGAAAAAGAGTTAGCGATACTCTCTGGTCATCTCGATACCAACAGAGAAGTAATCCAAATGCATTTTGGTGGAGGGACGCCGACGTTTTTCAGTGCAGAACAGTTAGAGCGCATTATTGCATTAATCCGAAAACATTTCCCTAATTTTGCTAAGGATGCAGAGATAAGTTGTGAGATTGACCCGCGATTTTTGACGCAAGAACAGGTGAGCGTTTTAGTAGCGGGTGGATTTAATCGTGTGAGTTTTGGAGTACAAGATTTCAATGAATCAGTACAAAAAGCCGTGCACCGAATCCAACCTTTTGAAGTGACAGACAACGCGGTAAAAATGGCACGTGCTGCGGGAATAAAATCAGTGAATATGGATCTCATTTATGGGTTGCCGTATCAAACGTTGGAAACCTTTAAAAAGACTTTGGAATTGTCACTCAAACTGAACACCGACCGTTTTGCTGTGTTTAATTATGCGCATGTGCCATGGATGAAAAAGACCATGAGAAAAATCGATGAAACCACACTTCCGACTCCCAGTGAGAAACTGGCTATTTTGAAATATACGATTGATTATCTCAGTTCAAATGGATTACGTATGATTGGGATGGATCATTTTGCTAAACCTGAAGATGAACTTTTCTTGGCGATTGACAAAGGTGAATTACACCGTAATTTCCAAGGGTATACCACAAAAGGTGGTGCTGATTTAGTGGGTATCGGACTCACAAGTATCGGCGAAGGGGTTCATCATTATGTTCAAAACTACAAAGATATGAGTCTTTATGAAAATGCGATTGATGCGGGTCAATTACCCGTTCATAGGGGATTAATATTGAGTGACGATGATGTGCTGAGAAAAGCCGTCATCATGGAGATGATGAGCAACTTCAAACTTGATATCGCAAAAATCGAAAAAGAGTTTGGTGTCGATTTCTTTGATTATTTTCAAGATGCTATCGATGAATTATCCCCTTTTGTTGAAGAAGGATTGGTCGACATTCACAAAAAGAAGAAAAAAATCACGGTCAATACCACCGGAACACTACTAATCCGAAATATTGTGATGCCATTTGATGCCTATCTCAAAAAAATACCTGAATCAAAACGACGTTTTTCAAAGACGGTATGATGTTTGAATTTAAAACGACTACTGATGACTGCATCAAATGCGGTAAATGCATCCCCACGTGTACCATTCATAATGTCAATATGGATGAGGTCACCTCTCCCCGTGGTTTTTTAGATCTCTTAGGCGCCTATCAAAGGGGTGATTTAGAACTCGATAAAAATGCCAAAGATATCTTTGAAAGCTGTTTTTTATGTACCAATTGTGTAGATATTTGTCCGAATGATTTACCGGTAGATATGGTGATTGAACAAGTGAGAAATGATATCCGCAAAAAATATGGCTTGGCATGGTACAAGCGACTGGCTTTTTTCCTACTTCGTAATAGAAAAATTATGGACATAGCTGCCAAATTTGGTTTTATGTTTCAAACATGCGGTTTCAAAAAAGTAGAATCTCAAAGTGCTATGGTGACACGAAAATTTCCGATTATCAAGATGGATAGAATGGTACCAAGTTTGAAGCGCAAAAGCTTTTTAAACTCTCATCCTGATGTCATCAAAAACGGAGGCAAAGGCAAAGTAGGTATTTTTATCGGATGTCTGGCCAATTACATGTACACCGATATCGGTAAGGCCCTTTTAGAGATTTTAAAAGTACTCGAAATTGATGCGTATTTGATTAAACAACAAAAATGTTGTGGTGCCCCTTCTTATTTTACTGGTGATTTTGACAGTGTGGATAAACTGGCTAAATTTAATATCGAGTATATCGAAGGGTTTATGGATGATTTAGATGCCATTATCATCCCTGAAGCAACTTGTAGTGCGATGATCAAAGAAGACTATGCACACTTTTTTCATGATCAACCCGAATGGAAAGCACGAGCAGAGCGCATTAAGCCGCATATTTATATGGCCAGTGAATATTTAGAAAAGAAAACAAACTTGGCTGAAGTGTTATCAAAAAAAGCCAAACAAAAATTCTCTGTCACCTATCATGATCCTTGTCATGCTAGAAAAATGCAAGGCATCTTCCAAGAACCACGCCATCTTCTTGCTCAAAATTATGAGATGAGAGAGATGAGTGACCCCAATCGCTGTTGCGGTTTTGGCGGCGTTACGATGCAAACTGAAAAATATCATTTAGCAAAAGCTGCGGGATTACCAAAGGCGGCGATGATAAAAGAGACAGAGGCCACTTATGTGAGTGCTGAGTGCAGTGCCTGTCGGATGCAAATCAGCAACTCGATGTATTTATCTGATGTCAATAATGTGACATTCAAAAATCCAATAGAACTCATCGCGCAAGCGTTAAAGGAACAATAGATGGAATACTACCAATATATCTTAATCTTTCATATTATGTCTTTTATGTCATGGATGGCGGGACTGTTTTATCTTCCGAGACTTTTTGTTTATCATGAGGAACATTTAGATAAGCCGGATTTTAAAAAAGTAGTAGAAATCCAAGAATACAAACTCTACAAATACATCGATGCTCCAGCGATGATTGCGACAGTGCTCAGTGGGGTGACGATGTTTGTCCTCAATCCGGCACTTTTTGAAAGTGGCATGTGGGTGTATGCTAAGATTATAGCAGTTATTGCTTTGATTGGATATGACCTCTCTATGAATCACTACCGCAAGCAATTATTGCTAGATACGTGTACAAAAAGTGGAAAATTCTTTCGTGCTTATAATGAGTTTCCTACACTATTATCCATTTTGATTGTGACCTATGTCGTGCTAAAATCAGTACCGGTTATCTTCACGGTGTTAATGCTGATTGTTTTTGCTATTATTGTCTTTGTTTTGTTTAAACATGCCAAAGCCCCTAATCTAAAAGTAGCAGAAGAGGAACGCTTAGAACTCAAAAGGGATGAAGCGTTTTAAAAATTCATCAATATCGCGGTGCGATGGGATGAAAACGCTTGTGTAAAGGAAGATTATGACCTATTGGAATCACATTTATGCTCACCTTGATCCCATAGCATTTTCAATCGGCAGTGTTGGCGTACATTGGTATGGCATCATGTATGTTTTAGCACTGCTCACCGCCCTTGGTGCGGCGAAGTATTTTGTCAAAAAAGATAAGATGGGCATCGATGATAAAACGCTGGATAATTATTTTATTTGGGTGGAAATCGGTGTCATCCTCGGTGCAAGATTGGGCTATATCCTCTTTTATGATCCTCGTACTACTTATTATGTGACGCACCCATGGCAAATTTTTAATCCATTTTTAGATGGCACGTTTGTTGGAATTAGCGGGATGAGTTATCATGGCGCCATTGTAGGATTTTTGTTGGCGACGTGGCTTTTTGGCAAAAGACATAAAATTAAAACTTTGATTTTATTGGATTTAGTGGCTATTAGTGTTCCTTTTGGTTATATATTTGGAAGAATCGGCAATTTTTTAAATAAAGGATTGGTGGGTAGAGAGACCGATGTGCCATGGGGAATTTATGTTGATGGCACGTTAAGACATCCATCTCAGCTTTATGAAGCAGTGTTGGAGGGATTTTTAATCTTTGTTTTTTTCTACTTTTATAGAAAGAAAAAACATTTTGATGGAGAGCTGATTGCCCTTTATGGAATGCTCTATTCTCTTGCTAGATTTATCGCCGAATTCTTTCGCCAACCCGATGTACAGCTAGGTTTTGTGTTAGAAGGCTGGATGAGTATGGGGCAAGTATTGTCTATCATGATGGCATTGATATCACTCGTTTTATATGTTTATCTCGCACAAAAAGCAAAAAAAACATAAATATACTTTACCTTTTTGATTAAAAACTCCTTTCTTTTTTATCATAATTTATTTTTTTATTAAACAGTTGTGTTATAAAATGACATAATTTCGGTTTAATAAAAAAAGTTGT
This sequence comes from Sulfurospirillum sp. 1612, assembly GCF_036556685.1. Taxonomy (NCBI): domain Bacteria; kingdom Pseudomonadati; phylum Campylobacterota; class Epsilonproteobacteria; order Campylobacterales; family Sulfurospirillaceae; genus Sulfurospirillum; species Sulfurospirillum sp. 1612. The sequence goes on from NZ_CP140614.1 coordinate 607,353, forward strand.
AACATAATAATAAATTCATCAAAAGGATTAAGCGTGAGTGACCTTATCGAAGGCTTTTTGGGTAAAAGTGTGGAGGGTAGAAAGAGTAGAATACCAGCGAAACTTGACTATTTGCAAAGTGCAACGGGATTGTTTCTAGCTCTTTTTATGTGGGGGCATATGTTCTTTGTCTCTTCCATTTTAGTAAGCAAAGATTTTATGTACACCGTGACTAAAATGTTTGAAGGTTCTTTTTTTATAAAAGGCGGCAATCCCTTTATTGTTTCCGTGATCGTGGCTATTGTCATCTTGATCATTGTGATTCATGCGGGACTTGGGATGCGAAAATTCCCTGCAAACTTTAGACAATATCAAGTCTATAGAACGCACATGAAGATGATGAAACACGAAGATACCACATTGTGGTTCATCCAAGCATTTACAGGTTTTGCGATGTTCTTTTTGGCATCTGCTCATGTATTTTTGATGTTGACACGACCAGAAACTATCGGGCCATACGGTTCAGCCGATAGAATGGTGAGTGGTTGGATGTGGCCAATTTATCTATTACTTCTTTTAGCCGTTGAGTTTCATGGAAGTATCGGACTTTATAGGTTATCTGTCAAATGGGGTTGGTTCGAAGGCACGGATGCAAAAGCAACACGGGCAAAACTTAAAAAATTCAAATGGGCCATCACGATATTCTTTTTAGTGCTAGGGCTTGCAACGTTGGCAGCTTATATGAAAATAGGTTACGAACACAGAGACCAAGTTGGCCAGAGGTATCACCCTGTCGCACAAATAAACATGACACAAAATAATATCAAGATTGGGGCATAAAAGATGAACATAAAATATTGTGATGCACTAGTTATCGGTGGCGGTCTTGCAGGTTTACGAGCGGCTGTTGAAGCGCAAACAAAAGGGTTAAGTACTACAGTTTTAAGTTTAGTTCCGGTTAAAAGATCGCACTCAGCAGCGGCACAAGGCGGTATGCAAGCGAGTCTTGGAAATTCAAAAATGGGACGTGGTGATAATGAAGATGTCCATTTTGCAGATACCGTAAAGGGAAGTGACTGGGGATGTGATCAAGAAGTCGCACGAATGTTTGTGACCACAGCACCAAAAGCAATCCGTCAACTTGCTGGTTGGGGTGTGCCGTGGAGTCGTATTTCAAAAGGTCCTAGAGAAGCGGTTATCAATGCACAACGCACAACCATCGTCGAAGATGATGAGACACATGGTTATATTCAGTCTCGTGACTTTGGTGGTACGAAAAAATGGAGAACCTGTTTTACTTCAGATGCAACCGGACATACCATGTTGTACGGTGTGGCGAATGAGGCATTAAAACGCGATGTTAATATTGAAGATAGAAAAGAAGCCATCGCTTTGATCGTGGATAATGACCAATGTTATGGTGCTATTGTGCGTGATTTGATTACCGGTGAATTGAGTGCGTATGTTGCCAAAGGTACTCTCATTGCTACTGGTGGATATGGTAGAATTTACAAACAAACTACCAATGCGGTTATTTGTGAAGGAATTGGCGCGGCGATTGCGCTTGAAACGGGTATCGCAAGATTGGGTAATATGGAAGCGGTACAATTTCATCCGACTCCAATCGTACCTTCAGGGATTCTTTTGACAGAAGGATGTCGTGGGGATGGTGGAATTTTACGAGATGTCGATGGACACCGATTTATGCCAGATTACGAACCTGAGAAAAAAGAATTAGCGAGCCGTGACGTTGTGAGTCGTCGTATGATGGAACACATCCGAAATGGTAAAGGTGTTCACTCTCCTTATGGCGATCATCTTTGGTTGGATATCTCGATTTTAGGAAGAGAACATATCGAGAAAAACCTAAGGGATGTTCAAGAAATCTGTAAAATATTTAATGGTATTGACCCAGCAGATGAAGGTCCAAAAGGTTGGGCACCGGTGCTTCCGATGCAACACTACTCTATGGGTGGTATCAAAACAAAACCGACCGGTGAATCTCCTACATTGAAGGGACTATTCTCTTGTGGTGAAGCGGCATGTTGGGATATGCATGGATTTAATAGACTCGGTGGAAACTCTGTGGCTGAGACCGTTGTCAGTGGTATGATTGTCGGAGATTATTTTGCTGATTATTGTGCCGATACTGAGATTGATATTAGCACAAAAGTGGTTGAAGATGCATTGGAAAAAGAACAGAATTATTTGAATTCTCTTTTAGAAAAAGAGGGTAAATACAACATCTATGAAATTAAAAATAAGATGAAAGACATCATGTGGGAAAAAGTGGCTATTTTTAGAGATGGTGAAACACTTGATCTTGCTGTCAAAGAGTTGCAAGAGTTATATCGTGAGGCCAATAACATTACGGTAAAATCAAAAACTCTCAGTGCTAATCCTGAGCTTGAAGAAGCTTACCGCGTTCCTAAAATGCTCAAAATCGCATTGTGTGTTGCACTGGGTGCCCGTGAGCGAACAGAGAGTCGAGGGGCACATTATAGAGAAGATTATCTCAAAAGAGATGATGCTAACTGGCTGAAACGAACATTGACTTCTTGGAAAGAGGGCGCTGACCTACCAACAATCGAATATGAAGAGTTGGATATCATGAAGATGGAAATGCCACCAGCGTTTAGAGGGTATGGTGCTAAAGGGATGATTATTGAAAATCCACTAAGCCTCAAACGACAAGAAGAAGTGGATAAAATCAAAGAAGAGATGGAAGCGGCTGGAAAAGACAGATATGAGATTCAAGAAGCTTTGATGCATTTTGAATTGCAACCACATTATAAAGCTAAAAATGAAAGATTTGGAGATTAAAATGGGAAGAGAAATAACGATAAAAGCACTAAAGTATAATCCAAATTCAAAGGTATCAAAAGCTCATTTCGCGGAGTATAAATTAGAAGAAACTGATGGGATGACCCTGTTTATTGCCTTGAGTAAGATTCGTGAGACACTTGATGCGGATCTCTCCTTTGACTTTGTATGTCGTGCGGGTATTTGCGGAAGTTGCGGTATGATGGTCAATGGTACTCCAAAACTGGCATGTCGTACTCTGACTAAAGATTATGAAAGTGGCGTGATTCAACTCATGCCAATGCCGGCATTTAGACTCATCAAAGATTTATCTGTCAATACCGGTGAGTGGATGGATGGTATGAGCAAGCGAGTGGAAAGCTGGGTACATTCAAGCGAAGAACCTGATTTTTCAAAATTGGAAAAACCAATCGAACCTCAAGTGGCAGAAGACACCTTTGAACTTGACCGTTGTGTTGAGTGTGGTATTTGTGTTGCTGCTTGTGGTACAAAACTCATGAGACCTGATTTCGTCGGAGCGGTTGGCTTAAACCGTGTTGCACGATTTAGAATGGACCCTCATGATGAACGTACTGATGAAGATTTTTATGAGTTAGTGGGTGATGATAATGGTATCTTTGGATGTATGAGTTTACTCGCCTGCGAAGATAATTGTCCAAAACATTTGCCACTACAAAGCAAAATCGCTTATATGAGACGAAAACTCGTCGCCCTACGTTAATCAAGTATAAGAGAGTCACCTCTTTGATGGCTCTCTTAAATTTTCGTTTTAATATTTAAAATATTCCTATTACATAACTTTTCTTGATATAATACTATCATCATGATCTCGAATTTCAAATACAATATTTTGAAAATCAGCGTGAATAATCTCTGTGGGAACGGTACGCGTGTATATATTAAATGATTTTTTTCTCTTGGCATGGAATGAAGAAAGTGATGCCATTGAAGACTTGGCAGAAACATTACAAAACAAAATAGCAGTGACCTATCAAAATCACTATGAAGATTTTTGTGATAGTTGTGTGATTTTATTTATTATCAATCATGACAACATCGACAAAATCACACAAATTGATACCTTTTCTTCTTTGTTCGGTGGTATGTTTGCCAACCAAGAGGTGAATCAAAACCTGATTTTAAAAGCTCAAAAACAGACATTGAAATTTGTAGAAGAACAGGGCAATTTGGAATTGAACCAGCAAATCAAATCACGCTTTGAAATATTGAGAAAAGAGGGCATTATCTCCTATTATATTAGTCGTCGATTGATTGGACTCTTTTCACTTATCAAAGAGAAAAAACGCAAGGTTGAAACCCTCGCGATTAAAACAGCACAAAAAGATGACCTATTTTATAAAAATGCGCTCAATATTTTAAACACCGGTATCGAAAATCTCAAAATTTGTATGCAAGATGAATATTTTATCAATCGATTGGATTTGTGTCAGCAAAAATTAAAAGATGAAAAACTCTCCATCGGTATCACCGGCGTGATGAATGCTGGAAAATCTACCATGTTAAATGCTCTCTTAGGAGAAGAGATTCTTGGGACATCGGTCGTCCCAGAGACGGCGAATCTCACCATTTTAAAATATGACAAGAGACGACACGCAAAGGTTTATTATTGGAATCAACACGAATTTGAGAAAATTGTAGAATCAGCCGATGACTCGCCTAGCATTAAAAAATTCGTGCAAGAAACGCAAGAGGCATTTGGTGATAAACTGGATGATTACATCACCAAGAGTGGAAAAACCGAAGAGATAAAAATCGAAGATTTGCATTTTTATACCTCGGCAAAAGCGTCAAAGAAAAAGTGCAATCTTGTCAAAAGTGTGGACCTTTATAGTGATTTGGAATTTTTAAAAGATGGCGTAGAGATTGTCGATACACCGGGTTTAGATGACCCGATTATCCAAAGAGAAGAGATTACGCTGCAATATACGCTTGATTGTGATTTGATGATTCATCTGATGAATGTGAACCAATCTGCAACCAAGAAAGATGTCGATTTTATCATTGATTCGATTGTGTATCAAAATGTTGCGCGACTTTTGATTGTCATCACACGCATTGATACGGTGAGTGAAGCAGAACTCAAAGAGGTGGTGGCGTATACAAAAAGAGGCATCAAAGAGCGATTGGAAGCACAAAATAAATCAGCAAAATTGCAATTGATTTTAGACAAGATAGATTTTATACCAATATCGGCCAAGATGGCGCTTTTCCATAAACAAGGAAAGGCTGATATTGCGCTAGAAAAAGGTTATGATTTAGAGAAAACAGGCTTAGGTCAGATTGAGGCCTATTTGACAAAAGTTCTCTTTTCACAAGAGAGTGCCAAAGCCAGTCTTGTTATCGATAGCAATTTGATTGAGATTTTAGCTGTTCTTGCGCAAAGTGAGAAAAATTTCCGCGAAGAGATTGAACTCTTAGGCAAATCCAAAGAGGAAATTCAAGAAGAATTTGATGCCTATCAAAAGCAAAAGGCAGAGCATTTATCTATATTAGAACAGATTGAAACTACGATAAAAGAGAGTCAAATTGAGCTTAAATTGTATTTTAAAACGCTTGAGCAATTCTCTCATGATGCCCTATGGAATTTGAAAAATATCATCAAAAGACGGGTGGTTGATGATGTCTCTTATGAGTTGCGAAAAAATAAAAAACTTCCAAAAAATGAGCGAATAGAGTACTTTGTGCAAACGGGTATCAAAGATGGATTGGTTGATTTAGCACGAGATTATCGTTTTGAATTTCAAAAGAAGATGCAAGTATCTTATGAACATCTTAAAGAGAGTTTTTCAGGTATTGAGGATCATGATAATATCCAAAATGACGCTTTTGATTCACAAGACTTTTTTGATAAATATCTGAAACAATTTATGATTTTTCAAAACAGTGATGCCTTGCTTAGTGCTATCAATACGGCTATCAAAAAATACGCTAACAAAAATCTAGAAGCATTGGATTTGGCGCTTGATGCTTTATTGAAAGAGGCATTTGAAACGATTCAAATCTCATTAGATGACCGCTTGATGGATCTCAATCATGAGTTATTAGAACATTTTGTAATCGTAGCTACCAATCGGGTCGATGTGATTAAAAATCAGATCAATATGAAAGATAAAATTATTCAAGAAAGCCAACAATTAATCGCGCGCTCTTCTGCTGAAAAAGCACAAAAAACCGAAGCCCTAGAGAGCCGACTTGATGTATTGGGAACCATTAAAAAAGATTTATTACGTTTGCGTGAGAGGGTGAGATGAGTATTTTCAATCAATTTATAACCACATACAAAACAGAGTTTCTAAGTGAAAAACCGGTCTTTGATGCCTCCTTGCTTGGGTTATTAAAAAAGGTGAGTTATCTCTTGCTTGATGATACACTCTCTCCTTCTGTGCAGATGAAACAGGCATTGGACAAATTGAAAATCAGAGTAAAAGAGCCTATGAAAGTGGCGATTACGGGGCAATTTTCCAGTGGTAAATCAACCTTTCTCAATGCCTTGCTTGCCAAAAGTGTTTTGCCCACCGGTATCACTCCGGTAACCTCAAAAGTCAATTATATTCGCTATGGCGAAGAGTTGCGGATTCGAGTAAAATACAAAGATGGACGAGATGAGTATCATGATATTGATAGTATCCATCGCTTTACAGATCAACGCATTGGTGTAGAAGATATCGATTATTTGATACTCTATTCGCCTTTGAACATGCTCAAAGATATTGTATTTGTGGATACACCAGGACTCAATTCCGGCGCCAATGCTGACACACAAACGACGATCAAGGTGCTCAAAGAAGTCGATGGTATCATTTGGCTGACTTTGATTGATAATGCGGGTAAAATGAGTGAAGCGGCTATTTTGGAACAGTACCTCTCCAAATACAAAAATAAATCTTTGTGTGTGTTAAATCAAAAAGATAAATTTTCACCTCAAGAAGTCGCCCAAAGCGTGGCCTATGTCCAAGAGACATTTCAGCAATTTTTTAGCCAAGTCGTTCCGATTTCTGCAAAACAAGCTCTGGCTTCAAGAAGTCATGATAAAAATGCTCTGATGGAGGAAGCGCTCGAAGAATTTTTGGCTTCCATTGACACAAAACTGCATGAGAATATGCAAGCCTCTTCTTTGGAATTTTTAGAAGATGCTTATCGCCGGTATGAGGAAAAGTTAAGTGGTATCAGGGCGATGGATTTGCGTGAAAATATCAAATTATCACAAGAATCAAATATCCAAAATGTTATCGATTTTATTAAAAATGAAATCCAACCCAAGGCGATTGAATCCAAAGAGTTTGCCATCAAAAAAGAGTTGAAAAATATTTGTCAAAAAGTGACCCAACAGTATGAATTGTTCTTGGATATTTATGACGAACTTATCGCCAAAATCGAGCAATTTGATGCCGAAATCAAAGTAGAATTTAGCAAGGCCAAAAATATTTTTGCACAAGAGTTGCTAAAAGCATATCGAGAGATAGAACAAATTATCGAAACCATCGCCGGAGAGATTTATGCCCATGTTGAGGAACAAACTCGTGTGCGATTTGCGAAAGAGAAAAAAGGCTTTTTAAAACAAGAAGAGTATTATAAAAAAATCGAATACAAATACAAAAAAATCAATGCAGATTCGGCATATAAAACACTCTTTTATGATGATGATTTGGTCGGGAAAAAATTCAAAAGATACGTGCGAGATATAGTGGCGATAGAAGAAAAGGTTAATAAACGAAACCAAGAAGTCTATCAGGATTTTGAAGAGCAAATTTTTAGATGGCACAGCTCATATAGTATCATCCGAAAGAAAGAAGAGGTACATTCTGATATTGAGTTTGCCAATATGAGGAAATTTGCCGCACGGGTGTATGAACATATTTTGAAACCCTATCATGATGAAGTGCTTGACTCAGCTTCTCATGTTAGCTCAAACTTCACACATATACGCAGTGCTATCAAGTTTAATTATCAAAATGCCACCGAGGCCTGTATCTCATTTTTGAATAATAAAATAGAGAGTTTTGCCCTGCTTTATGAATCCAATCCGACGCGTTTTTCACTCTATAATCCAAATTTGGACGAGATTAAACAAAAACTTTCAGAGAGTTTTTATATGTATGAATTGAAAAATCTCATGAGCTCAAATCGTACCTTTTTGAGTCAAGAGTATGAGCGACTCTCTCATCGTTTTGAAGAGATTAAAAATCAAAAGATAGACTTTATCAACAGTCGCAAGAATCGACATGAAAAGATCATCGAGCGACTCAATCAATGTCGAGAAGAGCTCTAAATATCTAAGCCCTTTTCTTTGATGGTTTTAAACATCGTCATCAAAGAGATAAAAAGTGTGGTAATAGCAGGTCCTAAAATCATACCCCAAAACCCAAACGTGGTAAGCCCTGCGAGGATTGCAAAAAAGACTAATAACTCGTTAATATTGGCTTTGACGGTGGAGAGCTTTTCATTGATAAATTTGATAATGAGCGGCTTGATAAAGGTATCGGCGACGATAGAAATCACGATGATAGAGTATATGGCGATACTAAAACCTGCGAGATAGTTGCCATTGGCAAATTCATAGGCACTCAAAGGAACCCACATCAAGGCGCCCCCGACGATAGGAATCAAAGAGGCAAAGCCGTAGAAAATACCGAGTAACAATCCATTGTATCCAAAGATGACACCGATAATCGCAAACAAAATACCTTCAAAAATAGCTGTTGCTAAAATAGAATAAAAGACGACACTCATGACGTTGGAAACTTCACCAAATACCAAATCAATCTCTTCTTCTTTCATCGGAAGCAGGGTTTTGAAATAGTTGCCCAGTTCATAAGAGCGTAAGGTCACAAAGAAATAAAACACCAAAATCAAGAGCATATCTTTTAAGAAATTGGCACTATTTTTCCCAATAAGTCCTAAATAAGAAATCATGTTTTTAGTAATATTGGCCAAATCAATGTTGTTGATAAATTCATCAATACTGGTTTTCAAAAACATCAAACTTTTAGGCAGCGTGTAGTGGAGATTTTGAATATAAGCGATGGTGCTATCTACGATTTTAGGATTAAAGTTATTAATGACTTCGCCCGCTGATGTAATGATATAGATAATCGGAGCGAAAAATAACAAAAATAAAAAAATTGTCGAGATGGTGGCAGATAAAACTTGGTGATGAACGTATTTGTTGATATACGTGTTGATTCTATACGTTGCGATGGAGAGTAGAGATGCGACGGTAATCACCACCAAAAAGGGCTGATAGAGTCGCAATATCCAATAAAGAACAGCCAAAAAAATACCAATCAAAAACAATCTTTGTAAATTCATAGTAAGGTTTCTCCAAAGAGCCCATCTGATTCTAGGGGCGTGAGTTTAAAAAGTTCGTAACACTTTCTACTTGCGATTCTTCCTTTTGCGGTGCGTTGCATGTAGCCATTGGCTAACAAATAAGGCTCAATCACATCTTCGATTGTCCCCTCATCTTCGCTCAAAGCAGCCGCTATGGTGCTAAGACCGAGTGCTTTACCTCTGGATTCCACTAAGAGTTTCAAAAATTTGATATCCAGTTCATCAAAACCCAGCTCATTGACACCCAGTTCACTGAGCGCATAATCGGTGCGTTCTTTGCTGATGGTCTCTTCGTGTTCTACATCGGCAAAATCTCGTACTCTTTTTAAAAGTCTCAATGCGATTCTTGGTGTCCCTCTTGATCTTCTAGCAATTTCAAGCGCACCCTCTTTGAGGCACTCTTTACCCAGATGATGGGAGGCTTTGGTGATGATTTGAGAGAGTTCTATTTTGTCATAAAATTGCAGTCTAAAATGCATTCCAAAACGATCTCGAAGCGGGGAGCTAATCATCCCTGCACGGGTGGTCGCTCCGATTAGCGTGAACTTTGGTAGGTCGATTTTGATTGTTTGTGCGGCTGGTCCACTGCCGATGATAATATCCAATCGAAAATCTTCCATAGCCGAATAGAGAATCTCCTCAATAGCAGGAGAAAGTCTATGAATTTCATCAATAAAGAGGATATCGCCCTCTTCAAGATTGGTAAGAATAGCGGCTAAATCGCCACTTTTATCAATCATCGGTGCAGCCACCATCTTAATATTGGTCTCCATTTCGTTGGATATGATGTAGGCTAATGTGGTTTTACCCAAGCCCGGAGGTCCGAAAAACAATACATGATCAAGACACTCTTCTCGTTGTTTGGAAGCTTTGATAAACACCTTCAAATTTCTCTTGATTTGCTCTTGACCGATATAGCCTTCCCACGATGTAGGTCTGAGTGATTTTTCGTATTCATTTTCAAATGATATTTTGTCAATCTCTACAATGCGTTCCATTAGTATGTATGCTCTTCTGCTGGGAATTTTCGGGTTTTGACCTCTTGGACATAAGCATCAAGCGCTTCTTCGATGAGGCGATGTCCATCAAGATAGCGTTTGACAAATTTGGGTTGAAATTCATTGAAAAAACCAAAAGCATCACTCCATACTAACACTTGGCCATCGGTACCAGAACCCGCACCTATGCCAATAGTCGGAATCGTGATACTACGACTGATTTCTTCAGCAACAGAGGCGATAACCCCCTCAATGACGAGGCAAAAGGCACCGGCTTCTTCTACGGCTTTGGCATCTTCTATGAGTTTTTTGATTTCCTCTTCTTTGCGCCCTTTGACTTTATAGCCTCCCTCGCTTCTAACAAATTGTGGCATCAATCCAATATGCCCCATAACAGCGATTGAGTTATCCGTGAGGGCTTTGATGATGGCGGCACGCTCTTTGCCTCCTTCGATTTTCACAGCATGAGCACCACTCTCTTGATAGACACGGGAAGCATTTTTTAGCGCAGTTTTAGCATCGGTATACGTACCAAAAGGCATATCGCAGATGATAAAGGTATCTTTGGCCCCCGCACAGACTGCTTTGGTATGATAGATCATGATATCCATCGTAGCGCTGAGGGTATCGGCTGCTTTGTTGAAGCTCATATTTAAACTATCTCCGACTAAAATCATGTCGACTTTTTTATCAAATATTGAAGCAAAAAGTGCATCATATGCTGTAATCATGACAAGGGGAGTTTGGGACTTTGATGCTTTTATGGATGTTATGGTTTTCATATATAATCACCTAACGGTTTTTATATTATTTTATCAAAAAAATGGTACAATTGTACTTAACTAACAGCTTAAAATAAGTATTTGTAACATTTTGAGGGAGTTTTATGGGTTTGTATTCGCAGTTGGAATTGGATTTTGATATTGATATTGTCGATGATTTTATCAATCACTATTCTATCATGTGCGAAAATATGGAACCCTTGATTATTAATCTCTCAAAATCAGAATATTATGAAGACAACATCAAAGAATTATTTCGGATATTTCACAACTTAAAATCAGCAGGGAGTTTTCTGAAGCTTGACCCGATTGTCAAACTCGCTTCATTGTGCGAAGATGTCACAGAAGAAGCACGTGTTTTAAAGGGGCCAGCAAGTGAAGCATTTGTCGATTGGTTGTTGCTTGTGAGTGATCAATTTAATATTTACCGAAAAGATGTCGAACACGATGCAGAATATTTTAGCCTGTTTAATCCACTTATTATTAAAGTGCCCTTAACATTGGAAGTATCATGAAAAAACTCATAGCCTATATCACAGCCGGATATCCTGATCCGAATTTTACAACTGATTTGGCGCTCTCTTTGCAAGAAGCAGGTGTCGATATACTGGAACTCGGAATTGCCTTTTCTGACCCTGTGGCCGATGGCCCGGTTATCGAAGAAGCCAATCTAAGATCGTTACAACAGGGTTTCAAGATGAAGAAACTCTATGACATGACGCAAGAAATTGCGCCCAAAATGGAGACGTTTTGGATGGGGTATTTTAACTCATTCTATGCGCAAGGAGTACAAAATATCTCCCAAATAGCACGAGATTTAGGTGTAAAGGGTTTTATCATCCCAGATTTACCTCATGAAGAATCCCGTGTATATCAACCGATTTTTCAACAACACCAACTCTCTCTTGTCAATTTTGTCGCTCCCACAGATGGAAAAGCACGGATTGCAAAAATCATCGAAAAGAGTCAAGGATTTATCTATCTAGTCGCGTATGCGGGTATTACCGGTTCAGGTACAGCAGAAGATCTCAGTAGTGTCATCTCTGAAATCAAAGCCACCAGCCAGACGCCACTTTATATCGGTTTTGGTGTTGATGAAAAAAGTGCAAAAGAAAAATCAAAAGGTGTTGATGGCGTCATAGTCGGTAGTGCTTTTGTGAAAGTCTTGCTCGATGATTCTCTCTCACACAGTGAAAAAATTAAAAAGATTTGTGCCAAGGCACGAGTGATTAAAGAGGCGATTAACTAGAGAAAATCTAGTTAAACGCTTTAAATTTTATCAATAACTTCGGAAGCAACAACAAGGCACTAAGCAGTGCTGAGAACATCACTAAAATCGTCAATAAACCAAAATAAATCGTCGGTATGAAATTGGAAAATACCAAAATCGAAAATCCCAAAATAATGGCAAGCGAAGTATAAAACATCGCAAAACCAATACTATTGTGGGAGCGTTCCATCGCTTGGATATAATCATGATCTTTGGCATACTCTTTTTTAAACCGGTAAATATAATGAATCGTATCATCCACCCCAATACCAATACTAATAGAAGCGATAGTGATGGTCATGACATCCAATGGGATATTAGAAAATCCCATAACAGCAAAGATAATACTCACAGGAATCAGATTGGAAATGATTGCAATCGTTGATATTTTGATAGAGCGAAACAAAAGGATAAACATCAAAAAGAGGATGATGACCACCGCACCGAGGGTGAGTATTTGTGATTCAAACAAAGATTGCAACATATTGTTATACAATACCATGAGACTAGTCAGTCTAAATTTGATCTCTTTGTTATCGATGACTTTTGGGAGCTCTTTTTGTAATTTTTTCAAAAATGCATCGCGACGTAAGTCAGGATTTGAGTCAATGACTCGCATCGCAAAGCGCACTTCATTGTCTTGGATATTGACAAACGGATTGAGGATGATATCACGAAATTTTTGAGGAATTTGTTTGTAAAGTACCGCCAATTCAAAGGTATCAAGATTTTTGTTATCGTTGAGTTTTTTAGCGACTTCTAAAACAGTACCAAATGATTGCACACTACCGATTTCTTTCAATGATTCCAAATAGTGTTGTATGTTGCGAATGGTTTCCATTTTATTGGGGGAAAACCAGTATTGATTTTGATTTTCACTCTGTCGAAATTCATTTTCAAATTCATCAAATGAATCCGCAGAAGGTGCAGGCTTTTTCTCGGTTTTGAATTTGACAATCAAATCAAGTGGAGTGGTACCTCCTAATTTTTGATCGATGACTTTCATGCTTTGGTAAATTTGGGTGCTTTGTTTGAAATAGTTGATGAAACTATTCTCAACTTTTAATTTCGTCGCACCATAGAGGGACAAGAGTGTCATCACCACAGCGGATATCAAGATGGCGTTGCCGTGATTTTTAACCAAAGCAGCGCAAAAATGTGTGATACCAGAGCCTATACTATTTTGGCCTGCTGCGTTTGCATCTCTTTTGAAAAGCATCATCGCAGCAGGAAATAATATAAAGGCAATAAAGAGTGACGTTGCCACGCCAATACTCATCATATAACCGAGATTAATAACTGGCTTAAGGTCAGCTAAGATTAAAGAGCCAAATCCTGCAATGGTTGTGATGATAGCATAAAAAGAGGGCTTTGCTTTGGAGGTGACGGTCTCTAGGAGCAACTCTTTTTGAGACCAATCATAGGCATTGGCAAGCTCACGATAGCGTACGATTAAATGCAAGATGATGGAAATCGTGATGATGAGTTGCAGTGAGATGTAGTTGGAAGATATCACCGTGACATCCCAGCCAAAGAGTCCAAGGAATCCTGTTGTAAATACCACAGAAACGATGGAGACAAACACGGGAATGAGGACGAATTTGATTTCTTTAAAGATAATAAATAGCGTGGTGATTAAGAGCAATAATAAAACGCTACCATAAATCATCAAATCATTTTTAATAAAATGAATCATATCATTGGCAATCATATTGACCCCGCCTAGAAAAATCTTGGCATGATTTTGATATTTTGCGATGATGTGACGAATGTTGACAATAGTATCATGATCGATATTCCGGCGGAGATCTTTGTATTTTTTAAAGTTTTTATTGAGCTCTTCAAGTGCGGTACTATCGCCTTTTGCACGCAAAATATTACGCTTTTTTATAAAATCCTCATATTTGATATCGGGCTTGAGATTGATGAGGAGTGCGGTCGTTTTAAAATCCTTGCTGAGGAGATTATTCTTGTAAATAGGACTGGTTAAAAACTCTTTTTTTGCTAAGGTTTTGTTGACGTCTTTATCACTCAAGGTGGGTATCTTTTCGAGTAACTCTTTGAGTGGGCGGGGTGGACTTTGTAGGAGCGGCACATTGAGCATGGAAATAACACTAGTAATCTCAGGTAATTTTTTCAAATCTTCACTCATTTGCTTCAACGTATCTAAAGAGCGCTTTGAGAGTAGGGGGGAATTAGGTGTGTAGGTGATGACTAAAAAATTTGGCATATAATAGCGTTCACTTACAGCACGATAAAAAGCGAGATCTTTATCATTGTCCAACAAAAGACTGTCAGCGGAAGCATCGATACTCAGTTTGGTCGAAAAATATCCAAAGACTACTGTAAAAATCGCCAATAAAAACAGGACGATTTTCGGGAATTTTAGTATGACATTACTATAAAAAGAGCGAATCATAAAAATCTAATTTTTAATATCTGCGAGTTTGGCTAATAGTTCATTAAAACTCTGTTTTTTTAATTCATCTGAAAACTGAGAGCGATAAGTCTGTATGATGCTGACACCGAGAACATCGACATCATAGATATACCATTGATCATGAGCGGCTTTGTAAAATTTATAGATTACATCAAACTTCTCTTTGTCTCCTTTGATCTGTGTGAGGAGGTGGATTCTATTTGGTTTGATTTTATCAATTGCATCGACGATGATCTTTTGGTTGTCATATTTGTCAAGTTTGGATTTGTAAGAGGCTTTGAGGCGGGTTGTAAATTTTGTGGTGAATTCTTCTTGTTGTGCGCTATTGAGATTTCTCCACGTTCCACTGCCAAGTGAGAGTCGTGCCATCAATTTGTAATCAAAAATTTTGTCAAAAAGGCGGAAAATCTTCTCTGAGATGACTTCTCTGCTCGTATTGTTATCTTTACCACTTTTGATAATCTGAATGGCTTCATTGATATTACTCTTCATAAAAGGCTCAATTTGATTCTCCTCTAATGCAAAGAGATTG
Organism: Sulfurospirillum sp. 1612; assembly: GCF_036556685.1. Classification (NCBI taxonomy): domain Bacteria; kingdom Pseudomonadati; phylum Campylobacterota; class Epsilonproteobacteria; order Campylobacterales; family Sulfurospirillaceae; genus Sulfurospirillum; species Sulfurospirillum sp. 1612. Next base: position 622,528 of record NZ_CP140614.1, read on the forward strand.
GCAACTATTAATAAACATAAAATAAATATTTTCAAATGAAACTCCTATTCTTCTATCAGTTTTTTGCGTCTTTGTTCATAGATGTTTTTCAAAAAAGGATACAACTCAATAGCATCATTTTTTAATTTTTTGTACTCTCCAACATGAAAAGAGCTATAGTTTATCATCTCCAATGCACCGCTTGCATAAGCCTGCGTGCTATTGTCAAAGATATTATATCCACGATTTTCAAAATAATTCAAGGGATTGATGAGAACATCGGTGACCAATCCAAACGTATCACGTAAGTTTGATGGGCCCAATATCGGTAATACCAGATAAAAGCCACTGCCTGCGCCATAGTATCCAAGGGTTTGTCCAAAATCTTCATCATGCGCTTTGATATGAAAATTATTGGTCGCTACATCGCTCAATCCGGCGACTCCTAACGTGGAGTTGATGAGAAAACGTCGGGTTTCATCAAAAGCGTTATGAAATTTCAATTGTAATGTATTGTTTAAAAATCGCAAAGGAAAGAGTAAATTGTTAAAAACATTATAAATCCCTGTCCTCAGTGGTGTTGGCACGACTGTTTTATAACCTTTTGCCACAGGGTCTAAAATATTAAGGTAGAAAAAATCATTGAAATTTGTCATGATCTTATTGTATCCGCTGAGAGGATCTGCTACTTGATTCTGTTGTGGGGTTTGAAACTCTGCATCAAAGTCATCAAGCGACTGGGTATTGGGATTAGCTGCATACAAAAATGATATGCAGTACAATGTTAATATTAAAAAACGCAATTATTTATCCTATTGTTTATGGTGGAGTTGTCCGGAATCGAACCGGAGTCCAAAAATAGCCACTCTCAGCGTCTACATGCTTAAAATAGTTGTTAAAATTTCATTTTGCTTCATACAACTAACAAAACTACGCAAAACTAACCTCTAATTTCATCTTAAGCCGAGGTAAACTTAAAATATATCTATCAAGCTATGATACTTCCAAATTCCCTTTAGATAGAATCAAAGGAGGAAGCAGTCCTTAGTTTTACTAAACTTACGCTACAGCGTAAGCAGGACGATAGTTACTGTTATTAGCAGTTATTGTTTTGAAGGTTTGGTAACGCAAGACCCTCACTTGCGACATGCAGCCAAAAGATGACACTATTCCTGTCGAAGCCTTGTCAACCCCATAAAGTCTCTTTTAGAATCAAGATTATACCATAAAAATCAAAATTTAGATAAAATACGCCAAAAAGAACAAAGCAAAGGCAGATATGAAAACGATTAAGATAGGGATTGCCATCAGTATATTATTTTTATTTCAAGGTTGTTTGACGCAACAGTACCAGACGATTAACATCCATAAAGGGGACCAGCGAAAACTCTCAAAACCGATTTCAAAAACATATCGAGATTATAATCATCATGAGGTCAGAACCTATCAGTTTGAAAAACCTGCACAGAACAATATTTATAATGGGAGTATCAAAGGACGCGTTACGATTATCCAATACGATCAACCTAAAAAATCGTGGTTTTATGAGATCAAAGGTACCGATACAAAAAACTATAAATTGCCCTATGCACGGTTTTATAATAAGAAAAAATTAGTCAATCGCGGTGATCGGGTTTATGTGATTTTGAAAAATTCACACTTGCAAAAGTTGTACTTTATCGACAAAAGCAATAAAATGCATCATGATGCCCCTGCGCATAAGACAAAACGCGTGATTTACAAGGGAGAAAGAAAAGTAAGGTCCACAGATATTGCATTGCCACAAGAAGAGCGTATTAATTTCTAATCCTACGGGATGTTAACCGCTCGTTTACTTTCGTTTCATACAATTTCATTAAGCGAATTTCAAAATACTCCGAAAATATATAATATTTGGAGGCGGTATCAGCCAAGCGCCTCCTCCATTTTTTATATGCATCATCAGCTACTTCACTTTTTTAATACGATGTTTAAAAAGATTATACTATGATTTGAAATCAAATTTTTTTCTAGGATACATCATGATGTTTAAAATAGCGCTACTTATCTCTTTTGTTTGTTCTTTCTTGTCTGCGGCTCCTGAGTATACAATACGTTTTTCTCACGTCGTCTCACCTAAGACACCCAAAGGAAAAGCAGCACTTTTTTTTAAAGACAAACTCGAATCCCTAACGCATGGCAAGATTGCGGTCAAAGTCTATCCTAACTCCAAACTCTTTAATGATTCACAAGTCTTACAGGCGATGAAAAAAGGGCAGTTAGAAATGGCGGTGCCGAGTCTCTCAAAACTCTCTACTTTAGTACCTCAAGTTGAAATTTTTGATTTGCCTTTTTTGTTTGACAATATGGAACACATCCATAGGGTGATGCGGGGTACAGTAGGAAATACTCTCAAACAATTGATTACCAACAAAGGTTTTATTGCGCTTGATTATTGGGACAATGGATTCAAACAGCTCTCCTCTTCTAAGACTCCGCTTTTTTCTCCTCGGGATGCGCAACACCAAAAATTTAGGATTATGAATTCTGAAGTACTAAAAGAACAATTTAATGCTGTCGGTGCCCAAGCAGAGGTCTTGCCATTTTCAAAAGTCTATGAAGCACTCAAATCGCATCAAGTAGATGCAGCTGAAAATCCTCTTTCAAATTTTTATACCAAAAAGTTTTATGAAGTTCAAAACAGTTTGGTTTTGAGTTCGCATGGATATTTGGGATATATTATGCTCATGAGCAAAAGTTTTTGGGATAAATTGCCAAAAAATTTGCAAAAAGATGTAAAACAAGCCAGTGATATGGCAACGCAGTATGAGAGAAAATTGGCAAAAGAGATGGAGAGTTCTTACCTAGATAAACTTCAAGAGTATGCAAAAACACATCCAAACTTTCATATTTTACGTTTAAATAAAAATGAACGTGATGCGTGGAAACGTGATATTAGTATCATCTACCCAAAATTTTATCCTAATATCGGATTAAAATTGATTGATGAGGTCGAAAAGGCTAGATATCAATAGGGATGACGATTGTAAATCGTGCTCCCATATCGCGGTTGGTGGCTAGTAGTTTGCCGCGCATATTCTTTTCAATAATCATTTTAGACATGTAAAGCCCAATGCCTGTGCCATTGGCATTCCATTTGGTGCTGAAGTAGGGTTCGAATATTTTTTCAATCGGTCTGGTTTTGATGCCAGGCCCATTATCATCTATATTGATAGTGGCTTGGTCTTCCATTTTATTAATCGTAATTTCAACTGCTTTATTCTCGACATCAGATTCGCTCAGCGCATCTTTGGCATTGGAGAGGATATTTAAAAGCACTTGCTCAAATTCGTTTTGATATCCTAATATTTGGGCGTCTTCTTTGATAGTGATAGCGAGTTCAATCTTCTGATTTTGGATGGTTTTACCGATAATTTTGAGGACATTTTCTAGCGAATTTTTAATACTAAAGTGTTTTTTATCTCTTTGTGGATTAAAGAAATTTCTAAAATCATCAATCGTATTGGACATATAATCCAACAATACTTCAGCATCTTTGCTCTTTTCATCCATGATTTTTGAATCCAGTTTCCCCATAACATAGCGAAATTTGATGTTCATGATAATCGCAGAGAGTTCAGACAGCGGTTGCCTCCATTGATGCGCAATATTGCTAATCATCTCTCCCAGTGCGATAAATTTGGACTTTTCGATTAAGAGTCGCTCTTGTTCCCCTCTTTTGGCGACTTCTTTTGCTACTCGTAGTTCTAGTGTTTTATTAAGCTGTTCTAATTCGACGGTTTTTTCTTTGATTTCTTGATTGTATTGTTTGAAAAATCGATCGATTTGTTTTCCTAGTATAATCGCCAAAATATTAGCAATGAGTGAGAAAAACAAGAAGATGGCGATTGATGAGGTGATATCTAAACTCATCTTGCGTTTTAGATTGGCCTTTTTTTGTGCTATTTTGGTGTCGATATTGTCCAGATATGTTCCTGCTGCTACGACCCAATTCCACTTTTTGTAGAGTTTAAAATACGATACTTTCGGACGTATTTCATGGGTGTCTGGTTTTTTATAGAGGTACTGGACAAAAGAATAGCCTTGTTTTTTTATGTCTTGGAGAAAAATCTTGCGAAACGTTTTGCCATTGGCATCTTGGTAGTTGGCTGAGATAAATTTACGAATTAAATCTTGGCGATTTGGATTGACGAGCATTCTGGCAAATTGGTCTCCCCCTTTGTAATCTAAGACTTCATACACAAAAATATAGTTGCTTTGATCTTCACCAAATTTTATATGTTTGATGAGTTCAAGGGTGTCTTGCTTGAGTGCTTTTTCACTGAGTCCGTGAGAAGATGATCTTCGGTATTTTATGTATTCGATGACGGAGTCTACTTCTCTTTGAATTTCATTTTTTTTGACATTGACAAAGGCTGTTTTCATATCTTTGATTTCTCGATCCAAAATCGCATATTGTTTCGAGATAAAAAAGTAGCTAATCACAATAACCAAAGAGCTGATGATAAACATCGAACTTAAGATAATGACAGTGGAAATGTTGTCTTCTTTGAGTATTTTCAAGGCAAATCCATTTTTTATTGAATATAATTATAAAATTAAGCTAAATTATATTATCATAACACAAATTTTAGGCTTAATTTATAAATGAACCAATGGACTATATGTTAAGGGGAAGCGATATGGATGAAAAAATGCTTGAGAAACTCTCAAAATATTCTGTACTTTATGCAGAAGATGAAGCCGGTATTAGACAAAACGTTGCAGAGATGTTATCACTATTTTTCAAAGAGGTTTATCTTGCAAAAGATGGTATGGAAGCGTATGAACTTTTTGTAGAAAAATCTCCAGATTTAGTGATTACAGATATTAAAATGCCCATACTTGATGGGATTGAACTCACGAAAAAAATACGAGAACAAGACTCCAAAGCACAGATTTTAATCCTCTCTGCCTACACTGAGGTTGATTATATGTTGGCCGCAGTCGAACTCTCTTTAGTGCGTTATATTGTGAAGCCGATTACCGAGACAAAACTAGTAGATGCATTAAATAAATTTCTAGAATCAAAAGAGAGCAGTGGTATGATTGAGTTTCATGATGGTTGGTTTTATGATACGCATAAGAAGCAGATTATTCATGAAGACCAAGTATTTGAATTGACGAAAAAAGAAGTCAAGTTTCTCGAGCTCATTTTTGAACGTGATAGTGTGATTACTTACGAAGAAATTGAACGTGAACTGTGGGAAGATGAATACATGAGCCTCAATGCTTTGCGTTTGATGATGAAAAACTTAAGAAAGAAGCTACCAAAAGGGAGTTTAAGAAATATACAAAGTGTTGGTTACAAGTTGTAACAAGAATTTTTTGATTTTTTCTATTTGTTACTAATTGTAATAAAATTTTCACAATAACTGCTTTGTTTCTCAATTTTTATTCACCTACATAATATAGACACATCTTTTTATTATAATCAATTTGAATACAAAATTTTCAAGGAGATTGTTATGACAAAATTTGTTAAAATTGCTGCTGTTGCAGCACTTTTAGTTTCTTCAACTTTTGCGGCGGATTATACTATTAAATTCTCGCATGTTGTAAGTCCAAATACACCAAAAGGTAAGGCAGCTGACTTTTTTGCTAAGCGTGTCAAAGAGTTGACCAACGGCAAAGTGAAAGTGATTGTTTTCCCAAATTCACAACTTTATACTGATAAAGCGGTTATGAAAGCATTGAAAATCGGTAATGTTCAAATGGCATGCCCAAGTTTTTCAAAATTTACTTCTTTAGTGCCTCAACTACAACTTTTTGATCTACCATTTTTATTTAAAGGCAATGACGGCCTTCACAAAGTTATGGATGGTAAAGTGGGACAAAAATTGAAAGATTTAGTGACAGCAAAAGGTTTTGTCGCACTTAACTATTGGGATAATGGTTTCAAAGATATGTCATCAAACAAAAAACCGATTCTTTGGCCAAAAGATGCAGATGGACAAAAATTTAGAATCATGAGCTCAAAAGTACTCGAAGCACAATTTAAAGCAATCGGTGGTAATCCACAAGTACTTCCATTCTCAGAAGTTTACTCAGCCCTTCAACAAGGTGTTGTGGATGCAGCAGAAAATCCACTCTCAAATTTTTGGACTAAGAAATTTTATGAAGTACAAACTTCTTTGACTTTGACACAACACGGTTATCTTGGTTATCTTGTTGTTATGAGCAAGAAATTTTGGAACAAATTGCCAGCTGATTTAAAACCTAAAATCATTCAAGCGATGAATGAAGCAACAATCTATGAGAGAAAAGAAGCGCAAGCACTTGAAGATTCATTCTTGAAAAAGATTGAAGGCTATGCCAAAAAAACAGGCAAATTGAAAGTCTATACTTTGACACCAGAACAAAGAGCAGCTTGGGTCAAAGCACTTGAAGTTATTTATCCAAAATTCTATGGAACGATTGGAAAAGATTTGATCGAAGAAGCGAAAGCAGAACAAAAATAGTCACAACAAAAAATAGGGGTAGTTAAAATGGGAAAATTCTTTTCTTTGCTTGATTTGGGAGTTGCCACACTCAATAGAAACTTAGCAGTACTCGGCATGCTTTTAGGCGTGACGCTTGCTTTTGTCAATGTTGTATTGCGGTATGCTTTTGATGAGAGTTTAACGTGGGCTGGGGAGCTTACCAATTACTTATTTATGTGGGGGGCACTCTTTGGTGCCGCCTACGGGTTTAAAAGAGGCATTCATATACAAGTTACTATTTTATTAGCAAAACTTCCGGCATCTCTTGCAAAGGCATTTATGATATTTGCCCATACGCTATCATTCATATATTTATGTGTCATGGCATATCTTGGCTATCAATCTGTCGTGGTACTGATTGAGCTCAATGAGATGAGCGTGGATCTGAATATCCCAATGTGGGTTCCGACATTAGTCTTGCCTTTGGCTTTTGGAGGTGCTGCCTATAGAGCGGCTGAAAAAGTATATGAAGTAACTAAAGAAGATGCAGATCAAGTACTCTCAAATTCTGAGTCAGAGTTGATTCATGATACTTCTGAGCGAACGGGAGTCGATGTCAAAGTAGAGAAAGGAGAACAATTATGATTGCTACTCTTTTTATATTACTTTTTGTACTGATGTTAATTGGAGTACCCGTCGCGGTGAGTTTGGGTGCGAGTACGATGATCACAGCACTCTTGTTTACCGATATGGATTTGATGGGGATTCCAGATAGTGTTTTTAATGGACTCGATCAATACTCTCTCATGGCGATTCCAATGTTTATCTTAGCGGGGGCACTGCTATCAAAAGGGAGCGCTTCGGGTCGAATTATCGAATTTGCCAAATCCATCGTCGGACATCTCCCGGGTGGTTTACCTATCGCTGCGATTTTTGCTAGTGTCATCTTTGCCGCTGTTTCAGGGAGTTCTCCTGCTACGGTTGTGGCGATTGGCTCGGTGATGTATGGTGCGATTAAAGAAGCCGGCTATCCTACTAAATATGCCATTGGAACAATTGCAACAGCAGGGAGCCTGGGTATCTTGATTCCCCCTTCTATCGTCTTTATCGTTTATGGTGTGACTGCAGACCAATCAATCGGTAGATTATTTATGGCCGGTGTTGTACCGGGGTTGTTGATTGGTTTTATGTTGATGGCCGTAACCTATATAGGTGCAGTAAGATTGGGCTTTAAGCGAACCAAAATGGCACCGTTTAAAGAGCGCTTGATTGCGTTTAAGCGAGCTTTTTGGGCTTTGATGTTGATCGTCTTGGTTATCGGTGGAATTTACGGTGGTCTCTTTACCCCGACAGAAGCGGGAGCTGCGAGTGCTTTTTATGCATTTTTTGTCTCTTATTTTGTATATCGAGATATCAAGATTAAAGACTTGTACAAAATCTTGCTTGATTCTGCGATGACCAGCTCGATGATTTTCTTCATTATTGCCAATGCGATGATTTTCTCACATTTCTTGACATTGGAAAGTATTCCTCAACAAATCACGCAATTGATAGTTGAGGCGCATGTGGGGCCGATTATGTTTTTGGTCATTGTCAATATTCTGCTTTTCCTTATGGGGCAGTTTATGGAACCAAGCTCAGTGGTCATGATTACCGTGCCTTTGTTGTTGCCAATCGCGACGACTTTGGGAATTGATCCGATACACTTAGGGGTTATCATGGTTATCAATATGGAAATCGGTATGATTACACCACCAGTGGGGCTCAATCTGTTTGTCGCTAGCGGCATCACAGGGCTCAGTCTCAAAGATGTCGTGGTCGCATCATTGCCATGGGCGATGACGATATTGCTAGGATTGTTGTTGATTACCTACATTCCTATCATCTCGCTATGGCTTCCAAATATCATGTACGGATATTAAAAGTAACATATACCAGCAGGCTACCGATTTTTTGGTGGTCTGCTGTTTGATTTGTCCGACGCATTTACCGTTGGTTTACTCTTTTTTGTAACAATTTTGTAATATTACTCTCATTTCTGCTTTTTTTATTGATTTCTTCTAAACTTTTTGCTACAATGCTTGCGTAAATAAAATTTTTCAAGGAGATTATATGAAATTAGCTAAACTTAGCTTGGCAGCTATTACAGTAGCAAGTCTTTCTGCGAGTGCATTCGCAGCAGATTCACTTGCAAGCATGTTCAAAGACGGAACCGTAAATGGTACACTATCTGCGTATTATTTTAATAGAGATAGAGGTAATGGTGGTACTCCAGATAGTGCTAACATCCTAGACTTTGGTCTTGATTTGACTTATAAAACTGCAACTTTCAATGGCTTTAGTGCTGGCGCTACAGTTCAAAGTACACACTCTCCATTTGCAAATGATGATGCAGCTGTAATGTTCAATGGTGACATGAATGGTGGTGGTGAAGTTTTCTCTGAAGCGTATGTTCAATATACAAATTCAGGCGTATTCTTCAAAGCAGGTCGCCAATACATCTCTACTCCAATCGTTGCGGGTTCTGGTTCTAGAATGACAAAAGAATCTTTTGAAGGTTACTTATTAGGTTATACTGGCCTTCCTAACACTACTTTAGTAGCAGGTTATGTTGCCCAATTCCAATCAAGAACTGATGGAAATGGTAATATCGGTAAATTCACTAAAAACTTTGTTGTTCCTGGTGCAGGTTCAGTAGCATTAGATAAAGGTGCTTATACATTATATGCAGTTAACACTTCAGTTCCTGGCTTGAAACTTCAAGCACAATGGGGTGATGCTGTTGATGTTGTAAATATTTATTATGTACAAGCTGATTATGCTAGCAAAACTGATAGTTTCAGCTACAACTTGGGTGGACAATACAGTGTATCTGATTATGATAGCAGTATAAGCAATGACAATGGTGGTTACTATGGTCTTAAAGCCGGTGTTGCTATGAATGGTATCAGTGCTGCTGTTGCTTACTCTAAAGTAGACAGTGATATAGGTGCTGTTTCAGGTTTAGGTAATGGTTCTGATAATATCTTTACTGCTCCAGCTATTGCAGGTGGTGATTATACAGCAGATAACAAAGCATGGAAAATTGATTTAGGCTATGCTATCAATAAAAATGCAAATGTTAATGCATACTACAACACAACTGATATGCAAGCAGCAAATTCAGATTACGATGTTTATGGAGCGGGCGCTGGTTACAAATTCGAAGGCACTCTAAAAGGTCTTGGTGTTGTAGCTCAATATGAAATTAAAAGCTTTGATGATAGTTCAAAAGACGATGACAAAAGATTTAGATTTAAAGCAACTTACGCTTTCTAGTCTTTGTTAAATCTTTTTTAAAGCCGGGTCCCACCTTTGTGGGCTCGGCTTTTTTTATGCCCAAAATTCTACTTTTTTGTCAAAACCTTTTGATGTGTTACTTTTTCTTACATAATTCTTCTAAATTTTTCATTGTTCAAAATTTAATCACATTTTTTTAGAATCTGAAAAAAAAGCTGGTAAAATTATCTCGTTCTTAAATTAAAGGAGATTATATGAAATTAGCTAAACTTAGCTTGGCGGCCATCACAGTTGCAAGTCTTTCTGCGAGTGCATTCGCAGCAGATTCACTTGCTGGAATGTTCAAAGAAGGTACTGTAAATGGTACACTATCTGCGTATTATTTTTCTAAATCAGGTCAAACACCTACGAGCAATGCCTTATATGGTGGTGCTACATATGATAGTGCAAGTATTCTAGACTTTGGTCTTGACTTGACTTATAAAACGGCATCTTTCAATGGTTTCAGTGCAGGAGCTACTGTTCAAAGTACACATTCTCCATTTGCAAATGACGAAGCAAAAACGATGTACAATGGTGATATGTATGGTTCTGGCGAAGTTTTCTCTGAAGCGTATATCCAATATGATAACTCTGGATTTATGTTCAAAGCGGGTCGTATGTACTTAGGTACTCCATTGGTCGCTAGTTCTGGTTCTAGAATCACAAAAGATTCTTTTGAAGGTTACTTACTCGGCTACACCGGTCTTCCTGACACTACTTTAGTAGCAGGTTACATTACAAAATGGCAAGATAGAACCGATGGTGCAGGAAATATGGGTACATTTGTAAATGTTAATACAGCACTTTCCACTGGAAGTGATAGTAATGGTGCTTACACATTGTATGCGGTAAATAAATCAGTTCCAGGTTTAACACTACAAGCACAATGGGCTCAAGTTGTTGATGCTGTAGATTTATACTATGTACAAGCAGATTATGCTGGTAAGACAGATAGCTTTACTTATGCTTTAGCGGGTCAATTCCAAATTACTGATTATGATGCATCAGGTGTGAAAGATAGTGGATATTATGGCTTGAAAGCTAATGTTGGTATGGATGCATTTGGCTTAACTGTTGCCTATTCTAAAATAGACAGTGACAATGATGCCGGAATCGGACTTGGTAATGGTCCTGACCCAATCTTTACAGCAGGTACTATAAATTGTGGCGATGACTATACAGCTGATGAAAAAGCTTATTTAGTACAATTAGATTATGCATTTAATAAAGCTACAAATTTTAATGTTTATTATGTCAAAGCAGAGACACCAGATTCTACTAGTACTACAGATGACTATGATGCATATGGTGCAGGGGCAGATTATCAATTTGATGGTGCTTTAAAAGGCTTAGGCTTAGTTGCTCAATATGAAGTTAAAAGTTTTTCAGAAGGCACAAATGCTGATGACAAAAGATTTAGATTTAAAGCAACTTACGCTTTCTAATCACTGCTAAATCTTATTTCAAGCCGGGTTCACATTGTGTGGGCTCGGCTTTTTTTATGCTCAAATTTTCTTCTTTAATTATTAATTTTTATTATTCAAAATCCTTAATTTGTTACCATTTTGTACAGAATGAAACTCTATTTTCAATTGTTTAAAAATTAGGCATATTTTCTTGCAATCTGAAAAAAAAGCTGATAAAATAATTTCTGTTATAAACTTAAGGAGAGTAAATGAAAAAGATTTCTACTATTGCAGCAAGTGTTGCATTGATTGCTAGCATGTCGTATGCTAAAGAAGTGAAAATAGGTGTGGTACTTCCTATTACAGGTCCTCTTGCAGCTTTTGGGCAAACCAGTCGAGATGGCTTGATGATAGCGTATGATCAAAATCATAAACTAAAAAATGGCGATACTGTGAAGCTTGTCATTCTCGATGATCGAGGTGATAAAGTAGAAGCCGCAACGGCTACTAAAAGATTGATTGACAAGGATAAAGTCACTGCAATTTTAGGTGAAGTAGCAAGTAGTAATTCTATGGCGATGGCTCCAATAGCAGAAAAATCAAAAACTCCGATGATTACTCATGCATCTACCAATCCAAGAGTTACAAAAGGCAAAAAATTTGTCACTCGTGCATGTTTTATTGATCCATTCCAAGGAGCTGTTGAAGCAAAATATGCATTACAAAATGGTTATAAGACAGCCTTTATGGTAACCGATGCAAAACAAGACTATTCAGTAGGGCTTTCAAAAGCATTTAAAAAAGCTTATTTAGCCGGTGGTGGTAAAATCTTGGGACGCGCGCTTATCAACTCAGGTGACAAAGACTTTAATGCGCAAGTTTCTGCGATTAAAGCAAAAAATCCAAGCATTGTATCTTTTACTGGTTATTATCCAGAAGGTGCTTTGATGGTAAGACAAGCCAGAGCTGTTGGTGTTAAAGCACCATTTATCGGCGGTGATGGTGTTGGTTTTCCAGAACTTATCAAAATTGGTGGTAAAGCATCAGAAGGATTCTTGTACAGTGATCACTACAATGAAGCAGCCGCAACATCTGATGTTGCAAAAGCATATGTTGCAGCATTTCACAAGAAATACAACAAAACATCAGATTCAATGGGTGCTCTAGCCGCCGATGCTTATAATATGATTTTGGCAGCTATGAACAAATGTGATGACCCAACCAACAAAATTTGTGTCAATACAAATCTTAGAAATACCAAAAACTTCCAAGGTGTTACAGGTATTATCAATATAGACAAACGCGGTGACGCTGTGAAATCAGCTGTCGTCAATGTGGTTAAAGATGGCAAACTCGCCTATTCAGCAACTGTAAATCCATAAAATTTTAGATAGAGGTGAGAGCCTCTATCTACTTCTACAAAACTACAAATAACTAAAGGTACTTAAATGGATTTATTAACTTTCACACAACAGATGATAAATGGAATAAGCTTAGGTAGTATGTACGCGCTCATCGCCATAGGTTATACATTGGTATATGGTGTATTGCGATTGATTAACTTTGCTCATGGTGATATCATGATGGTGGGTGCTTTTGTTGCATACGTGGCACAATCTCATGGCGTCCCTTTTGAATTAGCTGTTATATTAGCCATTATTGCTGCTATGGTAACAGGTATTTTAACAGATAAGATCGCCTATAAACCACTGCGAAATGCACCAAAAATCTCACTACTCATCACGGCAATTGGTATCAGTTTCTTTTTAGAGAATCTTTTCAACGTTCTTTTTGGTGGTGTTCCTCGAGCATTTGATGCACCAAATTACTTGACAAAGGTGATACATGTAGATGGTATCATTATTCCTGTTACCGTGATTATCATCCCTATTGTCACTATTGCGCTACTTTTTGTATTGCTTTGGATATTGGGACGCACAAAATACGGTATGGCCATTCGCTCACTTGCTTTTGATATTCCGACGGTCAAGCTCATGGGAATTAATGCTGATGTCATCATCATGTTGGTTTTTGCTATGGGTTCTGCACTCGCGGCAGTCGGGGGTGTTTTTTATGCGGTGAGTTATCCATCTATTGATCCTCTGATGGGGGTTATTGTGGGACTGAAAGCTTTTGCAGCTGCGGTACTTGGTGGAATCGGAAGCGTGACCGGAGCGGTATTAGGAGGATTTATCCTCGGATTTACAGAGATAGTTGTTGTGGCATTTATGCCAGAACTTGGTGGATATAAAGATGCTTTTGCATTTGTTTTCTTGATTTTAGTCTTATTGTTTAAGCCAACAGGCATCATGGGACAAGATTTAGAACGAAGTCGATTTTAGGAGCAAATATGAAAATAATAAAATTATCATTTTTAGTCATTGCGATATTATTTGTGTTGTTTGCTCAAAACAATTTAGACCCTTATACTGTTAGCATACTCAATAATATAGCAATTTTTGCAATTTTAGGTTTGAGTTACAACCTAATCAATGGGGTTACGGGGCAATTTTCACTTGAGCCCAATGGCTTTGTTGCCATCGGTGCGTATGTGACATCACTTTTGTTGTTACCTGCTGCTACAAAAATAGATATGTTTGCACTCGAAGACCCAGCACCCATTATTTTGGCACTTAATAGTAACTTTTTTGTAGCATTGCTAGCCAGTGGCGTGGTCGCGGCCATTTTAGCTTTTATTCTCTCAATCCCGGTTTTTAGGGTTCGAGGTGATTATCTTGCGATTGTCACTTTAGGATTTGGTTTTATCATTCGAATTGTAGCAATGAACTCTCCTGAATACACCAATGGTGCGATGGGACTCAATGATATACCAAGTGTTGCCAATCTATATTGGACAGGCTTTATTGCAATTGTTACTTTTGTCATCATGCTCAATATTATTTATTCAAAATATGGAAGAGCGATGAAGGCAGTAAGAGATGATGAAGATGCTGCTACAGCGATGGGAATTAATACATTTTGGATTAAGACTTACGCATTTATGACCAGTGCATTTTTTGAAGGTGTTGGTGGTGGATTGATGGCCTCACTCTTGACAACCATTGCCCCAGATCAATTTACATTCTTACTGACATTCCAACTTTTGATTATCATCGTTTTGGGTGGACTTGGATCGATGAGTGGCACAATAATCGGTGCAATATTAGTCATGGGAGGTACTGAATGGTTGAGATTCTTGGATCAAAATATGGATATATTCGGCTATAACACAGGAGCACATCCGGGGCTTCGTATGGTAGTATTCTCCATCTTATTGATTATCTTGATGCTTTTTGCTCGAAGAGGACTTTTTGGCAATAAAGAATTAACGGATTTTTTTAGAAGGAGAAATCGATGATCCTTCAATTACAAAACATTACCATGAAATTTGGTGGAGTAACAGCGATAGATGATTTGTCCTTTAACGTCAAAACCGGTGAAATCTTTGGTTTGATTGGTCCAAATGGTGCTGGAAAAACGACACTGTTTAATATCGTGACGGGGAATTACACGCAGACGAGTGGAAAAGTAATCTTTAATGGCAATGAACTCTCCGGTATCAAGCCCAATATGATTGTGAAAAAAGGGATTGCGAGAACTTTTCAAAATATTCGATTATTTAAAAGTATGAATGTTTTAGAAAATGTTCTGATAGGATATCACAATCAGGCAACGTATAATTATTTTGAATCGATTTTGAGATTACCTCGACACTTTTCTTATGAAAAAATGATCAAAAAATCAGCGATGGAAATGCTAGAAAAATTTGGAATTGCAGATTTAGCTATGGCAAATGCTTCAGCGCTCAGTTATGGAAATCAAAGAAAAGTTGAAATCGCTAGAGCGTTGGCTACTAACCCTCGATTATTATTGCTCGATGAACCAGCAGCAGGGATGAATCCAAGTGAAACTGAGGATTTGTCAAATATTATCAAAAAAGTTAAAGATGAGTATGCTTTGAGTATTTTATTGATTGAACATGATATGAAGTTTGTCAATAACATGTGTGACAAAGTACTGGTACTTGATTATGGAGAAGAGATTTTTGAGGGAAAACCAAGCGACGCTATTGTAGATGAAAAAGTTGTTGCAGCGTATTTGGGGGATTTTAAACATGCTTAAAGTCGAAAATTTAGAAGTTTATTATGGCGTTATTGCTGCAGTACGGGGCATTAGTTTTGAAGTGACAGAAGGAGAAATTGTCTCATTGATCGGCTCAAATGGAGCGGGTAAAACCTCTACGCTTGAGGCGATTTTAAACAGTACTAAAAGAAAAGGTACGGTCTCTTTTGGTGGTTATGATACCAAACATCATAAGACTCATACGATGGTGCAAAGAGGACTCTCTCTGGTACCTGAGGGACGTCGGGTATTTATTAATCTTACGGTAGAAGAGAATTTACGTATGGGTGCTTTCAATAATGATGAAAATTACGAACACCTTAGAAAGCAGATGTACAAACTTTTTCCTAGAATTGAACAAAAAAAACGACAACTTGCAGGCACGCTAAGCGGTGGTGAGCAACAGATGCTAGCGATAGCTAGAGCCTTGATGTGTGAGCCAAAACTATTGATGTTAGATGAACCAAGTTTGGGTCTCGCGCCGAAAATTGTCGGGGAAGTATTCGATACGATTGTGAGACTAAGAGATGAGGGAATCACCATCTTGCTAGTAGAACAAAATGCCTTTGCTGCATTGAATATTTCAGATCGAGCTTATGTTCTGGAAAATGGACAAATCGTTATGGATGGCAAGGCTAGTGATATGATTGGTGATGACTCTATCAGACAAAAATATCTCGGTGGATAAGCATTACTAATATTTAAACAATATTTACTTTATTGCGTTAAAATCCCTTATATTATAACATAGGGGATTTTATGAATAAGCTTTTTAAATCATTAATGTCTATGAGGACAGTGATTTTACTTCTTTTTATTTTTGGTGTCGTAAGTGGTGTTGCCACTTTTGTAGAGAACGATTTCGGTACGGAAGCTGCATGGTCGATTATCTACACAAGCTGGTGGTTTGCTGCGATACAAGTCGCTCTTGCAATTTTACTGATTTATAATATTTTTAAATATAAAATGTATAAATTTGAAAAGTTGCCGGCCTTTTTATTTCATCTTGGCTTTATTGTCATTTTGATTGGAGCAGGGGTAACGCGCTATTTTGGATACGAAGGTATCTTGCATATCAGAAATGGCATGAGCGCAGATCGTATGCTCTCCAATACGCCTTATGTCACCGTCAGCGCTATCAAAGGTGACAAAAAATACGAAACCAGTCTCAAAAAACTTTTATCTACGATTAGTAACAATCAGTTTGATATGAAGTTAGATGTCGCCGGTGATGTGGCCAATATCAGTTTTAAAAAATACATCCCTAATGCGGTCACAAAGTTGGTTTCTGATCCAAAGGGAGTCGCGACAGTTACCATGTTGGTCAGTGTCAATGGACGACCTGATAATGTGACATTGCGAAAAGGACAAGTCTACGAAGCGGGAAATAATCTCATTGCTTTTGATGCCCCTGTGGGACAAACGACTAAAAATGTCATTCAAATTTATGTAAAGAATAATAAATTTTATATTGATTCTGCGAAAGCTATCGGTTGGTTTAGGATGGCAGATCGTGCGCGGGGAGGTTTTGCGGCCAATCAAGAAAATGAATGGACAACAGGCAAACTTTATACCGTCGGTGCGATCAATATTGCACCACGTCAGATGTTAGTGCATGCCAAAGAAAAAATTGTGAGTGAAACCAATCCGATGTTTAATCGTCCTGGCATGAAACTCTCAGCGCTCACCATGAACGTCACATACAAAGGAAAATCTGAAGATGTGACCGTATTTGGCCGGGGCAAAGGTGCCAAAGGAATTGCCAAAAAAGTGGTGATTGCCGGAACACCATTTGAATTTGAATGGGGCAGTCGCACCATTAAACTACCTTTTAAAATCAAATTATTAGAATTTCAACTAGAACGCTATCCTGGTTCTATGTCGCCGATGTCTTATGCCAGTGAAGTAGAAGTATTAGACAAAGCGAATAATGTTCATATGCCATATCGGATTTATATGAATCATGTGTTAAATTATGGTGGTTACCGATTTTTTCAATCATCATATGACCAAGATGAGATGGGAACCATCCTTTCTGTCAACAAAGACCCAGGTAAATGGCCAACCTATTTGGGGTATTTCTTGTTGGGACTTGGATTGTTTTTCAATCTCTTAAATCCAAAAAGTAGATTTAGAAAGTTGGCAAATATGGTACAAAGGGATGCAAACAAAATGAAATCGCTTCTTATGGCATTTTTTATCGCCTTGAGTTTTTTTGGTGCGAATCAAGCCAAAGCAGATGATCAAATCTGGAAAAGTCTAACACAATTTCAAAAACAGAGTGCCGATAATTTTGGTACGATATTAGTACAAAGTGCCGATGGTCGAATCAAGCCTATTGATACGCTCTCTACCGATATTCTCAACAAAGTTTATCGTGGTACCAATTACAAAGGTTTAGATTCAAATCAAGTGATTTTGGGGATGATTGCCAGCCCACAAGAGTGGCAAACTCAAAAAATGATTTATGTATTTCATCCAACAATCAAAAAAATATTAGGAATGAAAGCAGACGAAAAATATGCAACATTTAATCAATTTTTTGTGACTAATAACGATGGAGGCTCTTATAAACTTGCCAAATATGCAGAAGAGGCGAGCAGAAAAAAACCAAGTGCACGAAATAAATTTGACAAAGATGTCTTGAAAGTCGATGAACGTCTGAATATTTGTTACATGGTTTATACGGGAGATTTACTGAAAATTATTCCAAAGATTAATGACCAATCAAATAAATGGTTTAGCCCAAAGCAAGCATTAACGACGTTTCCAAAATCTGAAGCGAATGATGTTCGAAAATTATTATCAGAATATTTCAATGGCATCGCTATTGGTTTAAAAAGTGGCAATTGGAGTGATGCTGATGATGCGATTGGCGCGATTAAAAAGTATCAAGTCATGTATGCCTCTGAAATCATACCAAGCAAAAGCAAAATAGCCGCCGAGATGTTTTTTAACAAGGCGCGAATTTTTCAACGATTGACACCGGTATATTTGTTGAGTGGATTAATTTTGTTGATGTTCGTGTTTGCAAAAATGCTCAAACCAAAACTTAACATTAAAATTGTGACAAAAATTATGTTTTGGATTATCCTTTTGGGTTTTGCAGCACATACAATCGGCTTAATTTTGAGAGGATATATCGATGGACACGCCCCATGGAGCAATGGGTATGAGTCGATGATCTACATCGCTTGGGCGATTACGCTCTCTGGGATATTTTTCTCACGCCAAGCCGTCATTGCACTCTCGTTGACCTCCATACTCGCCGGTGTGACACTCTTTGTGGCACATCTTAGTTGGATGGACCCACAGATTACAACCTTGGTTCCGGTGCTAAATTCTTATTGGCTAGATATTCATGTCTCGGTCATTACGGCAAGTTATGGTTTCTTGGGATTGTGTGCACTTTTGGGATTCTTTACTTTGATTTTGTTTATTTTCAGACAACCAAAAGCCGATACCATACGAGCAAAAGAGATCGATAGAAGTATCATAGAAGCGACAAGGATTAACGAAATGGCGATGATACTTGGTCTTAGTTTACTGACTATCGGAAACTTTCTTGGTGGTGTTTGGGCCAATGAATCGTGGGGACGATATTGGGGTTGGGATCCAAAAGAGACTTGGGCTCTTGTCTCGATTTTGATTTTTGCCTCAGTGGTGCATTTTAGATTTGTTCCAAAACTCAGTAATCCATTTGCCTTTGCTGTGGCTTCTACCTTGGCATACGCTTCAATCATCATGACCTACTTCGGGGTGAATTTTTACCTCTCTGGTATGCACTCTTATGCCACCGGGGATCCCGTTCCGATTCCGACATTTGTCTATTATACTGTCGCGACAGTATTTGCTGTGATTGTGTTAGCTTTTAGAAACCGACACATGGACAAAAAACTCTAATACATACTGCCGCTAAGCATAAAGCTTGGCGGCATTTGCTATAATAATACTTATCTTATCTTGTAAAGGGTTGAGGTTGCAAGAAAAATATTTGATTATTGGTGTTATTATCTTTATTGTTGTCTGCATTTTTATTGCGATTGTATTTATTACCATCCGAAATAACAATTTGGTTGTCGAGACTAAAGTTGTAAAAACTCCGCATGAGGATACCCCTCAGTTTACGATTAAAGACATGAATGAGATTGCTGCTAGCCGAAAGAGTACCCGAGAGGATCTCCAAAAAGCGGTTGATATGGTGATATCAGATTTTCCTTTTCCCAAAAAAGTAAAGTACAAGCTGCCAAAAGGAATTAAAGTCTATCTTAATTTTATACTCTTAGTGGCCAGTCATAAAAATGCTGATGCTAAGTTGATTGCCTATATGGATGAAAATTTGAAAGAAAAAAATCCACAATACATCACAGAAATTGATATTTATGAAAACCAAGGGTTAAAAGAAAGAAGTAATAGAATTTAATATGATAAAATGAAGTGGCGCGGCGGACGAGACTCGAACTCGCGACCCTCGGCGTGACAGGCCGATATTCTAACCAACTGAACTACCGCCGCACATAAATAATTTGCTACAAAGTTTAGAGACTAAACTTTTAGAAATGGTGGTCGTTAGAAGACTCGAACTTCTGACATCCACCTTGTAAGGGTGGCGCTCTACCAACTGAGCTAAACGA
This sequence comes from Sulfurospirillum sp. 1612, assembly GCF_036556685.1. Taxonomy (NCBI): domain Bacteria; kingdom Pseudomonadati; phylum Campylobacterota; class Epsilonproteobacteria; order Campylobacterales; family Sulfurospirillaceae; genus Sulfurospirillum; species Sulfurospirillum sp. 1612. The sequence goes on from NZ_CP140614.1 coordinate 642,451, forward strand.
CCGATACTGTCCAGGAACGATTCAAACAAAAAATGGCGACCCCAAGGGGATTTGAACCCCTGTTACCGCCGTGAAAGGGCGGGGTCCTGGACCACTAGACGATGGGGTCGCATTATTAATGGTGACCCGTGTTGGATTCGAACCAACGGCCACCTCCTTAAAAGGGAGATGCTCTACCAGCTGAGCTAACGGGTCGTTCATTTTGTAATGAGGTTGAAATTATAGAGAAAAAAGATTTATTTGTCAAGAGAAAAATTAAAAAAATTGAAATATTTTTCAAAAGAGTGTTTTTTCAATCTGTAATAGCAATTTAAATGCATGATAAGCGCTCTGTTTTTGGATGTATATTCGGTCTCCATGAAGCAACAATCTTTCAATGCGCGTGAGACCACCCGCAATTTTGGCGCCAACAAAAACCGTGCCGACTGGTTTTTGTGCACTGCCGCCACTAGGACCAGCGATGCCACTTGTCGCAAGTGCATAATCTGCATGACTGGCTTGTAGGGCGCCATCTAACATCTCTTGCACACAAGCCTCACTGACCGCCCCGTATTTTTCTAAAGTTTGTGCGCTGACTCCGAGCCATGATTCTTTAATCGTATTGGCATATGTGACCAATCCACCATCAAAAACAGAAGAAACACCCGCTTGCTTGGTGAGCATAGAACTAATCAATCCACCAGTGCAACTTTCTACGGCGGTGATTTTTTTCTCGTTTTTCTCTAAACGCTCCGTAATATGTTGAATTACATTATCGGTTTCAATGTATTTGTGAGCAAAAAGAGATTTGACAGCTTTCAAGAAATTTTCTAAATTTCCATATTTATTGGCTTTGGCATTCACACAAGTCCATCCGGCGATAATCGCCGTCGCGTTGATTTTGATTTCATAAGTTTCACAAAGAGGCTCAAGTAATACATTGATAGAATCCATATCAATATCAACAATAGTAAAGGTTCTTGATGTAAAGGCCGTATTGATGAGAACTTGAGGGAGTGTTTCATTTTCATTGACACACATGACATTAATAAGATGCTCATCTTTCTTCATGATATAAGAATGCGCCTCATAAACGAGCGTTTTTGACGGAATCAACATATTGTCTTTCAACACTAAGTTATCATTGTCAAGAGTCGAGAATATTTTGTTGACAAAATTAAAAGAGTCCTCTTGTGCAATGACGATGGTTTGTTCATATTTGTGAATCATCTCTTCTAATTCTATGAAAAAATTACTATCATTTTTGTCAATCAGTTTAATGGAATTAAAGAACGAAACGTGCTGTTTTAAAGTCCGCATTATATAATCCATAAATGAGGGATTGTAGAGGATGGATTCTCCGACAATAATCAGTGAACTGCTCATGTGATGCTCCTAAAATAATTGATACACTATGCTTGTAATTATACCAGATAAGTGCTTCTTAAATAGATTTTAGATAAAATCTTCTAATTTTTAAGATTGCAAGAATTTTTTGTGATTATTCAAGGAGTATTCGATTATGGATTATAAAGATTCATTGCTATTGCCACAAACAGATTACCCAATGCGAGGGAATCTCCCTAATAAAGAGCCGTTGCGGTATAAAGCGTGGTTTGGCGAAGAAAATAGTGCTTACAACAAAATGATAAACAACAGAAAAAATGCTACGAAAAGCTTTTTCCTACATGATGGACCTCCGTATGCGAATGGACACATTCACATCGGACATGCTCTCAATAAAATTTTAAAAGACATGATTGTCAAAACACACTATTTTTTCGGTGAAAATGTGCGATACGTTCCCGGTTGGGATTGTCATGGACTTCCGATAGAACAACAAGTTGAAAAAAAGATAGGCAAGCCTAAAAAAGATGCCATGCCTAAAAGTAAATTTAGAGAGCTGTGTCGTGAACATGCGCGAAAATTCATCGATATCCAAAGAGAAGAGTTCAAATCGCTAGGCGTGATTGGGGATTGGGTTAATCCTTATATGACGATGAAGTTTGAATTTGAAGCTGAAATTTATAGTGCTTTGTGTGAAGTGGCCAAAAAAGGCTTATTGGTTGAGCGAAGTAAACCAGTGTATTGGTCATGGGCAGCACGAAGTGCGTTGGCAGAAGCAGAAATCGAATACCAAGATAAAGAAGATTATTCTATATTTGTAGCATTTCCACTCCAAGAAGCGGCTAAAAAAGTCTTAGATGTAGAAGAAGCGAGTGTCGTGATTTGGACCACGACACCATGGACTTTGCCCGCTAATATGGCAATTTCCTTTAATCCAGAAGAAGATTATGTTCTCACTGATGATCATTATATCGTGGCTAAGGCATTGTATGATGATCTTATCGCGCAAGAGATTATTCGTGGTAAAATCGTCAAAACGTTTAAAGCAGATATTTTAGAAAATCTTTATGCAACATCTCCTTTGAATGATCGAGATTCCAAATTGATTTTAGGCGATCATGTCACCATGGATGGTGGTAGTGGTTGTGTTCATACAGCACCTGGACACGGAGAGGATGATTATAAAGTCGGTCTAAAATATAATCTAGAAGTCATGATGCCTGTGGATGATCGTGGTTGTTATGATGAAACGGTAGTACGAGAGGGCTTATTGCCAGATGCGCAAAGTTTTGTGGGTGAGCATATCTTTAAATCAAACGAACGCATCCTTGAACTCTTAGGAGATTCTCTGTTAAAATGTTCAAAATTTGTTCACTCCTACCCTTATTGTTGGAGAACGCATAAACCGGTTATTTATAGAGCGACCAAACAATGGTTTGTCGCGATGGATGAGGCGACTCATTATCCACAAACACTACGCCAAATGGCAACACAAGAGTTGCAAAAGGTACGTTTTTATCCATCAACAGGGATTAACAGACTCGGAACGATGATTGAAAATAGACCCGATTGGTGTATTTCAAGACAGAGAGATTGGGGAGTTCCTATCGCCTTTTTTAGAGATAAAAGTACTGGAAAACCGATCTTTGATGACAATGTCTTAGCTTATATTACTGCTATTTTTAAAGAGCGTGGTGCAGATGCTTGGTGGGATTTAGAGATCAAAGATTTACTAGATCCGCAAAGTGGGTATGATCCTGAAAATCTTGAAAAAGTCATGGATATTTTGGATGTGTGGTTTGATAGTGGTAGTACGTGGAAAGCCGTACTTGAATCAGGGGCTTATGATGCGGGAAGTTATCCTGCGAGTATGTATCTAGAAGGCAGTGATCAACATCGAGGTTGGTTCCAAAGTTCTCTTCTCGTTTCCACAGCCGCACGTGCTCATGCCCCATATCAATCCATCCTCACTCATGGTTTCACTATGGATGCCAAAGGTGAGAAGATGAGCAAATCCAAAGGCAACGTGGTAGCCCCTCTTGAGATTGCCAAAAAATACGGAGTTGAAATCTTACGATTGTGGGTTGGTTTGAGTGATTATATGAATGACCAAAAGATTAGTGATGGTATTTTGAAGCAAGTCAGTGAACAATATCGAAAAATTAGAAATACATGTCGGTTCTTGTTGTCCAATGTTTATGATTTAGAAACTCTGCTCCCTGCTGAAGAGATGGGTACGCTAGATCGTTGGATTCTTTCTCATGCTAAAGAGGTTTTTGACGAAGTGGAGGTCAAATTTAGAGAATATGATTTTTCTAAAGGATTTGGACTTCTGTCACACTTTATCACTGTAGAGTTGAGCGGTATTTATCTTGATATCTCCAAAGATCGTCTCTATTGTAATGACAAAGATGACCGATTAAGACGCTCAGCACAAACAGCGATGGCGTTGATAGCGCGTCGTTTGATTGCCCTGCTAGCACCGACTTTGACTTATTCGATGGATGAATTATTAGAATATGCACCTAAAATCATCAAAGAAGAAGCACATGATGTTTTTGATTTGGTCTATAAACCGCTTGATGATATTAGTGTAGACTTTGATGAGGCGTACATGGTCAGTGCGAGAGAAAAATTCTTTGAAATCGTTGATACATTGAAAAAAGAGAAAAAAATCAAATCTACCTTAGAAGTTGTCATTTCGACAACATCCGCTAAAATCGAAGCACTTGAAAAAGTCGATGCAGAAGATTGGTTTACCGTAAGTCGTATATTTGCGCATAAAGAAGAGCAAGCCCTTGGGACATTTGAGGTTGATGGTGATACTTTTACAATCTACAACACTTCAAAACATAAATGCCCTAGATGTTGGAAATATAGAGCACAGAATGAGGATGAGTTGTGCCACAGATGTGCTGAGGTTGTCAATGTTTGATATGACGCAACACACACATCTTGGTATGATCTTTGGGACTATTGGCGTCATATTTGTTATGATTGCAATAGGCATATTTTTGGTAAAAAATAGAAAATTTGAGGAGAAATAAGTTGATAACTTTAAAAGAATCACTGAAACTTCCACAAGAAGAGATTGCGGAGATCAGAAGAGAATTATTGCGAGAAATCGAAGAGAGAAGAGAGATCGGGGCTTATGTTGAACAATTAACCGACCAGGAGATATCTCAATATATGGATGGAATTCCTATCGCCATTAAAGATAATATTCAAGTCAATGGATGGGAAGTAACCGGTGGTTCTAATATTTTACAAGGATACATCGCTCCTTATAATGCAACGGTTATCAATAAAATGCTCAATAACGGATTGGCTCCTATGGGTAGAACCAATATGGATGAATTTGCTATGGGAAGTTCTACAGAGAGTTCGTTTTATGGCGTGACGAAAAATCCTCATGATTTTTCAAGAGTCCCTGGTGGCAGTAGTGGCGGAAGTGCCGCTGCGGTAGCCGCTGGTTTGGCGATTGCCGCACTAGGAAGTGATACGGGTGGTAGTATTAGACAACCGGCATCATTTTGTGGATGTGTGGGAATGAAACCGACTTACGGAAAGGTGAGTCGATATGGTTTGGGAGCATATTCTAGCTCACTTGATCAGATCGGACCCATCACGCAAAACGTAGAAGATGCTGCGATTCTTTATGATATTTTAGCCGGTCATGATCCAAAAGATTCCACAAGCGCCAATATCGAACATGCTAAAGTCTCTGATTGCCTAAACCCTGATAAAAAACTCACCATTGCGGTGATTGAAAATTATCTTGCTGAGGCGAGTGATGATGTTCGTGAAAAGATGCAAGAAGGTATCAAAGCATTAGAAAAAGCCGGACATAAGATTATCTATAAAAATTTTATCAATTCCAAATACGATATTGCGACGTATTACGTCATCGCAACGGCAGAAGCAAGTGCCAATTTGAGCCGTTATGATGGCGTGCGATATGGCAATAGAACGTCTAATGAGAGCTTAAAAGAGATGTACCTCTCTAGCCGAAGTCAAGGCTTTGGAGAAGAGGTCAAAAGGCGAATTTTATTGGGGACATTTGTCTTAAGCAGTGGGTATTATGATGCCTATTATATCAAAGCTCAAAAAGCCAGACATTTTATCAAACACCAATATGAAGCGATATTTGAAGAAGCAGATTTGATTTTCACACCCGTAGCCCCAACAGCAGCCTTTGAGTTTGGCAGTAAAAAAGACCCTCTTGAGATGTATTTGAGTGATATTTATACGATTTCACTCAATCTAGCGGGTTTGCCAGGAATCTCCGTGCCTTTGGGCAAAAACAATCAAGGATTGCCAATCGGCGGTCAATTGATTGCAAAAGCATTCTATGAGCAAGATTTGTTTGATGGAGCGATGAGTTTAGAGAGAGAATTGGCTTTAAAATAGGCACAAGAGTACGCGTTGCAATGATATTGCCTATACAGTTATACCGATACTATTGACAAGAATGAAATCGGATTTTGAGAGAGTGTCTTACTTCTCTTAAATTAAAGGAGACATTGAATGAAAATAAAAAAAAGAGCGTTGACATTTGAGGATGTCTTATTAGTGCCACAATATTCTGAAATTTTACCAAAAAAAGTTGATGTACGTTCAAAATTGACGAAAAATATATCTTTAAATATCCCTTTGATAAGCGCGGCGATGGATACGGTCACCGAGCACAGAGCGGCTATCATGATGGCACGACTCGGTGGTATTGGGATTGTTCATAAAAATATGGATATAGAATCTCAAGCACGAGAGATTAAAAGAGTAAAAAAAAGCGAGAGCGGTATTATTATTGACCCGGTGTCGATTCACATTGATGCGAGTGTCAAAGAAGCACTTGCTATCATGAGTGAATATAGAATCTCCGGTGTACCCGTTATCAATGATAAAAATATATTGATTGGTATCTTGACAAATCGAGACCTTCGATTTGAGACAGATTACACAAAAAAAGTCGGCGAAGTGATGACTCCGATGCCGTTAATCACTGTATCTGTTGGGACAACACTTGATCAAGCTGAAGCGATATTTAAAACCAATAAAGTAGAAAAACTTCCAATTGTCGGCAAAGATAATGTTTTGGAAGGCTTGATTACGATTAAAGACTTAAAGAAACGAAAAGAGTATCCTAATTCCAATAAAGATCAATACGGACGACTTGTCGTAGGTGCGGCTATTGGAGTAGGACAAATGGATCGAGCCGAAGCATTAGTGGAAGCAGGTGTCGATGTCTTGGTTCTTGATTCTGCTCATGGTCACTCCAAAGGTATTATTGATACGGTTAAAAAACTAAAAGAGACATTTAAAGTAGATGTTATTGCTGGTAATGTCGCGACAAAAGATGGAACGATTGCATTAATCGAAGCCGGAGTCGATGCGGTCAAAGTAGGAATCGGACCGGGAAGTATTTGTACGACAAGAATCGTCTCAGGTGTTGGTGTTCCACAAATTTCAGCAATCGATGAATGTTGTGAAGCAGGACGTGCTTATGGGGTGCCTATCATCGCAGATGGTGGGATTAAATACTCCGGAGACATCGCAAAAGCCCTTGCTGTGGGAGCAAGCTCTGTGATGATTGGAAGCTTGATGGCAGGTACTGAAGAGAGTCCCGGTGAGATTATTACCTATCAAGGACGTCAATACAAAACATACCGTGGTATGGGAAGTATCGGCGCGATGGCCAAAGGAAGTACGGATCGATATTTTCAAGAAGGAACAGCTGCTGATAAACTCGTACCAGAAGGAATTGAAGGTCGAGTTCCATATGTGGGATCCATCAAAGATGTCGTACATCAACTTGTCGGAGGATTGAGATCTTCTATGGGATATGTAGGCGGTCGTGATATTATCGATTATCAAGAAAAAGCAGAATTTGTAGAGATTACTAGCGCAGGCCTCAAAGAGAGCCATGTTCATGATGTTCTCATTACGCATGAAGCGCCAAATTATAGAATTAATTAAAAGAGGAATATTCTTTGAAAATCGTAACGGCGGTTGAGCATTTTGATAATCAACTCTATCTCGAGAGTGGTCGTATCCTAGAAGGGTATGATCTCGCTTATGAGACTTATGGGACATTAAATCATGATAAATCCAATGCGATTGTTGTATTTCATGCTTTGACAGGCAGTCATCATGCAGCCGGAAGATATGAGGGCGATTCCAAACCGGGTTGGTGGGATCCTTTGATTGGTGATGGTAAAGTCATCGATACACAAAAATATTTTGTTATCTGTGTGAATATTTTGGGTAGTTGTTTTGGCTCTAGTGGACCAACTTCTATGGATAAAAAATCAGGTAAAATGTTTCGTCTCAATTTTCCTGTTATCACCATTAGCGATATGGTGAGTGCGCAAATGTCTCTTTTTAAGCGCTTGGGCATAGAAAAAGCGTATGCGGTTATTGGGGGCTCACTAGGTGGCATGCAAGCGTTATGCGTGGGAGTTGAGTATCCTGAATTCACAGACAAAGTTGTCATGCTAGCCTCAACATACGCCACCTCTGCTTGGGCCATTTCTTTTAATAAAATCGCGATTGAAGGTATTGTTAATGACCCGCGTTTCCAAAATGGTAATTATGAAAAAGAAGAATTTGCAGAATTGCCACTAAATAGTTTTGCTATCGCCCGTATGGCAGGGCATATTAGCTTTTTAAGTCCGCGTTCTATGGCCAAAAAATTTGGAAGAAATTATGTAGAAACGGATGGTTTGTATGAACTGTTCGGACGTTTTCAGGTGGAGCGTTATTTAGAGTATAATGCGTATAACTTTGCCAAGAGATTTGATCCGATGAGTTATATCTACATTGTCAAGGCCATGAATATTTTCGATGCCGCTCGCAATTATGATTCTCTAAAAGCATCGCTGGCGAATATCAAAGCCAAGATGACGCTTATATCCTTTCAAGGTGATTTACTTTTTATGCCAGAAGAGATGAAGACCATCCAAAATACGATGATTGATATGGGACGTGGGGATCGGGTTGAGTATTTTTGTGTGGATAGTAGTTATGGGCATGATGCCTTTTTGGTGGAGTATGATAAATTTGATTTTTATATAAGGAAAGCACTCAATGGCTAAAGAATTAATCAATGAAACAACGGATAATCAAGAAAATGAAGGTTTTGAAGAGAAGCTTGTCAAAGCAAAAAAGATATTAGAAACATTAGGAAATCCCGAGATTCCTTTAAAAGATGCGATGTTGGGATACAAACAAGGTATTGCCATATTAAATGAAGCATCCGAAATCATTGAAAATGCAAAATTAGAATATGAACAACTCCAACCGAGTAACGAAGACTAATTGCGTGATACAAGGAGCACTATAATGAAATTGGCGGCATTACAACTCTCAACACTACCGATGAGTCATGCGAAACTTGATTATTATTTTAGAATCTGCCAACAAAAAGAGGTGTCACTGGTTCTGATTTGTGAATATGCACTCAATAGTTTTTTTAAAGAGCTTGAAACCATGCCACCGCTCATGATAAAAGAACAATCGCTCCATAAAATCAAGGTGCTCAAAGAACTCTCCAAAAAATATAATCTCAATATTGTGGCTCCGATTGTACATCTTAAAGGGGGGAAATTGTTGAAATCTGTTGCGAGATTTTCACCCCTAAGCGTACATTATTATCAACAACAATTATTGATAAATTATAAACATTGGAATGAAGCAGCATTTTTTGACAATGATGCAGGTGATATTTCAATACCGACATTTTTAGTAAATAAAATTCGTTTTGGAATTATCAACGGATTTGAAGCACATTTTGATGTCGCTTGGATGGATGCCATGCGAAAGAATGTGGATGTGGTCTTGATGCCCTCATCCTCGACGTTTGATTCTGCACTTAGATGGCAAGAGATGATCAAGACCAGAGCCTTTTTAAATTCGATGTTTATTTTGAGGGCAAATCGTGTCGGAAGTTATACTGATGAGACGACTTCTTGGAAGTTTTATGGACACAGCGCACTGGTGAATCCTTATGGAGAGGTGGAGGTCTCTTTGGGGCATAAAGAAGAGATTTTGTTATGTGATATTAATAAATCTGATGTCACTGAGGCCAAAAAACTGTGGGGTTGGAAGAGGACACTGGATAAAAAGGGTCTCTTATGATGGAATATTTTCATAGGCAATTAAAACTATGGGGTGAAGAGAAACAGAACAGTTTACAAAATAAATCGATTGCTATAATCGGAGCCGGTGGCCTTGGGAGTTCTTTGGCAATCGGTCTTGGAAGTAGTGGGATTGGGACCGTGCATTTGGTCGATTTTGATACTGTTAGTGTTCACAATATTCATCGTCAAATTGCATTTAAAACGGGAGATGATGGTCAATATAAAGCCCAAATTGTCGGGGATTTATTGCAGCGACGTTGTCCTTTTGTGAAAACAATCGTCCATATTTGCAATGTTCAGGAGTTTGCTGAGAAAAACATCAAAGTTGATTTAATTTTGGATGCTACAGATAATCTCTTTGCACGTGCTAATATCGACTCTTATGCTAGAAAATCACGGACTCCTTGGATTTATGGTTCTGTTGAAGAGTTCAACGGACAAGTTTGCTTTTTTGAAAAGAGTGATTTTAAATCCTTTAAAGTTTTTAAGAAAGAACCCGCAGGAATCGCGGCGCCCATTGTCATGTTTGTTGCGTCATTGCAAGCTAATTTGGCGTTGAGATTTTTGGTGGGAATGGCAGTGAAAAAAGATTTATTATATTATTTGTATATTGACAAAGAAGGCGAATTAATGACGCAAAAATTAAAAATGCCACAGAAGGAGAATTGATTGAGATTTGAACCTTATCCGTTTGAAAAACTTACGGATTTATTAAAAGACACGATACCAAATCCTGCGTTAGAGCCGATTGCTTTGACGATAGGAGAACCGCAATTTGAAACACCTATTTTCATTCAAGAGGCGCTTCAAAACAGTGCAAATTTGCTAAAAAAATATCCAAAAACAGCAGGAGAGACATATCTCAAACAAGCGTTGCATGATTTTTGTAAAAAAAGATTTGATGTGACACTCAAGCCCGGTGAACTTATCCCTACTTTTGGTACCCGCGAAGTGCTGTTTAATTTTCCTCAATTCTTTCTTTTTGATAAGCCCAATCCTCTGATTGCTTATACTAATCCTTTCTATCAAATTTACGAAGGAGCTGCCATTGCGTCAAGAGCGCGTCGTTTGCATATCAATCTTGAGGCGTCCAATCATTTTGCTCCGTATCTGAGTGATGCAGAACTTAAAGATGTGGATTTGGTCATTTTAAATTTTCCGAACAATCCAACAACCGCAACATTAAATATAGAGGAGTTGGGTTGGTGGGTCAAAAAAGCTTTAGAATTTGACTTTGTTGTCATGAATGATGAGTGTTATAGTGAAATCTATCATGATGAGCCGACACGCTCTTTGTTGGAGGCCAGTATTCATGTGGGCAACGAGTCGTTCAAAAATGTCCTTGTGATCAATTCGATTTCCAAAAGAAGCAGTGCACCCGGTTTGCGATCTGGCTTTATTGCAGGGGATGCAACGATCCTAAAACAATATGCAAAATATCGAACCTATACCGGCACGGCCAGTCCTTTGCCGCTTCAAGTAGCAGCAGCTGCGGCATGGAGTGATGAAGAACATGTCGAAAAAAATAGAGAAAAATATAGAAAAAACTTTGAAATTGCCAAAGAAATATTGGGGATTGAACCGCCAAAAGCTACGTTTTATGTGTGGTTGCCTGTCGATGATGATTTAGAATTTACTAAAAGTTTGTATGAAAAAGAGCATGTGAGTGTATTGCCAGGAAGTTTTCTCGGTCGAGATGGAATGGGAGATGCTTATGTTAGGATAGCCTTAGTAGAAGAAGCCAAAAAAACGAGAGCTGCATTATTGCGATTAAGGGATTTTATGAAAAATAGGAAGCCAATATGAAAAAAATTCATTTTGTAGGAATCGGGGGCATTGGATTATCCGCATTGGCGAGATATTTGAAACAAGAAGGTTTTGAAGTGAGCGGTTCTGATGTCAAAGCGACCAAAATCACAGCCAAATTGGAAGCTGAAGGTATTGGTGTTCATTTACCTCATGATCGCCATAATATCACAGATCAAGATTTAGTCATCTACTCTGCGGTTATCAAAGATGACAATGTCGAACTTCAAGAATCAAGACGCAAAGGTATCATGACACTCTCTCGCAAAGATGCGCTTCCTTTGATACTCAAAGACCGACGTGTGTTTTCTGTGTGCGGTGCTCACGGCAAAAGTACGACCAGTGCGATGCTTGCCTCATTGGTCGAGGGGACGGTTATTATTGGTGCTGAGAGCAAACAGTTTGATACGAATATGTTCTATCGTGCTGGTAATAATATTATTTTTGAAGCCGATGAGAGTGATGAGAGCTTTTTGAATTCCAATCCTTATATTGCCGTGGTAACCAATGCGGAGCCTGAGCATATGGAACATTATAATTATGATTTGGTACGATTTCACAAAGCATATGAGCAATTTTTACGAAGTGCGACGATTCGCGTCATCAATGCAGAAGATGAATTTCTCGCCTCCTTAAATGATTTAGATGCGATTCGATTATATCCTAGTGTTGATATCAAAGAAGTCAAAACGGTGATTCGAGATGCGGAACCTTTCACCTCTTTTATCCTCAAAGATTTGGGCAGATTTGAAGTCTGGGGGATGGGTGACCATATCGTGGTAGATGCTTCGTTGGCAATTTTAGCGAGTTTGAATGAAATCGATTTGGAAAGTGCCCGAAAAAAGATAAAAAATTATCGAGGTATCAAAAAACGATTTGATATTATAGAAAAACAGAATAATTTTACTTTGATTGATGATTATGGACATCATCCCACAGAGATTAAAGCGACCATTACATCTGCTAAAAAATACGCCAAGATGATGGGTCTGAAAACAATCACGGCGATTTGGCAACCGCATAAATACTCTCGAACGCATGACAATTTGGAGAGTTTTGTAGAGTGTTTTGAATCGGTTGATCGATTGATTATCTTGCCGGTTTGGAGTGTCGGAGAGCCTTATGTGGAGATAAATTTTGAAAAAGAATTTCAAAAATACCATCCCACGTTTGTTCAATCTCTCAAAAAGAATCTGAATTCTTTGGAACTCATTGATAATGATAAAATTGTCGGTGCACTTGATGATGGATTGGTCATCGGTTTTGGTGCTGGCGATATCACTTATCAATTACGAGGTATATCATGATAGGAAAAAACAGATGCAAATAGTGTTACTTTTATTATTTATTTTGGCCATTTTGATTGCTTTTGTATCCAAAAAAGATACACTCTCTACGAGTATCAAGATTTATATTATTGTCTCAATTGCCTTGATAATGGCGCTTGGCTGGGGTTTTAACTTTTACAATACCCAACAAGCAGACAAACAGCGTGAATTAATCAAGATATTTGAACAAGGAAATGATTTGAAATGTGGCGATTATATTGTGAATGCAAAAGATTTTACATTTGTGACCGGTACCCTCTCGTTTGTCTCAAAGGGCAACATTCAAAGTTTAAAAGGTGTGGTCGTCGATATTTCAACATGTAAAAAAGCTCCATGAACGCACTCTCATCAAAACTTGATTTAGAAGAGTACCTTCACGTACTCTCAGGATATTTTGCCCGCAAAAAACCCCTGTTTATAGAGGGGGATTCTAAAATACATTATAAATTTATCAAGGAATTAATGCACATCACCGATATCAAAGCCTCGCCTGAAGTGGCAAATTTGGATGTTCCTTTGGCGCATTTAAGCAAGCAAGGGGTTTTGAAAATTTATGAAATTTATACTTTTGTGCAAATTATTAACTATTTTACGTATCTCAAAAAAATCCTAGTAGAAGATCGTCTAGGCGAATGGATGCGCAAAATTGAAATTCCTGATGAGATTGCTGAAATCTGCCAATACTTTAATGAAAAAGGGGAGTTAAAAAGTACCATAGATGATACCTTTCTCTCTATAGAACAAGCCCTTTCTAGAATCAAAGAAGAGACCGCACAAGCGCTTAGAAGGATTATGTCAAATACCAAACTCTCACTTTATCTTGTCGATAGACAAGTGCATTATATCAACAATCAAGAAGCCCTTTTACTGCGCGGTGGCTTTAATCATGTGATTAAAGGGAGTGTTTTGGGACGAAGTAGTAGTGGGTTTTTTTATATTTTCCCTGATGCCATAGCCTCATTGAAATCCAAAGAGAGTGCCTTGATTGACCGAAAAGAGGAGTTGATTTACACTTATACAAAGAAAATATCCACTATCTTTTCAAAATATGTAAAATTTTTATCGTTTGTTAATAGAGAATTTGACCGATTTGATGCTTATTATGCCCGTGTTATGTTGGCAAAAGAGAAAGATTTAGAGTTTGTACTAGCAAAAAAAACCAACACGATTACATTACATAAATTTTCACATCCCGCACTCAAAGATCCCAAACCTATCAGCATTGATTTTTCAAAACATGTTTTGATGATCACCGGAGTCAATGCCGGTGGAAAAACCATGTTCTTAAAATCGATACTGAGTGCAGCGTTTTTGAGTAAATATTTGTTGCCCATGAAAATTGATGCAAATCACTCAGAAATAGGTGCATTCAAAGAGATTAATGCTATTTTAGATGACCCTCAAAATGTCAAAAATGACATCTCAACTTTCGCAGGAAGAATGGGTGAATTTAGCAAATTATTTTCCAAAAAAGATACCTTGGTGGGCATCGATGAGATTGAGTTAGGTACTGATGCTGATGAAGCGGCGAGTTTGTTTAAAGTCATCATTGAAAATTTAATCAAAAAAGATATTAAAATCATTATTACGACGCATCACAAACGTTTGGCATCCTTGCTAGCTACTCATGAGAGTGTGCAACTTTTAGCCGCTATTTATGATGAAAAAAATCAAAGGCCGACGTATGAGTTCATCAATGGAACCATTGGAAAATCTTATGCTTTTGAGACCGCACTGCGATATAAAATTCCTCCTGCGATTATCCAAGAAGCACGCACGATTTATGGAGAAGATAAAGAAAAGCTCAATGAATTGATTCAGAAAAATATTGATTTAGAATTGCAAATGCGAGCACAATCTCGCGAACTTGATGAAAAGCTCAAAGATGTCCAAAAACTAAAATCAGCGCTTCAAGATGAAAAAGAACGCTCACAAAGAGAGTTTGAAAATTCAACGCTTAAAATGCAAAAGAGTTTCAACAAAGCAATTCAAGAGGCAAAAGAGGCGATTAAATCAAAAGATGTCAAAGAAGGGCATCGTTTCTTAAATAAAGCGCATGAATTCAAAAAAGCAGCAAAAAATGTTACTTTAAGTCAAAAAAGTGAAGATTTAAAAATCGGGGATCGTGTCAAATATGGTAATTCCAAAGGGGTGATTCAATCCATCAAAAAAGATATTGCGATGATTGATTGTGATGGTATTACGATGCGGGTTCCTTTAGTGAGTCTTCGAAGAAGTGGCAATCCTCCTACAAAACCCAGTCGCGTGATGATTACTAAGCCTCGTTCAAATAGTGGCGTAACACTTGATTTACACGGCCTTCGTGCCGATGAAGCAATCGAAAAATTAGACAAATTTTTATCAGATGCTTTGATTAACGGATTTGATGAGGTGCTTGTTTATCATGGTATTGGCACGGGAAAACTCGCGTATGCTGTCAAAAATTTTCTTTCCACCTATCCGAGTTTGGTCTCTTTTGGAGATGCTCCGGCTAAGATGGGAGGATATGGTGCTACATTGATACGGTTATGATTCTTTTAATATAAGAAATATTATAATAGAAAATTGGCAAATATAACAAGGAAGGGCATGGATTATAATAGAAAAATTATTGATATTTTATTCGTCACCTTGTTTTTTAGTATTGTCTTATCTGTGGTTCTAATCCAACAAAATATTGCACTTTTTACACTAGAGATTGATCGTAAATATTTTGATACTATCGTTTTAATCATGATGCTACTTTTTGTTTGGTTTTTTTATCGAAAGACCAATAAAGCAGTGGCGCTACTGTTGCAAAAACAACGCATTGTATTTCTTCGCAAGGAAAATGAGTTGGTTCATATGAATCAAGAACTTGAAATCCAACTCTATACCGATTCACTCACACAGCTTAAAAATAGAACGGCCTTTGTACGAGATGCTGCTAAGATGGAATCCCCAAAACTCATTCTTTTAGACATTGATGCTTTTAAAAGTATTAATGAATATTACAGCAATGCAAGTGGTGATTTTTTGCTTTGTGAGATAGCCTCTATGTTGGAGGTTTTTGCTCGTGATTATCATTTAGAAGTGTATCGTGTGGGAGGAGATGAATTTGCGCTCTTAGAAGACAATATGTTAGACTTAGAACGCTATGAAGAGATAGCAGATGCTCTTGTTGAATTATTTGCTACTAAAGTTTTTGTCCTCTCTGGAACACATCAAGAAGTAGAAATCAATGTGACATTAGGGATTTGTCTGGAAAAAGAAGCGATTATCGAAAAAGCCAGTACGGCCTTGAAAGAAGCGAAAAGAAAACAGATAAACTATTTATGTTATTTTAAAAATATCGATAACTCAAAGGCATATGTAAATCAAGTACATTGGTCAAATGTCATCAAAGATGCCATTGCTGAAGACCGTGTGATTCCTTACTATCAGCCCATTTTTGATGGCAACAAAAAGATTATCAAATATGAATGTTTGGCTCGGATTGTGAGTCATGATAAGGAGAGTATTGCACCCATTAATTTTTTAGATATATCAAAAAAAATAAAAAGATATATTGATATTGAGAAGATTATAATCCAAAAAAGTTTTGCGGCGATTGAAGAGAGTGATAAAATTATCTCTGTGAATCTTTTGGCTCGTGATATGAGTGATGGGGATGTGAGTAATTTTCTGATTGCCATGTTAAACAAATACAAAGTAGCCAAACGAGTGATTTTTGAGATACTAGAAGAAGAAAATATCATCCATTTTGATCGAGTCATTAACTTTGTGTCAAGGCTCAAAAAGATGGGATGTAAAATTGCTATTGATGATTTTGGGTCAGGCTATAGTAATTTTGGATATTTGTTATTGTTGAAACCTGATTATCTTAAAATTGACGGTACCTTGGTGAGAAATGTAGGCCGGGATAAAAGTTCCTTGGCTATCATGAGTGCTATTGCTGTTTTTGCGAAAAAATCTGGCATCAAAACCATTGCTGAGTATATTCATGATGAAAAAGTTTTTCAGATATGTAAAGATCTCGGTATCGATGAATTTCAAGGTTTTTATTTGGGTAAGCCATCTCAAAATTTAACATAAAGAAAAAGATAATGAAATTAGAAGAATTATTAGTAAGATTGTTGCAGTGCCAATCGATTACCCCCGAAGATGATGGGGCGATGGATTTGATTCGCGAGCATTTAAGTGATTTTGACGTCATCAGAATCGACAAAAATGGCGTCAAAAATATGTTTTTGTACAAAAAGTTTTCTGAGGGAAAACACCTCTGTTTTGCGGGACATGTTGATGTCGTGCCTCCTGGAGAGGGCTGGGAATATGACCCTTTTTCTGCCACGATTAAAGATGGGTTTGTTTATGCAAGAGGCGCCCAAGATATGAAAAGTGGCGTGGCTGCATTTGTACAAGCCTGCAAAGACGCCAAAGACTTTCAAGGAACGCTCTCTCTTCTTTTAACCAGTGATGAAGAAGGCGAGGGACGTTATGGTACGATTGAAGTGTTGAAATATCTCAAAGCGCATGCTTTTTTACCAGATTATGCCATCGTAGCAGAACCAACATGCGAGCGCACGTTTGGAGATAGTATCAAGATAGGACGGCGAGGGTCGATTAACGGCGTGGTGGAATTATTCGGACAACAAGGACACGCAGCATATCCTGAAAAATCACGCAATACCATTAATCTCATCGCCCCGATACTGCCATTATTGAGTGGTTACTTTTTTGATGAAGGGGATGAAAATTTTGCACCCAGTCAGCTGGTGATTACCGATATTCGAAGCGGTATGGAAGTGACCAATGTGACACCAGGATACCTCAAATTAATGTTCAATGTGAGAAACTCTACAAAAACAACCAAAGAGGATATTGAAAGGTATATCAAAAAAGTGTTTGAGGGACTTGAATATCAGTTGAAGCTATCTCAAACAGCGAAACCTTTTGTCACAGAAAGAGAGTCTAAAATTGTCAAACTTGTCACAGAAGCTACAAAAGAGAGTGTGCATATCAAGCCTAAGTTGACAACAACAGGGGGAACGAGTGATGCTAGGTTTTTATCTGAGTATGGCGTCAAAAGTATCGAATTGGGTGTGATCAACGATAGAATTCATGGATTAAATGAACGTTGTGCTTTGAGTGAAGTAGAAAACTTAAAGAAAATATTTGATAAAGTTATAAAAAATTTTTAAGGAGATATGATGGAATATATTGCAAGTAGCAAAGCCCCATCTGCATTGGGCCCTTATTCTCAGGCTATCAAAGTCGGAGATTTTATCTATACATCAGGACAAATTGGACTCGATACACAAGGAGTATTAGCGGAGGGTTTAGAAGCCCAAGCAAAGCAAGTATTAAACAACCTTAGCGCGGTATTGCAAGAGGGTGGCAGTGATCTTGGGCATGTTGTAAAAACAACGATTTTTTTAGCAAATATGGAAGATTTTGCCAAAGTTAATGCTATCTATGCAGATTTCTTTGGGGAACACAAACCGGCACGTTCGACTGTGGCTGTCAAAACATTACCACTCAATGCTTTAATCGAAATTGAAGTAGTTGCAATTCAAACTAAAGTTTAAATTTAATTTTAGATACTAGTTCTATTATTTTATGATATTTTTTCAAGTTATATAATAATATTTAAAATAATTTAATATAAGGAATTTTCAATGATGAGAAATCATTATGAAGTGTTGGTCATTGGTGGCGGCATATCAGGAGCGGCTCTTTTTTATGAATTGGCAAAATATACAGATGTTAAGAAAATTGCATTATTCGAAAAGTATGATTGTTTGGCGAAATTAAACTCAAAGGGCACGAGTAATTCGCAAACAATACACTGTGGGGATATTGAAACAAACTATACGGTTGATAAGGCGAAACTTGTCAAAAGAACGGCGAAAATGGTCGAAAAGTATTGTTTGCAACATGGGTATGAGGACAAGTTTATGTTCGCTAATCAAAAAATGGCGATTGGTGTTGGCGAAAAAGAAGTAGAATACATGCGCAAACGCTATGAAGACTTTAAAGAACTGTTCCCTTATTTGGAAGTATTTGAAAAAGATAAATTGGCGGAGATTGAACCCAATTTGATTTTTGATGAAAATGGTAAAGAGCGAAAAGATGATATTGTGGGTGTCGGTGTCGAAGGCGGACAATACAGCACGGTCGATTTTGGTATGATGACGGAGAGTTTGGTAGAAAATGCGATTAGAAACGATGATAAAGAGACCGATATCTACTTAAATGCTCAAGTCAAAAATATCAAGCGATTGGGTAGTATGCATATCGTACAAACGGCCACACATACCTATACCGCAGATTTTGTTGTTGTCGATGCGGGAGCACACTCATTGTTCTTAGCACATCAAATGGGCGAAGGTTTAGATTTTAGCTGTCTTCCGGTAGCAGGAAGCTTTTATTTGAGTACCAAAAAGATTTTGAGTGGTAAAGTTTATATGGTACAAAATCCTAAATTGCCATTTGCCGCACTCCACGGAGATCCTGATATTTTAGCCAATGGTTACACAAGATTTGGTCCGACTGCTTTGGTGCTTCCAAAACTTGAGCGCTATACAGGCGGTACTTATATGGACTTCTTTAAAACATTGCGATTTGACCATAACATCGCCAAAATTGGCGCTGATTTGCTTGGCGATCGTGATATCCGAAATTATATATTTAGAAACTTCTTGTTTGAAATTCCTTATCTGAATAAAAAGTTTTTCTTAAAAGACGCACGAAAAATTATTCCTTCTTTGCAATTATCTGATATTGAGTATGCTCATGGTTTTGGTGGTGTGCGACCTCAAGTATTGGACAAAAAAAATCAAAAGCTTATGCTAGGAGAGGCGAGTATCAATTCTGGCAATGGTATTATTTTCAACATGACTCCAAGCCCAGGAGCGACAAGTTGTCTCGGTAATGCAGAACGTGATGTTAAAATCGTATGTGATTATTTAGGAAAACGATTTGACCAAGAGGCATTTGAACACGATTTGGTAGATTAGATTTTGCTTAATGCGTTAGATTTATATGCCAAAATAGAACCTTTAATCGGTTTTTATGATGAATACGAGCAATTGTATTCATCATACCTTTATTTGATGCAGCCCTTAGAGATTCAAACCGTCTTAGATGTGGGATGTGGCAATGGAAAATTAGCAAAACTTTTACTTGAAAATGGGTATGACGTTTTAGGAATTGACCGTAGCGAAGCGATGATTGAAAGAGCCAAATCCTTAGGCATTAATGCTCAAAATATTGAACTCTCTAGCCTGCCATCAGAATCTTTTGATTCTCTTTTGTGCGTCGGAGATGTTCTTAATTACATGAAACAAGACGAATTAAAACGCTTCATGATAGAAGTCTCGCGTGTTTTAAAAAAGGGAGGATACCTACTAGCAGATATCAATACCCTCCATGGTTTTGAAATATCAGATGGTTCTGTTATAAAAGACCAAACAGATAAATTTTTGGCGATTGATGCAAGTTTTGAAGATGACATACTTCGGACAGAAATGACATACTTTGAAAAAGAAAATGCACATTACCAAAAATATTCTAACATTATTTACCAATATTATCATCCTCATGATATTTTTACAAAATGTGCCACACTAACGTTACTTCGCACGGTAAATATCACGATGTTTAGTGATGAAAGTGACAAAAATCTACTCATTCTTCAAAAAGCAACATAATTTAATCCTTATTTTTTCATAATTATAGATAAAAAAAGAATTTTTTGATACAATTATAATAAATTTTTAGTACTAAAAATTTATAAGGAAAATTAAAGGATTAGCTATGGCTCAAAGAGCGATTCGAGAATATAATGGAAAAACACTTTTTTCAAAACATTGGGGAAAGTATTTTAGTGGGTTTCACTACAGTTTTAAATCCGTACTAGTTAGTAGCGGAGAGGAGTTGAAACAAATATCAGAGACGCATGGTTTTGAATGGTTAAAACGTGAACCTTTGGTTGCAAAACCCGATATGCTTTTTGGAAAACGTGGTAAAAATAATCTAGTCTTATTTAAAGATAAAGCACCCGGAGATGTCACACTCGATGTCGCCGCGCAATGGATTGATGAAAAAATTTCACATCCTACTACTTTGCTCAGTGGGCAACACGGTACGTTGTCACACTTTATAGTTGAGCCATTTACCCCGCACACCGAAGAGCAAGAATATTACATTTCAGCGACCACAGTGGGTGAAGATGATGTCTTGTATATGTCCACAGAAGGTGGGGTTGAGATTGAAGAAGGATGGGATGCTAAGGTGACAGAAGTCGTGTTGCCTATCAAACTCAGCGATAAGGATATTGAGTATATTATCAGAGCCAATGCTCCAGTAGATTTACCGGCTAACCGCAAAGAATCTTTTATATCATTTGCCATTGCATTTTATAAATTTTATAGAGATATGAATTTTGCTTACTTGGAAATTAATCCGCTTGTTATGTTAGATAATAATGAAATGGGCATCTTAGATCTGGTCTCACGACTTGATGATACGGCAGGATATTTGATGGAAAATTCTTGGGGTGAGATAGAGTATCCAACAGCCTTTGGTATGGAAGATCAATCTCCAGAAGAGAAGGCCATCGCAGAAGCGGATGCAAAAAGCGGGGCGTCGCTTAAATTGACTATTTTAAATCCGATGGGACGCATTTGGACGATGGTAGCCGGAGGGGGTGCCAGCGTGGTGTATGCCGATACGATTGCAGACCTCAGTGGCAATGTTACTGAATTGGCAAATTATGGTGAATACAGCGGTGGTCCAACGACAGGTGAGACGAAATTTTATGCGGATACAATTTTTGATCTCATGACCCGTCATAAAGATACTAAAGGCAGAGACAAAATACTCATCATCGGAGGAGCCATTGCAAATTTTACCGATGTAGCCAAAACGTTTACGGGGATTATTCAATCATTAGAAGAGTATGCGCAAAAGCTCAAAGAAGTAGGCGTTAAAATCTACGTCAGACGCGGTGGTCCAAACTATAAAAAAGGATTAAAAGATATAAAAGAAGCAGCAGATAGACTGGGGCTCTATATGGAAGTGTATGGGCCTGATACTCATGTAACGGATATCGTTAGAATGGCTTTAGCAGAGAAAGGAAATTAAGATGAGATTATTTACAAAAGATACACAAGCCATATTTTGGAACAATAATAGAAGTGCAATTCAAAGAATGCTAGATTATGATTATACTATCAAAAGAGAGAAACCTTCTGTTGCCGCCATTGTAGCACCAACAAGTACGGCGACCTTTGATAAATATTTTTATGGTGGCGAAGAGATCATGATACCCCTTTATCGTAGTACTCCTGAGGCCGCACAGAATCATCCTAATGCTGATGTTTTACTCAACTTTGGTTCTTTTAGAACTGCCTATGATGTGGTGATGGAAGCCATAGAATTAGAAGGACAATTTCGTACGATTATGGTGACGGCTGAGGGAATTCCCGAGCGACGTGCACGCTTTATGAATGCCATGGCACGGGAGAAAGGGGTCACGATTATTGGACCAGCAACGGTGGGTGGTATTGCACCGGGTGCCTTTAAGATAGCAAATATTGGGGGAACACTTGAAAATATCATCAACTCAAGATTGCACCGATGTGGGAGTTGTGGTCTTGTGACACGAAGTGGTGGTTTGTTCAATGAGATGGCCAATATTATCTCCATCAATGCTGATGGTATTGCAGAAGGTCTTGCTATTGGGGGTGACCGATTTGTCGGGTCGGTGTTTATTGATAATCTTCTTAGAATGCAAAATAATCCTGATGTAAAATATATGATTTTATTGGGTGAAGTAGGTGGAGTTGAAGAGTACAAAGTCATTGAAGCGGTAAAAAGCGGTAAAATCACCAAGCCAATCATCGGTTGGTGTATCGGTACCATCGCCAAACATTTTGAAAGTGGTGTACAATTTGGTCATGCCGGTGCCAGCGCCAATGCTGACCGAGAGACCGCAGAGGCTAAAAATATTGCAATGCGAGAAGCAGGATTTTATGTCCCTGCCTCTTTCAATGAAATGCCATTAGTGATTAATGAAGTCTATCAAGAACTGCTTGCAAAGGGTGTGATTAAAGTCATCGAAGAGCCGGAGGTTTCTCCTATTCCAGCAGAGAGAAAGGCGCGAAATTTTATCTGTACGATTAGTGATGACCGAGGAGAAGAGGCCACGTATTGCGGTATTCCGATATCCAATGTTGCGACCCCGGATACGGGATATACATTAGGCGATGTCATGAGTATTTTGTGGTTTAAAAAACGTTATCCAAGATGGGCAGTTGATTTCATCGAAACCGTCCTTAAGACAGTGGCCGATCACGGTCCTGCTGTGAGTGGTGCACATAATGCCAAAGTCACAGCACGTGCTGGCAAGGATGTGGTCAGCTCACTGATATCAGGTCTGTTGACAATTGGACCACGATTTGGTGGTGCTATTGATGGTGCAGCCAAATACTTTAAATATGGTTATGACAACAATCTCTCACCTAAAGAGTTTCTAAAATATATGAAAAAAGAGGGGATACCGATACCGGGTATCGGGCATCGTATTAAGTCAGTGAGAAATCCAGATTTGAGGATTACAGGCTTGAAAAAGTTTGTAGCAGAAAATTTTCCATCGAGTCCTATTCTTGATTATGCTTTAGAGATTGAGAAAGAGACCACGTCGAAAAAAGATAATTTGATTTTAAATGTGGATGGCACCATTGGTGTCTTGATGGTCGACATGTGGAGAGAATTAGGCTATGATGATGATGAAATCAATACTTTTATTGATGCCGGGGCATTAAACGCGTTCTTTATTTTGGGACGTTGTATTGGATTTATTGGACATATCTTAGATGAAAAGAGACTCAATATGCCGATGTATCGACATCCGTGGGATGATATTTTATATGATATTGACCCTATAAAAGAATCTTAAAACATGGCCAAGGCGAGGATATTCTCGCCTTGGTATCTCACTTATTAACCACTTTGTAATAAGATTGTTACCTTCAAAATGTTATAATACCTCTTTATACTAGTTACCAGATTCTATCATGATAATAACATTGTCCATATTTTTTAAAATCATGATTGACTATAAGAGGAAATAGAAATGAATAAAAAAACAAAAATTTTAGCAACCGTAGGTCCTGCTAGCGATAGCGTAGAAGTTTTAGAAGGTTTAATCAATGCTGGTGTCAATGCCTTTCGACTTAATTTTAGCCATGGTACGCATGACTATCACTTGAATATTCTGAAAAATATCAAAATTGCAGAGAAAAATACCAAAAAAAGAGTGGGTGTTTTGCAAGATATTTGTGGTCCAAAAGTGCGAATTGGCACATTAAATGACAATTTTTACTTAAAAGCCAATGATAGACTTATCTTTGTCAAAGAAGAGATTATCGGCTCACAAATTGACACTCATGTGTATCAACTTTGCATCAATCAACCCGAAATTCTGGATATGTTGCAAGTGGGGGAATATATCTACTTGTATGATGGCAATATCAAAGCCAAAGTGATTGAAGTAGGAGATACCATCGTCACGCTAGTAGAAAACAATGGGACACTCTCCTCAAACAAAGGGGTCAATTTTCCTAATACGCGTATTAATGTCGATGTGATTACTCCAAAAGATGAGCAAGATTTGCTTTGGGGTGCTCAAAATGGTGTTGATTTTGTCGCGGTTTCATTTGTCCAAAGTGCCAAAGATATCCTACGTGTTCGGAAAATACTCAAAAGTTTCGAGTCAAAGACTAGTATCATCGCAAAAATAGAAAAATTTGATGCTGTTGAGAATATTGACGAAATTTTAGAGGTGAGCGATGGCGTGATGGTAGCGCGGGGTGATTTAGGGATTGAAGTGCCTTATTATAAAGTACCGAGCATCCAAAAGAGAATCATTCGCAAGGCAAATGCCGCCTCTAAACCCGTCATTACAGCCACACAAATGTTGCTCTCTATGGCAGAAAAAGAGACAGCAACACGGGCAGAAATTAGTGATGTTGCCAATGCGGTTTTAGACGGTACGGACGCGGTCATGCTCTCAGAAGAGAGTGCTGTGGGGAAAAATCCTATCAATGTGGTCGAAGTCATGTCTAATACGATTATTGCAACAGAGGAGGTATATCCTTATAATAAATTTGACCGATATGAATTTTTAGATGAGACTGATATTATCTCTTCTTCTGTGGCCAAATTGGCATTTCAGCTTGGGGTTGATTCGATTCTCTCGATTACAAATTCAGGAAAATCAGCAAAAAAATTAGCACGTTACCGCATACGCAACAATATTCTAGCCGTGACGCTTGATGAGCGTGTCGCCCGATCGTTGACATTGGTATGGGGTGTGAAACCGGTGATGCGGATGCAAGAGGCAAACCTCAATCTTCTCTTGGCCAATATGTTGAAAAATGCCTTAGATGAGAAGATTATCAACAAAAATGGTACCTATATTGTCACCGCAGGATTTCCAACTGGATTGCTTGAGGGAAGTACTAACTTTATACGAATACTCAAACGTGAGCAAATGGAATATTATGCTAATATTGCAATATAAAATAAGACAAAGAGGAGCGTGTACGTGAAGTTTATTTTATTTGTTATTGTTGCGGGGATATTTTATCTCTTGACCCGTAATTACAAGAGTGATGGCTACAATATTCATGTCAATACCAAGCAGAAATTTGAGGGAAATTTACAAGATCATGAGGCCGGTCTAATCGTCGCGATGATGGCAAAAGTCGCCAAAGCAGATGGACGTGTTTGTGAACTTGAAGCCGAACTTTTGAGCAATACGTTCACCCAGCTCTCATCTGTTTTTGAAAATCAAAGTGAAATACGAGAAAAACTCAAAGATATTTACAAAGAAGAGTTGAAGAGTTTTGCGAATACTTTAGAAATCTCCCAAAAGTATTTTAAACTCACCAAAAACGACTATAATAAGCGCTATGCGACCCTGGAATATCTTCTCAATCTTGCCTTTATTGATAATGAATTTACCAATGAAGAGTACATGATATGTGAGGATATTGCCCAGACGCTAGAGATTAATAAGGCCGATTTTGAAAAACTCGTGGCAAAATTCCGAGAGTTTTATGCGAGTCGATACAATCAGCAAGTCGATTCGTTGAAACAAGCTTATGCTATCATTGGCGCGAATGAAAATGATGATATGCCTACGATTAAAACAAAATATAAAAAATTAGTGCGTGCCAATCATCCCGATCTTTTGATGGGCAAGGGTGCGGAGCAATCGATAATCGACCAAGCGACACAAAAACTACAAGAGATCAATGAAGCGTATGAAATCATCAAGAAAGCACGTGCGTGAAATCACTCCTACTGATTTTTGTACTCGCGCTTTACGTGCATGCGATGAGCATCTTCAACGGTGATGTTGCACTTTTGCAGTTTGATAACAATGTTACGGTACAATTTGAAGGAAAGAGACTGCCTGTTTTGAGACATCCTCGTGAAAAAGGGAAATTTTATGCCCTCGTTCCGATTGCCTATTGCACCAAAAAGGCAGAGACTTATCTTTTAATTGATCAGAAAAAAGTACCTTTACAGATTAAAAAAGGCGCGTATAAAACCGAAAAAATCCATGTCAGTCAATCCAAAGTGACACCGAGTAAAAAAGCTCTGGCACAAATCCACAAAGAGTATCAAGAAGCCTATAAAATCTATAATACCATAACACCCAAACGATATTGGAATAAGCCTTTTATCTTGCCATTGCATTCTCATATCACCAGTGCGTATGGCAATGCCCGGATGTTTAATAATACATTACAGAGTTTTCACTCCGGCACAGATTTTAGAGCAAAAATCGGTACCAAAGTACATGCGGCTAATGATGGTGTGGTCGTGATTGCTAAAAAGCGCTATTATGCCGGTGGTTCTGTCGTAATTGACCACGGTCAGGGAGTGTATAGTTGCTATTATCATTTGAGCCGTATCACTGTTCATGTGGGGGAGAAGATTACCCAAAATGAAGTGCTCGGATTAAGTGGGCAAAGCGGCAGAGTCAATGGTCCGCATTTGCATTTTACCATCATGGTCTATGCCCATGCTATCAATCCGTTGCAATTTGAGAAGCAAATCAACGCACTATTTTAAATAAGGCACCACAGTGAAACTATTATTGTTAGAAGATGATGATATCTTAAATGAGGTCATTTACGCATTTTTAACTTCTAAAGGCTATGATGTAGTGGTGGCTTATGATGGTGAAGAGGCGCAGGAATTGTTATATAAAGAGCTCTTCGATTTGCTACTTTTGGATGTCAACGTACCCAGTGTCAATGGCTTTGATTTATTGCGAGATTTAAGAGACCATCAAATATTAACGCCAGTAATTTTTATTACCTCACTCAATGATACCCAAGATTTAAAAGAGGGATTTGACAGCGGATGTGATGATTACATCAAAAAGCCTTTTGAGTTTGATGAATTAGAGCTGCGTATTAACAATATAAAAAGATTATACAAATTAGACAATAATCAAACGGAAATACTAAAACCCGGAATCTTGTATGATTTCAAATCTTCTAGTATTCTTATCAATGATTGTCCCACTGTGCTTTCCAAAAAAGAGTCTACAGTGTTTGAATATTTTCTAAAAAATAGAGACAGAATCATATCAATTGAGGAGTTGATCGCAAATGTCTGGACGTATGAAGATGCCCCAACACATTCAACAGTGAGAACGTATATAAAAAATTTCAGGAAAATCCTCGGTGAAACATGCATCGAAACCATCAAAGGAGTCGGCTATCGTTTTAACTAAAGATGAGAAAAGAACATTTTTGGGTTTTTTGGGGTTGTATTTGGGCTCTTCTTTATTGTTGATTATTGTTATTGGATATTTTTTTTATGACATACAGATGAAACAATACAATGAATTAGCACTTTCTAAAGTCGAAAACAATGCCAACATAATTACCCGGCAAATCATTCAATCTCAAATGCAAAATACGTCCTTACATCTTGAAAATATGAAAATTGAGAAGGGGTTTAAATATGGACTTTATAATGACAAAAAAAAGCCCATATACACACAAATTAAAGGGCAAATTGATTTTGCTAAGAAATTTTACCGAGAGAAAAATAATATATTTTATGTCGACAATGGGGCAGTTGGACACTTGGGTGTTTATTATGTCGTGGTAAAAGATTCTGATTTTAATATCAGTATTTCAAACCTTTTAAACGATGTTATTGTCGGTATTTTAGTACTTTATATTATCATTGCATTGATTGGATTTTTCTTGGCAAAAATCTTTATTCATCCGATTCAAATTCAGAGAGAAAAATTAAATAACTTCATAAAAGATACAACACACGAACTCAACACACCACTCTCTGCCATACTTTTGTGTGTGGATACGAAAAACTTTTTTAGTGAAGAAAATAGAGAAAATATCAAAATTAGTGCCAAAAAAATCTCAAATATCTATAAAAACCTCACGTATCTCTTCTTAAAGGAGCATCAAGAAAGTCTCATCCATAATACTAATGTGGCCAAGATTTTACAAAGTGAACTGCCCTATCATGAACAACTTGCAAAGAAAAAAAATATCATGATTAATTCTAGCATTGAGCCAACTTTTTTCACAATAAACGATGAGGATTTTTCAAGGCTTACGAGTAATCTGATCTTAAATGCCATTAAATATACAAGAAGAAACGGCGCTATTGCCATTACTTTAAAAGATAAAATATTGATGATAGAAGATAATGGTATCGGTATCGAAAAATCGCAACAAGATAAGATATATGAACGCTATTATCGTGCGACTCAAAATGAAGGAGGCTTTGGATTAGGCTTAAATATCGTCTACACAATCTGCCAAAAATACAAAATCAAAATTGACTTCAATTCAAAAATAAAAAAAGGCACCACCTTCACTCTTGATTTTAACGCTTAAACTGTAAAAGCCAAAGTGCCATCTCTCCACACTAATTACACACCGTTGTTGTAAAATTCAACCTAGAAACTCTAATACTTAACTAATACTTTTATCTTATAGTTTCATTATTAAAAAAAGGTGCTCTAAAGAGCGTGAAAATATAAAAATATTACACGAAGGATATAAAATGCTTTATACAATTAATACGAAAAGTAGTATTGATAGCATAAAAGAAGATATGGCAAGTCGAGCTAAAGAACAAGGCTTTGGCGTCTTGAAAGAGTATCATTTTAAAGAAATTCTTAGCTCAAAAGGCTGTCCCATAGAAAAAGATATCACGGTGTTTGAAGTTTGCAATCCAGGTGCTGCTCAAACAATCTTAGATACTTATCCGGAAGTTTCAGTTTTTCTTCCTTGTCGTATTTCTTTGTATGAGATAGATGGTGAAACAATACTAAGTACAATAGGTATCGATAATATTATCGATAATTTTGCATTAGATAATGAAATTAAAAATTATATGAATACAATATTTGAAAAAGTCAAGAAGATTATGAATACTTGGCAGTAAGTTTTATTAAACAATATCAACAAGAAAGGATATAAAATGTTTGGACAAGGATATATGGGGTATATGGGTGGAATGGGATATTTCCCTTGGATGGGATTAATGTTTTTTATAGTTTTTGCTATCGTTATTTTTCTGTTCGTGAGTTATCTTAAGAAAGATAATTACAGAGAAACAAAGAGCAATAATGCACTCGAAATTTTAGAAGAAAGATTTGCAAAAGGTGAAATTTCAAAAGAAGAATTTTTGGATATGAAAAAAACGATAAGATAGTTATGATATAGGAATGATTATGCAAAGAAGAAATTTTTTAAAATCGAGTACTCTCGCTACTGCTGGTGTAGCGATCTTTGGTTCCAAAAGTTTATATTCTGATGATATTTTTGAACAAAAAAGAGAATTTGTAGTCCCACCTTTATATGAAGGCAAAAAAATTGATGGCAAAAGAGTCTTTGATTTGAATCTTCAAAAAGGTGAGATGGAATTTTTCCAGGGGCTAAAAACACAAACTATCGGTATAAATGCACCATTTTTAGGACCAACTTTACGAGCTAGCCAAAATGATACAATAAAAGTAAATATTAAAAATTCTCTTGGATATGATTCTACTATACATTGGCATGGGTTTGAGCTGCCGGCAAAGATGGATGGAGGACCTCACCAAATCATTAGAGACAGCTCTATTTGGAGTCCTGAGTTTGCAATAAAAAACAGAGCTTCTATGCTTTGGTATCATTCCCATCTTCTCCATCAAACAGGCGCACAAGTATATAAGGGTTTGGCCGGACTATTTATCATAGATGATATTGAGAGCCAAAATTTAAACTTGCCTCATGAGTATGGGATAGATGATATACCTGTAGTATTGCAAGATAGGAATTACAATAACGATGGCTCTTTTAGATATGTAAGCTCGCAACAAGAGAGCATGATGGGAATCCATGGAAATTATGTCTTGGTAAACGGTGTAATAGCTCCAACTCTAAGAGCTAAAAAGAAACTAACAAGATTTAGGATATTAAATGGCTCAAATGCCAGATATTATCTTTTAGGTTTTAGCGATAATAGAAAATTTCAATTTATCGGTAGCGATGGCGGTCTTTTAGAGCAACCAGTAGCCCTTAGCCAAATCAAGCTAGCTCCTGCTCAGAGAATTGATATCGTTGTAGATGTAAGTGATGGTAAAGATGTTGTTCTCAAAAGTTACAGAGGAGCAAATAGCCAAAATATGGGAATGATGGGGATGATGATGCGAAATATGGGTTTTGATAGGGAATTTGATTTGATGAAAATAAAATCAAAAGATGCAAAAAACAGTACCGCAACAGTACCGCAAAATCTCATAAAACATCCTGTTTGGGATCCTAAAGATTCTGTTGGAGTGCGAAATATTGTGCTGCAAATGAGGATGGGAATGGGTATGATGAATAGAGGAAATGGGGATGATAATTTCTTTATAAACGGCAAAAGTATGGATATGAACAGAATTGATGCGATTGCCAAGAAGGATACCTTTGAGATTTGGAAAATTATCAATAAATCACCGATGTCGCACCCTTTGCATATACACAATACTCAGTTCAAAACTTTAGCGATAAATGGAAGAAAACCAAATCCTAGTGAATCTGGCTTTATGGATACTGTAAGCGTAGATCCTATGGGGATAGTTTATATTATGGTGCCTTTTAGATATTATAGTGACAATAAAGTGCCTTATATGTTTCATTGCCACATACTTGAACACGAAGATGGCGGTATGATGGGGCAATTGTTGGTCACATAAGGAAAATGAGATGAAAAATAAGTTTTTAGTAGGGATATTTTTAGTAGGTTCTATGGCGACAGATATATTTGCACATGGCGGAGAAACAGATAGCGGATATGGAATGATGGGGTATAACATGATGGGAGGATTTGGCATGGGATTTAGTTGGTTGATATTAATTTTAATAGGTATTTTTGCATATTATATGGTCAGTAAAAATAATAATCAAAATGAAAACAATGGAGATAAGCCAACGGCTAGAGATATACTCGATCAAAGATTTGCCAATGGTGAAATAGATAAAGAAGAGTATCAAGAAAAAAAAGAGATGTTAAAATAGGAAATTACAATGCAAAAACATAAACATGAGCACAACCATGAAGAGCATAATCATCAAGAAAATGAATATTGTGCAGATGACTCTTGTGATATTGTAGGGCATGAGTTTTATACTTGTCCCATGCATCCGGAAATTCATCAGGATCATCCGGGAAATTGTCCGAAATGTGGCATGGCATTGGAAAAAGAGGTGGAAGCGCTACCAACAGTAACTACTAAATACACCTGTCCTATGCATCCAGAAATCGTAGAAGATGCCCCGGGTAATTGTCCAAAATGTGGAATGGCACTTGAGCCTGTCACCGTTGAAGCAGAAGAAGGTAATGAAGAACTGGAGTATATGAGTAAAAGATTTTGGATCAGTGTGGTTTTAGCACTTCCTGTTTTTCTCATCGCCATGATTGCCGATTTGATTCCAGGCTACTTGCCTACAAGTTTCACACATCAAGGCATACAATGGTTTGAGTTTATATTTGCAACGCCTGTTGTACTTTGGGCTGGATGGCCATTTTTTGTACGCGGATATAACTCGATTAGAACTTGGAATTTAAATATGTTTACTCTCATCGCCATTGGGGTAGGGGCAGCTTATACCTATAGTTTGGTGGCACTCTTTTTCCCTGGAATTTTCCCACCATTGATGAGAAATAATAATGGATTGGTTGCTGTCTATTTTGAAGCAGCATCTGTCATCACAGCACTGGTTCTTTTAGGCCAGGTTTTAGAACTCAGAGCCAGAAGTAAAACCAATACAGCCATAAAAACGCTACTAAATTTAGCACCAAAAACTGCGCATCTCATCATAGATGACTCTGGCAATGAAAAAGAGGTCAATCTGGAGCAAGTCGTAGTAGGCGATAGGTTAAGAATCAAACCAGGAGAAAAGATACCGGTTGATGGAGTTGTAATAGAGGGCAATAGTAACATTGACGAATCCATGATCACAGGAGAGCCGCTGGTAGTTGAAAAAAGAATAGGTGATACGGTTATTGGAGCGACGATAAATAAAAATGGAACCATAATCATAGAAGCTAAAAAAGTTGGAAATGATACGATGCTTTCTCAAATTGTCCAAATGGTATCACAAGCACAGCGATCTCGCGCACCAATTCAGAAGTTAGCAGATACGGTTTCAAGCTACTTTGTACCGGCCGTTGTTATATCTTCTGTTTTAGCTTTTGCAGGCTGGTGGTTTTTTGGACCATCACCCCAACTAGCCTATGCTGTTGTTGCAGCGGTTTCTGTGCTTATTATCGCTTGCCCTTGTGCACTGGGTCTTGCCACACCTATTTCTATCATGGTAGGAACAGGTAGAGCTGCACTTTCTGGTATATTGATAAAAGATGCAAAAACATTAGAGAGAATGGAGAAAGTTGATACCCTAGTCGTTGATAAGACAGGAACGCTAACAGAAGGAAAACCAAGGGTTACGAGCCTAAATATAGAAAATGGATTTAATGAAAAAACTATTTTGGCATATGCCGGAAGTTTGGAGCGAGTAAGCGAGCATCCTTTGGCTGAAGCTGTCATCGAATACGCAAAAGAGAAAAACATCAAATTTTTAAATGTAGAGAATTTTCAAGCAATTACAGGCAAAGGAATTATCGGTGATATTGATGGTAAACGCATTGTGATTGGAAGTGAAGATTTCTTACAAAGCTTGGATATATCTACATCACACATAAAACAAGTTGCCGATGATTTAAGAAGAGAGGGAAAAGGCGTCATATACATGGGTATAGAAGGAAAATTTGGTGCTATCATAGGTATAGAAGACCCGATCAAATCAACTTCTATAGAAGCTATCAAAAAATTAAGAGCTGAAGGTATAAAAGTTGTAATGCTTAGCGGCGACAACCAAATGACTGCAAATGCAGTGGCTAGAAAACTAAATATAGATGAAGTTTTTGCAAATGTCTTGCCTGATGGAAAAGCAGAAGTTATAAAAAAACTTAAAAACACCGGAGCGATTATTGCTATGGCAGGAGATGGGATAAATGATGCCCCCGCCTTAGCCAGTGCTGATGTCGGGATTGCTATGGGAACAGGAACGGATGTCGCTATAGAAAGTGCCGGCATTACATTGATAAAAGGCGATTTGCTTGGCATATTAAAAGTATTAAAACTCAGTCGTGCTACCATGAAAAATATAAGACAAAATCTATTTTTTGCTTTTATCTATAATAGTGTAGGAGTTCCTATAGCTGCTGGAGTCCTTTATCCGATATTTGGGATACTTTTATCGCCCGTGATTGCTGCTGCCGCTATGAGTTTTAGTTCGGTTTCAGTTATCACAAATGCATTGCGTTTAAAAAATGTAAAAATTTAAAAGGAGAAAGATGAAGTGGTTAATTTTAGGTACTGTGGTAATTTTGTTTGCTATGGGGTATTACTTTGAGAACGCAAAGGGTAGCAATGAGAGGTGGTATACGAAAACTCAAGTAGCAAAAGGTGAGAAATTGTTTGCGGCAAATTGTGCCGTTTGCCATGGTTTAAAAGCTCAAAAAACTATCAATTGGAGGCAAAAACTTCCAAATGGACATTATCCACCACCACCTTTAAATGGTAGTGCACATGCCTGGCATCATACTTTTGCACAATTTATCAATCAGATTGATAATGGCGGAGTTCAATATGGAGGTACAATGCCTGCTTTCAAAGGTGTTTTTACTGATGAAGAAAAAAAAGATATCATCAGTTATTTTCAATCATTTTGGAATGATAAAATTTATAAAGACTGGTATGGCCGTAGTGGACTGTAACAAAAGTTATTGAGAAAGGTATAGTGTATGAGAATGTCCCATTTTGATATGAAAAATTTAATAAAAATATTTCTGATAACAATTTTTTTCAATATTTCGCTTTTTGCTGCATTTACGCAGCAAAAAGTACTGAGTCCTGATGAGGCTTTTCAGGTGAGTTCATCAAAGACTGGTAAAGGCATTATATTAAAAATTAAACTTGGCGAGAAGATGTATGTTTATGATAACAAACTGCATGTAGAGTTGATCTCACCCAAAAAAGCTTTATTGGACAAAGAGACAGAACGTCCAAAGCCTGTCTCTTTTCATGGATTTATAGTTCATAGAAAAGATATCAAAATTCTC
Source organism: Sulfurospirillum sp. 1612 (assembly GCF_036556685.1). Classification (NCBI taxonomy): domain Bacteria; kingdom Pseudomonadati; phylum Campylobacterota; class Epsilonproteobacteria; order Campylobacterales; family Sulfurospirillaceae; genus Sulfurospirillum; species Sulfurospirillum sp. 1612. Next base: position 676,751 of record NZ_CP140614.1, read on the forward strand.
ATTCCAAATCGCGTTATAAAAAAATATATCAATAGCGGTAAATTTAAGATAAAACTTTCATATCAAGGGTGTTCAGAAATGGGTCTTTGTTATCAACCAATGAGTAAAGATTTTATATTTACATCTGCAAAAGTGTTGAATACTGCATCCAGCGATAAGAAGGATATTGTTTTGCCATTTGCTTCTTCCAAAGTATTTAATAACACAACTAATGCTCAAAACAATATTGCAGCACCTCTCGTGTCAAAAAAGTCATTAAACAAGACGACAAAAGTTCAAAACCATTCAACTTTATCATTATCTGAAGAAGATAAAATTTCTAATACTATAAAAAGTAACAGTATTTTCATGGTACTACTTATGTTTTTTGGGTTTGGTCTTTTACTTGCATTAACGCCTTGTGTTCTTCCTATGATACCAATACTTTCTTCAATCATAGTGGCTCAATCAAATAAAGGTATCAATACTAAAAGAGCTTTTTTACTCTCTTTGGTTTATGTTCTAGCTATGTCTTTGACTTATGCTGTTGCTGGTATTATTGCAGGATTATTTGGAGCAAACATCCAAACAGCAGTTCAAAATCCATGGGTAATTTCTACTTTTAGTCTGATCTTCGTGCTCTTGTCTCTTTCAATGTTTGGTCTTTATGAGTTGCAGATGCCAAGCTTTATCCAGTCAAAATTATCAAAAAGCTCTCAAAGCTCAAAAGGTGGATTTGTTGGTGTTGCTATTATGGGATTTTTATCTGCTATTATTGTTGGGCCTTGTGTTTCAGCACCGTTAACCGGAGCATTGATCTATATAGGACAAAGTGGAAATGCCTTGCTCGGTGGATCTGCTCTTTTTGTTATGAGTTTGGGTATGGGAGTCCCACTTCTGATGATCGGTGCGGGAGCTGGGAAATATTTGCCAAAACCGGGCAAATGGATGGATAATATAAAAGCAATATTTGGCGTTTTGATGCTCAGTGTTGCCGCTTGGGAAATGTCTCTTATCATATCTCCATTCGCTTCAATGTTGTTGTGGATGGTATTGATACTTATTTCTTCGATTTATATGGGAGCGCTGGAGCCTTTAGGAAAAAATGTAACAGGCTGGAAAAAACTTTTGAAGGGCATCGCTGTTATCTTTTTTATTTACTCCGTTATGCTTTTTATCGGTGCCATGCAAGGAGCCACAAATCCTTTAAATCCGTTGGCATCAAATAACAGCAATGTCACAAAAATTACTAGCCAAACAAAGCAACAGACAGTCGAGAAAAAATCCGAATTTAAGATAGTCAAAACACTAAATGAGCTCAACAAAGAGATTAAAAACTCAAAAAAGCCGGTTATGGTTGATTTTTGGGCCCAATGGTGTGTGAGTTGTAAAGAGTTTGATGAATATACACTTAAAAACCCTTCTGTGGAAAAAAGATTGGCAAAGTTTCGCTTGATTCGAATTGATGTTACTAAAAATGATGCTAAAGACAAAGTCCTATTAAGAAGGTTTCATGTTTTTGGCCCACCAGTAATTATATTTTTTAAACAAAAGAAGGAATTAAGAACATTTCGAGTTGTAGGTCTCAAAGATGCCACATTTTTTGCAAAACAATTAGATAAGGTGCTTGCTTATCAATGAAAGTAACTTTAGTTTTATTAGTTTTTTGTTTTAAAAATAGTATTCTACGTGTATGAAAATTTTATTACTTGAAGATGACATCGCTTTAGGCGAAACCATACAGGATTTATTAGAAGAGAACAATTACAAAGTCGATTATGTCATAACGGGCAATGAAGCCATAGACTCTAGTTATGACAACAAATATGATTTATATATTTTTGACATCAATGTGCCTGATATTGATGGGCTTGATATACTCAAAGCCCTAAGAGAGGCAGACGATAAAACTCCTGCTATATTTATCAGTGCGATGACTGATTTAAAAACAGTTTTAAAGGGTTTTGAAGTGGGAGGTGATGATTTCATTAAAAAGCCATTTTATCCTGAAGAGCTGTTGGCTAAGGTCAATCTCAAACTTGCTAAAGAAGATAAAACTATCATCTTCGGTAATATAACATTCTTCACAAAAGATGAAAAAATGGAAAAAAATGGAAAAAGTATCTACCTTGGTGGCATACAACTCAAACTCTTCAAACTCTTTATCAACAATACGAACCGCATCATCACCAAAGATGAGCTATATGAGTGTTTGGAAAAACCTAGCGAAAGTGCTTTGCGTTTTCACATAAATAGACTCAAGAATTCTACCGGATTTGATATTAAAAACATAAGAGCAAGTGGGTATATCCTTGAGAAGAGTTGAGATTGAATCTTTTATCAAAAGCTTTCTTTTGTTTTTCATATCTATCTCTAGTGTCATAGGATTTATGTATTATCAAGCATATCAAACAAAACTTCAAGAATTAAAAACTACTATATTTTCACAGATGCAGCTTACAAATCTAGGCGGAAAGACATTAGGTTTTACCAAACAGATCGTTCAAAAAGAGGGTGGCATCGCTCTTGATACTTTCTATTCTGATAGTAAAGACATATTTGTATTTTTTAAAAACAGAGATTCAAATAACTCTCTTGTAAAGATATCTTATCCATTAAAAAATCTTGATAATGATGATAAAATCATTTTTCATAGAAATCTTAAAATATTTTTGCAGAGCCTTGTTATCATCGCCTTTCTTTCAATTCTTTTTTCTTTGTACACACTCTATCCGTTTAAAAAATATCTCAAATTAACAGATGAATTTATAAAAGATATTTTGCATGATTTTAATACTCCGATTGCCACCATAAGATTAAATGCGAGCATACTCAAAAACAAACAAAACAATAAAAATATACAACGCATCGAAGGTGGTATTGAGACGATACTCAATCTACAAAACAATCTCAAAGAATATCTTGAAAATGATATAAAACAGAGTCAAGATTTTAGTCTTAAAGAAGTAGCGATGCAACGAATCCTTTATATGCAAGGAGCGTTTCCTCATATCCACTTTCACTCTGACATAAAAGATAAAACATTGCACTGTTACAAAGATGGTTTTATAAGAATCATCGACAACATCTTATCAAACGCTTGCAAATACAATAAAAAAAATGGAAGTGTTACAGTGAGCCTCAAAGAAAATATGATTTTGGAGATACAAGACACAGGAAGTGGCATAAAAAACCCTAAAAAAATCTTCAATAGATTTTACAAAGAAACCTCCAGAGGTCTAGGCATTGGTCTTCATTTAGTCAAAAAACTCTCAAAAAAGATGCATATACCTTTACATGTGGACTCCGAGGTTGGCATCGGAACAACTTTTAAGCTGGATCTAGAAAATCTAATACTTAACTAACACTCTTATCTTATAATTTCATTATAAAAAAAAGGTGCTCGAAAGAGCGAGAAAATATAAAAATAATCTATAAGGAAAATCAAATGAAAAAGACAACTTTACTAGCAGTAGTATTAAGTGGAGCATTAGCAGTAGGAGCTTTTGCTCATGGTGATAATAATCAACAAGGTATGATGAACGGACAATATCAGCAAAACATGCAAAGAGGTCAAGGTATGGGTATGATGGGTGGTCAACAAGGTATGATAAATAGACAATATGATGGTGATTATGGCTGTAGCGGTAATGGCATAATGGGTGGCGCTATGATGGGTGGTCAAAGTAGAATGGGTATGATGGGTGGTCAAAGTAGAATGGGTATGATGGGTGGTGGCATGCAGATGTTCTCACAATTAAACCTTACTAATGAACAACAGTACCAACTTTCTATTCTCAGAGATGAAATGCGTTTGAAGATGAAAAAACAAATACACAATGGACAACCAATGAGACAAATGGGAGCCTTTTTAAAAGGGGATAATTTTGATAAAAACGCTTTCAAAAAACAGATGAAAAAACAATTTGAAAGGATGTTAAATATCATGGCAGACAATATGGAAAAATCTTTTAAGATACTAACTAAAGAACAAAAAAATCAACTTGAAGCAAACATGAAATAAGGATAAAAAATGTACAATAAAGTAAAATTTTAAAAGGATAATGTGATGAGAAGAGCAACTTTAGCACTCGTACTAATCGGGCTGATAAACTCTTCTCTTTTTGCCGAAAGCGCGCAAGAGATTCTAGCTAAAAATGGATGTATGAAGTGTCATAGCATAAATGGTATGAAATATGCACCACCATTTTCTATGATAATCGGGATGAATGAGGGTTGGTTTGGATTAAATGAAAACGATATCAAAAATAGCATAAAATATGGCAGCCAAGGTAAATATCCAATGTTTTCAAACACTAAAATGCCTGCTTATAAAAACTTGACAAATAAAGAAATAAATACTCTTGTAGCTTGGCTAAAGTCACTAAAAGGGATGAGAGATAATATGATGAACCGCCACATGATGCAACATAATATGATGAAATTCTAGCTTGTTTCTTATCTGCGCGAGGCAACGAAGCATACTTTAAGAGTATTTGTATTATGATACTGATTATCATTATAAAGGTTAACAAAAATGGAAGAGTTTATCATAACATTTAGAGAATCATTAGAGGCGGCACTGATCGTAGGTATTGTATATAGTTATCTAAAAAAAATAGATAAAAGTGAATACAATAAGTTTGTCAATTTTGGACTGTTTTTGGGAGTTTTTGGGAGCATCCTCGGTGCCATTGGCTTTGAGATGCTCTTAGGCGGGTTTACAGGGATTAGTGAGCAAATCTTTGAAGGTATCACGATGAGCGTAGGCGCTATTTTGATCGTATATCTGATTGTTTGGATGTCTGACAAAAAAGATACTTCACATCAGATCAAAAAACAAGTCGCCGATGCGATGAACTCCGACAGAGGAATGGGATTAGTTTTTTTAGTTTTTATTCTAATATTGCGAGAGGGCATTGAGACGACACTCTTTTTAAGCTCCGTCGCATCAAGTCAAAATGGAATCTCTCAAATATCATCCATACTAGGTATTTTAGCCGGGATTTTAGTAGGATATGGCGTTTATTCTGGTTTAAAAGTTATGAATTTAAAGTATTTATTTAATATCAGCAGCACCCTCTTAGTTGTGTTTGCAGCAGGCCTATTTGCGCAAGGAGTTCATGAATTTCAAGAAGCAGGCATTATCCCGACCTTAATCGAACATATATGGAACACCAACAATATACTAAACGAGAACGGCATAATGGGCATTTTTATGAAGTCTTTATTCGGTTATAACGCAAATCCCTCTTTACTTGAAATATTGACATATATTACTTCTATCATGATTATGATTTTGCTATATAATAGAAAAAGTATCGAAACGCATAAAACATTAAACCCATAAACATCATAATTTAAGGCTATTAATTGATTAAGTGACCTTGCACACTATAACGGCTAAAGCCCATAAAAGCGGCAGGGTCTAAAGTCCCTACAACCCCATAAAGCCGCGATTTGTAGGACTTTTCGAGAAAAAAGTGCGTAAGGTTAGTGATTAATTTGCAACACTCTTTTTCTTCCCTTTTGAGAAGATTTGTCGAGTTTAATATTAGAGGTATCCTTATCTTTCAATTATTTGCTCGTAGAGGCAAGAATTAGGAATTTTATTGTAAAAGTAGCCTCTCCCTATTTGTGGACAATTTTATCACATTCACTATAGCCTTAACAATCCAGTGGGTTTGCTAATTTATTACTAATATCCGGAGGATTTTTAGAAAATGTAATTTATTAATAAATTATTTAATATCTCAATATATAATTACATTAGAACATACTAATATACTAATTAATGGTGAAAGTAATGACAAATACAACACAATGCCTCAGGCAAAATGTAGATATAGAGTTGATAAACAACGCAAAAGAAGCGTTGTGTCATATGGGGGAAAGATTGGAAAAAGATGCAAATACTTTTTCTCTTTTAGGTAGTGCCGTAAGGTTAAAGATATTGTATCTATTTTTGAAGTTTGATAGGATGTGCGTTTGTGATCTAAGTGATGTATTAGAGATGAAACAGTCGCCAATATCTCAGCATCTGCGAAAATTAAAAGATGCGGGATTGTTAGAAAACAGACGAGAGGGATTGACTATATTTTATTCTATTCCATCAGATAAAAAAGAACAATTAAAAGAGATAATTGAGAATAACATATAAGCCCAGTGTTACGAATAAGTTTGATAATAAAAACAATAAGCAATTAAGTGATTTTGAAGATGAGCTAAAATTACATGAGGATAATAAAATGAAAAAATTAAATATAACAGGTATGACTTGCAAACATTGTGCCATCACTGTTGAAAAGGCATTAAACAAAGTGGATGGCATTCAAAAAGCAACGGTCTCTTTTACAAACAATAGAGCATCTATAATTACCAATAAAGATATCGCAGACAAAGATATTTTGGATGCGGTTAAAAAAGTTGGATATGGGGCATCTGTGATAGAAAACCAAGAGAGTGATAAAGAGGTGCATATTGCCATCATAGGCAGTGGAGCGGCAGCTTTTGCAGCAGCGATTAAAGCCAGCGAAGGTGGAGCAAAGGTAACGATGATAGAGCGTGGAGTCACCGGTGGCACTTGTGTTAATATCGGCTGTGTTCCTTCAAAAATCATGATTCGCTCAGCCCATATCGCACATTTAAGACGAAACTCTCCTTTTGATGATGGCATCTCACCTTGTAATCTTGAGATAGATCGTGAAATGCTTTTGGAGCAACAACAACAAAGAGTCGATGATCTTCGTCATGCCAAATATGAAAATATACTTGAAATCAACCCTTCTATAAATCTCGTGCATGGATTTGCAACTTTTAAGGATGCGCATACTCTGCAAGTAAAATTAACTGGCGGTGGAACACAGGAGATAACATTTGATAAAGCTTTGATTGCAACAGGTGCTTCGCCTTTTATACCGGATATTGAAGGTTTAGACAAGACGCCTTTTTGGACATCAACGGAAGCTTTAGTTGCACGAAAGATACCACAAAGACTCGTAGTATATGGAAGCTCTTCCGTGGCGCTCGAGTTGGCTCAAGCCTATCAAAGATTGGGCTCAAGTGTTACTTTGATTGCAAGAAGCAGACTTCTCTCTCGCGAAGATGATTTGATAGGAGAAGAACTTGAAAAGATTTTAAAAGAAGAAGGGATGCAAATCATAAAAAATGCAAATTTTCAAAGCGTCTCTTATGAAAATCACCATTTTCATTTCAACATCAATGATAAACAAATTCTAAGTGACGCGCTACTCATAGCAACAGGCAGGAAGGCTAATACTGCAAAGCTTGGACTTGAAAATATCGGCGTTAAAACAAATACAAATGGCACGATAATCGTCAATGCTCACTTACAAACGAGCGTAGAGCATATATATGCAGGAGGAGATTGTACTAGCAACCCGGCTTTTGTATATGTAGCAGCAGCTGCTGGAACCAGGGCTGCTGCAAATATGTTAGGCAAAAATGAAGTTTTAGATACCTCTATAGTGCCAGCAGTCGTATTTACTGAGCCTCAAGTCGCAACAGTAGGGCTTGATGAAAAACAAGCAAAAGAAAAAGGCTATGAAGTGGATACGAGAATTTTAGACTTAGAAAATGTGCCAAGAGCCCTTGCCAATTTTGATACAAATGGCTTTATAAAGATGGTAGCGCAAAAAGATACCGGTTTGCTTTTAGGAGTTCAAGCCTTATGTGACAATGCAAGTGATGTCATACAGAGCGCTGCTTTGGCACTAAGAGCAAAGATGAGTGTACAAGAACTTGCAAGCGAACTTTTCCCATATTTGAGCATGGTTGAGGGTTTGAAGCTTTGTGCTCAAACATTTAATAAAGATGTAAAACAACTATCTTGCTGTGCGGGGTAAAGGAAAAAATATGAAATTAAAAGTTACAGATAATTTAAAATGGCTGACACTGTTGATAACAGGAAGTACTTTATTGTGCTGTGCTTTACCTATACTCTTGGTCTCGCTAGGATTGGGAGCTACGGTCGCAAGTTTAAATTTTAATGTACCGGGACTCTACTTTTTAGCAGAACATAAAGTGTGGACATTTAGCATATCTGCTGTACTGCTGTTATTTTTAGTATTGATTATATGGCGACCAAATCAAAGTTGCCCAAATGATCCTGAGTTGGCAAAGTATTGTGAAACTTCAAAAAAATGGAATAAAAGAGTTTTCTTTTTGAGTGTCGCGATATGGTTGACTAGCTTTTTCGCTAGTTATTTACTTTTGCCTTTGCGAGAGTTTCTAAATCTATAAGAAATGATTATGAAAAAGTTATTGATAGTTAGTTTGCTATTTGGAGCATTTATGGTGCCCTCAACCTTTGCAAGAACCGTTGAAATTGATGTGTATGGGATGACATGTGCATTTTGTGCAGATAGTTTGGATAGAAAATTTAAAAATATGGAACATGTATCCAAAGTTACAGTTAGTTTGAAAAACAAAAAAATACGCCTTGAAACCGACAGTGCTTTGCCAACGGTTAAAGCGATTAAACAAGCTGTTTTAGACACGGGATTTACCCCTACGAAAGTAACGGTAGTAAATGGGGAGAAGAAATAAAGATAAAATTTTTGCGAGTGCTGGTGCTCTTTTTATTCTTTTTAGTGCCGCAAATAGTGCTTATGGTTTAAGTTCTAAGTAAACCTTGCTAACGACGCAATTTGATGCAAATTATATCATCGAAGATAAAAAGATAAAGTATCATCTGAGGGTGTTAGGTTTTCACTACCAAAGACAGGGCTATGCTAATAAAAACCTGCCTTGCATCTTTGCATCTGACACTTTCTCTTTTTGCTGGAGATTATGTTTGGAGCGTTTGGTCAGTTACTATAAAAGTGATTTAATATCTTTTATCAAAGTTGTCTCAGATTGCCTTCCGAGATAAGTTTTTACAGCATTTCCTTCTTTGTCAAATAAAATAGAGTAAGGAATCTGTCCTCCCCATCCTGTTTTTTGAGTGATGAAATTTGAAAAACCAAAGACTTTCTTTGAGGTTGGGATCACAATATAGTTGATCTTATGAAGAGTAATAAAGTTGTTAAGTTCACTTTTTGACATTTTTTGTTGTACATGCATCGAAACGATTTGAAAGTTTTTGCCATACTCTTTTTGAATCTTTACAAATCCTGGTATTTCTGCGATACAAGGTGGACAGTCTTTTCCAAAAAATGCCAAAAGAACAACCTTACCTTTTAATCCGGGAAAGTACACACCGCCACTCATCGTTTGAAGTTCGACATTTTTTTCATTTGAATCTTTAAAATTGTATGTTTTTAAAATATCTCTAGCCTGCAAACTAATACTTAAAAATGTGATTATTATGAGAATTGTTATTTTTTTCATATTTTTCCTTTTATTTTAAACAAGTCTTGAATTTTATAGAGGTTTTTACACCTCTATAAATCATACATTTAGAACCAAAATTTAACACCTGCGACAAAATATGTCTCATCTGTCGGGTTGAAAATATTTGTATTCCCATAGTTTTTAGTCCATTGAACTCCAATATATGGTGCAAACTCTCTTGTAATCTCATAACTTAATTTTAAACTTGCAGTTATGTTCGATAAGCCTTTTCCTAGCTCCATACTTGGTATATCTTTTGAATAGAGTGCCGTAGAGATTTTTGGAGTGAGTGAAAGTTTTTGCGTTATCAATGCTTTATATTCTGCTTCAAGCCTTAATCCTAATGTGCCACTGCCTGCCAAAATTGTTGCACGCGTTTCGATGAAGTAGGGCAACATGCCTTGAAAACCTACGACTCCCCATGTTTGGTGCGCTCCCTTGTCTATATCATATTCGACTCCTAGTTGAGCATCCCAATAAGGAGAAATAGCATGGCTAAATACAAGCTGATTTTCGCTACTACTGGAGCTATGTTTTGGTTTTTCACCCTCACTATATAGATATACTTTATTCAACTCAGTCCCAACCCAAAAATTTCCACTCCAACTGATAGATTTATCTTTATTGTTTTGTGTTTCTAGCGAATCTATTGTCAATTTTTCATAGAGTGGGCTTTGCGCGGATGCTGCAAAACTAGATATCGTAATACTTGATAACAACAATGTTGCACTTAATATTTTTTTCATGTTTATTTCCTTCATTATGCTACCACCACTTTTCTGAACATTCCTGCCATGTGGTACAATAGATGACAATGATACGCCCAAGAACCCATAGCATCAACAGTGACTTGTACGCTTATCTTTGAGCCAGGTTGAACGATAACCGTGTGTTTCCTAACAAACTGATTCGCTCCACTTTCCACATCTTGCCACATACCGTGCAAGTGCATAGGATGATTCATCATGGTATCGTTGATATATGTGATCCTGAGTCTCTCGCCATAGTGAAATTTCAATGGCTTAGCATCTGGATATGCAATGCCGTTTATAGACCACATGTAGCGCTCCATATTACCGGTTAGATGCAATATAATCTCTCGATCGGGCTGTTTATCATGCATCGTAGATCTTAGAGATTTGAGATTGGAGTACCTTAAGACCTCTCTTCCATTATTTCTGAGTCCAACACCCGGATCATCAAGTCGATATTGAGGGTTCGCAGCTTTCATCGTGCTTTGTGGACCATCTGCGTGTTCTAGCGGAGTGATAGGTATTGTTTTATCCATTGAAGAAGACGACATGTTGGTCATAAAAGATTTTTTGTTCATATCCATATTCATAGACTTCTTCTTGTTCTCTGTAGGCATATTATCCATTTTCATGTTAGCCATAGGAGTTTTTTTGTTCATATCCATAGGCTTTTTGTCATTTTTCACGGCCATATTGTCCATCTTCATGCCACCCATGTTCATCTTGCTCATGTCCATCCCCATATCCGTCATACTGAGTATCGGCAAAGGATCCATTTTTGGAATAGATGCTGCTATATTCTCATCATAGGTTAAAGAACCAATGGCATAACCTGTTCTATCAAGACTTTGTGCAAAGATAGCGTATGCTTTGTTTTCCAAAGGTTCCACTATTACATCGTAAGTTTCAGCTACTCCGATTCTAAACTCTTCTATATCAACAGGGTGTATGTTGTTCCCATCGGCGGCAACAACTCTCATCTTTAAGCCAGGAATCCTTACATCAAAAAAAGTCATAGCAGAACTGTTGATAAATCGAAGACGGACTTTTTGTCCTCTTTTAAATAGAGCTTTCCAATTTGTTGCAGGGTTATCACCGTTCATAAGATAAGTATAAGTATATCCTGTCACATCAGAAAGATCTCTATCTCCCATATCCATCTCATTCCACATCTTTCTTTTGTTAAAAGCATTTATGAAACCATCTTTTTTTATTTCATCTATAAAATCTCCAATAGTTCTTTGTTTGATGTTATAATAGTTTCCTGCGACTTTTAGTTTTCTATAGATGCTTTTAGGGTTTTCATCACTCCAATCAGAAAGTGCCACAACATAATCAACATCATAGTCATATGGATCTTTCACCTTTGGCTCGATAATGATTGAACCATGAACTCCTGTTTGTTCTTGAAAGCCTGAATGACTGTGATACCAGTAAGTTCCGCTTTGTTTAACCGTGAATTTATAAGTAAAAGTTTCTCCTGGCTTGATACCCTCAAAACTTATACCCGGAACTCCATCCATATCGGTAGGGATAATGATTCCATGCCAGTGGATAGAAGAATCCTCTCTGAGATTATTTGTCACATTAATCGTGATATCATCACCTTCTTTCCATATAAGTGTTGGCGCGTGAAGTTTTCCATTGATTGTTGTAGCAATTGTTGGTGTTCCTGTGATATCAACAGCACTATATCCGATGCTTAAGTTAAATACTTTGCCAGATAAAATATCTCCTTTTTCAAACTCTTTTTGTACCTCTTTTGCATTAAGGTTGATACGGGTTGAGGCGAGAACAGAGGCAACAGCTAAACCTTTGACAAAAACTCTCCGTGAGATTTGATTTTTAGTTGTGCTCATGATTTATTTCCTTTTCATTGTGACTCATTTTTCTCATTTGCTCATTTGTCATACCATTGGAGTTTGAGTGATTTGTCATCTTTCCCTCATGCATATGATCACCTTGATGATCTCCACTAGCATATAAATTGCTCATAATTATAAAACTTAAACCTAAACTTATTGTAAGTATTTTTGTCATTTTATTCCTTTTTGTAAACTTCAAAAGTCATTATAATGTTTTCATGTGGAGGTAGTGTGGAAAAATTATTGCGTAAGGGAATTAATGAAAAATGTGGATATTCAAATAATCATTTTCTTTTATGGCTAGCTAGTTATTTATTTTCTATATGAGAATCCTGAGTAAAATGGAAGATCATGTAAGCGTATTATTTATGTTTTTTTGAAGGTTGAGGTTTTTTAATGATAGCAAATTTTTGAGGTTGGATAGTTATATCTGTGACTACATAAGGTGCGTGAATGATTTCAACGATTTGAGTCGCTAAGTCATCAGGATCAATCACGGTCTCTTTTTGTTTCGTGGGCTCAAAGGCTAATGTGTCAAAAAAGGGAGTTTGCGTAAGGTCGGGGTTGATATTGGTGACTCTAACTTTGGCATTTCGCAACTCTTCAAACAGACAGAGACTAAAACTTCTCAACCCTGCTTTGGTTGCAGAGTAGAGGGCTGAGAATTTGGAGTGTTTGGTTGCTTCAATAGAGGCGACATTGATGATGTGCCCTTGTGTTTTTTTGAGACTTCTAAGGCAAAGATTTGCAAGGAGAATCGGAGCTTTTAAATTGGTGTCAATCAACGTCTCTATTTTTTGGAGCGAGAGTTCTTCATGCGGTCTAAAAATTCCTAATCCGGCACAATTGACAAGAAGGTGTATCTCATGCGTTTTCAAGATTTTTGTTATATGATGCTCTAAGGCTTTCGTGTCTGTGATATCGCAAAAAATCTCCGGTCCTCTGCGACTGAGACCCAAAACATCGTAACCTTCATTTTTTAATTGATGGCTTATGGCTTTGCCGATGCCGCTACTCGCACCCGTCACAATCGCTGTTTTCATATCCATTTTCTCCGATTTAATTCAAATTTATGAATAATTATACAATAATGTTAAACAAACATTTACTTATTTTGAATATACTTGAAATATAAATTAATTGAACGAGGGTGGTTTAATGTTTTTGATGGAATTAGAATCGATAGAAAAGTTTGCATTTTTAAAAATCGCAAATTATTTAGCAAAATTAGATGGAATATTTGCAAAAAATGAAAAAGAGATTATCAAAGAGTACTGCTTGGAGATGGGAATCGATAATATCGATTTTGATGAGGAGTCCTTTAATCTAGCAGAAACACTAAAAACATTTCGTTCCAAGAAAAGTCAAAAGATTTTGTTACTTGAATTGATGATTTTAGTGCATGCAGATGATGAGTTTCAGTTTATAGAAAAAGAGTTGATTTCAAAAATCTCAACTTTTTTTGATATGAATGATGACGAAGTCAAACGATCATCGACTTGGGGCAAATCCATAGCCTCACTGAGACATCAAGCACTCGATTTTATCGCGCGAGCTTAGCTACTTTATTATTATAAGAGGTGACCATATCGTGTTCCATCTCGTCATTGCTCTCATATTCATAGCCAAAGACCGGCTTCCATAAGCTTTGGTCTTCCATGCACAAATAAAAATAGACTTTTTGGTGCCATGGCGCAAAAGCTTGATAAGCATTTTGAAACATTTCAAGTTTTGTCTCTAGGGGATAGGAAAATTTTCCGCTGGCATCAACTAGAGGCATCTGTAAAATTTTGCTTTTAAAATCTCGATTTCTCAGCTTTTTGATAACGGGTTTGATGAAGGTCAAGGTTCCAAAAGAGACCAAAGCGACTTCTTGATGGGAAAATTGTGACGTGATGGTTTCGATAGTTTCACGATACTCATTGAGGTAATTCTCATAGACGACAATCGGATGAAAATGAAATCCCACCAATACCCCTTTATCTGCAAGCGCACGTGCACTTTTGATACGATTTTCCAATGACGCGCTGAGGTGTTCTTCGTTTTTTATAATTGTTGGCGTATTGATAGACCACGTACAGAGGATATTTTTGGGAACATCATGATCCAAGAGGTATTTGATATTGTCAGATTTACTCTTGAATTCCAAAATGACATTAGGATTTTCTCTTGCAAAGTCAAACAGCGCGTCCATAATACCGGCTTTATTTCCCCAAAGCAGTGAATCAGAACTCTGTCCGGTACCAATGTGATAGTTTTTGTTGGGGTCGAGTTTGAGATTTTTCAATTTTTGTGCAAAATTTTTGTCAAAACCAATTTTATTTTCATTATAAAAAGATTGAATCGAACAATACGAACAATCAAATCCACAACTCTCCACCGCATCTAAGGTCATGAGATTGCAACATCGCGTTTTTGGGGAGGCCACAGGGCATGACCCTAGTCCAAGCTCTTCTTTCTCAAATTCTGCAAAATGGATTTTTCTGGAGAAATTATAAGGGGCTTCTTTTTCAAAATTTGCATAACTTTTTGGTTTGTTTTTAAGTGCTTCCCAAATCTGTTTGATATGGGCAAAGGCTTGTTTTCGGTTCTCTTTATCGGCCCAAATTTCATAAACACTCTTTTCATGCCACATTTCAAAATCAATACTCATATCCACCAATTGTTTCAACTCTTGAAAAGAAAACCGATAATGGTAGGCTTTGTGTCTTAAAAAATCTTGCGTTTTATCATCTAATCTTGTGAAGTGACAACGTTGACTATCTCGTTCAAATTTTTCTTTATAATTTTCCATACAAACTCTTTCTTTGGTATTGTGGTGTCTAAATAATCCGATACTACTTTAAGGATATAGATCTGATTGGAATTTAGATATTGTTGTGTGATTTCTAAAAAAGTATCTGATTCCATATCGACAAGCATGCTGCGCACTTTAGTGGCGTCATCAATAGCACTCAGATGCGATGATAAAGAGGCTTTTTTGATAAAACCCAAATCATGATTACTACAAAAAAGTGATCCAATGGGAACCTTGGTGTCACTACAGCCTGCAATACCTAGATTGATTGCTTTTTGAATTTTATAATGCTGAAATATTTCATGCAAATGTTGCGTATTTTTTCTCCCCATCCCCAAGATTGCGATAATAATATCAGAATTGGCATAGATCTTATAAGGTTTTTTTTGGATACAAGGCAACTTAAAATACTCAATCAGCGCTCTCGCTTCGCACTCAAAGGCACTATGGATTAAAACTTTTTTAGACATCTTAGAATTATAGCGATAATTTGATAAAATATTTTAAAAACGAAAGGATGGCGATGAAAGAGGCCGTGTTACGATTGGCAAGAGCAGCGATTGGCGAATCTTTGGAGGTCCCACAACATGTCAGTTTGGAAACTTTGATAGCGGACAATCCCGCGCTCAAAGAAACAGGGGCTACCTTTGTGACGCTCACATATCAGGGTGAATTAAGAGGGTGTATCGGTTCCTTGGTCGCGTATCGACCCTTGTATGAAGATATTATCTACAATGCAAGAAGTGCCGCATTTAAAGATCCTCGATTTGAGCCATTGTGCCAGGAAGAGTTAGAAGATATTGTGATTGAAGTCTCCATCTTATCACAACCCCAACATCTTGAGTATCATGATGCAGATGACTTGAAGAAAAAAATCAAAAAAAATCATGATGGCGTAGTACTACAATATGGTACGCATCATGCGACATTTCTCCCTCAGGTTTGGGAGCAATTGCCAACATTTGAGCTCTTCTTTTCATATTTATGCCAAAAGGCGGGTTTGGGGGCGGATTGTTTAGCCTCCCATCCTGAGATATCAGTCTATTCGGTACAAAAATACAAAGAATCATGATGTTGCATTATATTAACAAATGAGTGTTATAATATACCCCAATATACAAGGAGGAAATCATGAAAAAAGTTACAATCATGATGCTTTTTTTCAGTGGAGTAGTCTTTGCCGCAATGGGCCCTAATATGCAATCATTTAGTGATTTTGATACCAATCATGATGGTAGTATCACGAAAAATGAATTTGAGACGACGCAACAACAGCATATGAAACAAAGAGCCGAAGCGGGATACCCGATGCGTAATGTTGGAAATGCACCAACTTTTAGCGATATGGATCAAAATAAAGATGGTGTCGTAAATCAAGTGGAGTTTAAGAACTTTCAACAAAAACGAATGATGAACAGACCCGGTCCGATGCGAGGTAAAGCGCAATAATGCATTCTTTGTCTTGGCATATCAATCTGATATGTCAAGACCTCTTGTTGTCATTTTGTTTTTTTTCCATCTGAACGGAGCGAATCCAAAGATAATTGATAAAAAAGTAAGTTAAAATTGATAAGACAATAGCATAAAACATTGCTCCCACATAAAGGGGCACAAAAATCTCTTTTAGATTATCGCTAAACCACTGTATACTTAGCTCTACCGTACCGACTTTTGTCCCCAAGAAAAAACTTCCGGTTAAATACTCTATATAGTAGATAAAGGGCATCGTAAAGGGGTTACTAATCCAAACGGTACCGATTGCAATGGGGGCATTAAAGCGAAAAAACGGAACCATCGCGATGACCGCTACCATTTGAAATGGCATGGGAATCATACCAAAAAATACTCCAATCAAAAGCGCATTGGCCACATTTCTCCTATTGGTTGAGAGGTGTGCTCTTGGAATGTTATATTTTTCTATGAGCGCATCAATTTTTGTGTTTGAATTGTTTTTTTTAAAAATCTTTTTTACCATAATTCAGCCTATAATTATAAAATACAAAGTACAATTATAGCAGGTATAAGTTACTTTTGATAACACTATATGCAAAAAACTTTAATCTTAACTTAATGAAATATTTGATAAAATCCCACTCTTTAATAAATCTCTCAATAAAGGACATACTAATGTATGCAGTAATCAAAAATGGAGGGAAGCAATATAAAGTTCAAGAAGGAGATTATATCAATCTCGATAAGCTTGACGCTTCGCCAAAAGAGACAATCGAAGTTACCGAAGTTCTTGCAGTCAATGCAGGAGAACTTAAGGTCGGAACACCATTCGTAGATGGTGCTAAAGTAGAGCTAGAAGTCGTAACAAGCGGCAAAGATAAAAAAGTTATTACTTTCAAAAAAAGAAGAAGAAAAGATTCTAAAGTCAAAAGAGGCTTTAGACGAGAATATACTAAAGTGAAAGTTTTAAGCATCACAGCTTAATCCGAAAAAACAATACTTCGCAAAGCAACAGCTTTCGAGGGTGAATTTTCAAGTGACAGGTTCCTTGAAAAGAAGAAAGTCAATAAAAGGAAAAACTAATGGCACATAAGAAAGGTCAGGGAAGTACTCAGAATAATAGAGACTCAGCAGGAAGAAGACTAGGTGTGAAGAAATTTGGTGGTGAATTTGTTAGAGCTGGAAATATCATCATTCGACAAAGAGGGACAAAAACACATCCTGGTAGTAATGTTGGATTGGGAAATGATCACACAATCTTTGCATTGATAGACGGTTATGTAAAATTTGAAAGAAAAGATAAAATCAGAAATAAAGTCTCTGTTCTACCCGCATAATTTATAGGTGGACATCGTCCACCTCCTCTTTTTTGTATATTTAAGATGTTCTTAAGTACTATTTGTCCAAATTTATTCTAAAATACAGTTCGTTATAATTAAAAGGCTTTTAAATGTTTATAGATAATGTAGAAATTACACTAAGCTCAGGCAATGGTGGTGCAGGAAGTGTCTCTTTTCGAAGAGAAAAGCATGTCATACAAGGCGGCCCTGATGGTGGCGATGGTGGCAAAGGTGGTGATGTTTATTTTAAAGTAGATAATAATACACACACGCTGTCGCATTTTAGAAAAAAACAGCATTTAAAGGCGCAAAACGGTCAACCCGGAATGGGACGAAAAATGTATGGGAAATCGGGTGAATCTTTGGAAGTGATTGTCCCTCCTGGTACACAAATCATCGATCAAGAAAGTGGTGAGGTGTTGTATGATTTGGTTCATGATGATGAACGTGTTCTCTTCTTAGAAGGGGGCAAAGGAGGATTGGGAAATGTTCACTTCAAAAGTTCAACCAATCAAAAACCAAACTATGCCCAACCAGGCATTCCTGGTATCACCAAAGAGGTCAAATTAGAGTTGAAATTGATTGCCGATGTGGGATTGGTTGGTTTTCCTAATGTCGGAAAATCTACACTGATCTCAACCGTATCAAATGCCAGCCCTGAAGTGGCAAATTATGAATTTACAACGCTAACACCAAAACTTGGTGTCGTCGATGTCGGAGATTATCGCTCATTTGTGATGGCTGATATCCCCGGTATCATAGGTGGAGCTAGTGATGGTAAAGGTTTGGGATTGGAATTCCTCAAACATATTGAGCGTACAAAATTTTTACTTTTTATGTGTGATGTCTCTAGCTACCGTAGCTTAGAAGAGCAATATCTGACGTTGAAAAAAGAGGTGGAGAATTTTTCTTCATCACTGATGAAGCGGGAATATGCTATTGCCCTCACACGGTGTGATACGCTTGATGCTTCAAGTGTCAATGAAAAGTTATCTGAAATGATGGAATTAGTGGGTATTGATAAAAAAATCAACCAAGACGATACGGTATGCCAAAGCTTTGTCCAAGATCTTTATGATCGCGATAGTGCTTTACCTTATTTTATTATCCCGATATCGTCGGTGGCAAAAATCAATATACAACCTTTGAAATATGCACTAGCAGATATTGTTTATGAGGTCAAAAATGAAGAATAGAGTGGTCGTCAAAGTGGGAACCCATGTTTTAAGCGAGCACAACCGATTGTACAAGCCAAGAATCTTAAATTTGATAGAGTTTATTGTCGATTTGATGAAAGATTATGAAGTGATTCTTGTCTCATCCGGTGCAGTAGCGGCAGGATACTCCTTTTTGAAGATTGACAAGAGCAATCTCAATAATCGACAAGCCATCGCAGCAATCGGACAACCTCAGTTGATTGCAACTTACAACAAGCAATTAGAAAAATTTGGCAAAATAGGCGCACAGCTTTTGCTCACTGCGGGTGATTTTGATTCACGAAAAAGATCGTATTATGCTAAATGTACCATAGAGACACTGATTAAAAATAATATTCTGCCTATCATCAATGAAAACGATGCTACGGCCACAGAAGAGTTGGTTTTTGGTGACAATGACCAACTCTCCGCTAGAGTAGCACACTATTTTGATGCACAGATGCTTATTTTACTCTCAGATATCGATGGCTATTATGATACAGATCCCAATAAAAATCCTAATGCCGTGATGAAAAAAGTCGTCCGGGAGATTGAGGAGAGTGAATTGGCTGTCAATACCGCTGCAACCTATCAATTTGCAACAGGAGGTATTGTCACAAAGCTCAAAGCCGCCGATTATCTTCTGAAACGTCATCGCAAAATGTTCATCGCGAGTGGTTTTGATTTGAGTGATGTTAAGAGCTATATGTTAGATCATGTTCATCAAGGCGGTACATTATTTTCAAATGAGGAAGCGTAATATGCGTATTATTTTTATGGGGACTCCTGATTATGCAACATGTATCTTATCCAAAATACTAACCCTTCCAGATGTGTGTGTCCCTTTGGTGGTCACACAGCAAGATAAACCCGTGGGCCGAAAACAGGTTTTGACTCCTCCCCATATCAAAAAATGGTTACTTGAAAAGAACATTGAAACCAAAATCTTGCAACCACACTCTTTGCGAGAAGCTGGAGTTAAAGAGACGCTTGCCTCTGTTCATCCCGATTTGATTATCGTGGCCGCGTATGGACAAATACTCCCAAAAGAGATTTTAGACCTTGCTCCTTGTATTAATTTACATGCTTCGATTTTACCCTCATATAGAGGTGCGAGTCCTATTCAATCTTCTATATTACATCAAGACCAGTGGAGTGGTGTTACTGCGATGTTGATGGAAGAGGGCTTAGATAGCGGTGATATTTTGGCCTTACGATATGTCGCATTGGGTGAGAAAAATGTTGGTGAGTTATTTGATGCCTTAGCGACAGCAGCAGCTGATTTAACACTGCGCGTGATTGAAAATTTCCCATCAATTCAGCCCCTACCTCAAGTGAATGCAGATGCGAGTTATTGTAAAAAAATCAAAAAAAATGATGGCTTGATAGATTTCTTTGATGAGGCCAAAACGATTTATACAAAATATAAAGCGTTGACTCCATGGCCGGGGATCTTTCTAGAATCTGGACTCAAAATTAAAGCATTGGCCATAGGCGATGATAAACAGATGCATCATGATAAAGCCGGGATGATTGAGAGTATCTCTGAGGAAGCGGTGAGCGTTTTGTGTCACAAAGGATCATTAAAAATCAAAAAAGTTCAAGCACCCTCAAAAAAAGAGATTTTAGCCAGTGAATATATTAGAGGAAAAAGGCAAACAATTGGTGATTTCCTGGTTTAATACGATTGATTCGACTCATAAATATTTGGTTTCTGAAATCAAGAATAAAAATATAACAGAGCCGGTTTTGATTGGTGCTGATTTTCAAAGTGATGGCATTGGAAGTAGAGGAAATGCATGGATTGGGAAGTCTGGAAATATCTTCATCTCATTTTGTGTAAAAGAGAAACAATTACCAAAAGATTTGCCATTAGCCTCAACTTCTATCTATTTTGCTTGGCTTGCTAAAGAGGTTTTGACCCGCTATGGGTCGAAGGTGTGGATAAAGTGGCCCAATGATATTTATGTGCAGGAGAAAAAAATAGGGGGAGTGCTCACGATGAAAACGGGAGACTTTATTATTGGCTCTATGGGGATAAATGTAACCGAAGCACCTCCTGAATTTGGGGTCTTAGATGTGTTAGTGTCACCACGGGAATTTGCTAATGCATTTCTTGAGTTCCTTGATAAAAAAATAACATGGAAGAAAGTTTTTAGCAAATATAAGATAGAATATGAGAATCATAAAGAATATTTTTTTCATTTGGGTGATGAAATAAAGTCTTTAAAAGACGCAAAATTGTGCCAAGATGGTTCTATAGAGATAGAAAATAAAAGGGTGTATGGTTTAAGATGAGTGAAATAATAACGATTGCAAATCAAAAAGGCGGCGTGGGCAAAACGACAACGGCGATCAATCTGGCAGCATCTCTAGCAGTAGCAGAGAAAAAAGTGCTTCTAATAGATATTGATCCACAATCCAATGCCACAACCGGTTTAGGATTTCACAGAAGTGATTATGAGTACAATATCTATCATGTCTTAATTGATAGAAAAAAACTTTCGGATGTGATTTTAAAAACTTCACTCCCAACATTGCATTTAGCACCTTCAAATATCGGTTTGGTTGGTGTGGAAAAAGAGTTTTACGATGCAAAAACAAAGGGTAGAGAGTTAATCCTTAAAAATAAAATTGCAGAAATCAAAAATGACTATGATTATATCATCATAGATTCACCACCGGCTCTTGGTAGTATTACGATTAATGCACTCAGTGCTTCAAATTCTGTCATTATCCCAATACAGTGTGAATTTTTTGCACTAGAGGGGTTGGCGCAACTTTTAAATACGGTCAAATTGATAAAAAGAACAATCAATCCAAATCTTGAAATCAAAGGCTTTTTGCCAACGATGTACAGCAATCAAAATAACCTCTCCAAGCAGGTATTTGCTGACTTGAAACAACACTTTAAAAATAAGTTGTTTTTAGACAAAAAATCATCATCATACGTCGTGATTCCACGGAATATTAAGTTGGCTGAATCTCCAAGTTTCGGTAAGCCGATTATTTTGTATGATGTGACATCTACCGGTTCGCAGGCGTATCAAAATCTAGCCAATTCTATATTGGCGAGTTGATTTTGTTCACAAGAGAAGTGAAGGAAAGAGATAAATGAATGCAAAAAAGGCATTAGGTCGCGGATTGAGTGCGATTATAGATGATGTAGAAGAGGCATATCGTCAAGACATAGAAGATTCTATAGACGATTCTAATGATTTGGTTCGAGAGATACCCGTTGATCTTATCTCTCCCAACCCTTATCAACCAAGAACGTATTTTAATGAAGAAGCACTACAAGAACTTAGTGATTCCATCAAACAACACGGCCTTTTACAGCCGATTATCGTTGTCAAGAAAGATGACCGATTTATCCTCTTAGCAGGAGAGCGCAGACTTCGTGCTACCAAACTCGCAGGCATTGATAGAATCAAAGCCATTATTGCAGATATCAAATCACAACATCTTAGAGAACTTGCCTTAATCGAAAATATTCAAAGAGAAGATTTAAACCCAATCGAATTGGCGATTTCCTACAAAGAATTAATCGAAGAGTACAATATAACACAAGAAGGTTTAGCCGGAATTATCCACAAAAGCAGAACACAAATTACCAATACGATTCGATTACTCTCTCTTGCCAAAAAAACACAAGAATTACTCTCAAGTGGCAAATTATCACAAGGACATGCTAAAATCATCGTAGGATTGTCTCCCGAAGATGAAAAAGATGTCGTCAATACTATTTTAGGTCAAAAACTTAGCGTCAGAGATACAGAACTACTAGTCAAAAAGATTAAAACACAAGAAAAACCGACAGACAAAAAGAAACGGCCGATTCCAATCGAGCAAGAGAGTTTAAAAAGTCTTAAAGTTAAATTATTTGAATTAGGCTTTAAAAGCAAAATAAGTCACAATAGTATCACTATTACGCTTGATGATGAAGAAAAAATAGAGAGTTTTTTCAAAAGATTATCGTAAAATTTTCTGTTTAATCAAATAATATAAATATTTATGGTAAAATCCGTAAATTTTGAATGTTCTAATCAAATATTATCTCAAAGGGAAGGAGTAAAAATATGCATTTGGATGTTATACCGCAGCTTTTATTAGTGACCGGTGTTATTTTTTTAATTTTATTGGTCGTACTCAATAAGACACTGTATAGACCACTATTGAATTTTATGGAGAATCGGGATAAATCCATAAAAAGAGATTTGGAAAACACGGGCAAAAATAGTAGTGATATTTTAGCGTATCAAGAAGAAGCAAATAAAATTATTTTAGATGCTAAGATGGAAGCGAGCAAAATCAAAGAGGGCGTTATCGGTACAGTAAAAGAAGAGGCTTCAAAGAAAATTGAAGAAAGTAAAGCTTCAATTGAGAAAGAGTATGAAAAGTTTTTGGATGAGTTGCGTGCCCAAAAAACAGAACTTAAAAGTGCACTGATTGCCAATATGCCTGCGTTTGATGAGGGCATCAAATCAAAATTAAGTCAAATTTAGGAGATATGCTAATGAACAAAATACTATACATGATCTTACTAATAGCACCGACTGTTATCTTTGCAGCGACTTCTCACGAGGGTGCTCATGAGTATGATATCATTCCAAGAGCGATTAACTTTTTCATCTTTGCGGGAATCTTATACTATCTTATTTCAGAACCAATTCGTAGCTTTTTTGTAGGAAGAAAAACCTCAATTGCAGATCGATTAAATTCAATTCAAGAAAAGCTTAAAGAAAGTAACAAAGAAAAAGAAGAGGCAAAAGAACTGGTAGCCAAAGCGAAGGTGCAAGCAAAAAATATACTTGAAACCAATCAAGAAGAGATTGAAATCTTAAAATCAAAAATTTTGGCAGATTTAGATGCTGAGATTGAGATCATTCAAAAAGGATTCGAAGACCAAATGCAAATCGAGAAACGGAAGATGACGCGAGAAGTGATTTCTGAAGTCTTAGACGAGATGTTTTCAAAAGATATGGCGTCATTGCAAAAAGATAAGATGCTAGACATCGTGATGAAAAAGGTGGCATAGATGAGTGGAGAAATTGCAAAAAAATATGTCAATGCACTGACTAAAAGCTGTGACTCAAGTGAGTTGGGTTCCATCTCAAAAGCTTTAGATGCTCTATCATTAGTATATCATGATAAAAAATTTATCAATATTATATACTCACCCGATGTTACCAAAGAGCAAAAAGAAGCGTTCCTTCTGTCTTTAGCCGATACTGCTGATACAAAATTAATCAACTTTATCAAGCTACTCAACCAAAACGATCGTTTAAGTCTCATTCCAAAAATTAACGACGAATTAAAATATCAAATCGCAGTGATGAACAATCGCTTTCATGCGGTTATCTCAAGTGATTTTAATATTCCTGCTGAGAAGATTAAAATGCTTGAAACAAGTTTTAGCAAAAAATTTGATTCAGATATACAGTTGAGTGTATCCGATGAAGCCTATCCAGGTGTTAAGGTAGAGATCGATGATTTGGGGCTAGAGATTAGTTTTTCACTAGACCGTTTAAAAGCACAAATGTCAGAGCACATTTTAAAAGCAATATAAATAATATAAAGAATTTAAGGAGTACTTTGTGGGAGTAAAAATGAAAGCTGACGAAATCAGTTCAATCATTAAAGAGCGTATCGAGAATTTTGAATTAAATATAGATATTGAAGAGACCGGAAAAGTTATATCCATAGCTGATGGTGTTGCCAATGTATATGGTTTGAAAAATGTTATGGCCGGTGAAATGGTTGAATTTGAAGACGGTGAAAGAGGAATGGCACTCAACCTTGAAGAATCAAGTGTTGGTATTGTTATTCTAGGAAGCGGAAATGATGTCAAAGAAGGCTCATCTGTTAAACGATTAGGTAAACTACTCAGAGTCCCAGTCGGCGAAGCTTTGATTGGTCGTGTGGTAAATCCTTTGGGTGACCCAATAGATGGTAAAGGTCCGATTGAATCAACAGAAACACGATTTGTTGAAGAAAAAGCATTGGGTATCATGGCAAGAAAATCCGTTCATGAACCACTCCAAACCGGTATTAAAGCGATTGATGCGTTGGTTCCAATCGGTAGAGGTCAAAGAGAGTTGATTATTGGTGATAGACAAACTGGTAAAACAACCGTAGCAATCGATACTATCATCAATCAAAAAGGTCAAGATGTTGTCTGTATCTATGTAGCGATTGGTCAAAAACAATCTACTATCGCACAAATTGTTAAAAAACTCGAAGAGCATGGCGCCATGGATTATACAATCATCGTGGCAGCGGGAGCATCTGATTCTGCGACACTCCAATATCTAGCTCCATATGCAGGGGTTACTATGGGTGAATACTTTAGAGACAGTTCACGACACGGTTTAATTGTCTATGATGATTTGAGTAAACATGCGGTAGCTTATCGTGAAATGTCATTGATTTTGAGACGACCTCCAGGTCGTGAAGCATATCCTGGTGATGTTTTCTATTTGCACTCAAGATTGCTAGAGCGTGCTGCAAAAGTGAGTGATGCACTGGGTGCGGGTAGTTTGACAGCATTGCCTATTATCGAAACACAAGCGGGTGATGTTTCTGCTTACATTCCAACCAATGTTATTTCTATTACTGATGGACAAATCTTTTTGGAATCAGATCTCTTTAACTCAGGAATTCGACCTGCGATTAATGTTGGTCTTTCTGTTTCTCGTGTTGGTGGTGCGGCACAAATCAAAGCCACAAAACAAGTAGCAGGTACCTTGAGACTTGACTTGGCACAATACCGAGAATTACAAGCATTTGCACAATTTGCAAGTGATTTAGATGAATCAAGTCGAAATCAGTTAGAACGTGGACAAAGAATGGTCGAAGTGCTTAAGCAACCTCCATATTCTCCATTACCGGTTGAAAAACAAGTTGCTATCATTTTTGCTGGTGCCAAAGGCTTTTTGGATGATATCCCAGCTGAAGATGTGACTCGTTTTGAAGCAGAACTTGACTCTTTTGTTGAAGCAAAATATCCTCAAATATTCGAACAAATCAAAAGTAAACAAAAAATTGACGATGAAGTTGAAGGATTATTAAAAACAGCCTTGGATGAGTTTAAAGCAACATTTGTAGCAAAATAAGGATTGGGCTATGGCAAATCTTAAAGAGATAAAAAGAAAAATTAAAAGTGTTGAAAACACCAAAAAAACCACTCGTGCTATGAAATTGGTTTCGACAGCCAAACTCAGACGTGCTGAGATGGCTGCTAAGAAATCACGAGTTTATGCTGAAAAGATTAATGAAGTCTTATCAGAAATTGCTCATAAAATAAATCAATACAAAGTAGGCGGAATCGATAGCCGATATTTTGATATTGATAAGACATTCAAGAAAATTGATGTCATTTTTGTCACCGCTGACAAAGGATTGTGTGGTGGATTTAACATACAAACTATCAAAGAAGTACAGCGTTTGATGAAAGAGTATGGAGATGACAATATTGAAATAAGACTCACTGCTGTGGGTCGAAAAGGTATTGACTTTTTCAGATTTCAAGGTATCGCATTACATGAAAGTTATATTGGGGTGAGTTCATCACCGGATTATGAAAAAGCACAAGAGATTATAACCAAAGCGATTACCGATTTTGAAAATGGCGTTACAGATAAAGTCATCTTGGTACACAACGGTTATAAAAATATGATTTCTCAAGAATTGAAAGTTGTCGATGTTGTTCCAATTGCAGAGCCCGATGGTATCACAAAGGAAGAAGATTCTACCTCTATGTTGGAAATCGAGCCGGAAGAAGATGAGACCATCTTGAATTCATTAATTAAAAAATATTTTGAATACAATATGTATTATGCGCTTATTGATTCCTTGGCAGCAGAACATAGCGCCAGGATGCAAGCGATGGACAATGCAACCAACAATGCGGCAGAGAGAGTTCATAAGTTAACACTAGCTTATAACAAAGCAAGACAAGAGTCAATCACCACTGAGTTAATTGAGATTATCAGCGGTGTTGAGTCTATGAAATAAATAGTTGAAAAATTAAAAGGAGAATATTTTATGAATGGAGTAATAAGCCAAATCACAGGCCCTGTTGTTGATGTTGATTTTGACGGCTACCTTCCTAAGATCAATGAAGCGATAGAAGTAAAGTATGAAGTAGAAGGAGTAGAGCAGAAACTGATCTTGGAAGTTGCCGCTCACCTTGGCGATAACAGAGTGCGAACCATCGCGATGGATATGAGTGAGGGTTTGACACGAGGCGTTGTTGCAAAAGCACTAGGAACCTCGATACAAGTTCCAGTTGGAGAAGAAGTACTAGGTAGAATGTTCAACGTCATTGGCGATGTGATTGACTTGGGCAAAGAGGTAGAAGCAAAACACAAATGGTCAATCCATAGAGATCCTCCTCCGTTTGAAGAACAAAGTACAAAAAGTGAAATATTTGAAACCGGTATCAAAGTGGTTGACTTACTTGCCCCATATGCAAAAGGTGGTAAAGTTGGACTCTTTGGTGGTGCGGGTGTTGGTAAAACCGTCATTATTATGGAATTGATTCATAATGTTGCGTTTAAACATAGTGGATACTCTGTATTTGCAGGTGTTGGTGAGCGTACCAGAGAGGGTAATGACCTGTATCATGAGATGAAAGAATCAAACGTATTGGATAAAGTGGCACTGTGCTATGGTCAAATGAGTGAGCCTCCGGGAGCGAGAAATAGAATTGCATTGACAGGTATTACCATGGCGGAATATTTCCGTGATGAAATGGGCCTTGATGTTTTGATGTTTATCGATAATATCTTTAGATTTTCACAATCAGGGGCAGAAATGTCAGCGCTTCTAGGACGAATTCCAAGTGCGGTGGGTTATCAACCAACACTTGCGAGTGAAATGGGACGATTGCAAGAACGTATCACTTCTACAAATAAAGGTTCTATTACCTCTGTTCAAGCAGTATATGTACCAGCAGATGACCTTACCGATCCGGCACCTGCGACTGTTTTCGCGCATCTTGATGCCACAACCGTTCTCAATCGTTCGATTGCTGAAAAAGGTATTTATCCAGCGGTGGATCCACTTGATTCAAGTTCTCGTATGCTTGACCCGCAAATCTTGGGACAAGAACACTATGAAGTAGCACGTGGCGTTCAAGCGGTACTTCAAAAATATAAAGATTTACAAGATATCATCGCAATTCTAGGTATGGATGAGTTGAGTGAAGAAGATAAACTTGTGGTTGATAGAGCAAGAAAAGTTGAGAGATTTTTATCACAACCATTCTTTGTCGCCGAAGTATTTACAGGAAGTCCTGGAAAATATGTCAGCTTAGAAGAAACTATTGCGGCATTTAAAGGGATTTTAGATGGTAAATACGATCATCTTCCTGAAGCAGCATTTTACATGGTTGGAAATATAGAAGAAGCAGTAGAAAAAGCTGAAAAACTAAAAAATAAGTAAGCTTTAAATAAGGTAATATTATGGAAACATTAAAATTAGAAATTGTGACTCCCGATGGTCAAATTTTTGAAGATCTTGTCAAAGGTGTAACGCTTCCAGGTAGCGAAGGTGAGTTTGGAGTACTCCCTCACCACGCTTCTTTGGTCTCTCTCTTACAAGCGGGTATCATCGACATTGAACTTCAAGATGGATCGCATGAAATAGTTGCGATAGATTGGGGACATGCCAAGATAGATGAAAGTAAAGTGATGGTACTTGTTGATGGTGCTGTTGCGATTACAGGAAGTAATGAGGGCGCCATAGCAAAAGCAATAGAAGAGGGCAAAAAGCTAATCAAAGGTATGAGCGACTCTGATGTAGCCATAGCAGTAGCATTTTCTAAGATAGATAATGTTCTCAAAGATAGACATTAGTATTATATGTTAGCGATTGATCTTCTCATTAATTATTTCTCCAGAAGTAGCTATGTGACACTCTTTGTGATTTTTTGGTTATCTTTATACTTTATTATCACATTTGGTATTTTACTTAGCAGATACTTTTTTCTTAACGCGTGGCTTAGAGTGGAAAAAAACTCACTTGAGTCGATGTTGATGGGTGCCAAGAATGTTCGCGATGATTCGATCTTGCGCAAATGTTCCAGAAGTGCTAGCACCCAACAAAAAAATCTTTTAAATGTATGTAAAAGTGTGGCTGAAAAAAGTGCGACCAATGGATTGTGGATGTTATCGATTATTGCATCCACATCTCCTTTTATCGGACTCTTTGGTACGGTTGTTTCGATTCTTGATACCTTTAGTGGGTTGGGACAAAGTGGTAGTGCCTCTTTAGGTGTGATTGCACCGGCCATTAGTGAAGCCTTAATCGCCACTGCTGCGGGTATTTTTGTCGCAATTCCTGCTTATAGTATTCATCTTTTTTTGAAACGAAAAGCCTATGAAGTGCTTGTATATGTGGATAGAGAGATGGAATTGTTGCTCTCTGGTAGCAACAATATAGACAAGGTTCCTCATAACGATGTTTGATTGGGATGATGCTCCCGAGTTAAATATCACCCCTTTGGTTGATATTATGCTGGTGCTATTGGCTATTTTGATGGTCACGACACCGGCAATGGTTTATCAAGAAAAGATTACTTTGCCAGACGGTTCTAAATCCTCTGTTGTCAAAAAACTTCCAGAATTAGAAATCAGAATCAGTAGCGACAAAAAAGTTCATATTAAAAAAGATTCTTTTTTACTAAAAGAGTTTGCAGACAATTTCATCATGATAAAAAATAAATATCCTGCTAATACCACGGTATATATCAAAGCGGATGAATCTTTGAAATATCGGGATGTTATGTATGTGTTAAAAAGTGTGAAAGAAGCCGGCTTTACAAAAGTATCACTTGAAACAAACGGGTGAGTATGTTGCCAAAGTCGCGTTATAATGTAGTAGGCTTTTCATTATCGATTCTACTCTATATTTGTATTGTTGTCTCTTTGGGATTCTATCTACAAAGTCGTATTAAAAACAATATTAATTATGTTGTTTCTAATAAAAATGTACTGGATATTACCTTGGTACAAAATAAAACAAAAAAGAGGCAAACTCCACCCAAAAAAGTACCCAAAAAGACAAAAGTAAAGCCGAAATCTGCTCCAAAACCTAGCCCTAAAAATGTCACAGCAAAGCATGAAAAAAAAGTAGCATTGAGAGGACTTTTTGATAAAATTGATGTCAAAAAAATAGAAAAACCTCATAAGAAAAAAGCTGTGGCTACCAGAAAAATGCCGACCAATAAAAAGAGTGCCAATACGGCTGTAAAAAAGAATGATGCGAAAAAACTCGTGGATGCTTTGACATTTGAAAAACAGTCAAATATCAAATCTGTCAAAAATGGTGTTGTGGATAAATTCCGTGGTACGGTGACACAAATACTAGATACAAATTGGCAAAACACAATCGATACGGTTTCAGGAAACAAAGCGACCGTGATGATTTCTATTGATAATTTAGGAAATTTTAGTTATAAAATAGAAAAACTTTCCTATAATGATGAATTCAATGCCAAATTATTGGATTTTTTAGAAGAGATGAAAGACAAAGAGTTTCCACCCTATACAGAAGGTGGGATTTTTAAACTACCCGTAATATTTAAGGACATAAGAAATGAGTAAAAAAATTATATTGATGTTGATGCTTTCTCTATCATTATTTGCATATGATGCCACTGTGGAGATTGTTAAAAAGATAGATTCATTACCGAAAATTGCAGTGCAAGATGCGAGCAATTCGGATGTAAGTATGACATTGAGAAAGAAGTTTGACAAGATTCTAATCGGAGATTTGAGAGTAAGTGCCAATTTTAATCCGCTCAATGAATACCTACAAAGTAGTTATGATGGTGATGTCAAAGAAAATTTTTTAACTCAAAAAAACGTAGATTTAATTTTAAGATATAAATTAGAACTTGACGGAAAAGCCCTGCTTGCTCATGTCAAATTGATTAATGCCAGCAATGGAGAAATCAAAAATGAGACAAATTATAAGATTCAAAATACCAATAGATATCCCTTTATTGCTCATCGAATTATCGTAGATACGAATGATTTCATAGGGGCTCCTTCAATAAAATGGATGGAACAATTTGTGATTTTTGCAAAATTGACAGGGAAAAAAGAGTCAGAAATTGTCGTCTCTGATTATACTTTGAGCTTCCAGAAAGTCGTCGTAAAAGGTGGCTTAAATCTCTTCCCACAATGGGCAAATGCGAGACAAGACCAATTTTATTATTCGTCTTACAATGGCGTCAAACCAACCTTATATCGTGTTGATTTAAGTAATGGTGAACGACAGAAAATCATCACAAGTAACGGGATGTTAGTGTGTTCTGATGTGTCTCGTGATGGTCGAAAATTATTATTGACGATGGCTCCTAATGATCAGGCAGATATTTATGAGTATGATGTTCTCAATAAAGATTTACGACGCGTGACTAAATACTCAGGGATTGATGTTAGCGGTAAATTTATAGATGATGATACCAAGATGGTATTTATCTCCGATCGCTTAGGCTACCCGAACGTTTTTTCAAAAAAATTGAATTTAAATGCGAGTGTTGAGCAGATGGTCTATCATGGCAAAAATAATAGTTCTGTCTCCGCTAATGATAACTATATTGTCTACTCAAGTCGGGAAAATTCTAGCGAATTTGGACGCAATGTTTTTAATCTTTATTTGATTTCAACCAAGACAGATTTTATCCGTCAGCTGACTGCTAATGGAAAGAATCTCTATCCTCGGTTTTCTGATGATGTAGATACGATTATGTTTATCAAAGAATACAAAAATCAAAGTTCTCTTGGAATCATCAGGCTGAGTGCTAATAAAAGTTTCTTATTTCCCCTTAAAGCGGGAAAAATTCAGTCAATTGATTGGTAATTTAAATAAAATATGATAAAATAACATGAAACTTAATTTTTAGAAGGTGGTAATTATGAAAAAAATGGTACTAGCAAGTATAGGCGTAGCTGTTCTCCTATTTACGGGTTGTAGTCAAAAAAATCCAGATGTGGATATGACGACTAAAAATCAAAAAATGGAACAAACAAGCAATATGAATCAAAATACATCAGGCACCATGGATGCTAACAATATGGATGCCAATACTATGGCACAACAAAAAGCAGATGCCATGAAAATGTTGATTTCTAATTTAGAAAAAAACCTTAAATCTGTATATTTTGATTTTGATAAATATAATATAAAAACAACAATGCAACCAGTCGTACAAGATGATGCAGGGTTGCTAAATAGTGATAAAGCACAAAATCTATCTATCAAAATAGAAGGTAATTGTGATGAATGGGGTACGGATGAGTACAACTATGCATTGGGACTCAAAAGAGCACGAACTGTGAAAAACGAACTCAGTGCACAAGGCGTGAATGCCAGCCGTATGATGATTATAAGCTATGGTAAAAGCAATCCAGTTTGTAATGAACATACAAAAGCATGTTGGTCTAAAAACAGAAGAGCCGATCTTAAGCTACTACCATAAATAATGTAAACTAATAATCCAGGCATATCTTTTGCTTGGATTATCTACTTTGACTCAAATCATTTAACAAACAAACACATAATGAGTAAGGAAGATAGATAGATGACGAAAAGAGTACTATTTCTTATATTGTTACCATGGCTTGCCTTTGCAAATGAGCCTTCTGTATATGGTGCCGGAAATCTTGACAGCCCGAACCCTTATGGATTGAGTCAAAGTGAAAAAAAGATTTTTTCAAACATGCAAAATATCAAACGTTTGGAAAAAGCGATTAAAATATTACAGATTAACTCAAATGATCAAAAAGAGAGATTTGAAGGCATTCGTTCGGTTACTGAATCTATTAGCAATAAAATAGGTCAGTTGGACAAACGACTGTTTACGCTCGAATCACAAGATGAAAACCGAACAGATTCCTTGCGTCATCTAAAAGATGAGATTGCCACGCTGCAATCAGATCTCAATGCCAGCGTTCAAGCACAGATTGCCAATCAGGACAAAGTCAAAAATGTCTTGTCGGAATTGAGCAGTTTAATTGATTCCATTAACTCAACGTATATCTCTAAAGATGAGTTTCAAAAATTTAAAGATAGTGTCAATCAAAAGCTATCGACTTTCAAAAAAAGCACGACACGCCAATCATTTTCTGGAAAGAATAAGGCATCACTAGAGAAAAAAGCCGCGCAACTTGTCAGAAAAAAATCTTATGCTGAAGCCAAAGATATTTATACATTTTTGGTGAAACAACGCTACCATCCAGCTGGTAACAGTTTTCGATTAGGAGAGATTGCCTATGCCCAAAAATCCTACGCTGATGCTATTTTGCATTACAAAAAAAGTATCTCTTTATATGACAAAGCATCTTATGTCCCGGTCTTACTCTATCATACCGGAATCTCGTTGAGCAAACTCAAACGACATAAAGAAGCATCGAAATTTTTCAATGCACTGCAAAGCAATTATCCTAATTCAAAAGAGGCAAAAAGCCTTAAAAAATAATAATTTTATCTTGTATAAGGGCAAGTAAAAATAAATTATGCTAAAATCACTCGTTTTTATTAGCAAGGAGAATTTATGGCTATAAACGAAAATCAAGTTGTTTCTATCCAATATGAACTAAAAGATGTAGACAACGGTGATATTCTAGATTCAAATCTTGAAGGTGCACCGCTATCTTTTATTGTTGGAAAAGGACAAATCATCCCTGGATTAGAAAGTGAAATAAGAAAACTTTCTCAGGATGATACATCAGATATTAGAGTTTCTGCGGCGGATGCATATGGTGAATATGACGAAAAAGCAGTACAATCTTTGCCAAAAGAGCAATTTGCCGGATTAGAATTAAAAGAAGGTATGACACTTTATGGTCAAGGAGAAGATGGCGGCACGGTTCAAGTGACTGTCAAAAGTTTTGACGATGATAGCGTCGTTGTTGATTTTAATCATCCTCTAGCAGGAAAAGATTTACTCTTTTCTCTTAGCGTTCTAGAAGTGAGAGAAGCTACATCTGATGAGTTGCTAAACGGATATGTTGGCGCTCCTGCAGGTGGCGGTTGTGGATGTGGAGCAGGTGACAGTTGTCACGACGAAAAAGATACCCAAGATTCTTGTTGCTCAACAGGTGGCAACGGTGGGTGTTGTGGTTGATAAAAGCTACATTGCAAAATCGAGAGCTTCTGTGGAAGCTCTCAAATCTGCGAATCTACTCAAGAGTTTAAATTTAAATGCGCTCATTCACGGCGAGCGAGGTGTCGGAAAATATAAATTAGCAAACTATGTGATGGATGCCCCTACGATAGATGGATCTAAATTACAAGAATTGTTGAGTGCCATTGAGATTCATGATAAGTTAATTGTCAAAAATTTTGATAAAATATCAAACTATACTAAAGTAAAAAATTCTTTAAATAAACATAAAAATAGGATGATTGCAACCAGCACATCAAGTCTCAATAATAAAATTGAAGATGAATTTTTTAGTCTTAAGATCTATATTCCCCCATTGTCTCAAAGGCCTGAGGATGTGGAGGGTTTATGTGAACTCTTTTATGATGAGGCCAGTGAAATATTTGGTAAGCAAGCCAATCGTATTGATTGTAAAAATACGGCAGTGGATATCAGTGAAAATTGTTATTCTCTGAGAAGATCAATATACTCAGCTTATTTGAAAAACTCTTTTGATGAGACGGATATTATGAATATCATGGAAAATTTTCTACTCGACAAACTTGAGGAAGAGAGCGATTATAGAAATCTTTTGTATCTGTTTGACGTCCCTTTGATCAAAAGTGGATTTGCCAAATTTGGCTCACAACTCTCTATGAGTAAAGCTTTTGGCTTAAATCGAAACACATTGAGAAAAAAAATCAACGAATATCGACTAGATGAGGAAAAGAAATGATAAATTTTGCAGGTATATTCCCCGGACAAGGAAGCCAAAAAGTTGGCATGGGAAAAGACTTTTTTGAGCACTCTAAAATAGCAAGAGAGATGATTGAACGTGCGAGCAATCGATTGGATATAGATTTTGAAAATTTATTGTTTCAAGAGAATGAAAATCTTGAAAAGACACAATTTTCTCAAGCATCTATTTTACTCGTGAGTATGATTGCCTACACGTTATTTAGTGAGCAAGTGCGTACGGCACCGCAATATTTTCTAGGACACTCTTTGGGTGAATTTTCAGCACTCAGTGCCACAGGGTCACTTGATTATCTTGATGCTGTTGAGCTTGTATATCATCGTGGATTATTCATGACAGAAGCTTGTGAGGGACAAAATGCAGGTATGATGGCGCTACTTGGTTTGAGTGATGCGATTTGTGAACGTGTTGTATCAGCAGCCCAAGAATCTGGTAAAAAAATCTGGATTGCCAATTATAATAACGATGGTCAAATTG
Organism: Sulfurospirillum sp. 1612; assembly: GCF_036556685.1. NCBI lineage: Bacteria > Pseudomonadati > Campylobacterota > Epsilonproteobacteria > Campylobacterales > Sulfurospirillaceae > Sulfurospirillum > Sulfurospirillum sp. 1612. The sequence continues at coordinate 711,877 of NZ_CP140614.1, forward strand.
TTATCGCGGGAAACAAATCAGATCTTGAAGAGATGGAATCTACCTTCAAAGAAGAAGGTGCAAAACGTGCTATTTTGTTGAAAATGTCTGTGGCAAGTCATTGTCCTATTTTGATGACCGCACAACCAAAGCTTAAAGCTTCTCTTGAGAGATGGGTGGGTGAGACGTTTACGACTCCTATTATCTCCAATGTGACGGCGCAAGCGTATCAAAATAAAGCCGATGCTGTGGCGCTACTTGAAAAACAATTGATTATGCCAGTACGCTATAAACAATCAATTAAAAGTATTGAAGATGATGTCGATCTTTATGTTGAATTTGGTGGCAATGTTTTGAAGGGAATTAACAAGAAAATTACCTCAAAAAATACAATATCAATCACAGATATGGCCACGCTAGAGAAGGCAGTCTTGGAATTTGCATGAAAGTCACCATTGCCCAAATTTCACCTAAATTAAAAAAGATTACCCCATTAGAATTTGTCAATCATCTCTCAAAGGTCGATCCTAATACACAATTGGTCATTTTCCCTGAACTGGCACTCAATGGTTACTTACTGAAAGATGCGGTCTTTGAGGATGCTTATACTTTAGAAGAGATTGAGCAATTTGCCGCACTCGCGACGCCTTATGATTTGGTATTTGGAGCCATCATAAAAGAGAACCATAAATTTTACAATAGCTCAATTTATTGTGAATCGGGTAAAATCAAACACATTCATCATAAAAGTGCCTTGCCAAATTATGGTTTGTTTCAAGAAGCAAGATTTTTTTTCAAAGGGACACCTGTTGATGCTTTTGAAACAAGATTTGGTAAAACTTTTGTTGCGATTTGTGAAGAGTTGTATGATGCAAAAACCATTGCAGAGATTACGGAGCATAAGCCCGATTTGGTGATAGTCATATCGAATTCTCCAGCTCGTGGGTTTAGTGATGAGGGATTGTTGATACAAAAACAGTGGGATGCGCTGCTAGGTACGACTGCTTTGTTGAGTGGTGCTAATGTGATATTTGCCAATCGTGTTGGTTTTGAAGATGGTCTTGGCTTTTGGGGAGGGTCTTGTTTTATCTCACCAAAAGGTACCGTTGAATGCCGTGCACCACTCTTTGAAGAAGCATTTCTGATGATGCAAATCAACACAAAATTATCACAAACACAAAAATATTTATTAAGAGGATACGAATAAATGAAAATCGCAATCATGGGTGCAATGATTGAAGAAATTGACCCCTTTTTAGTTACTGATGGCGATGAGCCTCTGTTGCAATTTTTTAAAAAACACAATGAATGCCAATATGGTGGAAATCTGTATCATGAAGCGACTTTTAAAGGTCATGATATTATTTTAGCATACAGCAAGATTGGAAAAGTTAATGCCGCACTCAGTGCTTCTACTTTAATTGAAAAGTTTGGGGCAGAAATGGTTTTATTTAGCGGTGTTGCAGGAGCGGTGAATTCGGAGTTGAAAATCGGAGACTTGGTTGCAGCGACACAATTATGCCAACATGATTTGGATATCACTGCTTTTGGTCATCCTTATGGATATGTTCCTGAGGGGGCTGTCTATGTCGATGCTTCTGCAAAATTGCTTGCTATTGCGACTGAAGTGGCTGAGGAAAAAAATATCAATCTCAAACACGGTATTATAGCCACAGGAGACCAATTTATCGCAGATCATGAGAAAAAAGATTGGATCAAAAGTACCTTTAAGGCAGATGCTCTTGAGATGGAAGGTGCCGCAGTGGCAGTAGTGTGTGATGCCTGTAATGTACCATTTTTTATCATGAGATCGATTAGTGATGCCGCAGATTCTGATGCTGCCTTTGATTTTGATGAATTTTTAAAACACTCAGCACAAAGAAGTAGCCGTTTTATTATCTCAATGTTGGATAAAATTCTTGTCAAAGCTTAGTAAAAAACTCCTAAGAATCACAGGCAAAACCAATGGTCGATATGAGTTAATCAAAGAAAATGACACCATACTACTAGGACTCAGCGGTGGGAAAGATTCTCTTTGTTTGGCTCATGTTCTGCGTCATATGCAGCGTGTTGCCCCTTTTAAATTTAAATTTTTAGCCGTCACTATTAGCTATGGAATGGGAGAAGACCTCGAAAAATTGCATGCGCATTGTGTTGAATATGATATTCCTCATGAAATCGTTGATACTAAGATTTATGATTTAGCCAAAGAGAAAATTCGAGAGAATTCCTCTTTTTGTAGCTTCTTTTCCAGAATGCGACGGGGTGCTTTGTATACGTATGCCCTTGAGCATGGATTTAAAAAAGTGGCATTGGCGCACCATTTAGATGATGCGGTTGAGAGTTTCTTTATGAATTTCTCCTACAATGGTGCTTTGCGTTCGATGCCCCCGATTTATCAAGCAAAAAATGGGTTATGGGTCATTCGACCATTTATACATGTCAGAGAGCGTCAATTAGTTGAGCAAGCGCGGGAGTTTCCTATTGATCCTATTTCAGATGAAGCCTGTCCCGCGATGCGATTTGATGTCAAAATGCCGATAGCAAGAGCAAAAACTAAAGAGATGCTGGCAAAGATGGAAGAGGAAAATCATGATCTCTTCACTTCGTTGCGAAAATCTTTTGAAAATATCAACACCTCTAGTTTTTGCGAGGAAGAATACCTAGACCGGTAGTGGTGGTTTCTTCGTCTGTTGCAATGTATTTAAAGTCTGTATGACATTTAAAACGCTATCGGGATTTAAACTTATAGATTCTATTCCGATATCGAGTAGATATTTGGCAATCTCTGGATAGTCAGAGGGCGCTTGTCCACAAATACCACTATAGCGATGGTTACGTTTTGCTCCTAATACTGCCATTTTAATCATCTCTAAAACGCCAGGGTCTCTCTCATCGTAATCAAAGGCGACGATTTCACTCTCTCGGTCTACGCCTAGGGTTAGCTGTGTTAAATCGTTGCTTCCGATACTAAAACCATCAAAAATTTTGCTAAATTCATCGATTGAGATGACATTATTGGGGATTTCACACATCACATAAATTAAAAGATTGTTCTCTCCTCTTTTTAGCCCATATTGTGCCATTGTATCAAGGACTTGTTTCCCCTCAGCAACGCGTCTGCAAAAAGGAATCATCAAGATAACATTGGTAAAACCCATCTCATCTCGTACTCTTTTCATCGCGCGACACTCAAGTTCAAATCCCTCTTTATAGGATGGGTGTGAATACCTTGCGGCTCCTCTAAATCCAATCATCGGATTCTCTTCTGCCACTTCAAAAACACGACCCCCTATCAAATTGGCATATTCGTTAGATTTAAAATCACTCATTCTGACAATGCAAGGATTTGGATACACAGATGCTGCTATGGTTGCAATTCCCTCCGATAATGTTGTGACAAAAAATTCCTCTTTGGTTTGATATGCGGTGCTTAATTGATCCAGTGCTGCTTTCTCTTTCTTGTTCAGCTTCTCTGGATGTCTGATAGCCATGGGATGCGCTTTGATATAGGTACTGATAATAAACTCCATCCTAGCAAGTCCTACACCATCGACAGGAAGAGAGGTGAGTGAAAATGCCAAATCTGGATTTGCTAGATTCATCATGATTTTTATGGGTTGTTTTTGTACCTCTTTGAGATTGGTACGTGTCACTTCAAAATCAAGAGTACCATCATAAATATTGCCGATTTCTCCCTCTGCACAGCTGACGGTGATCTTTTGTGCATTGTTGAGTACTTCTGTGGCATTTTTCGTTCCCACGATGGCAGGGACGCCAAGTTCACGGCTTATAATGGCCGCATGACACGTGCGTCCACCATGATTTGTGATGATGGCAGCAGCTCTTTTCATCACCGGTTCCCAATCTGGAGTGGTAGTATTAGCAACGAGAATTTCTCCACTTTTGAATTTCTTCAAATCTTGGGTATTTTGGATAAGACGAACACTTCCTGTGCCTATCTTGGTCCCAATCGCATTGCCCGTTGTCACTATCGTACCGGTTTGTTTTAATTTATACGTTTCTAGAATCAGTTTATCTTTGTTAGAGTGAACCGTCTCAGGTCGTGCTTGAACGATATAAATGATACCATCAAGCCCATCTTTTGCCCATTCGATATCCATAGGGGTATTGACTCCTAAAAGGTTTGAATAATGATGTTCTATCTTCATAGTGTAATCTGCGAGCAAGAGAACCTCGTCATCGCTAAGACAAAAGCGATTTTGTTCTTTTTGTGTGACATCTATATTTTTTGTATATTTAGAAGAGGAAAATTTATTATTATTTTTTGCAGCAAAAATCATTTTTTTCTCTTTTTTACCCCGTCTTCTTTTGAGAACACATCGATGACCGGCCTCTAATGTCGGTTTATGTACATAGAAGGTGTCGGGTTCTATCACCCCTTGAACAATATTTTCTCCCAAACCGTATGCTGCGCTGATAAAGACAACATCCTCAAAACCCGTTTCTGTATCAATACTAAAAATCACGCCACTGGTTGCCTTGTCACTTCTGACCATTTTCATGACGACTACGGAAACAAAGACTTTTAGATAATCAAAATGATTGGCATGCTTGTAGTGAATACTTCTGGCTTCAAAATTTGATGCGATACACTGTTTGTATGCCATGAGCAATGCTTTTTTACTGCTGATATTCAGATAGGTTTCATTTTGTCCTGCAAAAGAAGCTTCTTTAGAATCTTCAGCGGTTGCAGATGAGCGGACAGCAAGCCGCAACTTCTCTCCATATTGGGTTTTAAGTTTGGCATAATTATCTAGAATTTCATCAGCTAAATCTGGTGGAATCGTCGCTGCATTAACAAGTTTTTTACATTTTTTACTAATCTTTTGCAGACTGTTAATGTCATCAACAACCAAATCATGATGCAGCAGTTTTTCTAGAGGTTTCCAAAGATTATTGAAGTCAAAAATGTATTGGTATGCTTCAGAAGTAATAGCAAAACCGTTGGGGACATTGACGCCTATTGGTTTTAAATGTTGGTACATCTCGCCAAGATTTGCATTTTTCCCACCTACTTCGGGGATATCTTTGAGACTGATATCCTCAAACCATTTTATATATCGCTTTTCCATTTTTTCTCCTTTGTAAGGCTGTTATGTTGCAACCAAAGGGTTAGATATATAGGGAGACCAAATAATAATTATATTATAGCACTTATTTTACTAGAATGTTCACTCGTAAATAAAAAATACATCTTTCTGTTTTGCAAAGAATCAAAACGAGACTACTAAAATAAGTCGAAGCTAAAATCCTTCACAAAGAATTTGCCATAGATTGTCGATTTCATTATCATCTAAAAATAGGGTGCTTTTGTTTTCAAATAACTCTACAATCGATGCTATTGGGTAACCTGTCTTGTAAACACATCCCGGATGTGCGGGTAAAAATGCGCGTAAGAATGCGACGTGATCTTGAATCACACGTTCACATTGGAAACAAATAAGATCATGATGCAATCTTCCCTCAAACTCTAATAATGAAATATACGCTTCAACCGCAACCCGTTTGGGATTTTGTTGATGCCAAATCTCATGAGATTTTTCAAGCATATTAAAATAAAAGGGATCAATCTCATCAATATCTTTGAGATGGGCATAAAAGAGACGAATGTATTGTTGCCACAAAAACATATGCTCTCTTTGAATATTCCATTTTGAAGCCAAATGGAGGATATTTCTCAACTTTGGTATGGTGGATTTACTGGAGTGCTCCAATTCAAAATCTATCTTATACCCCAGGTTGATGGTGGAGTGGCGTGCTCCATAAAACCGATACGTTGTATATTTGTGTTCGGGTGATAATATGGTGATGATGAGATCCTCATCACGGGCTTTATTGATGTTGATAATGTAACCTTGCATCCTGCTATTATAGCATCATTTAAATTTATTTTAGTTTAAGTAACTATTTGATAAGTGGGGAGTTTAAATGGCCTATTTTACTGTATTTATGGTTTATTAAGTAATTATTAGGTATATTCACCCTCTTAAATATAAATTAAAAAAGGTTGCTAAATGGATCTTATAACAGGGTTTAAAGATAACTGCGGTTTTGGACTTCTTGCAAATATTAATAATATTCCTACATATCAGAATACAAAAGATGCCATTCTTGCTTTAGAGCGGATGATGCATCGGGGCGCGATTGCGGCGGATGGAAAGAGTGGTGATGGTAGTGGATTATTGTTCTCTTTGCCGACAGAATTTATGAAAAAAGAAGCAAGAAAATTAAATGTAGATTTACCAAAACAGTTTGCTGTTGCGATGGTTTTTATGAAAGATGAGAAGGAAAAAGAGATTTTTACGGAAATCTGTGAAAAAAATGACTTAAAAGTGATTTTGTTCAGAGATGTGCCTATTGACACAAAAGCACTAGGAGAACAAGCCTTAGCCCTTTTGCCTAACATTGTACAAATTTTTGTAACCCCATCATCCTTGATAGCAACCAAACGATTTGAAGCCCTTTTATACCTTAGCAGAAAAGAGATTGAAAAAGCACTGGCGACACATGAAGATTTTTATATTGCATCATTTTCCAGCAAAGTGATTTCTTATAAAGGCCTCGTGATGCCTGTTTATATCAAAGCCTTTTTCTTGGATCTCAATGATGAAAGTTTTAAAACAAAATTTGCACTCTTTCATCAAAGATTTTCTACCAATACCTTGCCACAGTGGAAATTAGCACAACCTTTTAGGATGATTGCCCATAATGGTGAAATCAACTCAATTTCCGCAAATCGTTTCAATATCAAAGCACGAACCCGCTCATTAAAAAGTGAAGTCTTCTCAGATGAAGAGTTGCAGAAATTATTTCCAATTACCAGAGATGATGTGAGTGACAGCGCGAGTTTGGATCATATGTTCGAATTTATGATTGCCAATGGTTATGACTTTTTCAAAACCATTCGATCGCTCATCCCAATGCCTTGGCAAAATGCACCGCATATCGATAGTGAATTACGCTCTTTTTATGAGTACTCTAGTATCCACTTTGATCCATGGGATGGTCCAGCAGCAGTCTCTTTTACAGATGGTAGATATATCGCGTGTGTGTTGGATAGAAATGGCTTGCGTCCTGCGAAATACATCATCACTAAAGATGAACGTATCTTGATCTCAAGTGAGTATGGTGTCCTTGATATTGATGATAATGACATCCTAGAACAAGGCCGTTTACAAAGTGGTCAAATCATTGGAATCGATTTAAAATACAACAAGATACTAAAAAATGATGATATTGATGATTATATTAAACGCTCCAAACCTTATGGTACTTGGCTTAACGAAAATCTAACCTATTTACAAGAGTATGTTGAGATGCCTTTTGAGCATATTAGTGATTATGAAATCGAAGATTTAGAATTAAAACAACGTTTTTTTAACATCACACAAGAATTCAAAAATATGGTCATTAGCCCAATGATGCAAGATGGCAAAGAGGGTGTTGGCTCTATGGGTGATGATACGCCAATCGCTGCATTTAGCAAAAAACAAAGAAATTTTACGGACTATTTTAAACAAAAATTTGCACAAGTGACCAACCCTCCGATAGATCCAATTAGAGAAAAAATCGTCATGAGTTTAAATACGGGATTTGGTGAACTGAGCAATATCTTAGATGAATTACCAAAGAATTCACTGCGCATCAAAACCATTTCTCCTATTTTGATGCAAGAGAAAATTGAAGTCTTAAAGTCCTTTGGCGATATCAACAAGCCAAGATTCAAAGAGAGCTATAAAGGTAAAACATTTTCGACACTTTTTGAAGATAACCTCAAAGGTAGTTTGGAAGATTTGGCATATGATGTGGTAGAAGCCGTGGTCAAAGAAAAAGTACGATTGATTTATCTTGATGACCGCTACGTCACCGATACAAAAAAACCCATTCCGATGACTATGTGTGTGGGTAAAATCAATGAAGTCCTCTTAGAACATGGGGTGAGAGATTTGGTGAGTGTTGTCGCGATAACCGGAGAGGCATTGGATTCTCATTCGTGTGCTTGTATGATTGGATTTGGTGCGAGTGCTATTTATCCTTATATGTTATATGCAACAGTACTTGCCGCATCTAAAGAGAAAGATTTAAGTATATATGAGACCAAAACAAATCTCAAAAATGTCAATATTGCACTGAATCAAGGCTTATTGAAAATCATGTCAAAAATGGGAATTTCTACTATATCTTCGTATCGAAATTCAGCACTTTTTGATACGATTGGACTCTCTGAAGAGATCACTGAAAACTGTTTTAATGGAGTGCATGCCCTCTTGCCAGGACTTGGTTTTGATGACATCGAAGCACGATTGAACACCATTCATAAAGAGGCATATAGTGTGAATCTCAACAAGCGATTATTTCCGCTAGAATTGGGAGGCTTTTATAAATATTTGGATAAAAGTGAATATCATGATTACAGTCCTAATGTGGTGCATGCTATTCATAAAATGGCAGAGAGCGGTACTCGAGAAGATTATGATGCTTTTGCCAGCATGATTAATCATCGTGAAAAGAAGATGATTCGAGACTTTTTGAGATTCAAATCTGATCGTGAGCCTATCGATATCGAAAAAGTAGAACCGATAGAAGAGATTTTCAAACGATTTAATTCCGCTGCTATGAGTTTGGGTTCTATTTCTCCTGAAGCACATGAAGCCTTGGCTGAAGCGATGAACCGCATTGGTGCGATGTCAAACTGTGGTGAAGGTGGTGAAGATTCACAGCGTCTAAAATCAAATAAAAATTCAAAAATCAAACAAATTGCATCGGGTCGTTTTGGTGTCACACCAGAATACCTAAGAAGTGCGAGTGAGATACAAATTAAAGTAGCACAAGGAGCAAAACCAGGAGAAGGAGGACAGCTTCCCGGTCACAAAGTTTCTCCTTTGATTGCCAAATTAAGATATACGATTCCGGGTGTGACATTGATCTCGCCACCGCCTCATCATGATATCTATTCTATTGAAGATTTAGCACAGCTGATTTTTGATCTCAAGCAAGTAAATCCAGATGCCACTATCACCGTAAAATTGGTTTCCACAGCGGGTGTGGGTACGATTGCCGCGGGTGTTGCAAAAGCATATGCGGATAAGATTATTATCTCAGGGGGTGATGGCGGAACGGGAGCGGCACCGTTGGGCTCTATCAAATTTGCAGGAAATCCTTGGGAGATTGGACTGAGTGAAGCACACAATGCCCTCAAAGCCAATCATCTAAGAAGCAAAGTACATTTGCAAACCGATGGTGGCTTGAAAACAGGTGTTGATATTGTCAAAGCAGCACTTTTAGGAGCGGAGAGTTATGCTTTTGGTACGGTAGCTCTCACCCTTCTTGGTTGTAAAATCCTGCGTATTTGTCATCTCAATCGATGTTCTGTTGGTGTGGCGACACAAAATGAAAAGCTACGAGAATTTTTTATAGGCAATGCTGATAAATTGGTCAATTTCTTTACTTATATTGCCCAAGATGTTAGAGAGATACTCGCAAAACTCGGGTACGAAAAGCTTGATGATATTATTGGTCGTAGCGATTTGTTAGATGTGATTGATGATGAATTTGCGAAGAAATTCGATTTTTCATCTATTTTGATGCGTGTTGAGGGAGATAATATTTATGAGGGACTTCCCAATGATCCCTTTGATAAAAATGAATTTGAAAAAGAGATTTTGCGAGAGATTTACAAAGTCATCGAAAATCCAGAGCAACTCATCGTTGTCAATCGAACGATTAAAAATACAAATCGGAGTTTTGGAGCACTCATCAGTGGTGAGATTGCAAAATATTATGGCAATACGGGATTAAAAGATAACAGTATTATTTTGAAATTAAACGGTACAGCAGGTCAATCTCTCGGTGCTTTCTTGACCAATGGTGTCTCGATTAATCTGGTTGGTTCTGCCAATGATTATGTCGGTAAAGGGATGAATGGGGGTAAGATTGTCATTACTCCAGCGGTACAAAAAGAAGATTATGCCTGTGCGGGTAATACCTGTTTGTATGGAGCAACGGGTGGTAAATTGTTTGTAGCCGGTGTTGTAGGAGAGCGATTTTGTGTCAGAAATTCTGGTGCCAAAGCTGTCGTCGAAGGTACCGGAGATCATGCGTGTGAATATATGACCGGTGGTGTGGTTGTGATACTAGGAAATACGGGTGTAAACTTTGGCGCAGGGATGACTGGAGGAATCGCTTTTGTTTATGATAAGAGTCGTGATTTTATCGACAAACTGAATCAAGAGTTAGTCGTAGCGGTTCGTGTTGATATCGACGAAATGGATGAAGCCAAACACTTTTTGAAAAAATTGATTCGAACACATATTGATGAAACTGACAGTATGAAAGCCAAACACATTATTGAAGATTTTAGACACAATGTGCGAGATTTTTGGATGGTAATGCCAAAAGATATGACGAAGATTCCATTGAATCCACAAGAAGGAGATTGATATATTATGCAAGATTTTATAAACGTAGAGCGAATATCAGCAAGGAAAAGAGACAGTAGTGATAGAATTGGAGATTTCCATGAAATCTATGAAATCTTTAATAAAGAAGATGCGGCGATTCAAGCCAATAGATGTATCCAATGTGGAGATCCTTATTGCCATAATAAATGTCCATTGCATAACTATATCCCTTATTGGTTAAAATCGACCAGTGAAATGGATTTGAAGTTATCCTTTAAACTCTCCAATGAATCCAATCCCTTCCCTGAAATCACAGGAAGAATCTGTCCTCATGATAGACTTTGTGAGGGAGATTGTACGCTCAATGACGGGCATGGTGCGATTACGATTGGTAATATCGAAACATTTATCTCTGAAGAGGGATTTAAAAAGGGAATGAAACCAGAATTTCCTGGAATTACGACTGATAAAAAAGTAGCCATTGTAGGCTCAGGACCTGCGGGTATTGCCGCAGCTACTTATTTATTGAGAAGTGGAATAGCTGTAGATATGTATGAAAAAGATGCACGAGCAGGCGGACTTTTGACCTATGGCATTCCTAGTTTCAAGCTGGATAAAGAGATTGTAGCCCGACGTATCAAATGGCTGGTAGATGCAGGGATGAATCTACATCTTAATACTAATGTGGGAGTGGATTTGAGCTTTGATGAGCTGGCGAGTACTCATGATAGTATCTTTATGGCAACAGGAGCACAAAATTCTAATAAAGCCAAAATCACTAACGAAAATGCCGAGGGTGTTTTCATGGCCCTTGATTATTTGAGAAATTCACAGCACCTGCTTTTTAACGAAAAAAGTGATGAAAAATATCATGTCAAAGGCAAAAAAGTCATCGTCATCGGAGGGGGTGATACCGCGATGGACTGTGTCAGAACAGCGATTCGTCAAAATGCCAAAGAAGTGACGTGTATTTATAGAAGAGATAAATACAATATGCCAGGGAGCAAAAAAGAGTTTAAAAATGCCAGAGAAGAGGGCGTACGATTTATCTATAATGCCAGTCCGAAGGAAATCGTGGTCAATAGTGAGAATCAAGCCATCGGTATGGTTTTACAACGCACGGTGTTAGGAGAAAAAGATAGCAGTGGTCGGGCGAGAGTAGAGATTGTCAAAGGCAATGAATTCAAAGAAGATGCGACGGTGATTATATTTGCCTTAGGGTTTTCTGCTACGAATACAGATTTCTTCTCATCCAATGGAATTGAGACGAATAAATATGGCAATATTTTAGTAGCACCCAATCATCAAACCAGTAAAATCGGCGTCTATGCAGGGGGCGATTGTAAACGGGGTAGCCATTTGGTAGTCACTGCAGCCAAAGATGGCAAAGAAGCAGCAGCACAAATTATCAAAGATTTGCTCAATTAGAATGCAAGATTTTTTAAACGCAGCGATTTCGGCAAATCAAGAGATTGCTGCGCACATTAGCGCCATGAATTTTGAGGAGCTGTGTCAAACGACAAGTTTGGGCTATGGTGGAGACATGAGCCGTCAGATTGATATTATGGCTGAGAATATTTTCATCAAGAAACTCTCTTCATTTGGTAATATCTATTCTGAAGAGTGTGGTTTTTTGGATAATAATAGTGCGTATGATATCTTTATCGACCCGATTGATGGAAGCAATAATTTTGTCTCAAATTTCCCCTATTATGGTACTTCTGTAGCGTTGAAATACCAATCAAAGCATCTGGCGGCCGTTATTGTTAATCTCGCCAATGGCGATCTTTTTATCAAAGACCAAAAGCGATTTCAAAAAGCCAACCTTCACAATCTAGTCTTTCATGATATCCAGTGCAACCTGCATGCCACCATGGGTATTTTTGAAAAATCTTACAGTCTAAAAACACTCTATCAAACATTAGAAAAAAATCATATCAAATACCGATCTCCCGGAGCCATTGCCCTCTCTTTAGCCTATGCCCATCAAGTAAATTTTGTACTCTTTGGCGGCGTAGCACGCCCTTATGATATTGAAGCTGGTATGTATATGTGTAACGATCTGTACATGATAAAACAAGATGCGCTCTTATTTATAAGTAAAGATAAGGAAACTTTTGATAGAATGAGCGGATTATTTAAAGAAGGCAGTTAATAGTATGAAATTTAGTGAGATTTTTGGTAATTTTCGCAAGACACAACCTTCTCGGGACGAAGCACCACAGCATTGGGTTAAATGTAAGCAGTGCCAGTCTTTGATGTATTATAAAGAAGTAGAAAATCAATTAAGCGTATGCCCAAAATGTGGTTTTCACTTTAGAATTGGTATATCAAAACGAATTGAGCAAATTGCAGATGCTGATACATTTGTTGAGCTAGATTCTAATATTGCACCGGTTGATCCTTTGAAATTTGTGGATAAAAAATCCTACAAAAAACGGATACAAGAGGCTCAAGCCAAGACAAATAGAACTTCTTCATTGGTATCTGGCGTTTGTGAGATTCATGGAGTCGCGGTACAACTTGTGGTCTTTGATTTTAGTTTTATGGGTGGAAGCTTAGGTTCGGTAGAGGGTGAAAAAATTGTACGAGCTACAAAGCGTGCTATCAAAAATAAACAAGGTTTGGTCATTGTCAGTGCGAGTGGTGGTGCGAGGATGCAGGAGAGTACTTTTTCATTACTCCAAATGTCTAAAACATCAGCTGCCATTAAAGAGCTGGCCAATCACAAATTGCCGTATATCTCAATTCTGACTGATCCGACGATGGGTGGGGTAAGTGCCTCTTTTGCGTGGTTGGGTGATATTATCATCGCAGAACCCGGAGCATTGGTAGGATTTGCAGGTCAGCGTGTTATCAAACAAACCATTGGAGCAGAGTTGCCTGAAGGGTTCCAAAGATCAGAATTTTTACTAGAACATGGCTTGATTGATATGATTGTAAAAAGAAGTGAACTGAAAAAAACAATTTCAGATCTTTTAGTTTTCCTTCAAAGCGATAAAAAAGATTTTGAGTTAAAATTAAAGGGTCCGGTTGATGAAAATCAACGTTTACACGATAGAAAAGACGAAGAGTAAATCGGTAGAACATCTGATTGATGAATATCAAAAGATGATTAAAAAGCATGCGCAAGTTGCCGATACTACTTTATTTAATAAAGAGATTGCGCTATCTCAAACTCGAGGAGAAAAGGAGTCAAGAAAAGCCTATACGAAAGTGTATGAGCCCTATTTGAAAGGTTATAATGTCGCATTGGATGTTCGTGGAAAAGAGATGGACAGTTTTGAATTTAGTGCTCTGTTTGAGGGCCATTCAAATATTAATTTTTTCATTGGGGGAGCGTATGGTTTGGAGCAAGATTTTTTGGATAAAACTCAAAAAGTCATCAGCTTAAGTAAGCTGACATATGCCCATAAGATAGCGAAGGTAGTATTATTTGAGCAGATTTATAGAGGACTTTGCATCAAAGCAAATCATCCCTATCATAAATAACTTGTATAATATTATTTACGGAGTATTAAATGCGAAAAAATGAAGTTAAATTTTTTGAAGATATTTTAAACGAAAGAAAAAAACAGATACTTAAAAATATCGATGAATCCATAAGAGGTATTACCTCATTGAAGCAAGATGATGTAGGCGATGAAGCAGATCATGCTTCTGTTAGTACCGATCGCTTGATTGAAGAGGCAATTAACCAGCAGTTGACAAAAGAGTTACATGAGATAGATTACTCTTTGGGCAAAATCAAAGGTGGGACGTATGGTATTTGTGAAATGTGTGAGGAAGATATCAGTTTTCAAAGACTGAAAGTAAAACCTCAAGCAAAATATTGTATCACATGTCGTGAAATTATGGAAAAATCAGCAAATAAGAATTAAGGTAGGAATCAATGGGAATCAAGCGTTATGTGTTGTTATCGATTATATATTTATTGGCCGTAGGACTTTATGTTTATAGTTTTAATGGAAGTAATTATGCTCTAAACATTTATACATTTTCTTTAAATTTACCGATAGCAGTATGGATTGTGATACCCGCAATTTTCTTATTTTTAGCTTCGATTGCACATTTGACCTATTATAATATCAAAGACTTTTTTTACAAAAGAGCTATCAAAAAAGACTTTGACACATTTATAAACGTATCAAAAGGATCTATTCTTGGAGAAAAAAGTAATCTAAAATTTAAAACAGATTTTTTTAAAATTCCGGGTTTTGTGCTTTCTACCTTGAACTATGCAAAAAAATGTGACGTTGAAACACTGGAAAATGAAGAGTTAAAAGAGTATTACTATCTTGTTGATAAAATTCGTGCAGGAGAGATTCAAGATCTGAAAAAATACAAAATTTCAGAGACCAATGAACTCTTTATTGCCAATGAGAAAAACAAATTAAAAGAAGATCCAAAATATGCGATGACCATACTCAAAAAATGCGATAGTTTGGATGATGAGTTATGCAAAAGCGCTTATTATGAAGTACTAAAAATCGCTTCATTTGCTGAAATCAAAAAATATCCTTTTGCTATTGATAAAGATATTTTTAGAAAGATGATGGAGCGTTATTTAGATCCTGAAGATGATTTTGAAATTGATATTGATTCCATTAAGCAGATGTTAGAGCAATTTAATGCAACCAGTGAAGATTATCTTGAACTGGCTGAAGAGATTCGTATCAAACTCTCACCTGATGAGTTGATTGACCTATTTGGTAAATTGTACAATGAAAAAGGACAAATTGCGGCCAATGCTTATCTCTTTACTTTATATGAACTCCAAATGATTGATAAGGTACGTGAAATTCTTGAAGATTCTGAAGAAGAAGATTTCTTGAAATTTAAAACCCTTCTTTTCTTACGAGATCATGGAAGAAATATCAATACCATAAAATTTTTAAAGGTTTGATTCATTAAAAAGATAGATTTCAGTCAAGGCATCACCGCCTTGGCTCCACTCGCAGGATACACCGATCTTCCCTTTCGTTCGTTGGTGAAAAAATTCGATGCAGATTTGACATTTTCTGAGATGATTAGTGCCAATGCCCTCGTTCATAATTCAAAAAAAACCTTTGAAATGCTCAGAAAATCACCACTTGAGACACCTTATATCGTGCAAATTGCAGGTTCAGATTTGGAGGTCATCAAAAAAGCAGTGGAGATTTTAAACACCATCGATGGAATTGATGGCATTGATCTCAATTGTGGTTGCCCTGTCCCCAAAGTCGTCTCACAATGTGCAGGCTCCTCACTGCTGCAAGATTTACCACTATTGCAAAGTGTGTTGGAAACGATTAAAAAACATTCAAACAAAGAATATTTAAGTGCAAAAGTTCGTTTGGGATTTAATGAAAAGATTCCAGAAGACATTGCACGAGCTTGTGAGCGTGCAGGGGTAGATTTTATGAGCATACACGGGAGAACAAGAGCAGGGAAATATAAGGCCGAAGTGGATTATGATGCGATCCGAAGAGCTAAAGCTGCGGTCTCGATTCCGGTGATTGCCAATGGAGATATCACCAGTCTCCAAAAGGCCAATGAGGTCAAAAAAATAACCGGTTGCAAATCTATCATGATAGGCCGAGGGGCGGTGGGTAATCCTTGGATATTTTATCAACTCAAAAATAATCTTGAATTTGTCAATAAAGATAAAATCAAAGAGATTGTCTTGGAACATTATGACAATATGATAGATTTTTATGGGCACAAAGGGGTGAGTATCTTCCGAAAACATTTGCATACGTATTCCAAAGGCTTTCCTGCCGCATCAGCTTTTAGAGACACTATCAATAGAATTGAAGAGATCGATGCGATGCGACATCATATCGATAGCTTTTTCTCCTAGATTAACAGACTACAATACTCAATAAATAGGAAATATCACATCTTTATGCTATTTTTTTGTGCATATTGTTTAATTTAAGTTGTCATTGTTATGTTAAAATAATAACATATATAAGGAACTCATTATGAAAACAAATCAAAAAACTCTTTTTGTTGATGCTAGAACATCATTTTATCGTATTAATCGTTATGAAGTGGGAGAATTTTTTGGCCCGGTAGATTTAGGACTTCATCTCTCAGGCAAATATAATAGTTTAAATATTGGAACAGGACTACTGGCAGGTTCTATTTTCCCTGGATCAAATCGTTTGATTTTTACAGGTTTTTCCAATGCCTGGGGTGGTTTTTATATTTCATCGATGGGAGGAGCGAGTTTGGTCTTTGATAATCTCGGCATCAATATGCTCTCTATTGTCGGCAAAGCACCAACCCCTTCAGTTATGTATCTAAACCGAAATGAAGGCGGAGAGATTCAAGTAGAGATTGAGCCTGTGGATGTAGATACCGTCTGGTATGAAGGACGGGGTGGATTCTACTCGATGATGGATTATACGATGGAGCGTTTTGGAGATCGATACAGTAATGACCCTAGAATTTTAGCAACCGGACCGTCTGCAAGATCGACAGATATCGGAGCGGTGGGATCGGTGCCTGTAAAACACAAAAAATTGACCTATGTCGATACCTGGGCAGGGCGTGGTGGTTTTGGAAGCAAGATGTTTCAAGAGCACGGGATTGCTGCTATCATTTACGGAGGAACGTTTGTCGATGATGATTTCCGTGACCGTAAAGTCGCCGATCAGTGGTTTATTGATAAATACAAAATGAAACTGATGGCCAAAGATATAGAATCTACGAGTAAGTACCGTTTTAATGCAGAATTAGGAACGGGGGGAACTTTTGGGTCAAACTATCATGGATTGGCTGGAAAGCTCTTTTCTTTTAATTATAAGAGTATTTATATGAGTGAAGAAGAGCGTTTAGAAATCCATGAAAAATTTATCATGAACCACTATCTCAAACAGTTTAATGATGAAACCGTGGCAACAAAAAGCGAACAAAATTGTGGTGAACCGTGTGCTGCGGTTTGCAAGAAAATGAATGGCACCTTTAAAAAAGATTATGAACCTTATCAAACGATGGGACCGTTATCGGGTATCTTTGATCAAAGAGCTGCGGAGCGCTTGAATCATCATGCGGATATGTATGGTTTTGATGCCATCTCGATTGGAGGTACCATTGCGTGGCTTATGGAGTGTTTGTCAGAAAAACTTTTGACGCCAGAAGAGTTGGGTATCAAAGGGATACCGGAATTTGATCCGAAAAATTTTGATGTTGTCAAATCTTCACTGCACAATGCAGAGATTGGGGTGCAATTGCTGGATTCAATTATAGAAAAACGGGGTATTTTGGATTTGAGCGAGGGGACGCGAAAATTTGCCCAAGATATCTCACGAGCCAAAAATAAAAACCTGATTGACTCCTTTGTTTATACCGCGTATGCAAGAAAAGGCTGGATGGTCCCTAACCAATACTGGACACCCGGAGCGCTTTCTCCTATGGCGATTATGGGCAAATACTATATGTATTATGGCTATGATTTTATGCCTCCAAGAGAACTAGGACGCAAGGGGGCAGAGCGACTCAGAGGCGAGCTTATCTTGGATAATATGGGAATGTGTCGTTTCCATCGAGGCTGGGCTGAGGAGATGATTCCTGAGATTATGGAATCTTTATATGGCATGAAAGAGGAATACCTCAAAGCCATGCATACGACAGCCAGTCGCATTAATGGTAGAAATTCATCGGTATTTTGGGAATCAGAACGTAATATTGATTATGTTTATACTTTTCTCAAGCGCAAACATGAAATTGAAAAAAACGACGATCCTGAATTGATGAAATGGTTGGAACTTTTTGATAAAGACAAACGAGAAGCGGGTATGAAGTTTTGGTATGAAATGCACCAAGGGATACAAGAATCACTATTAGAGTTTTAAAAATCTTAGGGCGACGTCAAAGAGGTTATCGTGACGTCACCCTAAGAAATTAAATCTTCTGCATTTTGAGTCTCAGTGAATTTAGCACCACCGTAACAGAGCTAAAGCTCATGGCGATACCTGCATACATAGGGGTCAACATGATGCCCATCACAGGATAAAAGATTCCCGCAGCAAGAGGAATACCAATAGCATTGTAGATAAAAGCCCAAAAGAGATTTTGTTTAATAGTCCGCATTGCTTTTTCGGATAAATTGATACTTTTGAGTACAGAGTGTATATTGTTGTTGATGAGAATAATATCGCCGGCATCTTTGGTAATATCCGAACCTGAATTGAGGGTGATTCCGATATCAGCTTGTTTGATGGAGGGTGCATCATTGATACCATCTCCGATAAACATCACTTTTGTGTTATGGTGCTGTAATTTTTTGATAACCTCAAATTTTTCATCGGGCAGGACCTGTGCATAAAAAGATTCGATTTTCAAATCATCGGCAATCTTTTGTGCTGTGATTTGATTGTCCCCGCTCAAGAGTACAGGGGTAATCCCTTTGGCTTTGAGCTCAGATATCAATTCATGAGCACCGACGCGTAAACGATCTTCTAGAGAGATAACCCCCACACAAGTATCTTCAACACTCACCAATACCGCACCATTTCCTTCTGTTAGAGCTTTTGTAAAGGCTGCTTGATACTCTGGCGCAATGGTGACTTTCGATTCTTGCAAGAATGCCATGCTCCCAATTCTCACGTTTTTATTTTGATAAATAGCACTGATACCATAACCTGCTATGATGTTGACATCTGTGACCTTTAGCGTGGTTTTGGCATTATGTTTCTTGGCATAAGTGACAATAGCTTTGGAGATGGGATGTTCACTATGCGTCTCAATTGAGGCGACAATATCAAGATAACCGCTTTCTATCATGATATCTTTGATAGATATTTCCCCTTTTGTGAGGGTGCCGGTCTTATCAAAAACAGCATATTTTATCTCTTTGATAATTTCTAAGATTTCAGGATTTTTGATTAAGATGCCCTCTTTAGCACCTTTTCCCACCGCACTGACGATGGCGATTGGTGTGGCGAGACCGAGTGCACAAGGACAAGAGATAATCAATACGGTGATAGAGGTGAGGATTGCATGCAGTGAATCACCAGCGATAAAATACCAGATGAAAAAGGTCATGATAGAAATTCCCACAACAGTAGGTACAAAAATACTCGCAATCGTATCGGCCAATCTTGCAATGGGGAGCTTTTTGCTTCCCGCACTACTAAGGAGTGCGATGATATTAGAAATCCTATTCTCATTGGCCCTCTTGGTGACTTTTATCTTTAATACCCCTTGGGTATTAATCGTACCGGCTACGACGTCATCGCCTATTGTTTTAAAAACAGGCAAGGATTCACCCGTAATCATAGAGGTATCAATATCAGCGGTTCCCTCTATGATAATACCATCGGCTGATATCTCTTCTCCTTGTTTGACTAAGACGAGATCATCCACTTTCAGTTCTTCTGCTTGAATATGAGAAATCTCTCCATTTTCTTCGATTTTATTGGCCTCTTTGGGTGCCAAATTCATCAATTTCTTCAGATAATCCGTCGCTTTTGCGCGTGATCGCTCCTCTAAAAGTCGCCCTAATAAAATAAAGGTGATGATGACACTCGCCCCATCAAAATAGACAAATCGCAAATGTTGCGGGAAGAAGTGAGGAAATAAAACAACAGCAGCAGAATAAAAATAAGCCGCACTCGTGCCCAGTGCTACGAGGACATTCATATCGCTATTTTTATTGCTGAGTGCCTTATAAGAGAGGATATAAAATCGAGCACCAGGATAAAATTGTACTATAGTACCGATGGCAAACATCAGATACAAATTGATCTCTTTGAGGGGGAAGAGGGCAAAATAAAACATCAAAAGTGTCAAAATAGCCGCAATGATAAACGAACGCTTTAGTTGATTGTAAGCTAAGCGTTTGGCTTTTTCTAGTGCTTTGAGATCTTCTTCGACTCCATAACCTAGTTTTCTGATTTTCTGTATGATGGTATTCTTGTCTAGTTTTTCCGAATTGATGGTAAATTCACCTCGGTTTTCGGTGAAACTCACTTTTGATGCTTCCAGTCCATCGAGTCTGTTGACAACACGCTCGATGCCATTGGAGCAATTGACGCACGTCATTCCTGAAATATTAAGTTCTATTTTTTCTTTTGACATTTTACATGTTCCAATGCAGTATTTAATAAGGCTTTGATCGCGTCATTTTTGATTCTATAAAATGACATCTTTTTATCTTTTTGATAGGTGACAATATCATATTTTCTCAAGATTCTCAGTTGATGGGATACATGAGATTGGGGAATCTCTAAAAGATTGACCAATTCTCCGACACAAATTTCGTATTTTAAAAGAGCAAACAAAATCTTCACACGCATGGGATCATTGAGTGCCTTAAAGATATGTGTCATATTTTTGAGCTCCTCATCATCGGGGAGAATCTTTTTGATATCGGGTATATGGCTGACGCCCTCGCAACAAGAACGAATCAGCCCATGGGTCTCTTTCATGATTATTCTTCTATAACATCAAAGCCTATTTCAGCCATCTCTTGTTTAAATTGTTTTTCTTGATTCTCATCTGTAATGTCTAGAGTGACTTCTTTGGGTGAGGCCTCGAGGTTGACTTCTATGGGACCAAAATCATCTTCAAGAGAGCCTTTGATCATGTTGGCACAGTTTTGACAATTGATTTTGTCTGATTTAAACGTTTTTTTCATTCTTTTTCCTTATATGATAAATTTAACATATGATGATAATATCATATAAGAAATAATGTGTCAAGTTTTAGTCATCATAGAGTTGTTTTTTATGTTTTTCTTTTTTGTAGGAAGTGCTGTTTTTTTGCTTGCGCGTTTGATTGACCTCTTTTAAGAGCAAGATACGCTTCTCTTCGGTTGTCATTTTTTCGTTTTCTAAGATTCTAATCGTAAAGTCTGTAAATGATTTGAGTGTATTGAGATAAGTAGAATCGAGGTGTAAATCATCAAGTTTTTGAATTTGTTGGTAGATTTTGGTGATTTTCTTCTCAAAAAGCAGGTAATTAAAGTCTTCCAATTTGAGTATGGTTTCACAACTTTTGACAAATTTTTCTAGGAGTCTCATATATTTGACTCGCAATGCTTTTTCGTTAAATTTCATTAATCTGGTACGTTCATATCGCTAGAGGCTTTATCTTTGTAACTTTCTAATTTATGTTCTTGCAATTTAAGATAGTCGTCTAATTTTTTTCTATTATCTTCAAAGGCTTGTTCAAAATCAGAGGTATTCTCAAAATCTTGACTGCCAAAAGTATCCACGACGACATTTGAGTTTCCGCTCATGACGAGATATCGTTTGTTTTGATATTCAAAAACCAAAAGAGAATTTTTAGGATCGATAGGCTTTTTATGCAAAATTTTGATATCAATGGATTCTGGAGAGATGGATTTAAAAAGCCAAGATTTTTTTTGTAGGGTGATTGGATTTTTGGCGACGCGTTTTTTGACCCACATCATGACCAATAACAAAACAAACAAAAAGGCGACCACAGTGATGTACCTGGCATCAATGAGACTGCTGTCTTGAAAGGGTTTGATATTTTGTAGTGTGTCATCTGCCTTGGGTGTTGCCGCTTGTACGGTTGTAATGGGTGCGGTTGTGATGGGTGCGGTGTCGGTGATGGGAGTTGCAAGACGTGTTCTAATGCGCAGACCAAAACCATCGGTCGTTTTAGAGGCACTGACGAGGATCTCTTTTTGGTTGTGTAGTGTGATGAGCAGATTGCCATTATTTGGGCGGATTGAGAGCTCCTGGACGATTTTTGAGTTAATATTTTTTTCAACCGTTTTGTCAAAATTCAAATGCGCAAGTTTTAAAGTGGTCGCATGGGCATTTTTATCTTGAAATATCGTACCCGTATATGGGGAATCAAAGGAGAGCATAATATCGACACGGTCTTCTCTATCATAGATATTATGGGTCAAGAGATTGGTCGCATAGGAGAGGCTAACAAAGACAAATAATAAGAGTAATTTTTTCATCATGATTCTTTTTTGAAATATTGTATGACACTTTTTGAATCTAAAATTTCATTGATTCTGATAGCAAGGTTTTTTTCATAAACCATCACTTCACCTTTGCCAAAAATCTTTTTATTGATAAAAAGTTCAACACTTTCTCCTGCGGGTTTTTTTAAATCGATTACAAATCCTTTTTCGAGTTTTAAAATTTCTTCAAGAGTTAAGTAAATCGTACCCAAATCAGCTATAAATTCGACATTAATATCCAGTAAGTTTTCATATCCGGAAAGTAGTTTTTTTTCTAGGTATTCTTTATCTTCTTGATTCACTGATAGTCCCTTTTGCCGATTAATCTTATTGTCATTCAACCCCTATGGTGCTTTTGGAGGCATCAATAACAAATAAAAAAGATGACACATCACTCTGTGAGAGCGTGTCACTGCTGAATTATAAATACTATTGTATTATAGTTTAAATTTTTTAAATTGTTTATTAAGAGCCAATAAAGTAAAATACGATTTTAATAGAAAGCAGGTAACATGTTTATAATTTTAGGGATTTTAGGAATCGTTGTCGGTTTTGCATCAGGCTTTTTTGGAATTGGAGGCGGTACGGTTTTAGTGCCGATTTTGCTCTATTCTGGATTCAGTGTCAAGTCAGCAATCGGTATCTCCATCATGCAGATGGTCTTTAGCTCGATATTTGGGTCATTTGTTAATTACAAAAACAAGATGCTTCGTCTTCAAAATGGCCTTGTATTGGGAGTAGGCGGATTTATTGGTGCGCAATTTAGCGGCTATATCGTCTCATTGGTTCCTTCGTGGGCTTTACTCTCATTTTTTGCGGTGGCTTTGGTTGTAGCAATCTATAAGTTTTTCAAAACACCAACAGAGGCCCTCGGCGTTCCAAATGAATCCAAAATATTGTTGTTCGTGATAGGATTTTTTGTCGGTATGGCCGCCATTAGCATCGGGATTGGTGGGGCTTTATTCTTGACACCGATTATGGTTGGTTTTTTACATTTTGATATTAAAAAAGCCATTTCGACCTCTTTGCTTTTTGTTGTTTTTTCTTCCGTATCGGGATTGATAAGTTTTTCTATGCATGGATTGATTGACCATAAGGCAGGTATTATATTGGGGTTAGGCTCTCTACTTGGTGTCTATTTTGGGGCCAAACAATCACACATTATTCGTCGTGACCTCCAAAAAAGACTCTTGCTGATCCTTTATGTCGTCTTGCTCATTTTAACAGTGAATAAACTAATAGGTTTTTAATGATAAAAATATACGGTGCCAAAGAGCACAATCTAAAAAATATCAATTTAGAAATACCCAAAAATAAACTGGTCGTCATGACCGGACTCAGTGGTAGTGGAAAAAGTACGTTGGCGTTTGATACGCTTTATGCAGAAGGACAACGACGCTATATTGAGTCGCTCTCTTCATATGCCCGACAATTTTTAGATCGTGTGGGCAAACCTGATATCGATAAAATCGAAGGGTTAACTCCCGCGATTGCCATCGATCAAAAGACAACCAGTAAAAATCCAAGATCAACAGTCGGGACGATTACTGAGATTTATGATTATTTGCGACTTTTGTATGCCAGAGTGGGGACACAGTATTGTCATAAATGTGGCAAACCCATATCGCAGATGAGTGGGGCGGATATTATCGAGCAAATCCTCAAATTACCAGAAGATTCCAAGCTTATCATGATGGCTCCTTTGGTCAATGAAAAAAAAGGTTCTTTTGCAGATTTGATAGAATCCCTGCGTCTGAAAGGGTATGTCAGAGCGATGGTCGATGGCGTGATGATTCGTCTGGATGAAGATTTTGATTTAAGTAAAACTAAAAAGCACAGTATTAAAGTGGTCATTGACCGTGTGGTTGTGCGAGAAGATAACAGACAGAGAATCGCCAGTGATGTTGAAAAAGCACTCAAAGAGAGTTATGGTGAATTGGAAGTTGAAGTGCTGAATTATGAAGCCGTTGGGCTAGATTCCTCCTCAGTGCATTATAGTGTGCATCGTGCATGTTTTGATTGTAAGATTAGCTTCGATGTGCTTGAGCCGTTGTCTTTTTCTTTTAACTCTCCCAAAGGCGCTTGTCCGGTTTGTGATGGATTGGGCATTCGTTATACGCTTGATTTAAGCAAGATTATTGATGAAGAGTTGAGTATTGATGAGGGTGCTATCAAGATATTTTATGGCTTTAACAAAGGGTATTATGCCAAATATCTCAAAGCGTTTTGTGAGGCCAGCAAGATAGATACGAGTGTCCCTTACAATACGTTACCGATGCACCAACAAAAAGCAATCTTACACGGAGGTGTGGATGAGGCTGTTTTCTTGTGGAAACGTCACAAAATCAAAAAAAGTTTTGATGGTATTATCAAGATTGCGTATAACATGCTCAAAGATGAGAAAGATGTCGCAGAATATATGAGTGAGAAAGTCTGTGATAATTGCTCAGGACACCGCCTAAGACCCGAACATTTGGCCGTAAAAGTCGGAGGCGAGACAATCGGTACGCTTTTAGACCTACCCATTGACAAATCTTTGCAATTTTTCAATAATGAGAAGAATTTTGAGTATCTAACAGAATCCCAACTCATGATTGCCGCACCAATTCTCAAAGAGGTACGCGAACGATTGTACTTTTTATATAATGTAGGATTGGGCTACATCTCTTTGGGGCGTGATGCTAGAAGTATCAGTGGGGGCGAAGCCCAACGTATTCGTATCGCTTCACAAATAGGAAGTGGGTTGACTGGCGTGATGTATGTTTTGGATGAACCTAGTATCGGATTACATGAGCGTGATACATTGAAACTCATCAGCACATTAAGAGATTTACAAAGTAAAGGCAACAGTGTCATTGTCGTAGAACATGATAAAAAGACCATCGAAGCAGCGGATTACATCGTCGACATTGGTCCTGGTGCTGGAAAATACGGTGGAGAGATTATCTTCAAAGGTACGTATGACGAATTGAAGAAAAGTGACACCTTAACCGCACAGTATTTAAGTGGAAGAAAAAAAATCGAATACAAAAAAAAGGCATTGAGTGATCAATGGATTGAACTCAAGCATGTCAATGTGAATAATATAAAAAACTTAGATGTGAAAATTCCTCTAGGCAATCTTGTCAGTATTACCGGTGTGAGTGGCAGTGGTAAGAGTTCTTTGATTTTGCAAACGCTACTACCTGTGGCCAAAGAGCTTTTAAATCATGCTAAAAAAGTCAAAAAAATCTCAGGTGTAGAGTGTTTGGGATTGGAACAACTTGATAAAGTAATCTATCTAGACCAAAGCCCAATCGGTAGGACTCCAAGAAGCAATCCTGCTACTTATACAGGAGTGATGGATGAGATTCGTACTCTGTTTTCCAAAACAAAAGAAGCACAACTCCGTGGCTATAAAATCGGCCGTTTCTCTTTCAATGTCAAAGGTGGTAGATGTGAAAAATGCCAAGGAGAGGGAGAGATTAAAATCGAGATGCACTTTTTGCCAGATATTTCTGTTAAATGTGATGGATGTGATGGGAAACGCTACAATGCTCAAACTTTAGAGATTTTGTATAAAGGCAAATCGATCGCCGATGTCTTAGAAATGAGCGTGGAAGAGGCATTTGACTTTTTTAAAGCAATCCCTAAAATCAAGCAAATTCTTAGCACACTGATAGATGTAGGCTTGGGCTATATTACCTTAGGCCAAAATGCTATCACACTCAGTGGTGGTGAAGCACAAAGGATAAAACTTTCAAAAGAATTGAGTAAAAGAGATACAGGAAATACCCTTTATATTTTAGATGAACCTACCACGGGCTTGCATTTTGCCGATGTGGATCGCCTGACGAAAGTCTTGCACCATCTCAGAGATTTAGGCAACAGTGTTTTGGTAATTGAGCATAATATGGATATAATAAAAAATAGTGATTATGTGATTGATATGGGTCCAGAGGGTGGCAATTATGGCGGGAAAATTATCGCTGTGGGCACACCAATGGAACTGGCCACAAATTATAAAAAAACAAAAAGTTTTACGGGTAAATTTTTAGCACAAGAATTTGATGTTTGAGATGTATGTTAAGGAGAAAAAATGTTAAATGACATTGTAGATAGAATACGCGCATTACCGCCGTTGCCTCGAAGTTTTCAAAAAATCAATGCGATTTGTGATAATCCAGACAGTAGTATCAATGAATTGGCAAAGGTTATCGAAACCGACCCGATGTTGGTGGCCAATCTACTCAAGATTGCAAACTCTCCTCTTTACAATTTTCGTCGTGAGATTAAAAGTGTCTTGCAGGCCATATCTCTTTTTGGTATGTCTTCCACACGTTCACTGGTGACGAGTATTTCAGTCAAGAAACTCTTAGGCGTGGATATGGAGCCTTATGGTGTCACACCTGAAGAGTTTGTGGCTATTTCAACCATACAAAGTGCATTGGTCAATAAATGGTACAGTCACATTAACCCAGCCGGTGTGGATGATCTCTTCTTGGCGGCGTTGCTTCAAGACACGGGCAAAATCATGATTGCTGATGAGGTGGTTAGAAATGATGAGGTGTATCAGTTTAAATCAGAGATTGAGATGAGTCATGATATCGCAAGCGTGGAGAAAATGTACGTGGGTGTTACGAGTGCCGAAGTCACAGCAGAGATTTTCAATCATTGGGGATTTAGCGATAAAATGGTCAAAATGATTCAATTTTCTGATCATTATGAGGAGGCAGAAGATTTGCAAGAATATGCAAAAATTCTGAAAATACTCAAAACAGCCGTACCAATCAATAGCCCTTTATCAGAAAATAGTATTAACCGTGCCGTAAAAATATTAGAAAAAGAGACGATGTCCGTAGAACTTTTCTTAGATGCCGTGAAAGAGATAAAAAATTGAAAACATTAACCGTCATAGATACATTTGGTTTCTTCTTTAGAAACTATTATGCACTTCCAAATTTGCACAATAAAGAGGGATTTCCGACAGGACTTTTAACCGGTTTTGCGAATTTTATTTATACGATAAAAAGTGAACTAGAGAGTGATTATATTCTCTTTGCTCTTGATGCTAAAGGAAAAAATTTTAGACATGATATTGACCCCAATTACAAAGCCAACCGACCTGAGGCACCTGAGGATCTCAAAAAGCAGTTGCCTGTGGCCATTCATTGGATTGAAAAGATGGGGTTTAAATGTTATAGTGAGGAAGGCTATGAGGCTGATGATGTCATCGCATCAGCTGTAAAATTTGCCAAGCAAAATGATATACGAGTGCGAATTGTCACTCATGATAAAGATTTGTATCAGTTGATTGATGATGATCAAATCACGGTGTATGACCCCACGAAGAAGATTGATATCAATGAAGAAAAATGTTTTGAAAAATTTGGTGTTTATCCAAAAAGGATTCAAGATTATCTAGCGTTAGTGGGCGATGTTGCCGATAATATACCCGGGGTCAAAGGAATCGGACCAAAGGGTGCTAAAAAGCTCTTTGATCAATTTGCCACACTGGAAGAGATTTATGAAAATATAGACAAAGTCGCCAATCCGAGATCTCAAAAACTTTTGCTAGAAGGCAAAGAAAATGCGTTTATGAGTAGAAAGTTGGCAGCCCTTCATCCCCATCTTGATGTCTCAGATCGGTTTGAAACATTTTATTTTCCAGAAGAACAACCTTTGCTCGGAATTGTGGATGAATTAAAACGCTACGATTTACGCCAGATGCTATCGCGATTAAAGATGCCACAAGAGCCTAAAAAAGAGACGGAGAAGATTCATTTTGAGGCTATATTGCTCGATACCAAAGAGAAGCTTTTCTCTGTCATCGATGCGATAGAGTCCCATGCCATCGTAGCGTTTGATACTGAAACCAATTCTCTAGATGCACAACATGCTCACATTGTAGGATTTTCCTTTTGTGTGCAAGAAGATAAGGCCTATTACGTCCCGATACATCACAACTATTTAGGTGTAGGCGCACAAGTGGCGATGGAGGATGCAAAAGAGGCAATCAAAAGACTCTTTAGCCACAAAATTGTAGGGCAAAATTTGAAATATGACTTAGCAATCATCGAGAATAATTTTGATTTTGAGGCCTTACCTATTCATGCGGATACCATGATTATGGCGTGGCTTTTAAATCCTGAAAAAAATGTCGGCTTGGACACGTTGTCTAAGAGATTTTTCGATCATGATATGGTGAAATTCAAAGACACCGTCAAAAAAGGTGAGACCTTTGCATCGGTTGATATTGAATCGGCTCTTTTGTATGCCAGTGAAGATGCTTGGATGACATTGAAAGTTTATAATAAGATTCAAGACCTCTTAGAGCCTGAATTGCTCGATTTAGCCAAAGAGTTAGAATTTCCTTTTATCCAAACACTTCTCAAAATGGAGCGCGAAGGTATTGGTATTGATGTGCGATATTTCAAGGCGCTTTTGGATAACGCACAAATTACAATAGAAACATTAAGACAAAATATTTATCATGATAGTGGTTGTGAGTTCAATGTCAATTCTGTGCAACAATTGGGCAAGGTATTGTTTGAAGACCTTGGCTTGAGTAGTGGAAAAAAAACAAAAACAGGCTATAGCACGGATGAAAAAGTGCTCAGTGGTTTGATTGATGCGCATCCAATTATCGCTAAAATCTTAGAATATCGAGAGATTCATAAATTAAAATCAACCTATATTGAACCGTTGTATAAATTGGGCTTAAAAGAGGAAAATGCCAGGATTCACACCTCGTTTTTACAAACAGGAACGGCCACGGGACGCTTGAGTTCTAAAAATCCGAATTTACAAAATATTCCTGTCAAAACCGAACTTGGAAGAGGGGTGCGGCGTGGTTTTGTCTCCAAAAAGGGTTTTAGCTTGATTGGGATTGATTATTCTCAAATTGAGCTGCGACTGTTGGCGCACTTCAGTGAAGACCCCGCTTTGGTGCATGCTTTTGCCCAAGACAAAGATATTCATTATGAAACAGCGGTGAAAATTTTTGGTGTGGCTGATGCTAAAGAAAAACGTGGTATTGCCAAGAGTATCAACTTTGGACTTTTATATGGCATGGGGGCTAGAAAATTATCACAAACGATTCATGTCTCTCAAGCGGATGCAAAACGTTACATTGAAAATTATTTTGCATCTTTTCCTACGGTGAAACAATTTTTGCATCATGTAGCCGAAGAAGCAAAAGAGCGAGGTTATGCCCAAACCCTACTAAAAAGGCGCCGTTACTTTGATTTTGAAAATGCCAATGCCATGTTGCATGCCACGTATTTAAGAGAGGCGGTTAATACAGTTTTTCAAGGAAGTGCGGCTGATCTCATCAAGATGGCGATGAATCGCATTGCCGATGTGCTACAAGATGATAATTCAAAATTGTTGCTTCAAATACATGATGAATTAATCTTTGAAGTCAGAGATGAAGATGTGCCAGAATTTTCAAAAAAAGCACAAGAGATTATGGAGCATATTTATAAACTCAAAGTGCCGCTAAAAGTCTCAGTGAAAATAGGAAAAAATTGGGGAGAATTAAAGTGATGAGAGTTGATCCATCACATATTGCTGGAGGTCATTTTTCTTGACCTCTTTTTTCATCGCTTCATTGAAGATTTTTTCGACTTCTTTATTATATTTTTCATAAGCAAAATAGGGAAAATGTATCGTCCATGCTTCTTTGATACGCTCTTGTGTCATCTTGTCTCGGATACACGAATAAAAATATTGATATCCGATAAAAATGGTAGACGTGACGATAGCCGTCCCTAATATTGAAATATGAAAATCGATGCGTTCCACAAAGGTGTGCAAGAGTAACAATGCGGGTATCAACAACATCAAACAAAAGGATGTGTATAAAATATAGGTATGCTTGATGATAAGACGAAAGCCCAAGATTGCAGGGTCAACGTGCATTCCTTCATTGTATTGTGCATTAGCGAGTAATAAGTCTTTGAGCCGAACAGGTCGGTTTGATGTTTTAAAAAGGTAGTTTAAAATTTTATCTTTGTATTTTGTTTTTTCTATAAATTTCATAATGACATCATAGCATAAATTTTTTAATCTTGAGACTTATTTTTGCTATTTTTAGGCCAAGTGACTCAAAAATTTTATGAAACAAGCCCTTTGAAGACCGCGATAGTTGCGGCCTTGAATATTTTACTTGAGAGGTTTTTTTGTCAGAAGACTTACCCAACTGATGGCAGTACCATCTTGCGTATATACAGAAGGAGTTCCCTTGACTCCAATCGTCTCTGCAATTTTTTTATAGCGATTCAAAAGGGTTGAAAACTGTTTCAGCTCAGCTTGTGAGTAGGTCATCGTTTTATAAGCCGTATTACCTAAGGCAATAGAGGCAATGGCTTTGGCTCTTTCTTCACTTGTTTTTTTGCTTAATATATAATGGGACATCGCGATGGCATGTTTGTGAAAGGGGAGTGGATACAAAAACACATGCAAGGTGGCATCTTTTTTGAGATTGATTAAGTTCTTCTCAAAAGTTTGGCAAAACGGACATTCGGGGTCTGTAAATACATAATAATTTTTTGCGCCATTTCCATAAGTATAAGCAGCCTCTTTGGCATATGGTTTCATATCAACGGGAAATGAAATACGCTGACCGCTATCATTCATAAAGCCTGCACCAATGACGACGACTTTCATATCTTTGGAGACAAAAAGTGTTGCTTGTGGCATTTTGGGATGGGTGGCCTTGATGGCATAGGTATCACCAATCGCCTTGATATCTAAGATTTTAAAACCGGCTTTTTTGATAAAGGTAAGATTTTTGATCTCATTTTGTATTTTCATCGGTAACGTACTACTTGCAAATAACGAACACGTTATCAGCGCACTCGCAACGATACCCAAAATATTTTTTTTCATTGATGCTCCTATTGAGGTTAAATTGTTAGTATCATGATACTAGATTATAACAATATACTATAAGAGGTTAAACAACAAGCAAACCAAACAGTACCGAGCATGGCATCTTAGCTTAAATATTTTTTCTTGGATTCTTTGATTTTTGAGATTTCTACCATAATAAAGCCATCGACGCAATTTGAAAAATTTGGATCGATATTAAAATCATGAAAACAGACACCGCCATCTTCACATAATTCACTGTATTGTTTATATAAAACCGGAATCGCAATATTCATATTTCTGAGTGTTTGGCGTAAAATTTTCAAATCTTCTTGATAATTGTTTTTTGTGAAAATATCAATGAGTTCTTTATTTTCTATTGTGGGTTTGTAAGGGTTTGTCGGGGTAACAAAATGCGAATGGGTTCCAAAATAGTGGCGATAAAAAGAGATAATTAACTCTTTGGCAACCAAAGGAAGTGAGGCGCTTAAACTCACCGGCCCATACATATATTTTATTTGGGGATTGTTTTTGAGATACGCACCAATACCATACCAGAGATAATCGAGGGCACGGCTTCCCCAATATTTTGGTTGCACAAAACTTCTTCCCAACTCTATGGCATCTTTGAGATAGGGCAAAAAAGAGTCGTTGAAATTAAAAAGCGTGTGCGTATAAAATCCTTCAACACCATATTGCTCCAAGATTTCAGCCCCAATGGCGATGCGATACGCACCGATAATCTCCAAAGCCTCCTCATCCCAGAGTATGATGTGTTTGTAGTGGGTATCATAGATGTCAACATCACGTTTTTTGTTTACGCCTTCATTGACTTTTCTAAAACTGATTTCTCTCAGCCGTCCAATCTCTTTGATGATGGCAGAATCGGCTCGATAATCATACAGATAAATCATCTTTCCATCGGCTGTTTGTCCTAATATATGGGCCTCTTTTAATTCATGTTTTAAATCTTCTTTTCGCTCACCATGGGCGATGGCATTGTGAGTCTGAAAGAGGAGTCGTTTCTCTTTTTTGAGTCCATAGAGATGTTTTTTGTATAAATTTGGAAGATAACGCTCTGCCATACCCATAGGAATGATATGTTCGTGAGGAATTATTTTCCCAATTTTTATATTGATATTTTTATGATGTTGTTTAAACATCTCATCAGAGAGTAACAGTGTGGAAAAAGTTTTGTTGAGCAAGGAGAGCGTATAAAAGGTTTTGGAATTTTTAGCATCAATCAAAATAGGCACGATGGGACTGTTCGTTCTGCTTGCAAATTTCAAAAATCCCTTTTGCCATTTGCCATCTCGTATCCCATAAGGTGAGATACGACTGACTTCTCCTGCTGGAAATATGATGATAGCCTCTTCATGATGTAAGGCTTCGTAGATTTTTTTTACTATGGCTTTGGGTTGTTTTCTTTTGAAATTGTCGATTTTTATAAAAACGGAGTCTAGGGAATCTACGCCTGCTAAAAAGTCATTGGCGATAATTTTGACGTCTTTTCGAATTTTTCCAAGCAATTTCAATAAGCACAGGGCATCTAATCCTCCTAGGGGATGATTGGCAATAATGACAACACGACCAACAGAGGGAATATTTTCCAAATCATTGTGCGCATATGAAAAATCAAATTTGAAGTATTCTAACACCGCTTCTACAAATTCAAACCCTTTTAAATGTTTGTAATCATTGAGAAAATCATTGATTTTATCTTCATGTACAATTTTTTGTGCGATTTTAATGAGAGGTTTTTTGATAATGGAAGGTCGTGTCTCTAATTTTGGAAATTTTTTCATAATCTCGTGTGCTACATCTATCATCAGAACTCCTCTTGTGAATCATTTTTTATATGATATAATAAATCCATAACAAGATGATTACAACTTTAATATGAGGAAATACCATGGCAAAAAATAATGAAAAAGTTCAAATTTGGGTCAAAAAAGAGACACTTGAGTATGAACAAGAGTTGAAAAAATTACAGGTAGAATTACTGAAATTTCAAAATCATGTTAAAGATGCAGGATTGCGATATTTGATGTTATTTGAGGGACGAGATGCCGCAGGGAAGGGGGGAACCATCAAGCGAATCACAGAACATCTCAATCCACGAGGCGCACGTGTTGTGGCACTTGCGAAGCCCGATGATAGGGAAAAATCTCAATGGTATTTTGAACGCTATGTCAAACACTTGCCCAGTGCCGGTGAGATTGTATTGTTTGATCGGAGTTGGTATAACCGTGCGATGGTTGAGCCGGTGATGGGGTTCTGCACCGAGCGAGAACATCATAAATTTTTGAAAGATGCTCCTTTGTTTGAGCGTATGATTTTAGAAGAGGGATTGAAAATTTTCAAATTTTATTTTTCTGTTTCAAAGAAAGAGCAAGCCGCGCGGTTTAAAGAAAGAGAAACCGACCCACTAAAGCAGTATAAACTCTCTCATGTGGATAAAGAGTCACAAAGATTATGGGATGAATATACCTTGGCAAAATTCATGATGTTAAGTGCTACGCATACGAATATCGCACCGTGGACGGTTGTGAAAAGCGACAACAAGAAAAAAGCGAGAATTAACACCATCAAACACATATTAAATTTTGTAGATTATCCTAATAAGATCGATGCCAAAGAGATTGAGGTCGATAAGGATATTATCGTGTATGGAAGAGATGAAACCATTCGTATGGAAAATAATCTTACGTTTTCAAAGAAATAGCGGGAAAATAGTGTCGGATTTGTTGTATTTGTTGCTTATAATCTGGCATAAAATGTGCCACCGTGTGCCAAAATGATTGTTGATGATGTTTGTGAGAGATGTGTGCTAATTCATGGATAATGACGTATTCGATACATCTTATTGGGAGCTGACAGAGGCTTGAATTAAAGCTAATATCATTGCGACTACTACAGCTTCCCCAGCGCCTTTTTGCCTTTCTAAATGCCACACGTCTTGGGTAAAGTGACATGATTTGTGCATGTTTTTGAACCAAGGGAGTGACGATTTCTACACTTTTTTGTTTATAAAAATGATTTAAATCTTTGATGTTGTCTACTGAGATTTTCTCGCCCAATAGTAGCAGCTTTTTCTCTTTTTCATAAATTTGTTCGATAGTTTGCTTGGTGCTAAGAAGGGTTATTTTTTTATCAATCCACGCAGCTTTTGAATCGAGAATTTTTTCAACAGTATCATGAGAACCATAGGGGCTTTTCACGATTACCCCCTCTTGGGGGTGAATCGTGATATATAAATGCTTGAGTTTTTTATTGGTAATGAGAGTATAGAAAATCTTCTTATTGTTGAAAATAAAAAATTTTTTAATTAAACCAACCTTTTATTTTATCAAAAACACCACTGAAAGTCTCATCTTGTTGTTCTGTTTTATAGCCAAAACTTTCACCTAATTTTTCAAGTAACTCGCGTTGTTCGGCGTTGACTTTCTTAGGATATTTGATATTGATTTGTGCAATCAGGCTACCTTTGCGATGGTTGTGGACATTTTTGATACCTTCATTTTTAAAGATAAACTGTTGTTTGTCTTTGGCCCCAAGAGGCAATTCTAATGTCGTTTTACCTCGAAGGGTTGGAATTTCGAGTTTATCACCCAAGGCGATTTGCGTAAAAAAGACAGGGATTTCGATATAAACATCATCATTGTGTCTGACAAAATGCTCATCTTCGTTGACTTGAATAAGGATATAAAGATCACCTCTTCTTCCCAGTTGATCGATATTTCCTTTGTTGGCCACGCGGATTCGGTTGTCATTGTCCACCCCTTCTGGGATATCAATGGTCATACTCTCTTTAAGTTCTTCATAACCTTTTCCAGAACATTTGGAGCATTTGTTTTTGATGATTTTACCCTTACCACCACAAGTTGGGCATGTTTGTGAATAGGTCATAAACCCTTGTCTATAAAAAACTTGACCCTTTCCATTACAGTCGGGACAATTTTTTACCTCTTTATCTTCACTACCCGTTCCATCACAATGTTTACATGGTGTTTTGTATCTGAATTTGATCTCTTTTTGACATCCAAAGGCTGCTTCGTTGAATTCTAATGTCACACTTTCTTCTTGATCAAGAGGGTATTTTTGATCACTTCTTCTGCTAGAACCGCCAAATCCTCCACCGAAACCACCGCCAAATACGGATTCAAATATAGAGCCTAAATCGCCCATAATATCTTCATAATTCATATCTGAGAAATGACTAAATCCTTGAGAATCTAATCCTTCTTTTCCGTATCTATCATAAGTAGCTCGTTTGGTCTCATCACTCAAAACTTGATAGGCTTCATTGACAAGTTTAAACTTTTCTTCTGCTTCTTTATCCCCTTGGTTACGATCGGGATGATATTTTAAGGCTTGTTTTCGGTAGGCTTTTTTAATCTCACCACTATCTGCATTTCTATCTATTTCAAGTATTTCGTAGTATTCTAAGTCCAATTTATGCTCTTTCTTGTATGTTTTAGTTGATTTATTTCTAGATTGTGAATTCTAGCAAAATTTTGGTTATTTATCAATGCTTGTTAAGGTGTATTAACAAACTGTTCAAGGGTGATTATATTAAGTTATTTATAATTTCAATATCAAAAATATCGCAATGATATTTAATCTAAGGAGATGACGATGAAAACAAAAATTTTACTAGGAACACTTTTAGCAGGTGCACTCAGTGCCAGTCTCTACGCCAGTGGATATAATATGCCAAATAACAATCCCGGTATGATGGGACCACAAAATATGCAACGCGGCAACATGATGAATTGTAACCATAAAAAAGGTATGAAGGCGATGCATAAAAGAGGTGGTAGGATGATGATGTTTGCCAATCTCAATCTAAGCCCAGAACAAAGATATCAACTCTCAATCCTCAGAGATGAAATGAAACTTGATATGAAAAAAGCACGAGGATTTAAACGACAGGGCAAGATGGTACAATTTATAAAAGGCGATCATTTTGATAAAGATGCTTTTATAAAATATTCTAACAAAATGCATGAAAAAATGGTGGAAATACGAGCCAATCATATGGAAAAAGTTTTAAAAGTCTTGACCAAAGAGCAAGTCACACAACTCAAACAAAATCTCGCACAACCACGTCGTTAGTCATAGGGGGATTTCCCCCCTATGTTTCTTTAAAATCCTTACTTCATATATAAAATATTCTTATTAATCTATAAAAAAATAGATGCGATAAAAAGAGAATTTTTATTCATTGAAGACTTTCAAATTCTCTTTTTATGATATAATTATTTAGAAAATTCCATATTAATAGGTGCGCATATGATAAATGTTTTAATGATAGAAGACGATACCGAATTTGCTGAAATTTTGAGTGAATATTTAGCAAAATATAATATCAAAATAACCAATTATGAAGATCCTTATCTAGGATTGAGTGCGGGTATTAAAAAGTATGACCTTTTGATACTAGATCTCACACTTCCAGGGATTGATGGATTGGAAGTGTGTAAAGAAGTGGTTGAAAAATATGATATTCCTATCATCATCTCTTCAGCACGCAGTGATATTAGTGATAAAGTCATCGGTTTGCAAATTGGGGCTGATGATTACTTGCCTAAACCTTATGACCCAAAAGAGATGTATGCACGAATCCAAAGTTTGATTCGCCGGTACAAAAAATCAACCAATACGACTGAATCTGCCACAGCCAATCCCGATAGTGATTTTAGAGTCGATGAAAAACGCCATCAAATCTTCTTAAAAGAGGCGCCATTGAATCTGACTCCGGCAGAATATGAAATCCTCTCTTATATGATTAAACAAAATGGATTTTCAATTTCAAGAGAACAACTTGTGTACAATTGTAGCTCTCTTAAAGACAAAGGGAGTAAGAGTCTGGATGTGATTATGGGACGACTGAGAAGCAAGATAGGAGACAGCTCCAAAAATCCGACATACATACATTCTGTCAGAGGGATTGGATATAAGTTAGTCGGATGAGAGAACAATCACTGAGTTCAAAGATTACGATTATTTTCGTATTTTCTCTCATACTGCTGGGGATGTTTTTTGTTTTGTTGCTAAAATACCAAGAAGAGAAAAATATCGAACATATGAAACAACGACAGTTTCAATCGATTAACTATCTTTTTACGCTCTATCGCAACAATTACACACCTCGCAATATCGAAGAGTATTTTCACACGTTTGATCTCAAAAAGGTTGAAAATCCCTCTTTAAAGCAAGCGGTATTGGATCAAGGTACGATTATTTATAGAAAATCTATCAACCTCAATCGTTTTACCTCAATCGAATATAATGATAAATATTATCTATTTATTGAAAGTATCATGACCAATGTTTTATTGGAGAGTAACAGTACGGTTAAAAACAGTGACAAACAGCTCTGGATAGGCTTTGCGATTGCCTTGATTATTTTTATTTCCATGTATATTTCGATTATCAGGAGCATCTCTCCTTTGAAAGAGTTGAGTTTAAAAATCCGTGAATTTGCCAGTGGTAATATGAATATTGACTGTAAAAGTGATCAAGACGATGAGATTGCTGAGGTGGCCAATGAGTTTGATCGTGCCGTCAAAAAAATATCTGCTTTGATGGCGTCACGCCAGTTGTTTTTGCGTACGATTATGCATGAGCTGAAAACCCCGATTGGCAAAGGTCGAATCGTCTCTGAGATGCTTGAGGATGACAAAGCTAAAAACCGTTTGATTACGATTTTTGAGCGATTGGATATTTTGATTAGTGAATTTGCTAAGATAGAGCAACTGGTCTCACAAAGCTATACTCCAAATTTCAAAAATTATAACTTAATCTACGTCCTTGATCATGCGACGGATCTTTTGATGTTGGAGAATGACACCCAAGCGGAGCATGTTAAAGTGGATATTGTAGAAGAACTCATCTTGCGTGCGGATTTTGAGTTGCTCGCTTTAGCGATGAAAAATCTCATGGATAATGCTATCAAACATAGCGTTGACCATGTTGTTCATGTACGCAGTGACCATGGTGCCATCATCTTTGAAAACAGTGGAGAGAAATTGCCTTTGGGAATTGAAGAGTATCTTAAACCCTTTATTTCAGGCAATATCAAACAAGGTTTGGGCTTAGGACTTTATATTGTGAAAAATATAGTAGAATTACATGATTTTTCTTTGGAGTATTACTATTTTGAAGAGAAAAAAATACATCAATTTAAGATAATAACATGAAACAATTAGAAAAATTTAATGACCTCGTTGAGGCTTTTCAAGCTATCCCGACTGTTGGTAAAAAATCAGCGCTTCGATTTGCTTATCATTTGGTGCTAAATGATACATTTTTGGCGATGAAATTGGCAAATTCAATCGAAACAGCGGTCAAATCGATCAAAAAATGTCAAAATTGTGGGGCGCTTAGTGAAAATGAAATCTGTGAGATTTGTTTGGATGAACAGCGAGACCAGAGCAAAATCTGCCTAGTAGAAAATGCCAAAGATATTTTGATTTTAGAAGAAAACCATATTTACAATGGGAAATATTTTGTACTTGAAAATATAGAACCTGACAATATAGAAAAACTAAAAGATTTGGTTAAGACGGAGGTAAAAGAGGTGATTTTTGCACTCACGCCCTCTCTCTCCAATGATGTTGTGATTATGTTCATAGAGGATTCTCTCAAAGAGTACTCCTTATCCTTTACAA
Source organism: Sulfurospirillum sp. 1612 (assembly GCF_036556685.1). Lineage (NCBI taxonomy): Bacteria > Pseudomonadati > Campylobacterota > Epsilonproteobacteria > Campylobacterales > Sulfurospirillaceae > Sulfurospirillum > Sulfurospirillum sp. 1612. The sequence goes on from NZ_CP140614.1 coordinate 750,744, forward strand.
AAATTGCACAAGGAGTTCCTACTGGAGTGCATTTGGAAAATGTCGATATATTGTCTTTATCCAAAGCGATGGATTTACGAGTGAAGATTTAGATTAAATCTTAGGATGAATCTCTATCTTTTTTGGATCAAATAATTCCTGCGCCTTTTGCATAAAGGGATTGCTGAGGATCTCTTTGGCATCGATTTCTTCCTTGCCTCTCATCATCTCTCCCGCAACACAACTACCCGAATTTTGATCATATTGCTCTTTTTTCTCTACTGAGGGTATCTCCTCTTGAGGTGTGGGTGTATTTTGCAAAGGGGCATCTTGTGGCGGAATGGCAGCAGGCTCAGATGGCGTATCCTTTTGTGCTGGTTTAGTCTGAAGCATTTTAATAACGGTGTTGATACCGTAAACTTCTTGAACAAAATGTTTGATGATACTCGTGGCATGTCGGAGTTTTTTACGACATGAATCGGGTGCATTAGAACTGAGGGTTAGGGCTTGTCCATCAAAAGATATAAAAGAGACCGATTGTTCAAAACAGGTTCCTGTCTCAAGATTGCGATCTTTTAACAAAGCGATTAGTTTTGCAAAATCATCTTGTGCTTTTTGAGCCGGTTGTGCGGGTGGCTCAGGTTGAGGCGGTGTTGATGGTATTGATGGAGTATCATGATGGCGTTGTACGCTAGGGGCAGACTCCTGCATCCCTGGATGTCTGAATTTTTCACTCTCTAATTCATCAATCATATCATCAACCGTTTTGATATTCATCGCTTCAATCATTTTGAAAAAGACTAATGACAAAACAAAAGTGTTATCAGCATTAAGATAAAGCAAATTTTTTGCTTCTGATAAAATTCTAAAAAATCGTTCATTTAAAAGAAGGGTAAAGCGACTATCCTGCTCAAAGAATGCGCGTTTGAGATAGGCAATGAGCTCATCTAAGACGACTTCACATTCATAAGTCTCTAACTCTTTTAAAATGACTAAGATTTTTTCTTTATCCTTAGACAAAATAGCCGCAAAGATGCTTTCCAATTGTTTTGGATCTAACAATCCGAGCATGGAAGCGAGATTTTGTGCAGTGATATTTGATTGTGAAAAGATGATGGCTTGATCCAGTAGGGTGAGGGTATCTCTAAGAGAGCCATTACCCGCGCGACTGAGCATATGCAGAGCCTCGATTTCATACGTGACATTTTCTAGATTGAGTATGTGTGCGAGATGATTGACCACATCTTGCTCTGAAATTTGTTTAAATCGAAAGTGTTGCGTTCGTGATAAAATCGTCGGTGGCAATTTCATCGGATCAGTGGTGGCAAGTATAAATTTGATATAAGGCGGTGGCTCTTCAAGTGTCTTTAGCAGCGCATTAAACGCCTCTTTGGTGAGCATGTGCACTTCATCGATGATAAAAATTTTATATCGTGCGATACTGGGTTTATATTTGGTATGTTCGATGAGTTCGCGAATATCATCAATCTTTCTGCTACTTGCAGCATCCATCTCTACGATATCGATGTGGCGATTTTCATTGGCCATTTTACAATTTTCACACGTTTCACATGGTGTGGCATTGGGACCTTGATCGCAAATCAATGCTTTGGCGAAAATTCTCGCTGTCGAAGTTTTTCCGCTTCCCCTCAAGCCTGAAAAAAGGTAGGCATGAGAGAGACGGTCTTGATTGAGTGCCAAAGAGAGTGTTTGTGTGACAGAGCGCTGGCCTATGAGTTGATCAAATGACTTAGGACGATATTTTAGTGCGAGTACTTGTGACAATTTCAAACCCCTCTTTAATAGATATCCATAGTATAGCTGAAAAAAATTATAACAAAATAATACTAGCCATCATTGATGGTTGAGAGCAACTCTTCATTATCTTGTGTTTTGAGCATTTTAGAGTATAAAAATTTGAGTGCTTCGATATCTTCCATTTGAGAAATGGCAGATCGAATCGCCCAGATTTTTTGTAAGGTTTCAGGTTCCACGAGAATTTCTTCTTTTCGAGTGGCTGATTTCATGATATTGATAGCCGGATAAATTCTACGATCAGAGATGTTACGATCCAAGACAATCTCACTGTTACCGGTTCCTTTAAACTCTTCAAAAATAACTTCATCCATACGACTACCGGTCTCAATCAGTGCGGTTGAGATGATGGTTAAACTGCCGCCAAATTCAATATTTCTGGCCGCTCCGAAAAATCGTTTTGGTTTGTGTAGTGCATTGGCATCCACACCACCGCTCAGGATTTTCCCACTTGATGGGGTGACTGTATTATAAGCGCGTGCAAGTCGTGTGATGGAGTCTAATAAAATCACAACGTCTTTGCCCATTTCGACGCGTCTTTTTGCTTTTTCGATGACAAGATTAGCCACTCTGACATGATTAGACGCTGGCATATCAAAGGTAGAGCTATAAACTTCACCATTGACGCTACGTTGCATATCGGTTACTTCCTCAGGGCGCTCATCGACAAGAAGTACAATGAGTTCAATCTCAGGATGATTAAAAGAGATGCCATTGGCGAGCTCTTTCATCAATTCGGTTTTACCGCTTCTTGGAGGAGCAACAATCAAACCCCGTTGTCCTTTTCCGATTGGAGTGAAAAGGTCCAACACTCTACCGGTGATTTTCATGCTGTTGTATTCCATTTTGATGCGTTCTGTTGGATAGACGGGCGTTAAATTTTCAAACAGTGGTCTTTTTCTGCTATCTTGCATCGGTAGATAATTAATCGCTTCTATTTTTAAAAGTGCATAATAGCGTTCTTGATCTTTAGGTTGTCTCACTTGTCCGGTCACGATGTCACCATTACGCAGGGCGAATTTTTTGACTTGTGTAGCACTCACATAGGCATCATTGGCACTGTCGCTAAAATTTGTATCGGTGGTTCGTAAAAAGCCATATCCTTCATGAGTGATTTCTAAGATTCCTGTAAAAAGGATAAAGCCCCCTTGGTTGACTTGAGATTTCAAAATCTCAAACATTAAATCTTGTCGTTTGAGTTCATTGGGGTTTTCAACCTTGAGTTCGGTTGCAATTTCTACGAGCTTATCCAGTTGCATACTTCTTAAATTTTCTATCTTATATCCCTCTACTGGTACATGAGTTCTTGATTTGCGATAATTGCCTTTTGGTTTCTGGTTATCTGAGGAAGAATTCGTATTCATTTTGCCTTCTTTTTGTAGTTTAGTGGTTTTTTGAAGCAGCATTATCCCGATAGTAAGTGTACTAGTATTGAGAAAATATCGTTGCTTTTTTGTAGTTGGTTTATTTGCAAGGATTAAAGTGTCCCTGCGAATTCAATCGTAATTTTATAATAAAGAAGATTTTTTGTCAAGAAGCCTTTAGATTTAGAAAGTCACGATATAATTACATTTAAAGTTTCTGCTAAGAGGGTGTCATTTTATGCAAAAAAGACGTTGTGATCATTGTCATCTTGAATTTGATGAACGGGTGTTGTTTCAAGATAAAAGTTTTGAAGAAGGTACAAAATATTTTTGTTGTAAAGGATGCCAGGGTGTTTACCATCTTTTGCGAAGCGAAGGCTTAGATGATTTTTACCAAAAAATGGGCGATACTGAGTTAGAACCACCAAAGGATGATTTAGGAGATATTAGTCGCTTTGATTTGGAGGGCTTTAACAAAAAATATATCAAAAGCAAAGATGGATTTGATGAGATTTATCTGATTATCGAAGGCATTCACTGCTCGGCTTGCGTGTGGCTGAATGAAAAAGTACTGCATCAAAAAGAGGGCATCGTCGAAGCGAGTATCAATCAAACCAATAATAAAGCAAAAATTGTTTGGGACCCTGATACCATTAAACTCTCAGAAATCATACTCACCATTAGAAGTATCGGGTACAATGCGTATCCTTATGACCCTAGCATGCAAGAAGTGCAAGCCAATAGTATCAGACGCGATTATTACGCGCGATTGTTGGTGGGCGTCTTTACGACGATGAATATCATGTGGATTGCCATCGCCCAATATGCAGGTTATTTTACGGGTATGAAAACAGAAGTGAAAAATATCTTAAATTTTGCAGAATTCGTACTGGCAACGCCGACACTTTTTTATACCGGATGGGTCTATTTCAAAGGGGCGTATTATGGCATCAAAAATCACTATGTTAATATGGATATTTTGGTGGCTACAGGGGCAAGTTCTGCTTACATTTACTCTCTCTATGCGATGTTTACACAAAAAGGAGAGGTCTATTTTGATTCGGTGACGATGATTGTCACCTTTGTGTTTGCTGGTAAATATCTGGAAGTACTCTCTAAGAAAAAAGCAGTTGATCGTTTGGATGGTTTTAATAGTAGCGTGCCGACTGAAGTGCTTATTATTAAAAATGATGAAAAAATTCTTTTGGGTGTAGAAGAGGTCAAAAGTGGCGATATTATCGAAGTAAAAGCCGGAGAAAAGATTGTCATCGATGGTATCATGATGCAAGGGGGAAGCTCGTTTGATACGTCTAGTTTAACAGGGGAATCAACACCGGTGTATCTTAAAGAAGGGGATAAAATTTTAAGTGGTTATATCGCTTTGGATACCGTATTTCGCTATCAGGCTATCTGTGATGTTAATTCTAGCGTATTGAGCAAAATCACCTCTTTGCTTGAAGATTCGATGAATAAAAAACCAAAAATTGAAAAACTTGCCAATTTAGTGTCAGGATATTTTTCAACCATTATTTTACTGTTCTCAGTGGGGACTTTGCTGTTTTGGTATTTTGGAGGGGCTTCGTTTGAGCACTCTTTGATTGTTGCCATTTCCGTGATTGTTATCGCCTGTCCATGCGCACTTGGATTGGCGACTCCTGTATCAACATTGGTCGGACTTGGTTTAGCGGCAAAAAAGGGTATTTTATTCAAAGAATCCTCCTTTTTGGAAACGATGGCAAAGTGTGATGTGTTGATGTTAGATAAAACCGGTACGATTACATCAGGGCAGCCCAAAATTGTCAAAAAAATCTATCTGAAAGAATTTGATGCATCGCTTCTTTATGCGCTCAGCAGTCACTCAACACATCCTATCAGTAAAGCAATCGCTGAATATTTTGAAGAAGAAAAAGTCAATACCAAAACCTTAGAAGAGATTAAAAGTATCGAAGCAAAAGGGATTAAAGCGCGTCATGATACGCACATGCTCTATGGTGGAAGCCGAAGTTTACTTGAAGAAAATGGAATTACTTGTCAACAAGAATTTCACAATTATAGTGAATATTATTTTGCGATTGATGATGAGGTCGTGGCAATTTTCGCACTTGAAGATGTCCCAAGAATTGATGCTAAAGAGAGTATCGAAGGGATTAAAAAATTGGGCATTGATGTCGTGATGCTAACAGGTGACAATAAAGAAGTCGCTCAAAAGGTATCAAACCTTGTCGGAATTGACACATTTCATGCTTCACTTTTACCTCAAGATAAAGCTAAAATAGTGGAAGAAGCCAGAAATGAAGGCAAACGTGTGGTGATGACCGGAGATGGGATTAATGATGCATTGGCTCTTTCAAAAAGTGAGATTGCTATTACATTAGGAAGTGGTGCGGATATTGCTTTGAATGTGAGTGATGTGGTATTGATTAATAATTCGTTTGATTCACTCTATAGTGCTTTTTTGATTTCTAAAAAAACTTATCGAACGATTCAAGAAAATCTATTGTTATCCTTTTTATATAATTCCATTACGATTCCCCTCGCGATGGCCGGTCATGTTATCCCGCTGTTTGCTGCACTTTCGATGTCGCTTAGCTCTTTGATTGTGGTAGGAAATTCGATGCGGATTAATTTGCTCAAATGGCCAAAGAAAAAATAAGCCATTGATTGAGAGGAACACATAGTGGAAAAAAGGATACAATGGATGGAAAAGTTTTCTCGAAAACTACAAATTACAAGGAGATATAACTATGAGTAGTTGGGTGATTGCGATGATGCTAGGTGCTTCTATTACGTTGGGTGCATTTGGACTCTGGGCTCTCATCTGGGGCTTGAGAACGGGACAATTTGAAGATCAAAACAAATTTTTAGATGGGGCTTTGTATGATAATGAAGAGTCGTTGCAAGATGCTGTGATGTTAGAAGAGCGAAAGAAAAATATCAAAAAACAAAAAGAGAAAAAGAGAGCGAAAGAGAAGGGATATCGTCCTCCGGATTAATAGAATATTATTTTAGCGTGGAAATGTATTCGGCGACGGCTTTGATATCTGCATCACTGAGTTTTTCTACTTGTTTACTCATGACTTTGGCAAATTTGTCGACGTTTGACATATGTTTGAAGATTTGCAATATAGCAATCGTCTGTTTGGCTTTTGCCCCTGCGATTCGTGAAGATTTTCCAAAGGCTTTGTGCTTCCCGTGAATACCATGACATTTTGCACATTTTTGGTATATGAGTGCCCCATTTGCAGCCATCAAACTGGAAGTCGCACAAATCAATAGCAACCCTATAATTTTTTTCATGACCACATCCTTATGAGTAATATAAAAATAAGTTGACGGGTTAGTCGGCAGGATTTCCTGCCGTTTGACAAATTATTTACCGATAGTTTTTGAAAATGCTTCAAGTTCCGCGTCAGTATATTTTGCTACTTGACCTTTCATGATACCTTTCATCGCACCACCGAAAGTACCAGCTTTATAGCCTTTAAGTCCTTCTGCAATTTGTGCATGTGTTAAATCTTTAACAATGACAGATTTACCAAGAGCGTGTTTTTCCCAGTTTTGTCCGTGACATGCTTTACATGCTGCGGCATTAACACCTGCCATTAATGCAGTGCTTGCGCCAAGAGCGACAACGGAAGCTAAAATAACTTTTTTCATACTTTTCTTTCCTTATTTTGAATTTGGATACTAATTCTATCACATGTAGCTTTAAATTTTCTTGTAAAACTTTGTTTTTTCTTAGAAGTGTTTCCAGATGGGTAATTATTTGTAATTTTTAATTTTATTTAAGATAACATCATGATTATATTTCAAAAGGCAGGAACATATTGTGTTAAAGGGCTATGTTGTCGGGTTATTACTCCCTATATTATTATATGCTAATCAATATACTATCTGTACTATCAAACGATTTGATGCTGCTATTGCAACAAAGCAAATAGAAAAAATATTGGATAAAGAGCCCGAAAATGTTACCTGTTTGATACAATTAGCAAATATATACCTCAAAAAAGGGAAACTTGCCAAAGGATTTCAAATTTTGACAGATGCTTATGGGATTGATTCTAGTATCGTCAAAAATAGTGAAATTGCCAAAATCATACCTTTTGCATTGCAAGTCACAAAGCTCAGAGATGCTGCTATGAAGACCAATAATTTTCTGTACTGGAACCAACTCGCTGATGGATACAATGAATTGAGTATTTTGGATGAGGCGATTATCGGGTATGAAAAAAGTCTAAAAATTAATCCAATTCAAAATACAATAAGATTAAAATTAGCATTTGCTTATAGAAAAAACGGACGTATTTATAGTTGTATTCATGAACTCAAAACAGTGCTCTCTCATGATAAAAATAATTTTTATGCTACCTATTATTTAGGGAGGATATTGAAAGAAGATTTGAAAAATTCTCAAGAAGCTTTAAAATATTTTAAAAGAGCCGATGCACTGCTTGATGCATATAAAAAAGATATGAAACCAGACAATTATCTACGTTTTAAGCATAATATTTCAAAGGAATTGCAATGAATAAAGCGATTTTTTTAGACCGTGATGGCATTATCAACATTGATAAAGCTTATGTCGTAAAAATTGAAGATTTTGAATTTTCTCCACATATTTTTGAGGTATTAGCCTATTTACAACATTTAGATTATAAGCTCATTATCGTGACCAATCAATCGGGTATAGGCAGAGGATATTATAGTGAAAAAGACTTTGAAACACTGACAAAGTGGATGGTGAAACAATGTGCCCAAAACGGTATCATGATAGAGGCAGTTTATCATTGCCCCCATACGCCAGAAGATCACTGTGACTGTCGCAAACCCAGACCAAAAATGCTCGAAGATGCGATGAAGGATTATGATATTGACCCCCAAAATTCGTGGATGATTGGGGATAAAGCCAGTGATATTGAAGCGGGTATGAATGCCGGTATTTCTCAGACGATTTTTGTCAATAACACCCGATGTGACAAGGCTAAATATAATGCTAAAACAATTTTTGATATAATCTCTATCATTAAAGAATAAGGACAATTGTGATTTATAGTAACAGTGATTTTAATAATAAAACCATTCTCATAACAGGAGGAGCCGGGTTTATTGGCAGTAATTTGGCTTTTTATTTTCAAAAACATTACCCCAATGCTACGATTGTGGTGTTTGATAAATTTCGGAATGAAGAAACCTTTGCCAATGGCAATCTCAAGAGTTTTGGGCATTTTAAAAACCTACTTGGCTTTAAGGGGTTGGTTATTAGTGGCGATTTGAACGACCCAGAAGATCTCAAAAAATTAGAAGATTTCAACTTTGATTATATCTTTCATGAAGCCGCCATCAGTGACACCACGGTCAGCGATCAAAAGATCATGATGGATACGAATGTTTATGCTTTTAAAAAGCTCCTTGATATGGCAGAGCGTATGAACGCTTCGATGATTTATGCCTCAAGTGCCGCAACGTATGGCGATAGTGCGCGTTTTAGTATCGGTTATGAAAGCCCCAATAATGTCTATGGCTTTAGTAAGCTCATGATGGACAATCTCGCGGCTACTTATATGAAAAAAGAGAAGATATCCATCGTCGGATTGCGCTATTTTAATGTCTATGGTGAGCGAGAGTTTCACAAGAATAAAACCGCATCGATGGTCTTGCAGTTTGGCTTGCAATTGTTGCGAGGAGATAATGCAAAGCTCTTTGTAAAAAGTGATATTATCAAAAGAGATTTTATCTATATAGAAGATGTAATCCAAGCCAATATAAAAGCATGCAACCCTCTAAAGAGTGGTGTGTATAATGTAGGGACGGGCATGGCTCGCAGTTTTCAAGATATCGTAGATGGATTAAAAGGTGCTTTGAATATTCAAAGAGAAGATATTTATATCCCAAATCCTTATGAAAAACAGTACCAATTTTTCACAGAAGCTGATATCCATTTGAGTCGTGAATTTTTAAATTATGAGCCTAAGTATTCACTGGAAAAAGGAATCGAAGCCTATCTTCCTGAAATTCAACGCATTTATGATCATGAAATAGCCCATGGATAATTTACGAGAACACAAGCCCCATATCTTGGTGGTGGGCGATTTGATGTTGGATCATTATTTGTGGGGGAAATGCGAGCGAATTTCGCCTGAAGCTCCCGTGCAAGTGGTTGATATCAATAAGGAGACGACGGTTTTAGGTGGCGCGGGTAATGTGATTAATAACTTACTCACCTTAGGGGCCAATGTGAGTGTCATGAGTGTTTTAGGACGCGATAGTGCCGGAGATGAAATCTTGGAAATGTTAGAGCAATCCGGTGCGAATTTTGATAATGTCATACGACAAAATGGTCGAAAAACGAGCAAAAAAAGTCGCGTGATTGCCTCCCATCAACAAATCATTCGTTATGATCTTGAATCTAAAGATGATATTAACGTGAGCAGTGAAGCAGAACTTTACAAGCGTTTTCAACTTCAAATCAATCAGTACGAAGCCATCTTGTTGTCTGATTATGGCAAAGGGGTATTAAGTGAGACTTTGACGCGCAAAATCATCGCTTGTGCTAAGGCTGCCAATAAAATGGTGTTGGTGGATCCAAAAGGGAGTGATTATAGCAAATATACCGGTGCGACGCTCATCACCCCAAACAAAAAAGAGGCCTCCATCGCTACTAAGATTGCTATTGCAGATGATGAGAACTTGCAACAAGCAGGGCAATGGCTCAAAGAGAGACTGGATTTAAAATATGCCATCATCACACTCTCAGAAGATGGTATGGCAATCTTTGGAGATACTATCACGAAGATTCCAACCGTGGCAAGAGAAGTCTATGATGTCACCGGTGCGGGCGATACGGTCTTGGCTTCGCTTGGTTTTGCACTCACCGCAGGATTTAATATCAAAAAATCAGCCAATTTTGCCACCAGTGCCGCAGCAGTCGTGGTAGGCAAACTCGGAAGTGCAACGGTGAGTTTGGATGAGATTGATTTGTATGAACAAAGCCTCAGAAGCGCAAAAGCTGGCAGTAAAATCAAAACCAAAGAGGATTTGGTGGCGCTATTGGAAAATTTTAGAGATAAAAAGATTGTCTTTACTAATGGCTGTTTTGATATTTTGCATGTGGGGCATGTCAAATATCTCGAAATAGCAAAAAGTTTCGGTGACATGCTCATCGTAGGGCTCAATTCCGATGCATCCGTGACACGGCTTAAAGGTCCTGCGCGTCCGATTAATAATCAGCTAGACCGCGCTTATGTTTTGAGTGCACTAGAATCGGTGAGTTTTGTCGTAGAATTTGCAGAAGATACACCCTATGAACTCATCCGTGCTATTAAGCCAGATGTGTTGGTAAAAGGTGGCGATTATAAAGATAAAGTTGTCGTGGGAAGTGATTTGGTAGAAGAAGTAAAACTAGTGGATTTTGTAGATGGAAAAAGTACGACGAAGATAATAGAAAAGGCACGATTATGATGGAAATGATACAGCGCGAATTACAAGCGCATAAAGAGACGATTGAAAAGACAATTGAAGAGTTACAAACACATATCTATACCGCTTGCATTATCGCCAGTGAGACGATTAATAATGGTGGTAAAATCTTGTTGTTCGGAAACGGTGGTAGTGCGGCAGATGCACAGCACATCGCAGCGGAACTCAGTGGCCGCTATAAAAAAGAGCGCAGAGGTTTGCCGGGACTCGCTTTGACGACCGATACTTCAGTTTTGACCGCAGTCGGCAATGATTATGGCTATGATAGAGTGTTTGATAGACAGGTGGAAGCCTTGGCACAAGAGGGAGATTTGTTGATTGGTATCTCGACCAGCGGTAATAGCAAAAATGTCCTCAGGGCTTTAAGCTTAGGACGAAATATGGGCTGTAAAACCATCGGACTGAGCGGAAGAGACGGTGGTGCGATGGATGAATTTTGTGATATCAATATCGTCGTTCCTAGTGAGGATACTCCCAGAATCCAAGAGATGCATATCCTCATCGGCCATACGATTTGTCAAGCAATCGATGATTTTTTAAAAGAGGAAAAGGCATAAAGATCATGATAAAAGAACCAGTAGAAAAAACCTATAAAATTGCCATTGCAGGGACGGGTTATGTCGGACTTTCCAATGGCATTTTGCTTTCACTTCATCATGAAGTCATTGCGCTTGATATTGTTCCTGAGAAAGTCGCGATGATTAACAATGGAGTGTCTCCTATTGAAGATAAAGAAATCAGTGAATATTTACCTCAGGTTACGAAAAAAACAAAGCCACATTTTCTTAAAGCTACTTTGGATAAAGTAGAAGCCTATACGGATGCAGACTACGTCATCATCGCAACACCAACGGATTATGATCCTGAAACGAATTATTTTAATACCTCACTAGTGGAGATGATTATCAAAGATGTTTTAGATATCAATCCTAATGCCACGATGATTATTAAATCAACCGTTCCCGTTGGCTACACTGCTAGTATTCGTGAACAGTTCCAGACACAAAATATCATCTTTTCACCTGAATTTTTGAGAGAGGGTAAGGCCCTTTATGACAATCTTTATCCGAGTAGGATTATCGTAGGTGAAAAAAGTGAACGGGCACAAGTCTTTGCCAATCTTTTAGCGCAAGGAGCCAAAAAAGAAGATATAGAAATATTACTAACCGATTCAACCGAAGCAGAAGCTGTGAAGCTCTTCTCAAATACCTACTTAGCACTTCGTGTCTCTTACTTCAATGAGCTCGATTCGTATGCGCAAGTTCATAATCTCAATACCAAAGACATCATCACAGGGGTAGGATTAGACCCAAGAATTGGGATGCATTATAACAATCCAAGCTTTGGCTATGGTGGCTATTGTTTGCCCAAAGATACCAAACAATTGTTAGCAAATTATAAAAATGTACCGAGTAATATTATTCGTGCTATTGTTGATGCAAATTCAACACGGAAAGATTTTGTAGCCGATACGATTATTGCAAAACAGCCAAAAATCGTTGGTGTTTATAGACTCATCATGAAAAGTGGCAGTGATAATTTTAGAGCCTCATCAATTCAAGGGGTCATGAAACGTATCAAGGCAAAAGGGATTGAGGTGGTGGTTTATGAACCGGTCATCGAGGAAGACGAATTTTTTCGCTCACGAGTGATTAAAGATTTGGATGAATTTAAAAAGATGAGTGATGTCATCGTCGCCAATCGCTTAAGCAAAGATTTATTGGATGTGAAAGATAAAGTCTACACGCGTGATATATTTAACAGTGACAGTTAGGGAAAAATGAAAATATTAATAACAGGAACAGCAGGATTTATCGGGTTTTATTTGGCCAAAAAGCTATTAGAACGGGGTGATGAAGTCATAGGCATTGATAATATCAATGATTATTATGATGTCAATCTAAAATATGCAAGATTAAAAGAGCTTGGCATCGACAAAGAAGCGATAAAAGAGGGCGTACTTACGCAAAGTAGCACCTATGCAAAACATCAATTTATCAAAGCCAATCTTGAAAATACAGAGATTATCAATCAGCTTTTTAAAGAAGAAAAGTTTGATGCTGTATGCAATCTCGCAGCACAAGCGGGTGTGCGCTACTCTTTGGAAAATCCTCATGCCTACATACAAAGTAATGTCGTAGGATTAATGAATATATTAGAAGCGTGTCGTAATTTTGATGTCAATAATCTCGCATATGCGAGTAGTTCCTCTGTTTATGGGCTCAATAAATCACAACCCTTTAAGACTAGTGATCATACCGACCATCCGGTGAGCCTTTATGCCGCTACGAAAAAATCAAGTGAAATGATGGCGCATGCTTACAGTCATCTTTATGGGATTCGTACAACAGGACTTAGGTTTTTTACTGTTTATGGTCCTTGGGGTAGACCCGATATGGCACCGATGCTTTTTGCTGATGCGATATTACATGATAGAGCGATAAACGTATTTAATCACGGCAATATGAGTCGAGATTTTACCTATATTGATGATATCGTGGATGGCGTTGTTAAGGTGATTGATAACCCTGCAAAAATCAATGAAGATTTTGATCCTCTAAATCCAGATCCTTCAATCTCTTCAGCACCTTATAAAATCTATAATATCGGTAATAACGAACCAGTGAGTTTGATGGAGTTTATCGAAACCATCGAATCTTCACTTGGTAAAAAAGCAGAAAAAAACTTCATGGATATGCAAGATGGCGATGTTGTCTCCACTTATGCTGATGTGAGTGGATTGATTGAAGATTTTGGATACAAACCTGATACTAAATTATCAGAAGGTATAGAAAAATTTATCCGTTGGTATCAAGATTTTTATAAAAATTAGATGACTTTTTGAGTCTTTAGGTGGGCATTGATGCGCGTGATCACTTCAGCAGCTTTGATGCCCTTCATGCACTCATGTGTGTGAATTGGGCACACTCTTTTCATACAAGGGGCACACGCTAAATCGTGTGAAATTATAAAACTATTGGGATTTTGCCATGGTGCGGTTTCATCATAACGCGTGGGACCAAAAAGTGCCACCGTTGGGACTTGATATGCCGCTGCGATGTGCATCGGGCCACTGTCGTTGCTCACAAAAAGACTAAGACCTGCAATCTGTTGGATGAGCGATTGTATTGAAGTCTTCCCTGCCAGATTGGTAACGTTTTGTGCTCGTATGTGCTCTGCTACTTCATTGGCGATTTTGATCTCGCCTGGGCCTCCAAAAATCACAATATCAAAATCTTTTGCAAAATAATCAGCTACTTTGGCAAACTCATCAGGATACCATCTCTTGGCACTACCATAAGTAGCTCCGGGATTGATACCAAGTGTAGGACGTGTGAAGTGGTGCGGTTTTTGATAGAGTTTGAGTGCTTTAGGGCTGGATTGGATTTGTAAAGATGTCGCGATAAAGTGTGAATACTTTTCGACTTGATGTCCACGGAAATGGTTCTTTTTGTATTGAAATTTTTGCTTGGCATCAACAAAATACAAAAGGGCTTTTGTGCTAAAAGAACTTCTGAAACTAATGGCAAGATCAAAGGTTCCTAAAGATTTTGCAGTTTTATAAAGCCACAAAAAGCGCGATTTTGATTTTTTGCTTTCATCTAAGATGATATGGGAGCAGTTTGGGTGAGTCTTGAGCGCCTCAGTGGATACATAAGAGCCAAAAAATGAGATTTTAGCATCAGGATAGATTTCTAAAATCTCTTCAATCGCTGGTGTTGTCATGATGGCATCACCCAACCATGTCGGAAGCTCAATGAAGATATTCATAGATAATCCTCATCGTCTCTTTGGCGTTTTTCTCAATCGTGAAGTTTTGGACGATTTGATAATTTTCTTCTTTGACTTTTGCTAGTTTTATGGGGTCAGCTAAAAGCGCATCGATTTTATCCACGATGGAGTTATCTTGAGGTGTTTTCATGATGTAATTTTGATCGAGTATTTCGCCTCCACCGCAAAATTTTGTTGTGATGACAGCATTGGAAAAACTCATGGCCTCTAAAATGACATTGCCAAAAGGTTCATATTTTGTGGGAAACAAAAAAATGTCACTTATTGTATAAAAATCATTCACATCACTTCGTGGACCTGTAAAAATCACCTGTTTGGATAAGTTGAGCTGTTTTGCTATATCTTTGTAGTGCTGTATTTTATTCTCTTTTCCCACTATGAATGCCTTAAAATTCCGATATTTTAAGCGTGATAATATCTCTAAAAATTCTTGTACACCTTTTCTCTTGTATCCGCTACCCACATATAAAAAAATTTTTTCATCAGATGAAATCTGAAACTCTTTTGATAGTCTTTTGAAAGAAGCATCAAAATCAGATGGTATGATTTTGATACCATTATAAACTACTGCAATTTTTTCTGCAGGGATATTATAAGTTTTTATAATATCATTTTTTACCATATTAGAGATTGCAATAATTTTTTTGCAGTTTGAAAACATTCGCTTTTCAATATATAAATATACGATATTGAGTAGACGGAATGGGGATTTATTCTCAATCTGCATAAATACCTTATGGACGCCATCTCCTGCTCGGTAAATATCTGGACACGTGATTCTCTCTAGTGAAAAATAGAATTTATCTTTTTTAAGAGCACAGACATACAGATTAAATAAAACTGCACGGAACCAAGACATCAGAAAATTTGGAAAAATGGAATTGATGACTTGTGTATGAATGTTTTGTTTATTTAATTCATCTACTAATCTTTGAAGATAAATTTCTGCTCCACCAAATTTTGTTTTATTTGATCTTACAAAATAAATAGCTTTATTTTTCATGTGTTGTTTCTTGCTGATTGAAAAATATTGCAGTACCAATACCAAGTCCCATTAGAAAAAAGAAAACTTTCAAACTGTGATTCATAAAAGTCATATCTATAATTCCTCGGGTATTGTATGCAAAAATAAAAAAAATAGTAAAAATTTGAGAAAAACTTGGGGATAATTTGAGTAGGAGATATAATAAAGATAAGGTAAAAGCGACATAGAGTATAAAACCTGGTATTCCAATGCCAATAATTAAGTTTAATACACCACTATGTGGGAAATTAAATCCTCCTTCTTGATTGTTATACTTCTCATCCATCATATTTTTGTAGGCATAACGTGAATATCCTATTCCTAGAGGATAATCCAACAACGTTTTATATCCATGGACCTGTTGCGCAAGACGAATATAATTTGACATATTAACACATTGTCCATTTGATAGCTTTGGGCAAGGAAATTTTGTGGGGTTTAACCAATATAAGGATGGACTATATAAAGAAATATTGATAGTTTCTGATATACTATCCCATCTTTTGTCAGATTTTAGATTCCCTAAAACTAAAGCTATAAGAAATATAGTTGTAATTGAAAACAAAACAAATTTTTGAAATTTTGGATGGTGTGATGTCAAAAGGTAAAAGAGGATAAATGTGATTGTCGTTAATGAAAAGGTGACAACACCCCATCGCATTCCCTCAAGATAAATTGCAATTACAAAGGTCAGAAAAATAAAAGGAATAGCAAAATTTGAGAGATATAAATATTTTTGATTGTATTTAAATCTCGTATATATTTCTGCAAGGAACATTGAATAGATTAAGTTTGTTAGATAACTGATTTCATCAACTGGCAAAATATAAACTTTTCTAATAGGTATTACGCCTGACTGCAGAAAATGGTACCCTGCCATTGTGAGAAGAATAATAAGATGACTAAAACCGACAAAAAAGACAATATTGATTATAATTTTTTGTGACCTTTTAGGCAAGAGAATTGCAATACACATACCTACAAAAAGATATATTAATGGTGAAAAAAATTGATTTGATATTTCTGTTAGATGATATCCTCTAGACGTGATAATAGGCTGAAGAAGAATCCAACTAGAGAGTAAAAACAAAAAAATCATGCTAATTTTTATTTTTGAAAAAAACATAGCATATCTATGATATTTTTCTTTTTTTGCAATAAAAACCAATGTTAATATCATAAAGAATAAAATAAAATATTGCAAAGATATTGTATGTTTGATATAAATAGTAAAAATAAAAAGCGCTGTTAAAAAATAGAAAGCCAAGTATCTTTGATTAATTTTTTGTTTTAGTCTACTCATATAATTAATACTTAAACTTAAAATTTTTTATCATGATAGGGTGTATATACATGATTATCGGAGAGAATTTTTGTTTTTTGCTTGTCATTTACCTTCCTTATGTTCTAATTACCTCAACTGTTGAATAATACTTGAATTTTACTGTAAAATCTTTTTAATTTCAAAAAATATTTGATATTTTGAAATTTATGAATTTCCCTTTGCACACAATTGCAAATATTGTTCAATTGAGTAGGATGCTTTAAATTTTTCTATATATTTGTCTTCTATCTTTGGATAGGATTCGAGTGCTTTTTGGATATTGTTGGCTAATCCTTCGATATCGCCAACAGGTGATAGAAATTCTTTTAATTCATCAACTAAGACTTCACTTGGTCCCGTAGGACAATCGGTACTGACAATTTTTGTTCCTAAAACGAGTGCTTCAACTAAAACTAAAGGCAATCCTTCACTATTTGAGGACATCACAAAAAGTTCTGCATTTTTAATCCACGGATAAGGATTTTTCTGAAAACCAGGGAAAATGATTTTATCTTCGATACCGAGCTCTTTAATAAGATCTTTTAACTCTTTCAAATATTGTTTATCTGATGAGGTATGCGTGTTTCCGATCAATACCAAGGGCAAGGGTGTATTTGCTTTTTTGTATGCTTTTACTAACAATTTTTGATTTTTTCTGTTTTCAAATTTTGCCGCATAGATAATATATTTTTCTTTAGGGATATTCAAATTTTCTTCTTCTGCTCTTTTGCGAATGGTCTCGAAGTCAAAAGGGTTGTAAATACATTGAATCATACGAGGTTTAATGTTCATTTGTTTTGTAATATCATCAACCAGTGCTTTAGAAACTGTTATGATATTCTGATTGTCATATCTACTTTTGAATTGTAATTTAAATTTCAATTTTCTTCGTAATCTCTTAAATCCACTCGTGTGCTCAAATTTGCTTTTATAATAGACAAACATTGAATTTCTATAGCGAATATAAAAGTTTTTTAATTTTGCTTTTTTTGCAAGCAAATCCATATCTTCTGCATTTGAAATAAAAAGATCAAAAGGCTTTGCATTAGTTTCTATGGTTGCTACAACTTTTTTGAGTCTTTGCGCTAATAAAATTTTATTGATAAATTTATATTTAGAAAGTTCTCCATCATGGCTCAAGGTATGAATTGTATATAAAGTAGGGTTGATTTCATGTTCTATGACATCTTTGATTAAAATGATGTGCACTTCATGCCCAAATTTTGCAAATGTTTCTGCAAAATTAAGAACGATTCGTTCTGCGCCACCACCTATGAGTGTGTCAATTAATAGACCTATTTTTTTCATTTAATTTCCTAATTCTAAGTATTGTTTTGTGATGGCGTCAATCTGATATTTTTCAAGATTTATTGATGCCAGAGTCTTTTTGATGTTACTTTTTTCACTAAGAGCCATTTTAATTTTTTCCCCTAGCATGATGGGATCATTACAGGATGATAAATATTTGTTTAAGGAACCTTCTAGAATCTCGCGTGGTCCAGATGGACAATCGGTACTAACTATTGGAGTTTGGAGAATTAATGCCTCAATTAGCACTGTTGGTAGTCCCTCATAATCACTTGATAAAACAAAAGCTTCCGCATTTTTGATAAAAGGATAGGGGTTTTTCTGAAAATCAAGCATGATGACTTTGTTTTCAAGATGCAATTTTTGAATAATATTTAAAATCTTTGATTTATCTTGCCCTTTTCCTATGATAACAAGTTTTTCTTTTATATTGGCATGTTGATAGGCCTCAAGCAATAAATCTTGTCTTTTGTGTTCTATTAAAAATCTACCAATATGAACAATATAAGGTTCTTTAGGAACAAGCGGATTAAATTCCGATGCTTTTTCTATAATCCCATTGATGTCAAAAGGGTTATAAATCGTAGTAATAAATTTTGGCTTTATATGCAAAGTTGTTAATAAATCTTTTTGTACACCGTGCGAAACGGTTATGAGATTTTGGTGATGATATAATCTCTTGAATTTCAAAATTTCTCTCAAATACTTGATTTTATGAATCAAAGATGCATTTGAATATCTTTTTTTGAGTTTCTGACTGATTGTATTATGAATCACAAAATAAGTATTGGGAAACTTTAAGAGTCTAACCATTTTATCGGTTGATTCCAAATTTGATAAAATAAGATCAAAAGGACCGTCTTTTATTAAAACTTTTTTTAAAAGAAGGGCATAGTCTTTTCTTCTCATTTTTTGCTGCGTTTTAATATCTTCTAAACAGAACAAATTGAGATTGTCAGGAATGAGATGTTCAATATGATTTTTTCGAATGTAAAAATTGACTTTAGCATTTTGTGAAAGAAAACCGCTGGCTATCTCAAGCATGACTTTTTCAGCGCCACCACCCGCTAAAGAATCGATGATAATTGCAACTTTTTTCATTTTATATGCTCGCTTGCACGTTGTATTTGTTCTGTGATTGTCTGTGGCAATATATTGTCAGCAATTTTACTTTTATCTTGAATAACCAAATCTTTATAACCCCAAGGATACCATTTCTTCATATTGGTTGCACCGCTTATCGCTATAGTTTTGACACCAAGAGCTGGAGCTATATGCATGGCACCGCCATCTAGTGTGACAAAAAGCGCTACATTTTTGATGACACCAGAGAGGTCTTCAAGCGAAGATGTTTTGATAAAGACTGCCTTGGTGTGTTCGCTAAGCCATTGTGCTTTTGCAAAGTCAGCCGGTTCGGCACTCAATAGTATTGTATCGTTTTGTAAATTTGCTATGATTGTTTTAAATTTTTCTTTACTATAGCGATTCTCTACTTTTCGTGAAGAGATGTGAAATAGGATAAATCCTTGAAATTGAGAATATTTAGTGCTAAGAGACTTTGGTACATAAAATAGTGTCTTTTCATCATGATATTTGACACCAAATTCTTTAAGACAATCAAAACAAAATTCCACCTCGTGTTTTGTATCATCAACGGGGATATGAATATTGAAATGATCCTTCCCTTTTGGATTTTTCACACCGACTTTATAGGTGGCTGTTGTGATGTTCGAAAAAAGTTCTGCTGATTTGGAGTAATCACTTCTAAAGACAACAACAGCATCATATTTTTCTCTTCGAATGGCTAATAAAATTTTGAGTTTTCCCCATCCTGCTTTGAGCTTATCCAAAAGACTTTTTTTATGTTTTGGTTTCGTGTAGCAGTAGATTTTATCGACAAAAGGATTGTGATCGATGGCGCTATAGTTATAGCTATTGACGACAATATCGATTTGGCTATTTGGATATTTTTTTCGCAAAGCTTCGATTGCAGGGGTAGTGCAGATCAAATCACCAATATTGTCATTTCGTACAAGTAGGATTTTTTTGTTTGTTAAATCAATCATTCTTTAGTAACCTTCTTTCAAGTAGAGCTATCACTTCAGCAACGCTTATAAGATCCATTCCTTTATTTGTTCGTTGTTTTTTTGGAACGCTATTGACAAAAAAACCATCTTTTTGAATAATGTCATGTAATTTTTCATCTTGATAAGGTCCATACATCTTTGAATCGGTTGGTCCAAATAAGGAAATAGTAGGAGTTTGTAAGGCAACTGCCAAATGCATAGTTCCAGTATCATTGGTTATTAATAAATCTAATTCTTTTGTAATATAGGCTAATTCTGTAAGACTTGATTTTCCACATTTATTAATAATATGGGTAGGATCTTCTAATGCCTGGGATAAATGCCTCGTTAATTTTTGTTCTAAAGCAGTAGCACCCAATAGAACAAGTTTACACGAATAAGTATCTAATAGATGACGGGATAATTCGATAAATTTATCAATAGGCCACATTTTATAACTATCTTGTGCTCCTATTTGTAGGCCGATGTATCGATAATTTTTTTCTTTTTGCAATATGCCTTTTTTAAGGGTGAATTTTTTCGATATTTCCATTTTTGTATCGATAATTTTAGGTTTGAAAACTCTGATAAGATCAAGTTTTTCTTCTATAATATGTTGTTTTTTACTTGTTAATGTATTTAAAAATATATGTTGATACTCATGATTTTTATTGCTTGTCATTTTGAGAATGTTGCAAGCTCCGCTTAAAATAGAGAAAAAAATATCTTCGGGGCCATTAGAATGCAGTAGAAAAATTGTATCGATTTTTTTCTTTCTTAACTGTTTTACTAAAGTAATTTGATTGATGATGCCTCTTGAGTAAAACAAAAAATCATCCACATATTCAAAATTCTCAAATAAAGGATAAATATTTTTGTGTATTAAAAAAGTAATATGGATATCTTTAAAATTTTTTCTCAATGTTTTTATTGCAGGTGTTGCTAGGATTGTATCACCAAGTCCTGTATTAGATACTACAAGAATATTATGAAATATTTTTTTATCACTTCTTTTTTTGAATAAAGGTAATAGTTTATCTACATAGTTCAAAATTTTCATAATGGTACGGCTTTCTCAGCGCAAAGTTGCTTATAAACTTCAATGATATTTTTAGCCATAACATTTTTTGAAAAGTGATCAATGATAATATTTCTTTGTAAATTTAATTGATTTGGATTTTTCAAAAGTGATTCGATAGCTTGAATAATAGCTTGTAAATCATTTGTCTTGATTAGTAAAAAATTGTTCTCATGGTATAAATCTTTTGTACTTCCTGCATTTGTTGCGATGACTTTTTTGTGCATCAAGAGTGCTTGCATGACAGATTGTGGGACACCTTCATTAGAATCAGATGTTAAAACAAAAATATCTAGTGCAGCCAAAATCTTAGCGGGCTCTTTGACATGTCCTAAAAATCGTATATGATTTTCTAAATTCAATGTTTTAACTAATTGATGTAATTCATCGTTTTTCGGTCCATCTCCAGCTATAAAAAATTTGAGATTATTGTGTTTTTTTATTAATTGTTTTGCCGCTTTTATAAAAAGATCGTGTCTTTTGAATTTTCTTAAAACTGCGATAATCCCTATGGCTATTTCATCTTTTTCTATTCCAAGAATTTCTCTTTCTTTAACTGCATCATATTTTTTAGGATCAAAAATTCTCTCATCTATTCCTGTGGGGATAGATAAAATCTTCTCAGGTTTGATACGATTGTTTTGAATCATAGCAGTTTTGACACTCTCTCCCGTGGTAAAGATAAAATCTGCCAATTCATTGATAAAGTTTAATCGTGAAGGATTGATTCTATTAGAAAGGTGTCTGGTTCGGATAAACTTGACATGTGCTAGTTTTGCAGCAAGTCCTCCAGTCCAAGTATCTTTGCCACTGTGTGTGTTGATAATATCAATATGATGTTTTTTGATAATTTTGTAAAGTTTCCAAATCGTTTGCAAATCATAACTACCATTAAAAGGTAGGATAAACGTTTGAATATTGTGTTCTTGTGCTTTTTCTTTGATTTTAGCGTGATCTCGACATGCGAGAAATACTTCGATACCTTTTTCTCTGATTGCCAACATTTCGTTGATAATACGAATTTCTTGTCCACCCCAGCCATCAGACCATTCGGTATGGAGTACTCGGATTGATTTCTTCATGATAACATCTTTTTAATAGTTTTTTGAATGGTATTAAGATCTAAATGCATCAAACAATCACTCACTTTAGTTCCGTTACAACCATCTTTGCCACAAGGAACACAGTCCCAATCTTCTTGGATGACGGTATGTTTTCCCATCGTTCTGATTCCCTTGCGTGTGGTATAGCCGCTTTGCATTAGTTCATTATCCCAAGGTCCCCAATGGTCGGCACCACTTGGTCCAAAAAATGCAAGTACCGGCGTATCATTAGCTGCGCTCATATGCATAATCGCTGTGTCTACTCCGATAAACATTTTGGCTTTTTTGTTGAGTGCTGCTGTTTGTTTGAGTGTCAATTTCCCTGCAAAATTGAGAGGGTTACTGGTGCATTGTGCCAAAATAGCTTCGATTTTTTGAATTTCAAAAGGATCATTTGAAGCGGTTAAAATGACCTCTTGATTCAAGGTATTTTTACAAAAATCGATAATTTCTGCCATGGTTGTGTCGTTGATACATTTAAAAAGCCATCTTGAAACAGGATGAATATGGATAAAATCTTGTTTGACAAGCATGCTATCGATAATATCTTCATCCTCTTTTGCCCAATAGATGGCAACTTTTTTTTCTTTAACCGGAAGATTTAAAACTCTTAATGCATCAAGATTGCACTCGATAGTATGGCGAAATTCTTGTGGTGGTAGTAAATGGGTAAAGACATTTTGTAGTAATTTATTTTTGTTTGGTTTGTATCCGATTTTTATCTTAGCACCACTAAAAAGTGCGAGTTGTGCCCCTCGATCACCCTCTGTTGTATTGATGACAATATCATATTTTTTCTCTCTAATTGAGTAGGCAAAGGCTATCTCTTTATAAATTCTTTTAAAAAAACCTAAAGATTTGATTTGTGCTCTATCGTAGATTCTGATAGTATCAACATAGGGGTTGAGACGGATCATCTCTTGTGTTCCTTCATTTAAGGCCACGTCGATGATGGCATCAGGAAAGGCAAGTTTTAGGTTCTCTAATAGAGGAGTGATAAGTAACACATCTCCAATATTTCTAAACTTCATTACCAAGATTTTTTTCATTTAATATATTTCCAAAAGGTGTATTGTGCATATAATTTTGCGATAATATAACCTGCTTTTCCCTCAAGAAAGCCAAGTCTCAAGATATAAATTTTAAAAAATGTCCAATAAGGGCTCGCTATGGCTTTGAATAGGTTGCTTTTTTTATTTAAACTTGAATATCGATTTTGTTTGTTTATAAATTCTTCGATGTTGCTATATGCCAGATGCAACATATGATGTGTTAGTTTACCGACTTTTTCATTAGTAATAACTTTTTCGTGGACGTCATCTTCACTAAATTTGGCAAATCTTTTATCAAAAAGTCGCAACGTTGCATCAGGATAAAGGCCACATCTTTTGATGGGCTTTCCAAAAAAATAATTCAGTCTTGGTACCGTGTAGGCCTTGTGTTTTGGTTTTTTACACGTGGCAATAATTTCATCTTTTAACTTTTCTGTTATGATTTCATCACTGTCTAAGACAAAGACCCAATCATTGAGACTTGCCTCGACACCTGCTTGTTTTTGTTTGCCAAAGCCCAACCACGTTTGTGTGACAATCTTGACGTTTGGAAAAGTTTTGGCGATATTTAGCGTCTCATCCGTAGAACCAGAATCAAGTAAGAGTACTTCATCAGCAAAGAGGGCAGATTGCAAAACATCATGAAGATATTTTTGGGAGTTAAATGTCAAAATTACAATTGATAGATTCATTTATATAACTCCTCATATTGGTTTTTCCAACGCCTATGTAGCCAAAACCACTCATCGGGTTTTTGCTCAATCGCCTTTTGTGTAACATCTGCTTGTGCTTGGACACTTTGTTTGATATCGGTATCATGATGTTCACTTCGATGCGTCACAATTGGCTCATAAAAGGTGATATCATAGGTTTGATAATCCTGGGTTGTGATGAATGTTGGTATGATGACAGCACCCGTTTTTCGTGCCATCAATGCGGCTGAGGGCGTGTGTCTGGCACGTTTACCAAAAAAGTCAATCAAGATTCCATCTTTTTCTGTGGTATTTTGATCCACCAAAAGACCGACATTGTCGCCATCTTTGAGACCTCTTAATAATCCTCTTATAGCGCCTTGTTTTTCAAGCATATGAACATTAAATTGCTCACGGTTTTTTTGTAAAATTTGATTCATCCTCGGAGAATCCAAGTTGCGCCCCACTCCCCACAATTTACCGTATAATGCTCCAATTGCGAGGGGTAAAAGTTCCCAATTTCCATAATGAGCAGTTTGAAAGATGATAGCATGTCCACTTTTCTTGACGTGATCATAAATATCTTGATTGTGGATGCGAATTTTACCTAATAATTTTTCAGTGCTGATACCTTGATTTTCCACAAAATCTCTAAGATTATAGAGGAGGTTTTTATAGCATTTTTTGATGATACGTTTTTTTTCTTCATCACTCATCCTCTCTTCATAGGCTAAATCAAGATTAACGCGTGCAATTTTTCGATGTTTTTTATCTAGCGTATAGGCCATAAATGCAAGAAAATCTAAGATGCAATTTGTCACAACTCTTGGCGTATATTTGACAATAAAGACAAATATTTTAAAGATAGTAAGATAGAAAAAATCTAGCATGCTAAAAGCTCCTTTGCCAACGTAATGATCTCTTCTGGGTCAATATTTTTGATGCAAAAATCTTCTTTGTTTAACGCTCTAGCATGAATCGTTTTCTTGCAATCGACGGTTTTGTTGATGGGGGTTTGTAGCGTATTTCTACGACTAGGAGTCGGACCAAATATAGTGATGCTAGCTCGATTCTGCGCCCATGCCATGTGGGTGGGGCCACTGTCTGCCCCGATGGTTAAATCACTATTGGATACAACCGCTTTGAGTTCATCTAAGCTCAGTCTTGGCAATAATGTGGCAGGAGTATGATGACAGATAAACGAGGCCGTATCTCGCTCTTTTTCATTTCCCCATGAGATGTAAGTTCTCACATTAAGCGCATTGATGATCTTGATAAAATGCTCTTTGGGATAGATTTTACTCTCCCAAGATGAGCCCACCACAATCAAAAGTCGGGGTTTGATTTTCGATGTGCTTGAGGCAAATAAAAAAGACTCTTTTTGCAAGATATCTGGCATCTTAAAACTTAGCGCTTGTGAGACAAGGGTCATATTGCGAAAGATGACATTCTCTTCATAGGCGATGGTGATTTTTTTGGTATACAAAAATGCCGCAAGCGATTCACGCAGTGAGTGCTTGTCAAATCCGATGACATTGCGACCAATAAGCCGAGCGACGATGGCAGATTTAATCAAGCCTTGCATATCGATGATAAGATCATAAGGATGTTGTTTGACAAATTTTTTGAGTTTTTGATACTCCTCAAAAAGATGTAATTTATTGTTTTTTAGTCGGAGTGTATAGATATTTTCAATATGAGGATTATATCTCAAAACATCGCCAAAGCGCTCTTCTACAAACCAATCAATATGAGCATTTTCTAAATTCTTATGGATGTATTGCAAAATAATCATGGCATGGATGATATCCCCAAGAGCTGAGAGTTTTACGATGGCTATTCTCATATAAGTTTGATTCCTTTTTTAATAAGATATAATTGTACAAAAATAAAGATAAAGAGGTACTAAATGATATGCGTTTTTGATATTGAAACAATTCCCGATGCTGATTTGATTCGTGATACGTTGCATTTAGAAGGCGAAGATATTGATGTTTCCCTCAGTGCCATGGATGAGCAAGAAGCCAAAAGCGGCAGTAGTTTCTTGCCCTTGCCTTATCATAAAATCATCACGATTAGTGCTGTGATTGCTGATGATTATGGGACTTTTAAAAAGGTAAGCTCCATCGAAGGTGCGAATGAAAAAGAGATGATTAAAAACTTTCTAGTTTTTATTGACCGACAGAATCCAAAACTCATTAGCTTTAATGGCAGAAGTTTTGATATGCCACTTTTGATGATACGTGCGATGAAATATTCTCTCTCCTGTCCGGCTTATTTTGAAGTTGACAATAACATGCTAAATAAAAACAAATGGGATAATTATCGCTACCGCTTTTCCAACAGATTTCATATTGATTTGATGGATCATATCTCAGAATTTGGCGCCGCACGAGGTCTAAAACTCGATGTCTTGTGTACGATGATAGGAGCTCCTGGCAAATATGATGTCAAAGGCGATCAAGTGATGGAGCTCTATTATGCTGATGAACTTGAAAAAATCCAAGAGTATTGCGAGAGCGATGTTTTAAATACCTATTGGCTCTTTTTAAAATATGAATTGCTAAAAGGTAATGTGACAATAGAGGATTTTAAAAGAAGCTTAGCTATAATGGGCACAAAATTAAATGCCGATAAATCTTATACCGAGGTTTTTAACGCATCAATACAAAGGGAACTAGAGGGTGAATAGTATCTTTAGAGAGTATGACATACGGGGGATTTTTGAGAAGGAACTCAACGAACAAACGACCAAACTTATCGGTTATTTTTTAGGATTAAAATTCAAGCCACTTGGTGGTGTTGTCGCGATTGGCTATGATGCACGTAGTCATTCACCGATTTTGTGTGAGTATTTAACTAGTGGTTTAAATCAAGCAGGCTGCCAAGTCCTATGCATGGGGCTTGTCGCAACACCGGTGAATTATTTTAGCAATTATCAAGAGTTTGATGGCCTCACGCCAAATGCGAGTATCATGATCACCGGCTCACACAATCCAAGTGAGTATAATGGTTTTAAAATCACAATCGATAAAAAGCCGTTTTTTGGGGCAGATATTTATGCTCTTGGGGATCAAGTCATTAAAAATATTGATGTAAAAATCGAAGATAACACCGCGTGCAAAAAAATCGATGCCAAAACGCTTTATATTGATTTTATGGTACGTGAATTTGCCCATCTCAAAGGCTTTGATACTCCTGTGGTACTAGATTGTGGCAATGGCGTGGCGGGAGTGGTCATTTTAGATATTTTTGATCGCTTGGGCTTTCATTACAAAGCGCTCTATGCCAATCCTGATGGTGCATTTCCAAATCACCATCCTGACCCAACGATTGAAGAGAATTTGATAGATATCAAAAAAGAGTTAGCCGGTGATTTTCAGTATGGTTTTGCTTATGATGGAGATGCCGATCGCTTGGCATTTTTGACCAAAAAGCACAATGTCAAAGGTGATATTATGGCGATTTTGTACTCTGAAGCGATGCAAAACCCTACCGTGATTGGTGAAGTGAAGTGTTCCCAAGTGATGTATGATACAATCAATGCCTATGGCAAAGCCATCATATACAAAACCGGACACAGTAATCTCAAAGTAAAAATTGCCACACTTCAAGCAGATTTTGCCGCTGAGGTGAGTGGGCATCTTTTCTTTAATGATCGTTATTTTGGTTATGATGATGCGATTTATGCGACACTTCGGATGATTGAGCTAATCAAAAACGGTCTCAATGTCAATCAACGCATCGAGGCGTTGCCAAGAGTATATTCCACCGAAGAGATTAAAGTACAGACTACAGAATCAGAGAAATTTGCCCTCATCGAGCAGATAAAAACGCTACTGAAAAATCCGCCGAAGGGATTTCCGCGGATCAAAGATATCATCGATGTCGATGGTGTGCGGGTGATTTTTGATGCAGGATGGGGATTGGTGCGTGCGAGCAATACCACTCCGGTATTGGTGACACGATTTGAATCCACCGATGCGCAAAAAGCAAAAGAGTATGAGACGCAGATGAATGCCCTCATCCAAACAGCCAAGGAGATACTCAAATGATAGCTGTTGTTGATTATAATATGGGAAATCTCAGAAGCGTTTATAATGCCTTTGAGAAGATTGGCTCAAAAGTTGATATTGTGCAAGATCACACCAAATTGCAAGCATATGATAAGATTATTTTGCCCGGTGTTGGAGCCTTTGGTGATGCGATGGCAAGCTTAGAGAGCACAGGGATGAAAGAGGCTGTTCAAGCATTTGCCCAGAGTGGCAAACCACTCCTTGGAATCTGTCTGGGGATGCAACTTTTGTTTGAAAGTAGTTGTGAATTTGGCACGACGCAAGGGCTTGGTCTGATTGAAGGCGAAGTCGTAGCCTTTGATAAAACACGATTTTCTTCCAAGCTCAAAGTGCCGCATATGGGATGGAATGAAATTTTTATCCAACAAGATTCCCCTCTTTTAAAGGGACTTCAAAAAGAGGTCTATCTCTATTTTGTGCATAGTTTTCATGTCGTATGTGATGATGCGGTGACGATTGGGAAGACAAAATATGGATATGAATTTGCCAGCGTCGTTCAAAAAGAGAATGTGTTTGGCTTTCAGCCCCATCCTGAAAAGTCTCATGATAATGGACTGAAAATATTGAAAAATTTTGTGGAGTTATAGATGGATATTTTACCGGCTATTGATTTGAAAGACGGGAGAGCGGTGAGGCTGACAAAAGGCTTGATGCATAGTGCGAAGATTTACTCAAATGAACCTTGGGTATTAGCAAAAAGTTTTGAAGATATGGGGTCAAAATGGCTTCATCTTGTCGATTTAAACGGTGCGTTTGCGGGAGAACCTAAAAATCTCGAACAAATCGAAAAGATACGACGACATTGCAATCTCTCTTTGGAGTTGGGTGGGGGTATTCGTGATGAAGCAACGATTAAGCGCTATATTGATTTGGGGATTGACCGTATTATTTTAGGCTCGATTGCCCTCAAAGACCCCGATTTTGTCAAAGCTATGACAAAAAAATACCGTATTGTCGTAGGCATTGACGCGATTGATGGTTTTGTCGCTGTTGAGGGATGGGCTGAGAAATCAACCATGAGAGCGACGGATTTGGCGCGAGAATTTGCCGATGCGGGAGTAGAAGCCATCATCTGTACCGATGTTGGCAAAGATGGCACATTGAGTGGGGTCAATGTTGATTTTACATTGCAAATTGCCCAAGCCTCAGGAGTAGATACTATTGCTAGTGGTGGGGTCAAAGATTTATCGGATATTATTGCATTACAAGAGACCAACAAAGTCTCAGGCGCCATTATCGGAAAAGCCTTCTATGAGGGGACGATTGACCTAAGAGAAGCTTTTAAAGTAACTTCAAAGTAAATTAGGTTAGAATAATATGAATTATTTATATAAAGTTTATAAACTTAAAGTAAAAATCACAAAGGATTCGAGTGAAATTGTTAGTGGTAGATGACAGCTCAACGATGCGACGTATTATCAAAAATACATTGGCCCGATTGGGATATACTGATGTATTAGAAGCAGAGCATGGAGTGGATGCATGGCAGGTCATGGAGAAAAATAGTGATATTGATATGTTGATTACAGATTGGAATATGCCTGAGATGAATGGCTTAGAACTTGTCCGAAAGGTACGAGCAGATGCTAAATATCAAGAATTGCCGATTATCATGGTGACGACTGAAGGGGGCAAATCTGAAGTGATTACTGCACTGAAAGCAGGGGTGAACAATTACATCGTAAAACCTTTTACTCCACAGGTTTTAAAAGAAAAATTAGAGGACGTTTTAGGCTAACATATGGAACAAACCTATCATGAACTCTATCTGCGTGTTGATTCAAATTATGCTGATTTTATAGATTTTATTTTTACATTGGGTTATGAAGCCATTGAAGAAAAAGATGGAGATATCATCGTAAGAAGCAATGATGATATGGAAATGCTGCGTTTTGCCTTAAACGAATTTGCGACGAAGATGTCGCTTGCAACGCAACATGAGATTCAAATCAAAACAGATATTAAAGTGAAAAAAAACGAAGATTGGATCAAAAAATATCAAGAATCTATCAAGCCAATTAGCGTCGGTAACTTTTATATTCGACCAGATTGGGAAGCACCGGATGATGAAAAACAAAATATCATCATCAATCCCGCACTTGCTTTTGGCTCAGGACATCATGAGAGCACTTATGGCTGTATCTTACAATTGCAAAATTATTTACAAAAAGATGATACACTTCTAGATGTCGGTTGTGGCAGCGGTATTTTATCGATTGTTGCGGCGAAATTGGGTGCTGTTGTTGATTTGTGTGATACCGATGAACAAGCGATAGAGAGTGCGCAAGAGAATTTCAAACTCAACCATGTCAATTATCATGAGGCTTGGGTGGGTTCGGTGAATTTTAGCCACAATACTTATGATGTTGTTGTCGCAAATATCATCGCAGATGTATTGGTGATGTTGAGCCAAGATTTGATAAAACACGTAAAACCAGGTGGAGTATTGATACTCTCAGGAATATTAGATAAATATGTAGATAAAGTACACACGAAGTTTCAGCAAATGGAGCTTGTCGAAAAATATAAAAGAAACGAATGGTACACACTAGTTTTAAAAAGGTAATAGATGGCACAAAATAATAATAACAATAATAACAATCAAAACAAAAAAGGGAACAATTTTTTTAATCAAAACCCTTTGTTGGTTTTTGCAATTTTTTCGATTATAGTAATCGTCATTTTCAAAAATTTTATAACTCCAAATGATGGAATGATTAATAATTCAGTGGGATCAACTGCCAATGCAGTGACCAAAAATATCAATTATTATCAATTTAAAGAGATGGTAAAAGAGGGGAAACTCTCCTATGTAGCCATCGGTCAGACCGTGATTCGAGCATACATGCAAAATGGTCCCGTCAAAGATGTTTTTATCGTGAAAAAAGTTGAAGGAGACAACAATCTCATCTCTCAACTAGAAGCGAAGAAGATCCCATACGGTGGATTTAACGAAAGCAATGTCTTTTCTGAAATTCTCTTCTCTTGGGTATTGCCTATTTTTATATTTTTTGGTATTTGGATGCTTTTGGCAAACCGCATGCAAAAAAATATGGGTGGCGGCATCTTAGGGATGGGGAGCAGTAAAAAGCTAGTCAATTCAGAAAAACCAAAAGTCACGTTTAGCGATGTGGCCGGTGTCGAAGAAGCCAAAGAAGAGGTGAAAGAGATTGTTGATTTCTTGAAGCATCCAAGTCGTTATATCAATCTGGGTGCAAAGATACCCAAAGGGGTCCTTTTAGTAGGCCCTCCAGGTACTGGTAAAACACTTCTTGCCAAAGCCGTAGCGGGGGAAGCGGATGTACCGTTTTTCTCTGTTTCAGGTTCAAGCTTTATTGAAATGTTTGTCGGTGTGGGAGCGAGTCGTGTGCGAGATTTGTTTGAAAATGCAAAAAAAGAGGCTCCTGCGATTGTCTTCATCGATGAAATTGATGCCATTGGTAAGAGTAGGGCGGCCAATGGACAGATGGGCGGTAATGATGAGCGTGAACAAACCCTCAACCAACTTCTAGCAGAGATGGATGGTTTTAGCTCTGATAAATCTCCTGTTATTGTTTTAGCCGCGACCAATAGACCTGAAGTTTTAGATGCGGCACTGTTGCGACCGGGACGATTTGACCGACAAGTTTTGGTTGACAAGCCAGATTTTAAAGGACGGGTTGATATTTTAAAAGTCCATGTTACGGATATCAAATTATCAAAAGATATTAAGATTGAAGAAATTGCAAGAATGACAGCGGGACTAGCGGGTGCAGATCTTGCCAATATTATCAATGAAGCGGCACTTTTGGCCGGTAGAAAAAGTAAAGAATTTGTAGAACAAAAAGATATGATTGAAGCGGTCGAGCGAGCCATTGCAGGGTTAGAGAAAAAGAGCAGACGCATTAATCCTGAAGAGAAGAAAATTGTCTCTTATCATGAGAGTGGTCATGCCCTCATCGCTGAGACAACAAAAGGGGCGAAAAGCGTCTCTAAAGTCTCTATTATTCCAAGAGGATTGGCAGCACTTGGTTATACGCTTAACACGCCAGAAGAAAATAAATTTTTAATGCAAAAACATGAACTTGTTGCAGAAATTGACGTCCTATTGGGAGGTCGTGCCGCAGAAGAGGTATTCTTGGGTGAAATCTCAACAGGGGCGGGCAATGACTTAGAACGCGCGACAGACATCGTCAAGTCCATGGTCGGTATCTACGGTATGAGTGATGTAGCTGGCTTAATGGTCCTAGAGAAACAGAGAAATACTTTCTTGATGGGTGGCAGCACCAAAGAATACAGTGAAAAAATGGCTGAAAATTTAGATCAACATATTAAAACCATGTTGAATGAACGTTATGAAATTGTCAAAGGTCGATTAGAAGAGTATCGTGAGTGTATTGAACGTATCGTTGATAAACTCAAAGAAGATGAAACGATTGATGGTGACATGTTGCGATCGATTATCTCGACTTTTGAGAAGGAGAACAATATGCCAACCAAAATGCATGCAAGGACTGAAACTAGCAGTATTGATGACAAAGAAGACCAAAACGATGCTTAGATCTCATACGACCACACAACTGATCGCAAAAGAGGGGTGGTCGTATGTTGGATTTTTTTTCGTATTGTTCCTGTTCTCTTATTTTTTTGAGTGTTGGAGTTGGTTATTTTTATTTTTATTTCTCTTATCTGCTTTTGTATTTAGAAATTTTGAACGCATTCCAGCCGAAGATGACAAGATGTCGGTTTTGGCTCCGATTGATGGAAAGATTACCAATATATCCAAAGTCGTTCTCAAAGATAAGACAGAATTTTTAAAAGTGGAGATTCGTAAAAACATCTTGGATGCGTCCATCTTGAGGTCACCCGCATCGGTCTCTTTTAACAAAACACGAATGATACATGGATTGTTTGTTGATGTGGATCATCATATTTCAAAAAAACTAAATGAACGGGCCATTTTGTCTTTTACTTCAAGTTTTGGGATGATTATCATGATTGTCAATAGTGGCTTTTTTGCTAGAAAAATTGACTTGTTTAAAACTATTGGACGATTAAAATTCGCTGAACGATTAGGCGTTTTGATTGATGGCAAGGTGGAATTATTATTGCCATTGAGTGTGAGAATAAAAGTAAATTTAGGAGATAAAGTGAAAGCAGGTGAGAGTGTTTTGGGTTATTTTTCATCCAAGGTTGCATCACATGAGTGAGACTGAGAGCACCAATAATAATCAAAATAAAATACAACTAATATATATATTTCCCAATCTTTTTACTGCGGCGAGTATTTTCGTCGGAGTTATTAGTGTGCTGGCTTCTGCTAAGGGTGATTTTGATAAAGCCGCTCTTTATATTTTACTCTCTTTGATATTTGATGGACTTGATGGGCGTGTTGCCCGTCTTACCAATACCTCAAGTAAATTTGGTGCTGAGTTTGACTCGCTAGCCGATATTGTGGCTTTTGGTGTCGCACCTGCGATGTTGTTTTATTATAGCATCGGGATTCATTATGGTAAAGTTGGCTCTTTACTGACCGCGATGTTTGTAGTCTTTGGCGCAATTCGTCTGGCGCGATTTAATGTCATGATAGGAATCAATGAGCCTTCGGTCTTTATCGGTGTTCCGATTCCAACTGCGGCTGTTGTGCTGACTATGTGGATTTTAGTGCATGAAAAATATGTTTTTTTCAAGGATTACAATATCGCTATTTTGGTGGGCATTGCGATGCTTGCCCTGTTGATGGTGAGTAATTTTCGATATCCAAGCTTTAAGAAAATCAATCTGAGAAAACCCAATTTTATCAAAGTGCTGGTCTATCTTGTGATGGTGTTTTCGTTGGTTTATATTTATCCAGTCGAAAGTATTACGATTATTGTTACCGCTTATCTCTTTTATGGGGTGGTACGAGCGATTTATAATTTTACAATTGCAAAATATAGAAAAAATTAGTATAATGAATGACAAATTTAATTTAAAGGAGACAGAGTGAACGGTGTAGACATCGGAATTACAAAATCATTAAAATTTTTACCAAAGATAGAAATCAAAAACGCCCTCCTGCAAAACCTCCTCAGCCTCTAATTATTACTTTACTTTACAACCCATAACCAACAAAAAAATTAAGGAAAATTAAAATGAAAGATATAATAATATTTGATACAACATTACGAGATGGTGAACAAAGCCCCGGTGCTTCTATGAATACAGAAGAGAAGATTCAAATTGCATTGCAATTAGAAAAATTGGGTGTTGATGTCATCGAAGCAGGTTTTGCAGCAGCGAGTCCTGGCGATTTTGGTGCGATTAAAAGAATCAGTGAACAAGTGAAAAATTCGACTGTTTGCTCATTAGCAAGAGCCTTAGATGGTGATATAAAAGCAGCCGCTCATGCCATTGCAAATGCGAACAAGCAAAGGATTCATACCTTTATCGCAACCAGTCCAATTCATATGGAATACAAATTAAAAATGACACCCCAAGAGGTCATCAAAAGAGCAGTGGATTCTGTGCGTTATGCCAAAACATTCTGTGATGATGTCGAATTTAGCTGTGAAGATGCCGGACGGAGTGATATTGGCTTTTTGAAAGAGATATTAGATGCTGTGATTGAAGCCGGAGCGACGACATTAAATATCCCAGATACCGTTGGATATCGATTGCCTCAAGAGATGGGCGCTATCATCAAAACATTACAAGAGAGTGTAAAAGAGCGTGCCATTCTTTCGGTGCATTGTCATAATGATTTGGGTTTGGCGGTGGCTAACTCTATTGAATCCATCGAAAATGGTGCAAGACAGATTGAGTGTACTATCAATGGACTTGGTGAGCGTGCCGGAAATGCGGCTTTGGAAGAGATTGTGATGACATTAAAAACAAGAAAAGATGTTTTTTCTGATTATCATACCAATATCAATATTAAAGAGATTTATCCATCAAGTAAGTTGGTGTCAACGATTACGGGTATTGAGCCACAACCAAATAAGGCAATTGTCGGTAAAAATGCTTTTGCTCATGAGAGTGGTATCCATCAAGATGGCGTCTTGAAATATGCACAAACGTATGAAATTATGAATGCCAAAGATATCGGTTTGGATAACAATTCACTTGTCATGGGTAAACACTCAGGACGTCACGCCTTTAAAGATAAATTGTGCAGTTTAGGCTATAGTTTAAGCGATGAAGAGGTCAATATCGCTTTTGATAAATTTAAAGTATTAGCAGATTCAAAAAAAGAGATTTTTGATGATGATATTCGAGCATTGGTATCGGCTGAGATTATTAAAATCTCTGAAGTATTTGAATTGGTTACCTTGCAACTTTCTGATTGTAACCCAGGAGGTGTACCTAGTGCTGCTGTGACGATTCGACATGATGGCAAAGAGATTACCGATGCTGCGATTGGTAATGGTACGATGGATGCCATATTTAAAGTCATTGACCGCGTTTGTGGAGCTGAGGGACGCTTGAAAGAGTATAAAGTTGATTCTGTTACGCAAGGCAAGGATGCGCTTGCCAGAGTGATTGTGAAGGTCGTATTTGAGGAAGGAAAACCTGCCATCTTAGGTCATGGATTAAGCGTTGATACGATGCAAGCAACGGCGAAAGCTTATATTGGTGCCTTAAATAGTTATATTTCTATGAAAGAAGATTTGAGATCTCTTACTAAAGGGATTTAATTTTTTGTGATCTTGCATGTCCTGTGCAAGATCACGAAATTGTTTTAATCAATGCGATTAATGCTTCTCGTGTCTTTGGCTCTGAGTAGAAATAACCTTGTCCCTCATCCACTCCGAGATTTCTCAATATATCTTCTTGTGCTTTAGTCTCAATTCCCTCCGCGACTGTTTTATATCCCAAACTTCTAGAAATCGCAATGGTCGCTTTGACGATATTAATGTCACTGGCATCAATAGAAATATTATCAACAAAAGTTTTATCTATTTTCAATACTTCAATCGGCAAATTTTTGAGATAAGCCATCGAGGCGTATCCCGTACCAAAATCATCGAGGACAATTTGGAATCCTTCCTCTCTCATTTGTTGTAACGAGGTGATATTTTCATCAATATCATACATAATGTGCGTCTCTGTTACTTCGATACCGATGTCGGTTGCCTTCACATGGCATGCGTCCATGATAGATTGAAAATCCCGCAAAAGAGTTTTATTGACCAGTTGTGAGGCCGATACGTTGACGGATATATTTTCTAAATAGGGGTACTGTTGCTTGATAATAGTAAAGTCTTCACATGCTTTGCGAAACACAAAGTTTCCAATTTCATGGATGAGACTCAAATCTTCTGCAATGGGTATAAAATAATCCGGAGGGATTTGTCCTAATTTTGGATGATTCCACCGAATCAACGCCTCAAGTGAGATGAGTTTTTTGCTTTTGAGGTTGTATTTTGGTTGATACACGACATAAAATTCGTGATTTTTCAGTGCGGTTGCTAGGGCTTGTTCAATTTGCCATTTTTGTTGTATTCTATCTGAAAGTTCTTTGTTGAAGACCATATAAGAATTTTTCCCATGTTCTTTGACTTGGTTGAGTGCAATATCTGCTTGTTTGATTAAAGTAGCGGTATCTTTGCGCCCATCGACACACGTGGCAATTCCGATGCTAATACTGATGCGCGATTTGAAGTTGTCGATAATAATCAAATCTTTAAAGAGATTCAAAATATCATGAGCGATGCGAATACTCTCATCGTCTTTATCCAAAGATAAAATTGCAAACTCATCTCCTCCGATACGAAAGACACTATTGTCTTTTTTGGTATAGGCGCATAACATGTGGGCGATTTTCTTCAAAATCTCATCACCCGTTTCATGACCAATCGCATCATTAATCGTCTTAAATCCATCAATATCGATAAAAAGTAGCGATAGAATGTTGTGATTGAGGTCATTTTTCATATTAAATAACATATTTTTAAGGCACAAACGATTAGGCAAGGCGGTGAGACTATCATGATAGGCTAAGTATTCCATTTTCTCTTTTTGGTGCACATAATCAGTAACATCGAGTTTGATAGCTAAGTATCCGGTTAGTTTGTTATTGGTCATCATTGGCGTAATGGAGGATTTTTCGTAATATATTTCACCATTTTTTTTCTTATTGATAAATTCTCCTGACCATTTTCTACCGCTGGCTAATACCCGATTGATTTCATCATAAAAATCTTGAGAGAGTTGTTCGGAGCGTAATATATTTGGATTTTTTCCAATCACCTCGTCGTAACGGTATCCAGATGTCTTGACAGAGGCATCATTAACATAAGTGATGAGGCGGTCTTTGTCTGTGATGACGATAGAATCATCACTATTTTCAACGGCATATTTAAAAGCGAGCAATTCTTTTTTAATTTGTAGCGTTCTAATATAGGTAAAAAATAGCAATAAAATAAGAAAAACAGAGAGTGTAAAAATAATATATAAAATCCTATTTTGATGATACACAAGCCTATTATGCTCTTGATTAAATTTTGTATTTAGCGTCGTAATGTCATTCTCTAGCGGAATCAAAGCTGCTTTTTTTCTCAATCCATCGACATAGGTAATTTTTTCCAATGTTGTTTTCATTTGTTCCAATAATTGAATCGCATTTGGATGGGGTATGTCTCTATCTTTTAACATCGCAAGGCTTTGATCAATCTGGTTTTTATTGATATCTAGATTTAAATACGTTTCGATTAAACTATACAAGGATGCATCAATGTGTGTATGAATCTGTTTGATTTCACTAAGCGTACCTTTGGTGCGCGCTTTTATATCTCGTGTATTATTGATGATATAAAGCAGGGTATATAAACTAAAAGCACTATAAGATTTGTATTTTTCGATGATTTCCTTTTTGGTGGAAAAGTCTGTTTTGATTTTCTCAAGATAGGGATCGTATCCTCTTTTCTTGAGGGCATTTTTCAAGAATTGGAGATTGTGTGTAAAATCAGAAATTTTTGTTTCTATTTTGTCATAATTAATAACAATTTTACGATTCAGAAAAAAGTTGTCAAAATCTTTATTGATGAGCTCCAAACTGTGGATGGAATTGCTAATACTTATATAGCTCTTCTCTTTTTTATCAATCGCATTAATTTCATAAAAAATATATAAAGAGAGACCGATGAGTGCGAGAATGATTAAGATAATTTGATCTGCATAATGCCTCAGATTTTTGAATTTTAAAGATATATTATTGGACATCATGAGGCACTTCCCCATCAAGAGCATGTAAAAAATCTACGATATCATCGATATCTTGACGATTTCCGTATGCATCAAGTTGGTATTGGAGCATAAATTGCACCACGTCTCTTAAACTATAAAACCGCCCATCGTGCATATAAGGCGCTGTTTTTGATATATTTCTAAGCGTGGGTACTTTGTAAAAATATTTATCATGAGGGTCTTTTGTGATGTTGTATCGGCCAAGATAATCACTTAAAAGTGGTTTTATTTCACCAAATTTAGCAAATAAATTGCCCCCTAAATTCACCCCATTATGACAAATAATACAGCCTTTGGATTGAAACAGAAAATATCCTCTTTTTTGAGAAGCACTCAAAGCCGTATCATCACCACGCAAATATTTATCAAAAGGGGCATTGGGGGTGTTGAGTGTTTTGATGTATGCGGCGATGGCATTGCTGATATATTTGGGTTTGACGCGATCATGATAGATGGCTTCAAAGCGTTTTTTGTAGGCGGTATGATTGAGCTTTTTAGCCAAATCTGAGATATTACTTTGCATGGTATCATTCTGTTCTATCATGAGGGTGATGGCCTCTTCAAGTGTCGATGCGCGTCCATCATAAAATTGTGTAAAATTGTACTTTGAATTGTAAAGTGTCGGCGTGTTGATTGGGTTGGTCTTATTGTCTGAGTAGGGAGAATTTCTGCGATTGTCTGCTGTGGCATATTGATGTCGATGACAACTAGCACAAGAAATTTGATTATTTTTTGATAGACTTTGGTCAAAAAAAAGTTGTTTTCCTAAGCGTATTTTTTGTGCATTATCGATGGTGTTATTTCGTGGTATTGGCGTAATTGGTTGTGCTAAAAGCACCAGGTTGAAACATGTAAAATATATCAAAATGACAACGTAATTCATAACATTTCCTTCAATATAATCTCATTATATCACAATCTGTGAAAAAATAACTTGGGAACAAAAGTGTTGCTGACATGTTAGTTATTTTTGATTTTAAAACTAAAATATTTTGATGTGAATCCAGAGTCTCCGATTTTAATATATTGTATGGAGGCTCCTGCAAAGTTATTGACTTCTTGATAGAGCAATCCCAACGCATAGCGACTTTCAAAATTTTCAGGGTCGATAAGCTTTGAAAGTTCCAAAAGTGCAATCGCATTGGCCGTATGTCCCGCACCGATTGCGGCGACTGCTGCGAGGAAGATTGTTTTTGAATCTTTTTGATTATAATCATCAATGAGTTTGTTGTATAAAACATAAGATTCCTCAAAGTTGTGGGTAAAGATATCAAGGTATGCTAAGGTGTAGATGAGGGCTTGCCTGTCATACGTTTCAAGTGGAATTTTTGCTTTTAGTGCATCACGCTCATAAAATAAAAGTCCTGAAATTTGTAGTAGTTTGGTGAATTGTTCGCGTGCAATACTCGGACCATAATAAAAACTATTGAGATTTAAATGATTGTTTTTAAATCGAATTTGGAAAGCTTTTGCATACTCTTTGATAGGTTTGTGACTGTTTTTCATATGAAAAAAGATGATATTACTCATCAAATCTTTAGGCAAGAGTGCTTGCAATGCTTGAACGTTTTGTCGAAATAAATTAGCATTGGAGACTTTGTGTGCGATGATAATATCGAATATAAGATTGAGTGGATCTGTTTTTTTACTCTCTTCCAGCCATCTTGACATTGCAAATTTGTTATTTTGGCTTAAACTGATGAGCGACATGTATCGATTGACATCCTTTAGAGTATGATCCAAGGCGATGCTAGATTTGACATCATCTGTCAATTTTGTAGCATTTTTTTTGATTAGATTAGAACAATAAATTGCAAAGATTCCAGCAAGATAATTGGTATTATCAAGGTGGTAGCTTGTGGAAAAATGTCGATATGCTAAGGTATAATTTCCTATTTGTGCATAAGTTAGAGCCAAATCATAATGCAAAATAGCATGTTCGGGATACGATTTGATTAAGGATTTAAAGGTTTGATTGGCTTTGAAAATATGGTTAGATAATGCCTCTTTTATGCCTTTGGATATGCTCAGATTAATCCGGGACAATGTAGAACTGGCTTTGAGATACGTTTGCGCTGAACTGAGTTTGTCAAGGTAAATATTCATACTCCCTTTTCGCGTGTACTCAATGCCCTGAGAGGCATTAAAAATTTTGTAGGGAGCAAAATAAAAAATTAAAGCATACGTGCTTTCTTGATTGGCAAAAAGTTGCTTTTCAAAATCTTTTTGTGCCAAATTGACATCAAAGAGTGACTCTCTTAATGTGACATGAATTGCATAGGTGCTTAATGTCTTGTTTTTGTTGAGTTTCAATGAGTCATTCATCAAGTCTGCGGCTGTTTTTAATTCGCCCAACTTATTCTCAACCAATGCGCGTGCCATTTGAACTCGGATAGGATCATTAGTGTGTTGTTGTGCTTTTTTTAAGTAGCGTTGAGCGATTTTGTACTCTCCATTACGTGCATATAACAGTCCCAAAGGAAGGTTGTTGTGGGGTGAATTACTACTTAAAAGAGCATCGATGGCATCTTTATCATGATGGAAATATGCAAAGATTTTTGATGTGAGATATTTTTGCTCATAGTGATAAAATTTACTATTAGGATGTTTGAGCGTGGAGAGTGCCTCATAATAAAAATTACGGTAATAATTAATCAAACTCATCTCATAAGAGTATATCGGGGCGTTCGCATCTTCAGGCAAATAAGCACTAGCAAGATCAAGATAATAAGTAAAAAGTTTTTGATCTCCAAGATGTAGGGCGCTGATGGCGGCATTGATGGCACTAATGCACTTTTGCTCACGATTTTGGATGGCCTTTTTGAAGGCTTGTATGGCCTCTTTGTAATTTTTTTCTTTCATTTTGACGACGCCCATGTTATAAAATGATAGGGCTTCATTGAAGTTTGAAATTTTCTCATAGATTTTGAGTGCTTTATGCTTTTCACCGGTTTCATACAGAATGTTCGCTTTTTGTATCATGCTTTCTATCCGAGAGGGTGAAAATTGACTCGAATTCTCTTTTTTTATGAGTTTTTGTGCGATTTTATGGGTGTCGATATTGGCAACTTTTTTCGTTTGTGACTGGTTAAAAATGAGAAAAGTTGCCACAAGTAATAGCAAAAGAAGTGTGATAATGGCAATGATGATAAGGAGTATTTTTCTCTTCTTCTTATCCTGATTGTCCGAGGCTTCGATGGTTTCATCTTGGCGTTCTTCATCCTGTGATTCTAACTCCGATATTCCATCGTCGGCTTCAAGGATGACGATCTCTTCTTCTGCCATATTGTGATACCTTTACATATATTTTTGTAACACATCCGGTATGGTGATAGTACCGTCTGCATTTTGATAATTTTCCATAATAGCGATTAAAGTACGTCCAACCGCTAAAGAAGACCCATTGAGTGTGTGTACTAAAATATTTTTCTTCCCTTCTTTATATCGGATTTTTGCACGTCTGGCTTGAAAATCTCTTGTATTTGAAATGGAGCTGATTTCTCTGTATCTATTTTGTCCGGGAAACCAAACTTCCAAATCCACGGTTTTTGCAGCACTAAAGCCAAGATCGCCACCACACAACATGAGATGACGGTGTGCGAGACCCAATGAGGTCAATAAATCACTAGCGCAAGAGACCATCTCATCAAAGATGGCATCACTCTCTTCGGGTTTACTGATGCACACCAGTTCTACTTTATCAAATTGATGTTGACGTATCATCCCTCGGGTGTCTCGTCCGGCACTACCGGCTTCTTTTCTAAAACACGCGGTATAAGAGGTCATTTTGATAGGAAGTTCTTCTGCGCTTAGAATTTCATCTTGGAAGAGATTAGTAAGTGGCACTTCTGCTGTGGGAATCAAAAAGAGGTCTTCTCCCTCTATTTTGAAGAGGTCATCTTCAAATTTTGGTAATTGACCGGTACCTTCAAGTGTCGTACGATTTACGATATAAGGCACACCTACTTCTGTAAAACCTCGTGATGTATTGAAATCTAACATATAATTAATCAAGGCACGCTCGAGCTTTGCTGCTTGATTTTTCAAAACGGAAAATCTACTTTTAGAGAGTTTAACCCCTCGCTCAAAGTCAATCCACTCTTGTTTTGAATCCAAGTCCCAATGCTCTTTTGGTGTGAAATCAAACACGGGAGGCGTGAGGACTTTCTTGATTTCGACGTTGTCATCTTCATCTAATCCCTCTGGCACCCCATCATCGGGTAAATTTGGGATGGTTTTAGCCAAAGCACCGAGCGCTTCCTCTAGGGCTTTGACATTTTTATTTAATACATTTATCTTCTCTTTATTTTCGGTGAGCGTGGCTCTAAGCTCACTGACATCACGCTTCTCTCTTGCATAAACGCCGAGCAGTTTACTCTTGGCATTTTGGTCTGCTTGGAGAGGCTCTAGCGCTGCTTTTTGAGCTTTTAACTCTAGTGATTTTACCCTTAAATCTTCTATGAGTGATTCATCGACTCTTTTTTTTCTAAGTTTTTCACAAACCGTCTCAAAATCATTTTGTATCATTTTTATATCTAACATCTTATTTACCTTATAATCCCAACTATATCTTGAATTTTTTCTATTTTTTCTTGTGCGATGACTCTGGCTTTTTGCGCTCCATAGTGCAAAATATCTCGTACTTCATCTTTGTGTTCGAGGTAGTAAGCTCTTTTTTCACGAGCCTCAGCAAAATAATCCCAAATCAACTCTTTGAGATACATTTTAAAATGCCCATAACCCTCACCACCTTTTTGATAGCGTGCTTGCAATGCTTGTTCTCCTTGCTCATCCAAAAAGAGACGACACAATGCATAAACATTGCAGGTTGTAAAATCTTTAGGCTCTTCCATCGGCGTGGAGTCAGTCACAATCTTTCCGACAGTTTTTTTGAGCTGTTTTTCATCACAAAAGATTTCTATAGTATTGCCATAACTTTTGCTCATCTTCGCCCCATCTAATCCTGGAACCGTAGCTACTTTATCATCAATTCTAAATTCTGGTAATGTTAAAATATCGCCAAATTCATTATTGAATTTCACAGCAATATCTCTGGCAATCTCAACATGTTGAATTTGATCTTTGCCCACAGGCACAATATCGGCATCATACAGTAAAATATCAGCGGCCATTAAGACCGGATAGGAAAAGAGTGAATGATTGGCAGGAATGCCTTTGGCTACTTTATCTTTGTAGCTGTGGGCACGCTCTAAAAGCCCCATGGGT
This sequence comes from Sulfurospirillum sp. 1612, assembly GCF_036556685.1. Classification (NCBI taxonomy): domain Bacteria; kingdom Pseudomonadati; phylum Campylobacterota; class Epsilonproteobacteria; order Campylobacterales; family Sulfurospirillaceae; genus Sulfurospirillum; species Sulfurospirillum sp. 1612. The sequence continues at coordinate 794,328 of NZ_CP140614.1, forward strand.
GTGTAACCAGAGAGAATCCAATAGAGTTCTAATACTTCTTTGACATCAGATTGCACATAAAATGTCGATTTTTGTGGATCCACACCTAAGGCTAAGAAATTAATCGCTGCATCGATGGTATTGGTTTTTAAAGCTTGTGGATCTTTGAGTGATGTGAGCGCATGATAGTTGGGGATAAAGATAAATAAATCACTTGTATCTTGTAAATCTATCATTTGTTTTATAGCACCAAAATAGTTTCCTATATGTAGTGCACCGGATGGCTGAATACCTGTTAATACTCTCATTATAACCTCTAAAATTTATTATTTTATAGAGATTATATCTAAATCAATTTTAATATATCTTTTGCTATTTGTTGCGGTGTTTTATCTTCTACTGTAATCGTGAGATTTGCGCAAGCTTCATATGCTTTGACACGAAGTAAAAAGAGTTTTTTAGCCTGTTCTAAATCTTGTAGTAAGGGTCTTTTTGCAAATTTCTTTTCAGCTTGAGGATGGTGTTGGATTCTTTCAATAATTTTTTCAAAACGGGATTCAAGATAGATGATGGTACCAATTTTGTTGAGGTTAGAGACCTTGTAAAATCCGCCGCCTGTAGAGATGATACTTTTTTTGACAGATTTTTCTAACCACTTTGCTGTTTTCTTCTCAAGTGCTCTGAAGTAATCCTCTCCCTCATCTTTGAAGATTTCTTTGATTTTTTTATTTTCCAAACTCTCTATCAAATCATCAGTATCAATAGCAAAGAGACCACTTTGACGTGCGAGTTCTCTAGCAATCGTGCCTTTGCCTACACCCATGAAGCCAATTAAAATCAGATTATTGGCCATGCTCTTCACCTATGATAGCCTCATCTTTTTCACCTCGATTTCGAGGATAAAGCAATACGGGCGTCCCTTCTAAATCAAAGGCTTCGCGGAGTTTATTCAAAAGATATCTTTTGTAGCTAAAATGCAATGCTTTGGGACGATTCATCACCAATACGATTTTGGGTGGTTTGACATCATATTGGGTTGCGAAGTAGATTTTGACACGTTTTGTCTTGTCTGCTGGCAGTTGATGTCTGACGGTAGCCACTTTTAACAGTTCATTGATTTTTGATGTTGAGATACGGCGCGAATAATTAGCATACACGCTCAAAATCAAATCTTTGATTTTAAATACACGTTTTTTTGATAGTGCAGATACCGTGATAACCGGAGCCCATGAGAGAAATTTGAATCGGTCTCTGATTTCATCTACGGTCTCTTTGTAATCTTCTAAGGCCTTGTCCCATTTGTTCAAAACGATAATAACGCCCAAATGATTTTTATCTGCAAGGTTCGCAATACGTTCATCCAACTCTTTAAACGGTTCACTAGCATCCAAAACGAGTAGGGCAATATCGGCTTTTTCTAACATTTCATTGGTTCTTAGAAGCGCAAATTTTTCAATGCCTTCGATTCTACTTCTTTTACGGACACCGGCAGTATCGACGAAATTGATGATTTTATCTTCATACTCGATGCTATCATCAACCGGATCAATTGTCGTGCCTTCGACAGAACTCACTACAGCTCGTTCCTCTCCTACTAAGGCATTGAGAAGTGAACTTTTGCCCACATTTACTCGTCCGATGATGGCAACATTGATTTCATTGGTTTCAGGAGTTTCTTCTTCATCTTGAAGTGCCTCTTCTTCAAAGTCATCCAGATCAAAAGCATCGTCATCTTCAATCACATCAATGGGTGCTTCTACTTCTGGTAAAAAGGAGGCAATCCAGGTAAAAAGATTGGTAACACCACGATTGTGCGATACTGAAATAGGAAAGACATTCTCCGCACCAAATTCATCAAATTCCCAAGCGCGTTCGAGTTCTTTGTCATTGTCGATTTTATTGATGACCAAAGCGATGGGTTTTTGTTGCGCTTGCAAGGCATAAAAAATCTTTTTATCTTCATCACTAGGTAACATCTTGCCATCTACCATCATGATAATCATATCTGCTTTTTGACTCGCTTCTATGGATTTGAGTCTGACATTTTCAAAGAGTTCATTAGAGCTGTCTAATCCCCCAGTATCAAGGATTTTGCAGGGTTTATCTAAAATTTCTACTGTGTGTTCTTTGATGTCTCTTGTGGTACCACTGAAATCTGATGTGATAGCGATTCTTTGTTTTGCGATTCTATTAAATAGAGAACTTTTGCCAACATTTGGCTTGCCGATAATTGCGATTTTTTTCATGAGTTAAATCCGTAAAAATGTGGGAATAAAACAACTGAGATAAGTAGCAATATCTGTAAAAGAATAAAAGGAAGCACACCTTTATAGATATCTGTCGTTAAGACACTCGGAGGTGTAACCCCTTTGAGATAAAAGAGGGAAAAACCAAACGGCGGTGTTAAAAAAGATGTTTGAAGGTTTAATGCTATTAAAATAGCAAACCATGTTGGGTCCAATCCAATCTGATGGGCAATAGGGATCAAAATTGGAAGTACGATGTAGGAGATTTCGATAAAATCGATGAAAAATCCCAAAAACATAATAGCTAACATAGAGAGAATTAAAAATCCCCATTTATCTCCTGGTAAATTCATCATGAAGTTAGCCGTAATATCATCAGCGCCACTGTAAACAAATACCATAGAAAAAGCGGTAGCTCCGATTAAGATGGCAAACACCATAGCGGTAATCTTCATCGTAGCAACGGATGCTTGTCGAATCATATCAATGCTGAGTTGTTTATAACTCCATGCCAATAAAATAGCGCCAATAGAGCCCACAGCAGCGGATTCTGTCGGAGTGGCAATACCTGCAAAGATAGAGCCTAATACCATAATAATCAAAATAAGTGGCGGGATAATGGCAATCAATGCTTTTTTGACATTTTGTGCTTTAGAGAAGTTTTCATCATACTCAATAGCCGGTGCGATATCTTTTTTGAAATACGAAACAATTAAGATATAGCTGACATACAACCCTACCAATGTAATACCTGGGAAAAATGCCAATCTAAAGAGGTCACCCACAGGTAACTGAAACACATCTCCTAAGACAATCAAAACGATTGAAGGTGGAATAATTTGTCCTAACGTTCCTGCTGCGCAGATGGTACCGGTACTGAGTTGTTTGGAATAGCCATATTTTAACATGACCGGCAATGAGATGATTCCCATCGCCACAACGCTCGCTCCAACGACTCCCGTGGAGGCAGCAAGCAGAGCGCCTATGAGTACCGTACTGACAGCAAGACCTCCCCGTACGCGTCCAAATAAAACGCCCATAGACTCTAATAATCTTGATGCTAGCTCAGACTTTTGCAAGACGATACCCATGAAGATAAATAAAGGCACTGCAATCAAAATCTTATTGGTCATGATAGAAAAAATTCGAAAAGGCATCATGGAAAACATTTGTAAAAATTCATCCATAAAATCTACCATCGTGCCCCCATCTGGTATGACTTGAAAATAAGCAGAAAGTGCTCCAAAAAACATCGAAACCGCACCAAAAGTAAAGGCAACAGGATAGCCTACAACCAACAGCAATAAAGCTGTAAAAAACATGGCAAGACCAATCAAGACAATGCTCCTTGCGGATCAACTTTTTTGGGTTTTTCTAACTCTCTGTAAATATTGATATTTTGGATAATATAGACAATTCCCTCAATAAAGAGTAAAATAAACGAGATAGGTATCATTGCTTTGATTGCCCAAAGATATTTAAGCCCTCCTGGGTCGCCTGATGTCTCACCGATACTATAGGAATCCATAAAAAAGGTATAAGAACCATAGATGATGAGCAAGGTAAAAGGAAGGAGGAAAAATATGGTGCCCACAATATTGATGATCGCTTGGGTTTTGGTACTAAATTTATCATATAAAAAGTCAACGCGTACATGAGCATTTTCTTTGAGAGAATAGGAGGTACCAAAGAGAATAATAATCGAGAAAAAATGCCATTCTAACTCTTGCATTGCAATGGAACTATCGTGAAAGGCATATCTCATGACAACATCATAAAAAACATTTAAAATCATGAGCAATAACATGACGATTAAAATATTTCCTATAAAGTCCATAAATTTATTGAATTTTTTTTCTATTTTTATTAGCATTTTTTAATTGTCTTTTTTTGAGTTTTTCGGTCGACTTCTGCCGACCGAAATTGTTTTATTTCACTTCTTGTGAAGCTTTTAAGTAGTGGTATTCTGACATCATTGACCATTCTCTTGCTTTTTTCATAAAAGCTTTTTGGTCATCCCAGATTTTCTTAAACATAGGATTTTTAGCGGCATAGCTGCTTAAAAGTTCATCGGTTGCTTTTTTCATGGCCTTTAGAACTGGCACTGGGAATGTTTTAACTTTGATGTTTGGATTTTCTTTTTTCATTTTTGCCCAACCATTGGCATTATCATTAAACATCGCAGTAGTAACATCAGCTGTTGCTGCTTGCATTGCTGTGACTAACATCACTTGATATTTTTTAGGCAATTTTTCAAAAGCTTTTTTATTCACAACATAATTCATTTCAGATGCTGGTTCATGCCAACCGGTATAGTAATAAGGTGCTACTTTATAAAAGCCCATTCTAACATCCATACCCGGTCCTACCCATTCCAATGCATCGATGGTTCCTCTATCCAAAGAGGTGTACAATTCGCCTCCTGGAATATTGACAACACTAACACCGAGTTTGGCCATAACTTTTCCTGCAAATCCAGGAATTCGCATCTTGAGACCTTTTAAATCATCGACAGTTTTAATCTCTTTTCTAAACCATCCGCCCATTTGAACGCCAGTATTTCCGCAAGGAAAAGAAAGCATGCCGTATTTGCCATAAACTTCTTGCATCAATTTCATACCATTGCCATAGTAAAACCATGCATATTGTTCATCTTTTGTCATACCCCATGGCACAGTGGTAAACCACATAGCGTTGATATCTTTACCAAGATAATAATACGAAGCCGTTGAACCCATTTGAAAGGCGCCGCCACGAACCATATCAAAGACACCCAGTGGAGATTTGGTTTTTTCTGAACCTTCGACTTTAATAATGAATTTTCCGCCACTCATCTCTTTGACAAGTTTCGCAACCTTGAAAGAGGCATCTGCAAGAGGACTCAGTGTAGAGGGCCAACTCATTGCAAGTTTCCACCTTACGGTTTTTTCAAAAGCAAAAGCATGACTACTTAAAAGCAGTAATGCGACAACTATGCCCGTTAGTTTAAATGACTTCTTCATTATTATCCTTTAATTAAGTTTTAAGTTTCTGCATTGTAGTAAAAATGTACTGAAAATATGATTAAAACGCTAATGCTTCTCTCATATATTTTTCTATTATTTTATTATCAAAGCGTTGATTATAAAAGAGATTAAATGCTAAAATACCTTGATATAAAAGCATATCGCGTCCATCTTTATAAATCAAATCATGAGCGCTTGCTAATTTCAAAAATGGTGTCATTTTTCCGTAAATCACATCAAAGGCATAATGCGCAGATTGCATAAGTTTTGCAAGAGATTCTGTTTCAAAAGGTAACGTGTCGTCTTTGAGTCCCGCTGGGGTTGTATTGATAATGATATCGTATTGGTCAATGCTAAAATCTTTCCAACTGAAGGTGCTAAAATCATGATCTGAAAAGAATTTTAATCGCGCCTCTGATCGGTTTAGAACACTCACGTCAATGTGATGGCTTCGCAGTATAAATGCGATGGCTTTTGCTGTGCCTCCTGCGCCAATGATGAGTGCTTTTTGGATGTTTTTGAATGCATTGAGTGATTGATAAAATCCCGGCGCATCAGTGTTGTAGCCGATGATTTTACCCTTTTCTTGTACTAAAGTGTTGATGGCTTTAATCTCGTTGGCAATGCCTCGAACTTCATCGCAGAGGCGATAAGCGGCCTCTTTATGTGGAACGGTCACATTGGCACCGGTTAATTTTAGTGCTTTAAATGTCTTTATAATATCTTCTTGATTGGTGATAAGCTTTCGTGTGTAGCAGGCATCAAGATTGAGATGCTGGATGACATTATTATGGAGTCTCGGTGAGATTGAGTGAGAGATTGGGTTTCCAAAAATTGCAAATAATTTCATCAAGTCCTCACATTAAACTTCGCTCAAATCTTTTAACGAAGAGGTCATCGCGGCGAGTTTGTTTGAAACCTCATGATATTCAAATTCTGGCGTGCTATCTGCTACAATACCGGCTCCGGCTTGAAAGATTATCTTTTCATCATCCAAATAAGCCGTGCGAATTAAAATTGCACTATCAAGATTGCCATCAAAACCAAAATAGCCCACAGCACCGCTATAAAAACTTCGCTTTAAGCCTTCAAATTCACTAATGAGCTCCATCGCCCGAATTTTTGGTGTTCCTGTCATGGTACCGGCTGTAAATGTTGCAGCAAATAGATCAAACATATCATATTTTTGATCCAATAAAGCTTCAATGTCTGTGACCAAATGCATCACATGAGAATAGCGTTCGACACGCATCATTTCTTTGACGTTGACACTACCCACCTTGGCTACTTTCCCGACATCGTTGCGACCTAAATCAATCAGCATCAAATGCTCGGCACGCTCTTTTTCATCTTGTTGCAATTCATCTGCTAGTGCTAAATCCATCTCATAGTTTGTCCCTCGTTTTCTTGTTCCTGCGATGGGTCTGAGCATGATATGGCCATTTTTCAATCCGACCATGACTTCAGGGGAACTTCCTATGATAGAAAATTTTCCATAATCTAAATTAAACATATAAGGAGAGGGATTTTTATTTCTTAATACTCTATAAAAACTAAGACGGTCGATTTTTGCTCTCATTGTGAAACGATTGGACATGAGGATTTGAAATACATCACCGCTCTTAATCATCTCTTTTGAAGCCCTCACCATCTCAAAGAATTTCTCTTTTGAAAAAGCAAAACTGCCATTATCTGGCATTTTGGTCTTGTGAATTGGGATATTATGATGCGGTTTTTTGAGCAGTTCAATAATAGCATCAAGTTTTTTTGCAATATGTGGCAAGAACGTCATCAGGGTGAGTGTATTAGATTTGTGCGAAAATGCACAGATTAATTTGGGGCGAATCAAGTCAAGATCTGGTATTTGTAATTCATCATGCAATTGATTCATGTGTTTTTGCAAAACCGGTTCAAATGTTTTGACACAATCATAGCCAACATAGCCGATAAATCCATCCACAAATCCGATGTTAAGTTCGTGTGCAAGACGTTTGTAATAGTTCATATCAATCTCTTGATATCTCTTTTTAAGAAAATCAAAGGGATTGTCTTCGACTTGTATCTTTTCGTTGTTTTCATTAATATAAAAACTTTGAGAGTTTTCGTGAATCACACGCTCTCTCGCACCGATAAAAAGAAAACTATAGTTTCCAGCCTCTGAATTGATGGCACTCTCAAAGAGGAAAGACAACTCATCTTCAAAAAAATCTTGGAGTTTCTTGAAGATGGTGATGGGTGTCAGTTGGTCAAATAATATGGTTCTTTTTTCTAACATCATTTTATTCTATATATAAATGCATTTTTATTGATTGATTTTTTGATGGCAGTCAAATTATTTTTTGCCTCTTGGTTGCTTTTATAAGGCCCAATTAATACTTTTGTTACTTTTTTACCATTCACGCTGGTTTGATATAAGATATATGCGTATTTTTTACTCTGAATAAGTCGTAAAAATTTTTGGTTCGGAGACGTTTTTGCGATAGCACCTACTTGCACAAAAATACCCTTATGTGATTTTGTTGCTTTAGGTGTGACTTTCTTGGCTGTTTTTTTGACCGTCTTCACCGGTGCTTTTTTGAGTGGTTCTACCACCGTAGAGACAGGTTTTTCTTTTTTCTTTGGCGTGAGGATAGGTGCAGTTGTTGTATTTTGTTCCATACTTTTTGTTTTTTGAATCTCTTTTTCTTTTAAATTTTTAACCACTTTTTCAAAATCATCTTGTTTGGTAGTGTTTTCTTCTACAATAGGCACTTGTTTAAATAGAGACTCATCTTTTGGTTGGGCCATAGTTGATTTTGGCTCTGGCGGGAGAATAAGCTTTGGAGTCGCATTTCGCGTTGGCTTGTTGACGAGTTTCATAGTTACAAGAACCCCTAAAAAAACAATAATGAGCAACGCTATGATAATCAAGATTCGTTTGATTTTGAGCGTTTTACTGTTATCTTTTTCCAAAACTATATCACTTAATTCGTTTTTATTTTCCATATTGTCTCCAATTTTTTGTTACAAAATTTAAATTGTTCTACGCTTATTTTAACATATATTCTCATGCTTTCATCAAAATATACTACAGATGTTTTGACCAGGCAGAACCGCGCTCTTTTTGATACACTTTATAAGGCAAGGTAAGAATATTAAACTCTTTTGGAATGCTATTGTTTGGAAAAATCTTCCATTCTCTTGGCATCTTTTGTGCGAGTTTCATAGAAAGCAATGATGCTATCTGATATCCTTCTTGCAAGGCAGTGTGTCCTTTGTGTATGTAAAGATGCAAATGCCCAGGAGTCTTACTCTCATAGGCAGTAAAATTGATATATCCCTCTTCTCTAAGCAATAATTGTGCCCGATGCCAAAATCGTTCTGTATTAGTGCCGTTGTAATCTATGACAATGTTTTCTACATAATCTAAAGTATGAATCAACGAGTGCGCGACGGTGAGCTCCCCATTGAGGTGCTCTTGCATGATCTGGCGCGTCAAGCGGCTATCATGTCTCTCAAATTTATCAAAAAAGGTTCGTCCGCCGTATGATATCTTTTGCACAATATGGTCTTGTTTGACCCAATAATGTGATGTATCCATCTTGATGAGTGCGGTATCGATATCATACATTGGCGCATCCCTTTAATATGTTGATTGCTCGTAGATAACAAACTGGCTAGCTAAGACTTTCATCTCTTCTTTGATTTTTGCTTGTAAGTCGGTATCTTGGATATCATCAAGTACGTCGGCAATTTTATTGGCAATAATGTCAAATTCTTTGGTACCCATACCTCGGGCAGTAAGCGCCGCACTTCCGATTCTCACACCGCTAGTCACAAAAGGACTGCGCGTTTCATTAGGTACGGTGTTTTTGTTGACTGTAATACCCGCGTTTCCAAGAGCGATGTCTGCATCTTTTCCACTGAAATTTTTGTTTAGAAATGAAACCAGCACGAGATGGTTGTCCGTACCGCCACTGACGATGTCATAACCTCTTTTGATGAGGACATCTGAGAGTACTTGCATGTTGGCTTTCACTTGTTTGGCATAAGTTTTCCATTCTGGTTTGAGATTATACGCAAAACCCACCGCTTTGGCTGCGATAACATGCACCAGTGGACCACCTTGGATTCCAGGGAAAATGGCACTATTTATTTTTTTAGCCAACTCTTCATCATCAGTCATGATGAGTCCCCCTCTTGGACCTCTTAGTGTTTTATGGGTTGTTGTTGAGACAACATGACAATGAGGAAAAGGACTTGGATGTTCTCCCGCGGCTACAAGACCGGCAATGTGGGCAATGTCTGCAAAAAGGTAGGCTCCCACTTCGTCCGCAATTTCACGGAATTTAGCAAAATCGATTACGCGTGGATACGCACTAGCACCACAAACGATAATCTTTGGTTTTACAATGTGTGCGATCTCTCTCACTTTTTCATAATCGATGCGACCGTTTTCATCAACACCATAAAAGAAACTTGAGTACGTTTTACCCGAACTGCTCACTTTTGAGCCGTGTGTTAGATGTCCACCTTGACTCAAATCCATACCCAAAATTTTGTCATACGGTTTTAAAAGTGCTTGATAGACTCCCTGATTGGCTTGACTACCAGAGTTTGGTTGTACATTGGCAAATTTACATCCGAATAATTCACAAGCTCTATCAATCGCAAGTTGTTCTACTTTGTCAGCAAACTCACAACCTCCATAGTATCTTTTGTTTGGATAACCTTCGGCATACTTATTCGTAAAAACGCTTCCCATGGCTTCCATGACAGCTGGAAAGGTAAAGTTTTCACTAGCAATCATCTCAAGGTGTTCGGTTTGTCTTTTTAACTCTAATTCTACCAAATCATATACTGCAGGGTCTTCTGTTTTTAATATACTCATTATTTATTCCTTACTATTTTCATTTTCATCTGTTGTTGGGTCTAAAAGGGGTTTCATGGCCGGAAACAATATGACATCTCTAATAGAATGTTGGTTGGCTAAGAGCATGACAAGTCGGTCAATACCCAAACCTTCACCGGCAGTTGGAGGGAGACCGTATCCGAGAGCTTGTACATAATCTTCATCCATCTCATGTGCTTCATCATCTCCTTCATTTTTTGCTTCAATTTGTTTTTTAAATCTTTCATATTGATCAATCGGGTCATTTAATTCATTAAATCCATTGGCGATTTCTCGCCCTGCAATAAAGAGTTCAAAGCGCTCTGCAATATTTTTATTTTCTTCATTTCTTCGTGCCAATGGGCTGATTTCGATTGGATAATCGATGATATAAGTCGGGTCGATGAGTTTTTCTTCCACAAAGAGATCAAACATCTCTTCGTACAACTTTCCGATGTTCATTTTCGTATCAACTTCAAGATTATTTTCTTTGAAAAATTCTAAAATTTTCTCTTTGCTATCTAGGATGTCTTCTGGAACGTTACCGATTTGAATGAGTGAATCTCTAAAAGAGATTTTTCTAAATTCTTTTGAAAAATCAATAACAACATCACCAAATGGCAACTTTTTAGGTAAATTCAATTTATCTAAGAGATAGGTAAACAAATCTTCAGTTAAATGCATAAGATCATGATAATTGTGATAGGCCCAATAAAATTCTACCATTGTAAATTCAGGATTGTGCGTCAGATCCATCCCTTCATTTCTAAAGTTTCTATTGATTTCAAACACAGATTCAAAACCTCCGACAACGAGTCTTTTGAGATAAAGCTCTGGGGCAATCCTGAGGTATCGATTGACGCCTAGTGCATTGTGATAGGTCACAAAAGGTTTGGCATTGGCACCTCCTGCAATCGGATGCATCATCGGTGTTTCGACTTCTAAGAAGTTTTTGGATTCAAAAAAATGTCGGATTCGGCTGACAATCAAACTGCGTAATCTAAATGTTTTTTTGACATCTTGATTCATAATCATATCAAGATAACGTTTTCGGTATCGTAATTCGATGTCTTGTAATCCGTGAAATTTTTCTGGTAGAGGCGTGATAGATTTGGTGGCCAACTCAAGTGTTTGCGCGTGAAGCGATAATTCTCCCGTTTTTGTGACAAAAGGAAATCCTTTGACAAAAACAATATCACCCACTTCAATGAGTTTTTTAGCCTCTTTAAACCACGCTTCGCCAATACTGTCTCGACTGAAATATATTTGCAATACATCTTGTTCGTCTTCAATCTTCGCAAAGGCAGCTTTTCCCATATGTCTCAAAAATTTGATACGTCCTGAAATCGTATGCAGTTTGTTTTCATCCCGCTTTTCTTCGGTATCTTTGATATATTCATAGGTCGTTTTAAATTCAAGAGTCGTGCAATCTTTCTTAACATTGTGCCTATAAGGATTTTTTCCTAAATTTTTTAAATCTTGTGATTTTTGTATTCTTTGTTGTTCGTACTGATTTTCAAATACCAATTTATTCCCTTTTTTATTTGTTTTCTGATTGTAATTTTTGTTGACATTTTTCGCAAATACCATAGAGTTGCATGATATGTCCGGTGAGTGCAAAACCGTTGGCTTTTGCGATTTTTTCTTGCTTATGTTCTATGTCCTTATCTTCAAATTCGATAATTAAACCACAATTTTTACAGATGAGATGATCATGATGCGGTTTATTAGCAAGTTCAAATTTTTTACCTGCTTGTCCAAAAGTCAGTGATGTGACGATATTAGAATCTTCAAGAAGGTTTAAGGTTCGGTAAACGGTGGCAATTCCAATATTGAGTTTTGGATGATTTTTTTTGATTAAAATATAAAGTTCTTCTGGCGAGAAATGATTGGGAAAATTATAGAGTGTTTGTATCACAATCTCTCTTTGCCTTGTGAATTTTAATACATTTTTTTTCAATACATCCTTGAACGCAGCGATTAAGTGGTCGTATTCGATATTTTCCATAGAGTTCATAGTATGCTTACTTTGAAGTATTGTTTTCTGGTGAACCGGAGATTTTCTCTACTATGTCATCGGTATTGATTTTTACGATGTATTTCCCGGTCTCTAGAAAAATAGGATACATGAAACTTTTATCCATATATTTTTGAATTCTTGATCTGACAAATTCTACATTGGTTAATGCGATGGCCAAAATCGAAAAAACTAGAAATATTTTTAAACTACCGACAAGAAAACCGGCGAGTTTATCCAGGCCGCTTAAGCCACTCGCTTTTAAGAGGTGAGATAGAATATATCCGATAATAATGCTCAAAATCCATACTAATAACAGTGTGGCGATAAAGCCAATCAGATAGAGTGATGCTTTGTTGCCAAAAGCGTAAATATTAGTGTCGATAAATTGACCTGTTGTCTCAGCAAAACGTGTAGCAACATAAATACCACCGACGATACCGATTAAACCAAAGACTTCTTTGATAAATCCATTAATCACACCTTTTATCCCCAATATCAATATGAGTGATAAAGAGACAATGTCAAAAATTGATACTTGATCCATCTGCTAATTTACCTTACAACAGTTTTTGCCATGCAATTTTGCTGCATAGAGTGCTTTGTCTGCGCGTGCTAGTATATTATCTATTGTGTCACCTTTGACGTGGCTAGTAATGCCCGCACTGATAGTCAAATGGATGGTGTTGCCCTTGTATAAAAGTTTGCTTTCGCTTGTGTTTTGTATAATACGTTCGGTGATTTTAATGCAGTTTTCTAAATTTGAACGATTGAGTAATACAATAAACTCTTCACCTCCAAAACGGTAGACTTTGATACCGCTACGGATTGAACTTTGTATGAGACGTGTCAAAAAGATGAGTGTTTTATCTCCGGCAATATGACCAAAAGTATCATTAATAGTTTTAAAATCATCCGCATCAAAAAGAATGACTTGCAAATCCAAGTCGCGATCGTTTCCAATTTTTAGGATTTCTTCTAAATCTTTATTAAGAGATCTTCTATTGTATATTTTAGTCAAAGGGTCGATATTGGATTCACGTTCGAGTTTTTCAACTTCTAATTTTAACGTCGTAATCATTTGCTCTGCATTGTCCAATTCATTCAGAAGTTGTTTTTGAAAAACATCCAAACTGTTTAGGATTTTTGCAGCATCTAGACCATTGGGTTCTTTTCGGATTTCATCAATATCTATAATATTTTCATCAGATATTGATTTGATATTGATCTTAGATTGTTCAAATTCTTTGATGCTCTCTCGAGTAATATCAAGACAAGCTTCTTTTAAGCTTGTGTCAAGGTCATCGATGGAAAATAGGTATTTATATTTTTTTGACAAATCAAAAATATCTTGGTTGTCATCAGTTAAAAGTAAATCCATAAAAGTTTCATGATAATACTTTGGATATGGAGGTATATCAAGATTTTCTAACTTTTGAAAAGTTTCTTTACCTATCTTGCCGATTTTATCTGCAATATTTGCATTTTTATTCATAATGTGTTCACTCCCCAAGGATATTCGAATATTTTATCGATTTTATGCTGTGATATTGTTAAATCCATCATATTCCTAAGCTGTTCATCAACTCTTGTGTTTGTGTGGAGTAGCGAATCGCATTCTCTTTTGTTATTAATTTAGCATTTAAATGTTTGAGAAGGGATTGTGTTTGTGTCATCATACCGGTTTTTTGTTGATTTAACTGCATTTGCGAGTATATTTGATGCAATTTATTTTCTCTAATAAGATTCGAAATCGCTGCATTATTGATGAGTATCTCATGAATCGCAATTCTTCCGCTACCGACTTTAGGAAGTAAGCTTTGTGAAATGACGGCATAAAGAGAAGTTGAGAGCATATTTCTGACTTGAATTTGTTCCGCACCTTCAAAACTATCGACAATTCTATTAATCGTTTGGACAGCTGAGTTTGTATGCAAGGTTGCAAAAACAAGGTGTCCGGTTTCAGCGGCTGTGATGGCCGTACTGATTGTTTCTTGATCTCGAATTTCACCCACGAGAATGACATCGGGATCTTCACGCAGTGAAAATTTCAATCCTCTCGCAAAACTTTTAGTATCGGTTCCGACATTTCTATGAGAAAAGAGAGATTTTTTGTTTTGATGCACAAATTCGACAGGATCTTCAATCGTGATAATGTGCTTGTTCTCTGTGAGATTAATTTCATTTAGTAATGCCGCAAGCGTGGTTGATTTCCCACTTCCTGTTGGTCCGGTGACTAAGATTAACCCTTTTTCTCTTTGGACTAAATCCTTGAAAATAGGGGGAGTTCTAAGTTCATCTAAGGAAGGAATTTCAATAGGAATAATCCTAAAAGCAGCGGCTAATTCACCATTCATAGTGTAATAGTAGTTGGCACGAAAACGTCCGATATCTGGGAATTCTATCGCAAAATCGAGTTCTTTTTCCTCTTCAAGAGCCTTTTTTTGTTTGTCACTGAGCAGAGTGTAACACATCTCTTCTATTGCAACTCCTGAGAGTTTTTCAAGATCTAGAGGTACTAATACCCCATCAATCCGAATCTGAGGTTCACTACGACTGACAATATGAAGATCAGAAGCCTTATAATTGAGAACGTTTTTGAGTAATGATTTGATGTTCATGATAGTTGGCCTATTCTATGATTTTTGGTACTACGAAACAGCCATCTTGACTTTTTGGCGCATGTTCTAATATAGTCTCGATGATTTCAGGGTTTACTGATGGTGTATCTTCTCTGAAAGGTGTGCCCCCATCTAAAGTCGTAAAAGTGGCAGTTTCTTGGTCGAGATTTAATTCATTCAAAATCTCAACAAATTGCACGATTTTACTCAGTTCGCTAATGACTTCCTCTCTTTTATTTGTATCGATGCTTAATGCAGATAATCCTTCGAGTTTTGTCAATAATTTGTCGTCTATTTGCATTTTATATCCTATTTGATTTATATTTTGATAACATTATATCAAAAATTATTGGCAAAGAGTTAATTTATATATTATATGATAAAATGCCTCCCTAATAATTAGATTAAAAGGATTTCATTTGAGTTTGAAAGAGAATTTAAAAAGTGTCAAAGATGAGATTGGGGCTGAAGAACAATTTCTAGAAAGCATTATAAAAGGTGAACGCTTCTATAAGAGATACAAACGTTATATTATTATTGGCGCCATTGCTATTGTTGTTTTTGTTGTGGGATATATGACATCAACTTATATGACAAACCGAAATCTAACCCTTTCAAATCAAGCATATGAAACATTAATAAAATCACCAAAAGATGCCGAAGCGCTTAAAACGCTAAAAAGTAAAAATGCGACACTATATGCTGTGTTTCAATTTCAAGAGGCTGTGAAAAACAAAGATGTTGCGGCATTAAAAACCTTGTCTGAGAATAAAGACAATGCCTTTTTGGCAGATTTATCCTCCTATGAGTTATCTCAAATTAACAATACAGAACCTCAAAAAAGTCAATTACTGAATGGTTTTGTACTATTAGAAGAAGGATTTGATTTGTTAAAAAAAGGTAAACAAGCAGAGGCATCATTGAAATTTGCACAAATTGATCCAAATTCACCACTGGCTCAAATTGTTAAAAATCTAGAACATTATAAAGTGAACACCAAATGAAATATTTACATTTAATCGTTGCAGCATCATTAGGTCTCTTATTGCTTAGTGGATGTGGCACAAAAAGACAAAATTTTGAACCCAAATCGGTATCTTATGCTATTAGTTATGATGGGACATTGCCCTCAGAGATTGTAGATGTGTCACGTCATGGTGCTACATTGCAAAATGGGCAAATAATCACGAGTTCTGGATTACAAAAGGTGACGTTGCCAAAGGGATTTATGTTTCTTAATGATGATAATGGCCACTATCTCGCCGCATCACAATGTGGTGATTTGATTGTATTGGACAAGAATTCAAAGATTATTTATAAAAAGAAATTTGATACCACGGTTGCATCAGCGGTGTTAAAGGATTCTAAAATTGCTTTAGTATTGGCCTCCAATACGATGGTGCTTTTGGATATGAAAAAAAATACGATTTTATTTCAAAATCAAGAAGATACAACCTATGCCCTTGATTCGAGAATAGCTGCACCGTATTTCCTTGATAGTCTTGTTCTCTTTCCTACCTTAGATGGCCGACTTTTAGTAGTGGATTCTAAAAGCAATAAAATTTTGCGTAATATTGTCATTAGCGATGAGAAGTTTTTTGGTAATGTTATTTATTTGGGAGTTCTTGGTAATCGCTTGGTCGCAGCAACGAATAAAAAAGTGGTCTCGATTAGTCCTAAGACGATGACTACGCTAGAGGCTCATGTGAAAGATGTCATTGTGTTAAAAGGGAGAATTTTTGTCTTTACCAATGATGGGACTGTTATCTTAGCCAATGAAGACCTCAAGGTTTTGAAAAAGAGAAAATTTACTTTTGCTGTGTTTGCTGGAGTTATTTATGGTAAATATATTTATATGATTGAGCGGGGAGGGTATTTGATTGCAACTGATATTGATTTGATTACGGCCAATGTCTATAAGATACCTGAAGATATCAATTCGTACTTATATTTTACAAAAGATGAATTTTACTATAAAAATAAATATTTTAAGTTGTCACACAAGAAATAGTCTTGAAAAAGGTAGTAGATTTTTTAGCAGAAAAGAATTGTGTATTAAAATCACTAGAATCGATTGATTTGTCCCTGGTAAAAACTAGAAAAAAGCTAAGAATTTACAGTGGAGTCAATGAAAAAAGTTTTTATACTGTGATATTTCAAATTGGGCAAAAAAGTAGATTTGTCAAGAAAAATGCCCAAGAGATTATAGACCTAGAACAAAAATTAGAGCGTGCTGTGTCCCATGCCTATAAATATAAGTATGTATTGATTGCCTCGCCTTTATGTTCTTTAGCGAAAAAAATGATGAAAAATAATGGATGGAGTGTTTACGAGGTGAGTCATGATACTTTGTGATATTGGAAATTCCAACGTGGATTTCTTTCATGATGGAAAAATTTGGTCGATGAGCCTTGATGCGTTTGAAAGCTACAAGGCTAAAGAGAAGATTTATTTTATCAGTGTTAATGATAGAATTACAGCAAAACTACAAGATTCTTCCTACTTTATAAATCTTGAACCCTATTTTAATCTAGACACGATTTATCAAGGTTTGGGGATTGATAGAATATCAGCGTGCTGTGTCATCAAAGATGGGATTGTCGTTGATGCTGGCACCGCAATTACGGTAGATATTGTATCAAATTATCAGCATTTAGGGGGATTTATTTTGCCGGGGCTCGCGTCTTATGAAAAGACATTTGCCGGCATTTCTGATAGACTTAAATTTAGATTAAATCCTAATATCGAGCTCGATGCCTTACCACAAAGAACGGCTGATGCACTATCTTATGGAGTTATAAAACCTATCTTAATGATTATAAAAGAGACCAGTAAAGAGAAAAGAATCTACTTTACCGGAGGAGACGGTCAATTCTTTTCAAAATATTTTGAAAATTCTATTTACGATAGAAGCTTGATTTTTAGAGGAATGAAAAAAATAATAGAGGAAAATTTATGTTAAGTGTTGCATTACCAAAAGGCAGAATTGCAGAAGAAACATTGGAGATTTTTGAAAAAATCTTTGGTGAAGCCTTTCGATTTGATGATAGAAAATTGATATTAGAAACAGAGGGTTTTAAGTTTTTGTTAGTTCGAAATCAAGACGTTCCGGCATATGTCTTGCATCAAGCCGCAGATATTGGTGTGGTCGGGTTGGACGTACTTGAAGAGAAAGATGAGGATTTAATCAGATTATTGGATCTTAAAATTGGAAAATGTAAAGTCTGTGTGGGGATAGCTAATGATAAAAAATTAGATTATTCACTCCCTGAAATCACTATTGCGACAAAAATGTCGAATATATCCCAACGATACTTTTCTAAAAAAGCAATGGGTGTGAAGATAATCAAGTTATATGGATCGATCGAATTAGCACCATTAGTAGGGCTGAGTGATGCGATTGTTGATATCGTAGATACCGGAAATACTATGAAGCAAAATGGGCTCAAAGTAGTGGAAACCATCATGGATTCATCAGCTTATCTAATAGCAAATAAAAATAGTTTTATAGAAAAGAAAGAAGAAATAATCTCTTTATATGAAAAGATAAATAATGTGATCTCCTAAAGAGATCCCATTATTTATAGAAGGTTTTTAATTTTTAGTATTTTTTCATACAGTTCATGCTCTCGAATCGGTTTGACTAAAAAGTCAAACGCACCACTCTCAAAAGATTGATGTTTTTTTGTCTCATCTGTTGTTAGAACAATAATCGGTATGTTGTGCTTCTCTGGCAATAACGATATATTTTCCATAAACTCAATCCCATCCATGACTGGCATTTTGATATCTAAAAGAATCAGATTGATATTTTCTGTTTCTTTTACAATATTCAAGGCATCTAATCCGTTCGTTGCTTCTATGACTGATTCAATATCAGTATGTTTTTTCAGCATTGAATGTATCAATTTTAAGTTTATGATATCATCATCAACGGCTAGTATTGTTAAGCCTTTATCCATTTTATTTCCTCTTTTATAGATTTTCTTGTATCAATTTTTCTAACTCAACTTTATTAATAGAGTTCGCTTCTATACTATCATAGACAGACTTGATTTCTTCTGGTATGATAGTAGCAGAATCTGCAAATAAAATTAATTTAGTGTGACTTGACGCATAGTCAGTATTTGTTTCTGTTAATAATGCTCTGAGATTTTCAAAATCTAGATCCCCAATTTCTTTATCTAAGATGATAATGTTGTACAGATTGCCCTTGATTTTTTCTTTAAAATCATCTGCACTTTTTGCCGTATCGGTATCATAACCCATTTTTGTGATGATTGTGGCAAAAATCTTAGATTCTATGATGCTTTTTTTGAAAATCATGATCTTTGGATCGGATGTTGTTGGCTCTTCTACTTCAAGCTTTTCTTCTGTATCATGAGAGGCTTCAACCGTTTCATCAACATCTTCTACTGCAAGTTTCGGACGATCTGATTCTACCTCTTTTGTCGCCGTTTTACTCTCTTTTGTTGTCTCTTCTGTTGTGTAGTCTATCTTGTCTTTTATAAACATATTTAAGACACTAAGAATACTCTCTTTTTTGATTGGTTTGGTAATGTATTCATCCAAGCCTTCATTCATAAATCGCTCACGGTCGCCTTTGAGAGCATTAGCGGTGATAGCAATGATTGGAATATGTGGTAGGTTTGCTTCTTCTTCATATTTGATAATTTCCTGCGTTGCAATGACCCCATCCATAATCGGCATCGCAATATCCATAAATACCAAATCATAATCATGCTCTTTTCTGAGTTCCAACGCTCGAAGTCCATTTTCCGCAATGGTAATTTTAAGACCGAGATCTTCAAGTGTACGTTTGATTAATTTTTGGTTGATTTCATTGTCTTCTGCCACTAAGACATTAGCGTCAAATTTTGTTCCAAATGTCTGAGTATTTGGATGGGATGGAACTTTTTCTTGAGGTGTCTCTTTGACTGGAAGCATCTCTTTACTAGATTCGAGTATTTTGACAATTTTTGTCATATTGATTGGTTCGTATACCGGTGTAATGTACTTGCTTTTTAACTTCTCAAATTTTGATTGTTGTGAAGATTTTAAGACAATGATAATTGGGAGTTTAATTTTTTTGTACTCTTCTATTTCTTCTTCACTTAAGTCACTGTAATCGGCTACGATGATATTACTATTTGATTTGTAAATCAAATCTTTTAATTGTGAAAAATTGCTGTAAAAATTGACACGTGAGCCAAAAAATGAAAAATAATTATAGATAAATTGGCTGTGTGGTTTTGGTGAATCCGTAGAGGATAAGATGGCACAATGATACTCTCGAAATGCATTTTCATAGTTGGTGTCACTAGAAGTTGATTTGTCAAATTCAAGAGTGAAATAAAATTTTGTACCTTTGCCGTATTCACTCTCGAGTGCTAAGGTACCACCCATCAATTCAATGTATTTTGAAGAGATTGTCAATCCCAATCCTGTACCACCAAATTTTCTTGTAATGGTAGAATCAGCTTGGCTAAAGGCATTAAAGATATCTTTGATTTTATCTTTTTCAATACCAATACCGGTGTCTTGTACACTAAAGGTTATTTTTACTTTATCCGATGGGGTCGATTCGTCATCGACACGTTTTACCTCAGTGGTGATGTAACCATCTTGTGGTGTAAATTTCACCGCATTACTCATCAAGTTAATCAAGACCTCTTTAATTTTAGTAGAGTCCCCTTTGATATAAGTAGATAAACTAGGATCAATATAAGAGGAGAGGTGGATGCCTTTTTCAGATGCTTTTGGTCCATAAACTTCGATTGCATTTTCAAACTCTTGTATTGGTGAAAAGAGAATTTCGTCAATTTCGACTTTGTTGCTTTCAACTTTTGATAAGTCTAGGATGTTGTTGATAATTTCCAAAAGGTTTTCTGAACTTTTTTCAATAACTTCGACAAATTCTTTGCTTTCATCATCAAGTTCATTATTTTTAAGAAGTTCCGTAAAGCCAATAATACCATTGAGTGGGGTTCGGATTTCATGAGACATATTGGCCAAGAAAATACTCTTCGCAGCACTAGCCTCTTTAGCGTTATCTTTTTCTTTTGCAATATTTTCGACAGCTTGATCGATAATCTTATACGCTGAATTCATACCCTCAGAGGTACTAAAATCAACATCTTGTTTGGTTTCTGCCAACTCTTCAACTTTTTTAAAGATACTTTGAAGTCCTAAAATGTTGTTTTTAAATTGTTTTGAAAGTACTAATCCCATAATCAAAAAGATGATTGAGATGAACCATGTGGAACCGGCTGATATAAGTTGACCGATATTTTGGTTTTTATAGTTTTTGATGGCAGATACCAATGATGTTTGAATGATTTGAGAACTGCGCTCCATTAACTGTATTTTTTTTGTCATGAGACTAAACCAAAGTGTCGGATCGATTAAATATTCCCCGCTTTGAGCCGCTAAAACGACATCTTTTTTAGCATCAAGGACATCTTCTAAAATCTTCTTATCTTGTCGTGAGTTATAAAGACTGCCAATACGCATCTTAGAGACAGGGTCTTCGATAGTTTGATAGTTAAAAGTATGGGTTCGACTTGATATATTAAGCCATATTTTTGTATCTTCATCAGTAAATGGTACATATTGACTGATAATTTTTGCTATAAATCCTCTCTCTTGACCATTGTATTCGATATCATTAAATAGGTTTACAAGTGATGTCGCCAGTGAGACAATTTGTGAGTTAGTTACAATATCTCTAATAGAGCCAATTTCTTTTAAGATATAGGTATTAATTTGCGAGTAGTAGGAAAAAAAGATTCTATTAAAGTTGATATCTTTCAGCGAGTCTACTCTTGCTCTAACTTCTGTGATTTGGTTCAGTAGTGTGATGATTTGCTTGATATTTGTATTAGTTTTTTGTGTTTTATAATAGTTATAAAAACGCTTAATACTCTTATTGACATTTAAACGTTGCTGCATCAATGCCTCTTTGGCAATGTGTCCATTGCTCGCGATGAACGTTGAACTCAAACCCCGCTCTTTTGCAATATCTTGAGACAGTGTGCCTAAGACTTTTTCTGAGACGAGTTTATTTTCAAAAAGTACTGCTTTATTGTATTCTACATAAGATATATACAAAAAGTATGAAGAAAATATAAAGAGTATAATAATCGGATAAATTCCAATGATTTTTAGCGTATTTTGCATTTTAAATTTCATTTTTCTGCCTTTTTGTCAATTGTTATGTTATAAATTCTAGCAATTCTTTTGCACTCTGTTAGATTTTTTTTCAGCCCATCTTCTAGCAATGTCACGGCCTCTTCTTTATTAGTATTATTCCTCAAGTACGCTTCAGACAGATAACACTTTGCTCGAAGATTTCCTGCATTGACGGATATTTTTAAGTATTTTATTGCCTTGTCTCGCTCCGGTGGCATACCCTCTCCGTATAAATACATTTTGCCCAACATAAAATTTGCCTGTATTGAGTTATCCTTGTTAATAGCTCTTAAAAATGATTCTTTTGCTTCCTTAAAGTTGCTATCTTTGTAAAATAACATTCCATCTCTGAAATTGCTAGCTTGCAATAATATTGCTGCAACAGATAAGAAAAAAATAATTTTTTTCAAAATAATTTTTCCTCCATATCTTTGATTTGAATTTTAAATATTTCTATTTTCTCGCTAAAATCATCATCCCCGATACTTGCAATAATCGCATCTAAGGTATGAATGATGCTGTGAACTTTGAGCTGTGATACGATTCCTTTGAGTTTTATAATCATCTCTTTTATGGCTGCTGCATCAAGAGTCTCTAGTGAGGAATCGATGAGATGGAGCGTTTTTTTGGATTCTTGGATAAAAGCATTCATAAACAATGCAATGTCTTCCAAGTCCATGTCAGTCTCTTCTGCAATTTGTACAATATCGATATCAAAATCATATTGTAAGATTGGCTGAGTCTCTTTTATCCTCTCTTTTTCGATAACCGGCTCTTCTTTAATATCTGCTTCTTCTAATGTTGTTTCTTCTAGTGTTGTGTCTTCTGATGTTGTGTCTTCTGATGTTGTTTCGCCTAAAAAATCTTCGAATTTTTCTGTAGGAATTTCGATTTCTGGCTCTTGAGGTGTGACGGGTTCATCAAAATCTGAATCTAAATTGATTTTGAGTTTTACATTGGGTACATACTCTTCTGTCGCTGGTTTGATTGTCTCATCAAAGCTATTTTCTTTATCATCAAAATCAAGACCGGAGAGATCATGATCTTCGTGTTGAGGCTCTATAGAGACATCTGTTTGCGGTTCAATAAAGTCATCATTAAAATCTTCTATTTTAAATGTTTCTGGCACGGTATCCGTATCGGCGATTGGAATATCCAAAGGTGCGGGTTCTTCTTCTTTGATTGTGAGTGTATCGTCCTCTTCACTTTCAAAAGCGACATGAGGGCGCATATCAAAGTTATCTTCTTCAAATAAAGTATCATGATTTTGCATGTTTTTATCAGACGAAAAACTAATCTCTACATTATAAATTCCCGAAGACTCGTTTAACTCTTGCATCAAAAAAATTTCAGAAATCTGTAATGTGGCTTCTAACTCTTGTCCATTGGTATTTTTAATGATAATGTTTTTGTTTGGAACACCACTATGGAGTGCATAATCAATCCAAGAAAAATTCTTAAATTTTGAAATATACCCAGGTCGATTGATAAACATATCTGCAGGGTCATTATAGTAGCTTTTAAACTCATCAAAATCTTGGAAGCCTAAAGAAGACAATTCCTTTTGACCCATGCCTAAAAAATTACCTTTTTTGTCGTACAATATCAAGTTTAATCCTTTGGTATAAATGTTGGCGTTAACTCCAAATCTAACATCGGCTAATAAATTCTAACTAAGTAATACTTAAAGTCATATAATATTATAAAAAGTCTTAAGAATTACAAAAGGTATGAATTTTTTTCGCTAAATTTGCGTTAATAAGGCTCTTTAACTCTTCTAACGAGGCTTTATAAATGTGATCATAAGTGCCAAAATAGGATAACAACTTTTTGATGGTAGCCGGTCCTACTCCTTCGATTGATTGAAGCGGGTCGTTGAGATCAAGACTTCGTTTTTTCTTTTGATGAAAGGAGATGGCAAAGCGGTGCGCCTCATCTCTTAAGCGTTGTAAAAATTGTAATCTTTGGTCTTGTGTCGGCAAAGAGAGGCTGTATTGAGAACAATGTAAGATATCTTTGGCACGCCCTTTGGAACGGTTAGACTTGGCATCGTGCTTTTCTTTTGATATCGCTAGGACTTCGAGCATGATATGATGGTCTTCTAAGAGAGACATGGCGAGCTTCAATAATGTCATACCGCCATCTAAAAGCCAGAGATCGGGCATGGGGTTACTTTTAAAGTCCTGAATACGCCGTGTTAGAAGTTCGCGCATTTGCGCATATTCACTGGTTTCATTTAAGTTATATTTGCGATAACTTGATTTGTCAAATTTGCCTTCCCAAACAATCATGCCCCCTACAGTGGCAACACCTCCCATATGGGAGTTGTCAAAAACTTCAATGCGATAGGGGGTACGCTTTAAATCAAACAATTCTTGTATCTCTTTGGCCGGGTCTTTTTTCTTCTTTTCCAGACCCAAGAGATAGTGTGCATTTTTTTGAGAGATGGCAATGAGCTTGGTTTTTTCTCCTCTTTTTGGTGTTGTGATTTTGATTTTTTTACCAAAAAGATTCATCAAATACTCTTCAAGCGTCTCTTTTTCTTTGAAATCATGACCAACCAAAATTTGAGAACACAATAAAGGCGCATCTTGTCCGTAAAACTGTAATATTGCGCGTTTATAAAGCTCATCTTTATCAAAACCAGTTGAATTTTTAAGAAGAGTGTGATCGGTTGATATAATTTTCCCCTCACGTATAAACATCTTGATGATGATGGCATGACCGGCCTCTTCATGAACATAAAAAATATCAAAATCTTCCAATCTTGCGAGATCTACTTGAGTG
Source organism: Sulfurospirillum sp. 1612 (assembly GCF_036556685.1). Classification (NCBI taxonomy): domain Bacteria; kingdom Pseudomonadati; phylum Campylobacterota; class Epsilonproteobacteria; order Campylobacterales; family Sulfurospirillaceae; genus Sulfurospirillum; species Sulfurospirillum sp. 1612. Next base: position 819,044 of record NZ_CP140614.1, read on the forward strand.
ATTTGGGTTGTGTGTCGTATGGCTTGAATCATATCGCGTATTCTTGCTGCTTCTTCAAAATGCTCTAAAGAGACGGCTTTTTGCATCTGTTTTTCGAGTAATGCTAACATTTTTTTTCTATTTTTCAGTGCACTGATGGCCTCTTGGACGATTGTTGCATATTCTTGTGCTGAGATTTTACCCTCACAGGGGGCATGACAGCGTTGCATTTGATAGAAAAGACATGCTTTTTTTGATTTTAGGCACCCCTTTTTTTGTACCAAATTAAAGAGAAGATAAAGGGATTCCATAATTTCGCGCGATGCGCTAGAAAAAGGACCAAAATATTTAACATTTTTTTTCTTGATAATTTTACGGGTAATTTCAAATCTTGGAAAAGCTTCATCTAAATCAATAGAAATGTAAGGGTAGGTTTTATCATCTCTGAGCAAAATATTGTATTTGGGTTTGAGTTGCTTGATTAGAGAATTTTCTAAAATCAGTGCATCGTGTTCATTCTCTACCAAAATATATTTGAGCTCTTTGGCTTCATGAATCATTTTGGTGATTCTCGCACTGAGATTACGAGCAGGAGCAACATCTGAGAGCGAACGAAAATAACTTTTGACTCGATTTTTGAGATTTTTTGCCTTGCCTACATAGAGAAGATGACCATCCTCATCAAAATATTGATACACCCCACTACTTTGTGGTAGTGTTTTTAATTGTTCCCTCAAGCTCATGATCTATTTTTTTCTTTGATAGTGTTACGAATTTCTTCAAACAAAGATTGTAGCTCTTTGTTGGAGGAGTGATTAGCAAAAGTGGCATTGGACCGTTCTTTATATCGGAGTACTTTGGTTTGTGACACATTGGGTTTTGTGAGGGGACCTTTATTGCTAACGAAAGCACGAATCTTGCTTGAATTGATAAATATGCAGTTCGGATTGAGCTCGATGAGCTTTTTTAATATACTCTTTATCAAATTACTCTTATAATTAAATTCCATTTTTATACCGGGGTGTGTGAGCACAAAAAAAAGCGTATCATTCTTCTGATACATAAATCTTGTGTGACTACTGATACTCTTTGGTAATAAAGAGAGCAACATGTTGTAACAATCAGCATGCTGTAATTTTTTTAAATAAGGTCTGTTTTTTAAATGAGAAATTATATAATTTGCTTTTTTCATGCTCTAATTATAGCATCACTTTTCTTTAGTTTTACAGGTTGTGGATATAAAGGTCCACCGAGTTATCAAAGTCAAGACCAAAGCACAAAAGTCTCGCAATGAGTGCCTTAAAACAACATTATGATGTATTGATTATTGGTACGGGAGTTGCGGGATTAAATACAGCCAATCACTTAGATGATGATTTAGATGTCCTGGTGATATCGAAAGATTATGCGTGGGAATGCAACACCTTTTATGCGCAAGGTGGTGTGGCTGTTGCTGTTGATGAGGATGATATTCCCTCACACATAGAAGACACCCTCAATGCCGGAGCGGGACTTTGTGATAAAGAGGCTGTTGAGATTTTGTGTCATGAGGGACGTGATGCTATTGCTGATTTTATGCGCAGTGGTTTTGAATTTGATCGCGATGCGTCTGGAAATCTTTTATACACAAAAGAAGCCGCACATTCACGCAACCGAATTTTGCATGCCGGTGGCGATGCCACAGGACGCTATATCCATTTGCATTTGATGAATCAATTAAAATTTCCCATTCTTTATAATACACAAGTGAGTGATTTACTCATCGAAGATGGTGTCTGTTATGGGGTACGTGTCTTTCATCATAATGAAATTTTTAATATTTATGCCAAACACGTTGTGATTGCTAGTGGCGGGGTGGGATCACTCTATGAGTATCATACTAACGCAAGAACCATCAGTGCCGATATGCAAGGAATTTGCTTGAGCCATGGTATTGCTCTTAGAGATATGGAGATGATGCAATTTCACCCGACCGTTTTTGTGCAAAGCAATGCCGTACGAAAACAACTATTGAGCGAATCACTTCGAGGAGAGGGAGCAAAAGTTGTCGACAGCAAAGGCAAACGATTCTTGTTCGATTATGATGCACGAGGGGAACTCAGTCCTAGAAATATTGTCTCTCAAGCGATTTTTGATTATCAAAAGCGTGTGGATAAAAAAATATTTTTAGATGTGAGTCATTTTGAAGATGAATTTTTTATGAAACGCTTTCCTAGTATTTACTTCAATATGAAAGGGATGGGCTATAATCTTCCAAAAGATTTGATTCCCATATCTCCGGCATTTCATTATGCTATGGGGGGAATCAAATGCGACTTGATGGGGCGTGTTGATGGTATGGCGTGTCTGTATGTAGTCGGAGAATCAGCCAATACCCGAGTTCATGGGGCGAATCGATTGGCCAGTAATTCTCTTTTAGAAGGGTTTGTCTTTTCAAGACGCGTGGCTCATGATATCTGCGAAAAAAGAGATGATGACAAACCTGCGGTACTCTTTGATGAATGTGAACCAAGCTTGATCAAACGTGGAGATAAAGAGCTAAAAAATAGATTAAGAAATTTGATGTGGGATAATGTCGGTATTATTCGTGAGAAAGAAAATTTAGAAAAAGCACGACAAAGCGTAGAAGATATGCTAGAATTACCAACCGGAAAACTTTTGAGACTAAGATTACTAAGCTCAAGAGAGATTATAAAAAGTGCGCTAAAGAGAGAAAAATCTCTTGGTGCACACTATCTTATAAGGAGAGATTAAATATGAAGGCATGGGGGTTATTATTGGCATTTGCATTAAATGCATTTGCTAGTGGCGGAGAAAATCTGACCACTTCTTGGGTGGGGATTTTATCTTTGATTATTTTCGTAGTGGGGTATTATATTATTGCTGCCGAAGAGAAATATCATATCAACAAAGCAAAACCGGCACTTTTTATAGGTACATTGATTTTTATGTTGATAGGATTGTATTTTTCTCTCCATGGTATGGATGAAGCACCATTGGCTCATGAAGTCGATAAATTAATTTTGGAAATTGCAGAAATCTTTTTCTTCCTAATGGTAGCGATGACGTATATTGAAACATTAATCAACAGAAATGTTTTTAATGCATTAAAATATAGTTTGGTTTCAAAAGGGTACTCTTATAAGAAGCTTTTTTGGTTGACGGGTATTTTAGCATTTTTTATTAGTCCTATTGCTGACAACTTGACGACAGCATTAATCCTCTCAACGGTATTGATTACAATCGAAAAGGAACGACGAGAATTTTTGGTTCCGGGTGCTATCAATATCGTCGTGGCTGCAAATGCCGGGGGTGCGTGGAGTCCTTTTGGTGATATTACTACTTTGATGGCTTGGACTGCTGAAAAAGCGGGTTTTGTTGATTTCTTCTATCTTTTTGTTCCTGCATTTTTTGGGTGGCTATTGACCGCTTGGTTACTCTCCCTTTTTGTGCCAAAAGATAAACCACACTTTGATCCAACGACAGAGCACAAAGAGTTGATTTATGATGGTGGAAAAGTCGTGATGATTCTGGGAATCTTGACGATCACTTCTGCGGTGTTGGCGCATCAGTTTTTCCATTTGCCGGCTATGTGGGGTATGATATTTGGTCTCTCTCTTTTAAAACTTTATTCTTATAAACTAAAAAAACGCAATCATATTGAGTTGAATATTTTCCAATCTATTAGTAAAATTGAACACGATACTTTGCTATTTTTTGTTGGTATTTTAGCCGCGGTTGGCGGATTGCACTTTTTGGGCTTTTTGGATTTGGCCGCCAAATTGTATGGTATCGTAGGACCAGATGCGGTCAACATCGGTGTGGGCTTTTTGTCCGCTGTTGTAGATAATGTACCGGTCATGAGTGCGGTGTTGAAATCTAACCCAGATATGGGAATGGATCAATGGTTATTAGTAACGATGACAGCTGGTATTGGTGGTAGTTTGATTAGTTTCGGTTCTGCTGCTGGTGTTGGTGTTATGGGAAAATTAAGAGGTATTTATACCTTTACGGCACATATGAAATATGCATGGACGATACTCATTGGCTATATTGTATCGATTGTGATATGGTACATACAATTTGAAGTGTTAAAACAATTTTGATTTTAAAGGAAAATAATGAAAAGAGATAAGCACAAGGTTTTAAAAAGCAAGGAGCGGACACTATGAAGCACGTCCCTATAATAGTTTTGGATTTTGGATCTCAATATACGCAACTCATCGCACGAAGAATGCGAGAAGAAAAAGTCTATTGTGAAATTCTTCCTTACAATGAACCCATTGAAAATATTAAGAAAAAGAATCCACAAGGGTTGATTCTCTCGGGTGGTCCTGCCTCAATCTATGATGAAAATGCGTATAAAGCCGATACTAAAATCTTTGATTTAGGGTTGCCGATTTTGAGTATTTGTTATGGAATGCAATTGGTGATTGATCACTTTGGTGGAAAAGTAGTGCCAGCATTGCATCATGAGTATGGTAAAGCAGAGATTGCATTTGATACCGTGGATGGCAAAATCAATCCTATTTTTAATGGCACAGATGATAATCAGATTGTATGGATGTCTCATGCTGATAAGGCAGAATCATTGCCTGAGGGTTTTGTCAAAATTGCTCACAGCCAAAATTCCCCTTTTGCTGCAGTAGCGAATGAAGAGAAAAAAATCTACGCTTTGCAATTTCACCCTGAAGTATCACATTCGACTTGTGGTGGTACGATTTTGAGAAATTTTGCCAAATATATTTGTGGATGTGAAACCACATGGAATATGGGCTCATTTGCAAAAGAGGAGATTCAAAAAATCCAAAATACCGTCAAAGATGGTAAAGTCTTGTGTGCGGTGAGTGGCGGTGTGGATAGCTCTGTTGTCGCCGCGTTACTAAATGAAGCCATTGGAGATAAATTGGTGGCGATTTTCGTAGATACAGGATTGTTGCGTGCTAATGAGCGTAAAGATGTGGAAGATATGTTTAAAACCAAGCTTAATATTCCTTTGATTACAATTGATGCAACCGAAACCTATTTGACAAGACTCAAAGGGGTTGTAGACCCTGAAGAAAAGCGCAAGATAATAGGACACACCTTTATAGAAATTTTTGCTAATGAAGCGAAAAAACATGATAATATCAAATATCTTGCACAAGGGACACTCTATCCTGATGTTATTGAATCGGTCTCTGTTAAAGGACCGAGTAAGACAATCAAATCGCATCATAATGTCGGTGGTTTACCTGATTGGATGAAATTTGAATTGATTGAACCATTACGAGAATTATTTAAAGATGAGGTACGTGCTCTAGGATTGGAACTTGGCATTCCCAAAGAGATGATTTCAAGACATCCGTTCCCTGGACCAGGATTAGCGATACGCATCATGGGCGAAGTCAACCAAGAAGATTTAGAAATCTTAAGAAGTGCGGATGTGATTATGTTAGATGAGCTACGATCTAGTGGCTATTATGACAGAACATGGCAAGCCTTTACTGTGCTGCTAAATGTGAAGAGTGTCGGTGTTATGGGTGATAATAGAACGTATGATAATACCGTATGTGTGAGAATTGTCGAAAGTGTGGATGGGATGACCGCGACTTTTGCCAGACTACCTCATGAGCTACTAGAGCGGATGAGCAGTCGCATCATCAATGAAGTGGATGGAATCAATCGTGTGGTTTATGATATCTCATCCAAGCCCCCAGCCACAATAGAATGGGAATAACGATTGCGGGATATTTATCTTCTCAATCATGAGCCTTTTGAAGGGGTCATAAATTTACCGATGATCAAGATCAACTTTTTGCAAGAAGAGATTGATCTTGATGATTATGATAGTGTGATTTTTACCTCTAAAAACGCAGTAAAAGCAATCCAGCGCATCAATCAAAGCTGGATTCACAAAGAGATTTATTCTATAGGAACAGGGACATCACGCGAAATTGAAAAACACCATGCCCATCCGATTCTTACGGCCAAGAGTTCTTATGGAAACGCGTTTGCAGAAGAGATTAAAGATCAGCTCAAAAATAAAAGAGTCCTATTTTTACGAGCGAAAAAAGTCTTATCTGACTTGAGTACCATTTTGAAAACGCATCATGTCGATTTAGATGAAAAAGTTGTCTATGAAACCGTGTGCCAAAGCCACAACAAAGAGCAACAACCTCCTCGCGATTCAATCATCATTTTTACCTCTCCTTCAACCTACCAATGTTTTATAAAAAATTTCACATGGGATGCCAGCTATAAAGCAATCGCAATCGGCTCAGTAACCGCATCAGCATTGCCTTCTCATATTGATATCCATCTTGCTAAAGAGCAGACGATACAAAGTTGTGTTGATTTAGCAAAAACTATTTGATATTTAAGCAAAAATTGCCTATAATTTTAACTGCCTGAGTGGTACGACACCGTTTTTTATGAGGGTCCAACATATTGTTATCTGTGGGACGGGTGTTTTATTGGTGTGTCTGCATTTTTGTTTGAGCTTCTTTGAAGTTAGAATCTGCAGCCTAAAGATAAAATTAGTTCTACATCGTTGGCTTAATAGGGCCAAAGAGTAAACGAACGGCCGCTTGGGTTAAGCAGTAGTCACTCTTTTGTGCCTACTGCTTTTTTATTATTTGGAGATTGATTTTATGGATATATTGATAGTAGGAAGCGGTGGGAGAGAGTATGCGATAGGACTGTCGCTAAAAAAAGATGATGCTGTTGATAACATTTATTTTGCACCCGGAAATGGTGCTACTTCTAATTTCGCTACCAATATAAATATTACAGATTATGAAGCCCTAGCCGATTTTGCACAAGAACACAAGATTGATTTGACGATAGTCGGGCCAGAGGCTCCTTTGGTCGGCGGTATTGTTGATGTATTTAAAGCTAGAGATTTATTGATATTTGGTTCATCCAAGGCCGCATCTAGATTAGAAGGCTCCAAAGTTTATATGAAAAATTTCCTCTCAAAATATAATATCCCAACAGCAAAGTATATTGAAACACAAGAGTATCATGAGGCTGAAAAATTCATAGACCAACTGCAAGAGCCCATTGTGGTGAAAGCCGATGGTTTATGTGCTGGCAAAGGGGTGATTATTGCGCAAAGCAAAGATGAAGCCAAAGCAGCCGCCAAAGCGATGTTACGTGGAGAAAGTTTTGGAGATGCCGGAAAATCTATCGTCGTAGAAGAATTTTTAGATGGTTATGAATTATCTATATTTGCGATATGTGATGGCGTCAATTATAAAGTGCTCCCAGCAGCACAAGACCATAAAAGATTATTAGATGCGGATAAGGGTCCAAATACCGGTGGTATGGGTGCTTATGCGCCAACACCACTTGTGAATGAGACGATTTATCAAAAAGTAGAGGAGCGTGTTATTGTTCCGACTTTAAAAGGCATGCGAGAAGAGGGTTGTCCTTTTGAAGGTGTTTTGTTTATCGGATTGATGATTGTCAATGGTGAGCCGATAGTCTTAGAATACAATGTGCGTTTTGGTGACCCAGAGTGTGAAGTATTAATGCCACTTTTGAAGACCCCTGCAAGTGAGTTGTTTTATAAAGCAGCAAGCGGTAATTTACAAAATCTAGACCTAGAATTCAGTGACAAATTTGCCGTGGGTGTGGTGATTGCAAGCCAACACTATCCGTATAAAAGTGCCATTCCGGCTGAGATTATTGTAGACCAATCGGTGCATGATGAACTTGAAGATACGTATGTCGCTTATGCGGGTGTTAGCCGTGAAGATGACAAACTCTATGCTACTGGTGGGCGCGTGCTACTTTGTATTGGCGTCGGTGAGAGTATTAAAGAAGCACGAGATAAAGCATATTTACTCTGTGGACAAGTCCATTTTGCAGGGAAACAATTCCGACAAGATATTGCATATCAGGCGTTACATTCATGAATGACGATCAGATAATAGAAACATTTGAGCGTGAAAATATTACGCTAGCATCAATTAAAAAGAGATTGTGGGCTTATACGATTGATGAGATTTTGATCTCCGTTATTTTTGTGATTATTTATATGGGGATTATTCCTCCTGATGCCACGTATGAACAAATTATTACTTTGATTAATAGCATGTTTATTTATGTGGTGTCTCTCAAAATTATTTATCAGACTTTCTTTGTCTGGTATTATGGGGCAACCCCTGGGAAAATTCTCTCAAAAATCAGAGTCATCTCCACAGTAGATATAGAAAATCCAAATCTTTTAAGTGCACTAAATCGAGCCATTGTGCGAATTATTAGTGAGAGTTTCTTTTATATTGGTTTCTTGTGGGCATTTGCAAATCCGAAGCGAGAAACGTGGCATGACAAGATAGCAAAGACATTGGTTGTTAATGTTTATTAGGGTTTTATTTCTCTTATCTGTTTTTTTGACATTTGGTATTGCGCAGACACAAAACGTCGAAGTTTTAGCAAAAAATGTCAAAAAAGTCGGTTATAATATTCATGCAGAGGGCAATGTTGTATTGTACTCTCAAAAATATCTCATTACAGCAGACAAAGCCGATTATAATCAACAAACAGGAGATTTGCAGCTCTATGGTGATATTACCGTCCTTGAAGGTCTTGAATTTTCTGCCAAAAGCGGTCAAGCATCGCTCAATCTCAATACGGATATGGGGTCATTCCAGCCACTCTTTTTTTTCAATGACGCCTCAAATATTTGGTTGAGTTGTGAGAGTGCGACGTCGAGTCCTGAATATTTCTTGACCCAAAAATCAATTGTATCGAGTTGTAATGTTCAAAATCCAGATTGGAAAATTGATTTTACATCAGGCGAACTCAATCGTAAAAATAGTTTTTTGAGTATCTATAATGCCGTTTTTTATGCGGGAGATGTCCCCTTGCTCTATTTACCATATTTTTCATTTTCCACTGATAAGACAAGGCGTACGGGACTTTTGAGACCCAAGCTTGGATTTGGTAGTTCTGAGGGATTATTTTATATGCAACCCATCTATTTTGCGCCACAGGCCAATTATGATGTGGAAGTCGACCCGCAAATCCGCACATCCAGAGGTAAGGGCGTGCATAGTGTGCTACGATATGTAGATTCCCCATATTCTACCTTGAAAGTAGGAGCGGGTATTTTTCAAGAAGATGATACTTACAAGACAGAACATGACCTTGTCAATCAAGAACATTACGGGCTAGAGTTATATTATGATCGAAGCCAGTTATTTAGCAATAAAAAAAGTAATAACAGTGAAGATGGGCTGTATGTTGATTTTCAATATTTAAATGATATCGACTACTTAAATACAAAATCGTATAATGATGCTTCTTATGACAACCTTGTAACATCAACCTTTAATTATTACTACAAACAAGATTTGAACTATTATGGACTTTATGCAAAATATTATATTGATACGAGTAAAACTTCAAATAATGATACCTTGCAAGAGTTGCCCGCTTTGCAATACCACCGGTTTTCAACGCCACTATTTTTTAATAATCTCCTCTATTCACTAGATGCTAAAATGAAAAATTATGAGCGTATTTCAGGGGTGAATGCAACGCAATATGAATTAAATGCTCCTCTGACATTTTATTTTTCACTTTTAGATGATTATCTAAAATTTTCAATTTCTGAGAATATTTATCTGACACATGTGGATTATACCAATGCCGCAACACCAACACGATACGGAGAGTATTATAGAAATTATCACAAATTTTCACTCTATACTGACCTTTCAAAACCGTATGATAACTTCTACCACACGCTCTATTTGGATTTAGATTTCATTGTACCGAGCAAAGAAGAAAAAAATGGCTATTTTGCTGATTTTATTCCTGTGGACACAGAAGAGAAAAGTTTGACTTTTAATTTGGCAGAGTTTTTTTATAATTCTCAGGGTGAAAAAAAAGTTAGCCATACTGTAAAACAACAGTACTTTTTCAATGATTATGGCTATAAATATGGAGATTTGGAAAATAATCTAAAATTTTTCTTCTCCAAAAAGATTAATTTTACCAATACGATTTATTATTCTCATGAGTTTTCACGTTTCTCAAAAATCCAAAATGCCTTTAACTATGATGGTGAAACATATCAAGCAAGTTTGACCTATACGTATGAGCACAGCGTGAGCCGTACTTATATCGATCGCGTATATACCAATACAAACTTTGTCTCGCTTTCAGTGAGTACAAATTTTTATCGAAATTATACTTTTTTTGGCTCTATCGATTATGATTTTAAAGATGAATTTTTCAAAACTTGGAAGATAGGCTTCAAGAAAAAGAAAAAATGTTGGGATTTTTCTATCATATACAGTCAAAATATCACGCCACAGTTAAGCAGTTCTTCGAGCAGTTCTGTTAACAAACAGGGAATCTATTTCTTGTTTAATCTCTATCCAATTGGTAGTGTTGATTATCAAATTGTGAAAGAGGATAGTCTCTCAACGACCAATTAACATGATAGAAACCAAGACATTTGAATTGATTCAAGATGCGTTGGATGTGATGGATTTGCCTCCTTTTATTGATATGGGAGAGTTAAAAACACGTTACAAAGAGTTGGCTAGAATCAATCACCCCGATGCTGGAGGTGATGAAGAGAAAATGATACAAATCAATCAAGCCTATAATATTCTCAAAGAATATATGGAAAATTTCAAATTTTCATTTACACAAGAGGAGATAAACAAACAATTTCCACAGGAGCAGTATGCTTCACAATTTAAATTTTAATTTTTTGCGTTGAAAATCCCAATTTTTAGCCAAATACTAAAACAAAACGATATAATAAAGTCTTAAAAAATAATTAAAGGCATTGTGCCTTTCTAAAATAACAGGAGAAACGATGGAATATAAGATCGAAGTCAACAACCAAACCGAGATTTATGATATAGGAAAAGTTGCAAAACAGGCAGCAGGCTCTGTCATGTTAAAGATTAAAAATACAGTCATATTAGCGGCTATCTCAAGAGATGATAAACAAGTGGATGAAAATTTTGTCCCACTAACGGTACAATACATAGAAAAAACTTATGCATCAGGAAAATTTCCTGGTGGCTTTATGAAAAGAGAAACCAAGCCAAGTGATTTTGAAACCCTAACTTCTCGCATTATTGATCGAAGTTTAAGACCACTATTTCCTGATGGATATGCTTACCCAACACAATTAACCGTGTTTGTTTTGAGTTGTGATCCTGAAGTCGATCTTCAAGTTGCCGCTCTCAATGCCGCAAGTGCTGCGATATATGTCTCTGATATTCCTGTTAACAAGTCTGTCAGTGGCGTTAGAATAGGAAGAATCGATGGTGAATTAGTCGTCAACCCTACCAATACGGAACTGTCAAACTCGACACTTGATTTATATGTAGCTGGAACCAAGGAAGAGCTCTTAATGATCGAGATGAAAGCCAATGCGAGCATGGATAATAATACCCTGCCTATGATGACAATTGATCCGATGATTGACCCCACTTTGAGTGAAAATATGCTACCGGTTCAAAAGATAAATGAAGCAACCGAAGAGGAGATACTCGAAGCCATAGATAAAGCACAAGAGGCGATTAGTGCTGCTGCTCATGCTTATGAAGAAGCCTTTTCCCCAATTAAAAAAGAAGATGCGGTTCTTGAATACAAACAAGACCTTATGGACGATTCTATTGCTATTTATATCGATGAATTTTATAAAGAAGAGGTCAAAGATGCCATTGCAAAGATGGCAAAAAGTGAACGTGCAAGTGAACTCAAAACGATTATCAAAAAAATCATGACAGATGATACTGCTATCAAAGAAGAGTGGAGTGAAGAAGTCGTCAAAAATGTGATGAATGACTATAAGAGAAAAATTGTACGTAAGATGATTATCGAAGATGGCGTACGAGCAGATGGTAGAACACTGACTGAAGTAAGACCGATTTCAATTGAAACCAATATCTTGCCAAGTGTTCATGGCTCTTGCCTTTTTACAAGGGGCCAGACACAAGCTCTCGTCTCCATTACCCTAGGTGGAGATAAAGATGGACAAATGTACGAATTATTGACTAAAAAGGGAAATCAAGTGGATAACTTTATGGTCAATTACAATTTTCCGGGATTTTCAGTTGGCGAAGCGACACCACTTCGATCCCCAGGCAGACGCGAACTAGGACATGGAAATTTGGCCAGACGTGCATTGGAGCCGACTTTAGATGTTGATCGTGTTCAAACGATTCGATTGGTATCTGAAATCTTAGAATCCAACGGCTCATCATCGCAAGCAACGATTTGTGGCGGTTCTTTGGCGCTTAAAGCTGCGGGAGTGAATGTTCATAAATTGGTAGCAGGTATTGCGATGGGTGTGGTATTTGAAGATGACAAACATGCTATTTTGACTGATATCATGGGACTTGAAGATCATGATGGCGATATGGACTTTAAAGTAGCAGGAACCCGTGATGGTATTACTGCTTTGCAGATGGATATAAAACTAGGTGGCATCTCAAGAGATACACTAAAAGAAGCGTTGTATCAAGCCAAAGAGGGACGTAATCATATCCTCTCTATTATGGAAAAAGCAGATGAAGAGATTAAAGTCAATAATTCTATTTTACCAAAATTAGAGCTTTTTAGCATTGATCCTTCAAAAATTGTTGATGTCATTGGGCAAGCAGGTAAAACCATACGAGAAATTATTGAAAAATTCGAAGTTTCTATAGACTTAGACCGTGATAAGGGTGAGGTAAAAATTGCCGGTGATAATAAAGAAAAAGTAGAAGCGGCAAAAGAACATATTGTTGGTATCGTCAATCAACCTTCACGTGGTAGAGATTCACGGGGACGTGATAACAGAAGAGGTGGCAGTCACAGAGACAGCAAACCGGTTCCAAAATTTGTACAAGATGAAGTGGTAGATGGTGTCGTGAAAAGAATCGTAGATTTTGGTGCTTTTGTCGAATTGCCTGGTGGTATTGATGGATTGCTTCATGTCTCTAAAATTGCAGACCACCGCGTAGAGCGAGTGAGTGATTATTTGGAAATTGAGCAGGCTGTTAAAGTGAAGATTCTAAAACAAAATGGCAATAAAATAGAATTAGCATTGGTTAAATAAGCATGGCATACAAGGTAGAGTGAGCGTCTCTACCTTGTGCCAGTGTGGTGGCTTTTTGAAAATAATCCATCGCCAGGGAAACAATCTCAAGTGAGCGTGCGCGTATTGATTATCGAGGATATAACATTAGGGCAGGATTAACAACCCGCAAAGCACAAAATTTGTCTCAAAGAAACAGATACCAATGCATAAAGTGCAGCAAAAAATTTATATTAATCATATTTTAATTTGTAAAAAGGTACAATCTCGTCGAAACAAAGTGATAAGTAGGGATACGCAAGCCGAACGGACTTTGTAATTTTAATTAAAGATTTCGTATCTTTAATAAGGAGAATCGAAATGAAGAAAATCGTATTTTTATTGGTTGCATTTGCTGGTTTTGCATTTGCAGGAGAAGATAGTATGGTTCAAGCTTATTCAGTAGTTGCTGCTGGTGTTGGTTTGGGTCTTGCAGCTCTTGGTGGTGCTATTGGTATGGGTCATACTGCGGCAGCTACAATCGCGGGAACTGCTAGAAATCCTGGTCTTGGCGGAAAGCTTATGACTACGATGTTTATCGCTCTTGCGATGATCGAAGCACAAGTTATTTATGCACTTGTTATTGCATTGATTGCACTTTACGCAAATCCATTTTTAGGATAATTTCTACAAAAACGGAGAGATGATATCTTGTCTCTCCATCCACACATGCGGGCGTGGTGAAACGGTAGACACGCGGGCTTGAGGGGCTCGTGCTTAACGGCGTGGGGGTTCAAATCCCCCCGTCCGCACCATAAAATCTTCAACATTATTTATCAAAATTTTTTATCCTACTTACTATAATTTATTTGAGAAATCTTTTATTGATTTTGATGCTTCTGTTTAACTCTTTAGTATAATCTTTTATTAATTTGAAAAGAGATACCATTTGCTTTTTAAGGAGTTATACATGAATCAAACAATCGAACAATTACGCAATCGAAAATCAATCCGAGAGTTTACGGGAGCACCTGTTAAAGAAGAAGATTTACAACTGATTCTCCAAACAGCTCAAAGAGCTCCAAGCTCCATAAACGGACAACAAGTCTCACTTGTATATACAAGGGATAAAGCTATCATCAAAAAAATCGCAGAACTCTCCGGCGGACAAGTTCAAATCGAAACGGCCGATGTCTTTGTGACTTTTGTCATCGATTTTAATCGCACGACGATAGCCGCACAAATGGTGGGTAAAGAGCATCTCATCGAACAATCAGCTGAAGGTATTGTCTTAGGAGCAGTAGATGCAGGGATTATGCTCAGTTCCTTGCAAAGTGCCGCTGAGAGTTTAGGATATGGTACCACCGCCATTGGAGGACTTAGAAATCAACCTGATGCGATGATAAAACTCTTAAATCTTCCTCCAAAAACATTCCCCGTAGTTGGCAGCACTATTGGTGTCCCCACTGAGAAAGCCAAAAATGCCCCACTCAAACCTCGTGTTCCATTTGAGAGTTTTGCCATGGCGGATACTTATAATCATGAAGCCGTCAAAAAAGGCGTCACACAATATGAACAAGATTTGAAAAACTTTAGAGAAGCGCATGGTATGAATTATCTCACCTCTTATGCCGAGCAGATTGCGAATTTTTATGGCAAAATCTATTTTCGCTCCATTGCAGAAAATCTCACCCATCAAGGATTTGTATTTCAAGATGAAATAAAATAATCAAACGTAATTGTGCATAATTGTAAACAAATTGTGGCTTTGAGCGTGATTTGTCCTGAAAAAGGGAGGTCTGATTGTTGCATTTGATGTTTTTTTGCTAAAATCACTCCAAAAAGGAAAATTTATGGAGTTCCCCAAAAGCGTCAATATCACGGAAGTCGGTCCTCGTGATGGATTTCAAAGTATTAGTGAGTGGATTCCCACCGAGCTAAAATTAGAAATCATAGAGGGCCTCATCCAATCAAATTTCAAAAAAATCGAAGTGACATCATTCGTCAGCCCCAAAGCAATCCCTCAAACCAAAGATGCTAAAGAGATTGTGGGTACATTACTTCAAAAATATCAATCCAATGATGTTATCTTCAATGCCCTGGTTCCCAATCTCTTTGGCGCCACAGCGGCTTATGAAGCGGGACTTCGCGATATCACTTATGTGATTTCCGCAAGCGTGGCACACAACAAGGCCAATGTCAAAAGAACAAGAGAAGAATCCTTTGCAGAACTCAAAGAAATCAAAAATCAATTTCCTGATTTACATATCAATCTCGCAGTCGGTACGACCTTTGGTTGTCCTTATGAGGGGGATATTCCCGTGAAGGAAATCAACATGATGGTGCAAAATGGCTTGGATATTGGTGTGAGTGAAATCTCGCTAGCTGATACGATTGGCATCGCCAATCCGTTACAGATGTACACGCTTTTGACTGAGCTCAAACAAAACTTTTCTGATGTTGATTTTGTATTGCATCTTCACGACACCAGAGGGATGGGCTTGGCTAATGTTGTGATGGCACTGCAATGTGGCATTCACTCATTTGAATCCGCCCTTGGTGGACTAGGAGGCTGTCCTTTTGCCCCTGGTGCTGCTGGGAATATCGCCAGTGAAGATTTAGTCAATATGTTAGAGAGTATGCAGATCAATACAGGCATCGTTCTACCAAAACTTTTAGAGACGGTGAAGATTGTCAAAGAGAAGATTAAACCGACTTTGACGAGCCATATGGCCTATGTTGACACGTGTAGTAAAGGAGTATCATGATGCAAAAAAATGGACCATTAAAAGGGGTCAAGGTATTGGAATTAGGCAGTCTCATAGCCGGACCGTTTGCGGGGAGATTGTTTGGAGATTTTGGCGCTGAGGTCATCAAAGTAGAGCCCCCTCATATCGGAGATCCTCTGAGAAAATGGCGTCTTTTAAAAGATGGTACTTCACTGTGGTGGTATGTCCAATCACGCAATAAAAAGTGTATTACCCTCAATCTAAAAGTACCACAAGGTCAAGAGATTATCAAAAAATTGGCCAAAGAGGTGGATATCATCATCGAAAATTTTAAACCCGGAACGCTTGAAAAATGGAATATCGGCTATGAAGATTTAAAAAAAATCAATCCTAAAATCATCATGGTGCGTATTTCAGGCTATGGACAAGATGGTCCATATAGTGCCAAACCGGGATTTGGAAGCATCGGTGAAGCACTAGGAGGCATTCGCTATCTTAGTGGTTATCCTGATCTTCCACCGGTTCGTACGGGCATTAGTATTGGAGATTCTGTCGCTGCGATTTATGCGGTGATGAGTGCGGTGATGGCGATTTATCACAGAGATGTCAATGGTACACAAGGACAATATATCGATGTGGCACTCTATGAGGCGATTTTTAGTCTGATGGAGAGTCTGGTCCCTGAATACGATCAATTCAAATTTATCCGTGAGCGCAGTGGTAACACCTTGCCAGGCATCGCCCCATCAAATATCTATCTGTGTAATGATGGCAAATATGTTGCCATTGGCGCCAATGGCGATAGCATTTTTCAAAGACTCACCCAAGCGATGGGGCGCGAAGATCTTGCTCAAAATGAAGCCTTCAAATCCAACGATGGCCGCGCCAAAGAGATGGCATATTTGGATGCACAAATTACCCAATGGACCGTCAGCAAAACGATTGATGAAGTGCTGGAAATACTAGATAAATACCAAATTCCCTCCGGTGCCATTTATAATGTGGCTGATATGTTCAAAGATGCGCACTTTAAAGCGCGTGAGATGATTCAAGATGTCGAGGTTGAAGGCTTAGGCACTCTAAAAATGCCAGGCATTATGCCAAAATTTAGCAACACTCCAGGAAGTATCCAGTGGTCAGGATTAAAACTCGGAGAAAGTAACCGTGAAATTTATGGAGAATTACTCGGATTAAGTAGTGCAGAGTTGAGTGAAATGGAAACACAAGGTATCATCTGATAGTCGTTTTGTTACAATTTGAAATCAATAGTGATGAAATACCATGATAAGGGGCTTTTGATTGACAAATAGCGACATTTATCATAGAATTTAGGGACAAAATTTTAAAAAGGGTTGCACATGAAATTCAAAAATATATTACTAGCACTAGGGCTTGTATTGGCCGTAGCTTCAACATCTTATGCTTCTAAAACCATAAGAGTAACATTACAATTACCTATAAGTCATCCGTTAGGAGAAAATTGGTTAGAGTTTAAAAAATTGGTTGAAAAAAACTCAAATGGAGATTTGAAAGTACTCATATTTCCATCAGCCCAACTCTACAAAGACAAACAAGTCCCAGAAGCAGTTGGAAGTGGCGCGATAGAAGCGGGGACGGCCTTCTTGGGGCGATTTACCGGGTCTGTTCCTGCTGTGGATGTTGTGGGATTACCATTTTTCTTTAAAGATTCAAAAAGTCTGAGAAAAGCAGTCAAAAGTGGCTCTCACATGAGAACGATTCTCGATAAGGCGATTTTAAAAGAAACCGGTGCTAAAATCTTGTGGTGGCAAGCATACGGTCACAATGTCTATCTTAATAATGGTAAGCCAATCCGTGTTCCTGATGATCTCAAAGGCAAAAAGGTAAGAACGTATGGCAAAATTTTGAGTTGGACCGCAGAAGCAGCTGGTGGTTATCCTACGATTATGTCCGGTTCCAAACAATTTCTCGCATACCAACAACACGCTGTGGATGTCGGGATGACAGGACTCTCCGCTGTTGGCAGTCGTAAGCTTTATGAAGTCATGAAAAATATGACCGTTTCCAATGATAGTATTATCGAATTTGTAGCCATCATGAATGATAAATTTTTTGAGTCTTTGACGCCCAAAGAGAAGAAGATTATCTTAGATGCTGCGGCGATTGTGGAAAAACATTTGCGCGATAAAATCTACTCAAGTGAAGATAAAATGGTAGAAGATCTCAAAAGTAAGATGAATGTGATCGAGTTGACTCCTGCTGAGCGAAAAGCGTGGCAAAAAATTGCAAAGCCAGTGATGCAACGATTTATCAAAGCCACAGGTTCTATGGGTGAAGAGGTTATCAAAGCAGCGCGTGAAGACGAAGCACAATAATAAAATAATAAAATCAAGCAGGGCAAGACGCCCTGCAAACTAGAAGAGAAATATGATAAAAACCATCGATGCTATAACAGAATTTTTTGGAAGATTATCCGCTTGGATATACTTTTTTATTGGATTAATTGTGACCTATGAGGTCGTGATGCGCTATGTCTTTACGAGTCCGACGATTTGGGTGGATGATATTTCAACCATTGCGCAAATATGGGCGACATATATTGGTGTGGCGTTTGCATTAAAACACAAAGATATGATTGTCATCGATGTGGCGTTTAAAAATCATGATTCTGTGATGAGAAAAATCCTTGAGACATTTTCTTTGGTTGTTATCATTGTATTTAGTGGTATTGTTATCTATTATGGTTATCAAATTTGGCTCGATTCCACGCTCAAAGGTCATACGACAGGTTCTTATCTCTCGATTCCAAAATGGTTCACTCAAGCCTCCATTTGGGTAGGGTTTGCACTCTTGCTTATCCAAGCACTTGCCGAGATTGTGAAAGTTTGGACGATTGGAATCGCTCCTGATGAAGAGAGCGAAATGATTAAGGAGAGTGTCTGATGAGTGCTTTTGTCATCCTCTTTTTACTCATCATGCTTTTGGTGCTCAGAGTTCCTGTAGCTTTTGCATTGGGCGGTTTGGGAGCGGCACTTTTGGCCTATTATCCACTACCACTCAATGGTATTCCCCAACGTCTTTATGGTGCGATGGACAGTTTTGAGCTGTTGGCGGTTCCGATGTTTTTGTTGATGTCCAATATCTTGCTCAAAGCAGAAGTGGGCAAAGACCTCTTTCGTGCAGTTCAAAGCTGGATTGGACATTGGCCTGGAGGTTTGGGGATTGCGACGATTGTCTCATGTGGTATTTTCTCAGCTGTTTCAGGCTCTTCTGTGGCGACTGCAGCTACGATTGGAATCGTGGCGATACCAGAGATGACATCACGGGGTTATCCGAAACATTTTGTTTATGGACTGATTGCCGCAGGAGGGACGCTTGGAATCATGATACCGCCTTCCATCCCTTTGATTGTTTATGGCATCATCTCTGAGAGTTCGATTTCTAAGCTTTTTTTAGCCGGCATTGGGCCGGGGATTTTTTTGATATTTCTCTTTATGGCTTATAGTATTATTTATTCAAAAGTGAGCAAAAAATATACCCCACTTCCCAAAGCGACAGGACAAGAGCGACTTGCCGCCACCTTGCGGTCGATTCCGACGATGATTATCGCCATCAGTGTCATTGGCTCGATTTATGCAGGGATTGCCACACCTTCTGAGAGTGCAGGGTTGGGATTTGTGATTTCACTCATCATGACATTTGCGATGAGACGCATGAGTATTGCCAAACTCAAAGAAGCCACTTATGATGCGGCCAAAACGACGATTATGCTCTTTATTATTATTGCGGGTGCAAAGGTCTTTTCTTATGCGATTACGCTTTATATGATTCCTCAAAATATTTCCAATCTTTTGGTAGAAAATGTCTCCAATCATACGCTATTTATCTTAGCGGTTGGCATTGTATTATTGATTGTCGGATTTTTCTTAGAATCGCTCTCTATGCTTTTGATTATGGTGCCAGTTCTATTTCCTGCGGTGCTTGCAAGAGGGATTGACCCGATTTGGTTTGGACTCTTTTTTGTCGTGTTGATTGAGATGGCACTTATCACACCGCCGATTGGAATGAATCTGTTTATCATACAGGGGATCTCGCATGCAAAAATTGAGACTGTTATCAAAGGAGTGTGGCCTTTTGTCTTGATGATGGCTTCGACTGCTATTTTATTGTGGTATTGGCAAGATTTAGCTTTGTATATCCCGTATCATTTTTGAGTACGTCTCATAAATCTCCTGATTATGATGTTTGAGAGCTCCTTTGATTAATATTTCGCATTTGTTGCATATTTGTTGTTTGATAGCATCATGATACGAAGAATCGAGGAGTTTTAAAAGGGTTTTAATATGATAGCGATCAATCGCAAAGATGGTGTTTGAGAGTTGTTCGTGACCGGAATTTTTGATGATGCACGCCTCTTTGATGAGGCCGATTTCATAAAAAAGAGCGACTCTCAACCAAAGGTCATAATCCTCACACACTCGCATTTCTTCATCAAAATAACCAACATGTTCAAAGATACTTTTGTGCATCATGACAGAAGAGGCTGCGATTTTGCATCGAGACATATTCTCTAAAAAACACCAACCCTCGGGTTTGGTGAGATTTTTGGAATATTTTACTTTTTTTCCATCTCTCAGCCACTGTTCATTGGTATGCGAAAATAAAATATCAGGATGCATTTGGTGAAATGAACATTGCATTTCAATCTTTTTATCAAGCCAAATATCATCACTATCCAAAAAAGTAATCCACTCATGTTGCGCCGCTTTGATGCCTATATTTCTAGCATGAGAGACACCGTTGTTTTGGGTTTGTATGATTTTAATCGTTTTGAAATGTTGAAGAACCTCTTGCGTGGTGTCATTGGAACCATCATCGACGATAATAATCTCATCAACTCCTCGTGTTTGTTTCAGAATTGATGCGATACTTTGAGGTAAAAAATCGGCACGATTATAAGTGGGGATGATTGCGGTGATTTTCATGAGAAACTGTGGTGTTGGAGTTTGATATACATGAGTGCGGTCATAATCGCATCACTGAGGGCATCGTGTTTGCCAAAAATCGGCAAATCCAAATCATGCATCATCGAATCAAATCGAAGGTCGATTCTCCCCTCAGGGATGTGTCGGCGTTTTTTATCATGATAGATTTTGGAGACTTCGATTTGCTTATTTGGAAGCTTGATACCCAGATAGGGTTTGAGATATTTGTTGATCATTTTGACATCAAATTCAAGATAATATCCTACCAAGGGACGATTTCCGATAAAATGTAAAAATTTTTCAAGCGCGATGTGGGATTCACTTCCTTGTTCTAAGTCGATATTACGGATAAAATGAATCTTGATACTGTTTTGATTGATAGGGCGTGTGGGCTTGATAAAGAGTTCAAATTTTTCGGATGTGAGGATTTTATCGCCTTTGATTTTTACCGCTCCGATGGAGAGGATTTCATCTTTTTTGGGATTTAATCCCGTAGTCTCTGTATCAAAAACGACCATTTCATCACAGTTTTTTTCCTCAAACAAAAAGGAAAAATCAGGATTTTTCAATTTCTTTAAATTTCTTTTTTTTAAAAAACGGTGTACCATTTAGCTCACTCTATCGGTTTTGAAATGAAATGCAATGGTTTTTTTAAATTTATTGACGATTTTGAAGCTATCTTTTAAGAGGTCTAATTCGAGTTGATTGAGCTCATTGATATTGATAATGTTGCTTTTGTTTTCTTCTTCAAAAGCACTATTTTTGAGCCGTTGTTTTAATCTCAAATTGATAAGGGTATCAAATGCCTCTATTAAAGAACTGGCATATTTCTCATCGATGACGTCAAGTTTGACCAGTGCTTGTATGCGCTCAATTGTATTGGTCATGGGGATTTTATACTCCAATGCCAAACTACGAATGCCTTGCACAATCGGGAAAATGCCACCTTTTTTGACATCGACTTGATTATTTTCAGTCTTGAGATTAGAAAAAATTCCAATCGGCGTTTCAAAAATGAGGGCCGCTTTGGCAAAGTTGGCCATGATGACATCTTTGTTTTCTAATTTTTTAAAGATAGTCGCTTTGAGCTTTTCGAGTAATGTGGCATCCCCAGCTACACAAATAGAATCAAAAAATATTGCCATATGCATATAATCATCCCCACTAGGAGCTTCCAACCAGCGATCAATCTCTGCAACATACGCTTTGGCATGTTTGCGCCAATAGGGGTTTGAAACCATGATATTGCCCTCACATCTTGGAAAACCAATTCCCAAAAGTGCTTCATTCAGAGCCATCATGTAAGGTTCAAAATCTTTTTCATTCTCAAAATCATCGATGATAAGAGCATTATCTTGATCGGTTTTGAGAATCTGCTCTTTTCTACCTTCACTTCCCATGACAATGAGAGCAGCTTTGTCGGCTAAATGTTTTGGCATGATCATATCATAGAGTTTTTTGTGAATTTTTTCATTAAGTTCAGAAATAAGCTGTGAAATATACTCCACTTTAGTTCCCTTATCATGAAGCTTTTTGATGATATTAATCAAATCCTCACTGGCCATTTTGAGCTCTTCAAAATTCTTTGCTTTGTCAATTTGCATCGAGACCAAATGGGAGTGATTGGCAAAATAGCTTAAGAGATCGAGTTGTTCTAATACCCCAATGACCACATCTCCATCACATACGGCCAATCTTTTGATAGAGTTTTTGGTCAAAAGCAACAGGGCATTGGAGAGGTAATCATCGTACTCAATGGTGATAATAGGATGAATGGCAATCGGTCCGATGGGCGCGAATTTGTCATAATCATTGAAGATGACATATTTTCTAATCGTACTGTCGGTGACGATACCATAGCGGTAATTGGAACCATTTTTGACGATGATACACTTGTTTTTGGTCTTTACCATCTTTTTGAGAGCACTCATGATGGGCATATCTGCATCTACGATACAGGGAGTATGCGTATAAGTGTCACGTACTTTAGCAAGCATGAAACTTGAAAATTGAGTGGTGTATTCTTTTTGTTTGGCTGATTGGATTTTATTGGCAAAGCCTTGGATAAAAAAATCTTTGAACTCTTGATTTTGTTCTAAAAGATTTAAAAAGGTTTTTTTATCCAATTCAAAACAAATTAATTCTTCTAAGACCGAAAAAGTCTCCTCCGTCTTTCCATCAATCAAAGAATCTGCATCAAAGATATTAGAATTTGAATATACTTTGATGAGTTCCCCATCATGATACTCTCCTACCTTGCCTTTGACGATGATATAGAGAAAATTTGATGCGGTATTTTTGGATATCAACACAGTATCTTGAGTGTAATATCCGATGTTCATTGAAGAGAGTGTTTGTTCGATTTGATCATGACTGAGTATCTCAAAAGGATGGATTGATTTTAAAAAAGATTTTTGATCGAGTAAACTCATGAGGATGCCTTGATATAAAAAGGGTTGGTACTAATTGTACCAACCCAAATATTTTAATGAGCTGAAGCGGCGCCTGCACCTCGTGGAATTCTAATTCTCTCGACGAGTTCTTGTATCTCAGTCGGTGGAGGTGGTGTCATGGCACTTACGACAATCGCCACGATAAAGTGGATAATCATACCAATGGTACCAATTCCTGTTGGTGCGATGCCCCAAAGATAATCGGCTTTGTCTCCACCCATAAAGACAAAGTAGACGATATAGGAGAAGGTAAAGATGAGTCCGACGAGCATTCCTGCGATGGCTCCTTCTTTGTTCATTCTCTTATAAAAGATTCCCAATACGATGGCTGGGAAGAAGGAAGCTGCGGCCAATCCAAAGGCAAAGGCAACAACTTGTGCCACAAATCCTGGAGGATAAATACCCAAATATCCTGCGATGATAATCGCGACCACGGCGGCAAGTCTTGCTGCAAAGAGCTCTGCCTTTTCACTCAATTTTGATTTGCCCGTTTCTGGATCTTTCATGAGCACTTGGCCGATGAGATCATGTGAAACTGCTGTGGAGATGGAGAGTAATAATCCCGCAGCTGTGGATAACGCAGCAGCCAAACCACCCGCTGCGATGATGGCGATAACCCAGTTTGGAAGTCCGGCAATTTCCGGATTGGCCAAAACGATGATATCGCGATCGAGGTAGACTTCATTGATAATCTTACCATTAGCTTTTTCTTCTGCTGCTGTCATATTGACAGGAGCGGCTGGATTACTGGTGAGTTTTACTCCATCTTTTCCAGTTTTTCCATTAAAGACTGGCTTGCCTTTTGCTCCGGTAAATGCAGCGCCTGAGGCTACTTGAATTTTACCATCACCATTTCTATCATTCCATGCAATCAAACCGGAATCTTCCCATGTTTTGAACCAAGACCCTCTATTGATGCTGCCATCACTTCGTTTGACTTCATTGTTGACAAATTTTGCATAATCAACATTTTGTAGGTTTTTAATGAGATTCAATCGTGCAAATGCCGCCACTGCTGGAATCTGTGTATAAAGTATCGCGATGAAGACCAAAGCCCAACCGGCGCTAATTCGTGCACCCTTTACAGTAGGAGTGGTAAAAAATCTAACGATAACGTGTGGAAGCCCTGCTGTTCCTAGCATCAAAGCAGTGGTGAGCATAAAGACATTCCATGTCCCGCTATGACTTGCTGTATAGGCTGCAAAACCCAGATCGGTCATTGAGGTATCCAATGCGTGTAATAAATACGTACCGCTATCAATCATCCGAATACCATCATCAAAAGCAAAAGGAATTTTGCCTCCAAATCCAAGTTGTGGTAAGAATGTATTAGTCACTTGAAGTGATAAGAATATCGCAGGAACTGTAAATGCGAAAATCATCACACAATATTGTGCCACTTGTGTATAGGTAATCCCTTTCATACCGCCTAAAACAGCATAAATAAAGACGATGACCATCCCGATAATAACACCGGTGTTGATATCAACTTGTAAAAATCTTGAAAAAACGATACCAACCCCTCTCATTTGACCTGCAACATAGGTAAAGGAGATAAAGATAACACAAATAACAGCAACCGTTCTTGCGAGATTGGAATAGTATCGATCCCCGATGAAATCAGGCACGGTAAATTTACCAAATTTTCTAAGATAAGGTGCTAATAGCATGGCAAGTAGTACATAACCACCGGTCCATCCCATCAAATACGCACCCCCATCACTACCTTTGAGTGAGACGATACCTGCCAGTGAGATAAAAGAAGCCGCACTCATCCAATCTGCTCCGGTTGCCATACCATTCATGATAGGGTGTACTCCACCACCGGCGACATAAAACTCTTTTGTTGAACCTGCTCTTGCCCAAATTGCTATAAGAATATAGAGGCCAAAAGACAAACCGACAAATAAATATATTAATCCTTGTAATTCCATGATATCTCCTAATTATTCGTGAATGTCATATTTTTCTTCAAGTCTTTCCATCATTTTGGCGTAAACAAAAATGAGAATAACGAAGATATAGATAGAGCCTTGTTGAGCAAACCAAAATCCAAGCTTAAATCCCCCAAATGAGATAGAATTGAGTTCATCTAAAAAGATGATACCGCATCCATACGACGCAACAAACCAAATAACTAGCAGTTTGAGTATGGTAGAAATGTTTTCTTTCCAATACGCTTGTGCAGCACTATTGTCCATGGTGTCTCCTTGTAAATTTTTTTAACAATATAAATATAAATTATCAAAGTAGCATTATCGTAGCAAAATTGAAAAGTGAGAAGTTATGTTATAAAAATGTAGCTAGTTGAGTAAAAAAGAAACAAAAAAGGCTTTTTTAGGTTTAAATATTTAAATCAATGTATTGATTCGTAACAATTTCGGCAATTTTTTTACTCAGAAGGGTGTAGCCTTTGGCATTAGGATGCACATCATCGATTTTCAAAGTATCATCATTGACAATAGTTTGTAATATATCATCTGCTAGAGGAACATGAAATTGCGCTGCTAAATCTTCATAAAACGAAGCAGTAGTGACACGTAAAATATCCAGTTTTGGAACCCCTACTAAAATGACAAAAATATGTTGTTTTTGTGCGAGTTGTATCATTTGGGCCAGATTTTCTTTGGTTTTTCTCAAATCTTGTCCTCTTAAAATATCATTACCTCCCTCACAGAGAATCAAAATATTTGGTTTGTATTTTTTCAAAACCGAAGGCAATCTGAGAAGTCCCCGACTTGTATCTTCTCCTGAAATGCCTGCATTGATAACATTGGTGTGCAAAAGATTGGAGAGTTGTGCGGGATAGGAAGCATTGTCATCAACACGATATCCTTTTGTGATACTATCACCAAACGCAACGATTGTCGTTTTTTCTGGCACAAAATAGTTTCCATCATCTTCATCTTCCTGATTATTGATGAATGAAAAGAGTGCGATTGTTGCGGCTATTAAAACGACAATTTTGAAAAAACTCACTAGGTTTCCTTTTTCATGACAAATTTATTTTTCATTATAGCTCAATTTGTGTTTATTATGATAAAATTGCAACAAAAAAAGAGTAGAAGTGGTAAAAAAAGGTATTGATTGGGTTGCCGTGGGAGCGTTGATTCTCGCGATGATGGTGTGGGCGAGTTCTTTTATAGCATTAAAATCAGCAATTGGTCCGATAGGTCCTATGAATGTGATATTTTTCAGGATGGCACTAGCTAGTGTTTCCTTTATGTTTTTCATAAAAAAATTCAAAAAAATTAGTTTTACTAAAAGAGATATCAAGTTTATCGCTTTGATGACTTTTTTTGAGCCTTGTTTGTATTTTATCTTTGAAGCGCACGCACTCAAAAATACTTCTGCGGCGCAAGCGGGTATGATTACCTCTATGATGCCTATTATCACAGCAATTGGTGCTGGATTTTTCTTAAAAGAAGCCATTACCCGTAAGTTGATGATTGGTTCGTTTTTGGCGGTGGTAGGAGCGGTGTGGTTGAGTGTGAGCTCCGAATCAACAGATCAAGCCACCAATCCACTTTTGGGAAATACTTTGGAATTATTAGCGATGATTTGTGGGGCGGGTTATACGATTGCAATCCGTCATTTGAGCGCACGATTTTCACCTCTATTTCTCACTGCCATCCAATCGTTTATGGGAACAATATTTTTCTTGCCATTTGCCCTATGGGAATATAATACGACAACGATGCATGTGAGTACTTCGGCAATATTGTGGGTCGTATATTTGGGGATTTTTGTGACAATGTTTGGTTATGGTATGTTTAATTTTGCTTTGAGTCGCATTGAGGCAAGCAAAGCCGCTGTTTATACAAATCTCATCCCTGTTTTTACCATCATTCTCGCTTTTATTATTTTGGGAGAAAAATTTGGATTCATGGAAATAGTCGCATCATGTATCATCTTTAGTGGTGTCATTATCTCCCAGATGCCAGGATGGAAACGAAAAATAAAACAACGTGCTTAATGGGTGTATTTGACGAAAATATGAGCCCCACACAGTAAATAAATGTTACATTTTTGTAAGAAAATATTGGCTTTTGTACCCTCAAATTTTGCTTTGATATTTGCAAAATCGGCAATAGCACGACTCAATTCATCTGCACTGATGAGCCCATTGTCAAATCGCCCTTGTGTGAGTTCATAGTAGCTTTTTGCTGAGCGTAGTTCTTTTTGTGTCGCACTTTGAACTCTCTTTAAAGATTGCAATTTCAATAAGGCATGATGTATCTCTTTGGTGACACTTCTCTCATAATCTTGCAGATAAAGACGTTGGGCTGTTTTCTTGTATGTTGCGGCTTCTTTTTCGCTTTTAATAGCACCCCCATCGAAGAGATTCCAACGCAATGTTGCACCGATATAGCTTTGGTCTGCATTAGTATAACCATTGCCGTTTAGGTTCAAATCATCTCCCTCTTTTTTGAGTGCTCCCACTAAAAAAATCTGCGGATAGGATTGAGAATTGGCTAATAAAATATCTTTATCATCAATCTTGAGTTCTGTTTTGAGTGCTTGGATATCTTCGCGGTTTCTAAGTGCCATATCTATCAGCGCTTTCGTGTCCATGTGTAGCGTTAATGGTGGCAATGATGTGATATCTGTCTTGATATTGGTGATATATTGCAATGTTTCGACGAGTTGTTCTTTTTGATTTTTTAAAGTTGCCAAAGTGGCAATAATCTCATATTGCTTGGCTTCGATTTTATAAAGATTGGCTATATTAATCAAGCCATTGTCATACATGCTTTTTGCTTTTTTATAGGAATCTGTGATGGCAGTTTTGGCATCATTTGTGGCTTTTATAGTCTTATTTATCGTAAAAATATTGGCATAAAGCATTGATATTTTGAGATAGAGTTGTCGTTTTAAATCTGTAGTTTCTAAACGGTTTTTGATGATTTTTAATTTGGCTTTTTCGATATTTTCACTGATGGCAAAACCCGTAAATATAGGATAAGTGATACTCAATGCTGCACTAAGATTCGTGCGTGTTCCCATCGGTAAGGGTTGATTTAATCCCGGTAAGGCGCTGATGTGGAGTTGGGTTGTGGGGATGTCTTTGAGTCGGGTGGCATTGAGGTTCATCTCAAGGTTTGGATAGCGTTTGGCCTGTGTTTTGTGCAAGAGGCTTTTGAGCGCTTGGTTTTGTTTGTGCTTGGATTGGATGAGTAGATTTTTATCAACACTATGTATCAAATCTTGAAATGTTGCGCCATATAGAAAAATTGGTATGATAAAGAAAATGTATTTTTTCAAATTTTCTCCTTCTTTCTTTTGAATTTTATAAATAAAAATAGTGTAAATATCGAACCGATGAGTCCCCAGTGTGCTGCATCTAAAAAGACAGATGAAAAGCCATAATTGTAGCTCATGAAGATTTCGTAATTTCTAAAAGAAGCGACGGTTTGGTCCATAGAAATTCCAAGAAAATTTTTAAAATTCTCTAAATAATCAAGAACATATTGACTGTTTTGTAGTTCATTCATGTGTTGGAAGTTGATATTTTTAAAATAGTCCATATTATTGGTCGCAATGGCTGTACCAAAACTCCCTCCGACAAATCGCACATAATCCATCAAAACGATGGCAAGCTCGCCTTTATCTTTGGGGACATTTTGCAACAGTAGCACCGTCACCGGAGCAAAAAAGAGCCCCATCCCAATACCAAAAGGAATCGTCAAAAGTTCTGCTTGCACGAGTGGAGTATAATAATTGAGCGTCGGCAAAATAAACAAGGAGGTGATGATATAAATAATCGTTGCCATCAAAATGACATTTTTCGCACCGATTTTATCTGATAAAATTCCCGCGAGTGGAGAAAAAATACCAATAAACACCGCAAAAATAAAGACAGCAATACCCGCATCGAGTGTTGGTAGCATTTTGATATGCTCATAATAAACCGGCAAAAGGTAGAAATACTGATACATACTAAAGCCCATGATGAAAAAATAGATCAAGATACCATTGGTAAAATCAGAATTGCGAAAAAGTGAAAAATCGATTAATGAATGTTTGGTGTTGAGTTCACTGAGTATATAAAGAAGATACCCGATGATGGCCGTAAAAAGCAAAAATCCGATGAGTGAATTATTGAACCAGCCTTTTTGTTGTCCTAAAGATAACATGACAAGGATAGAAATGGTAGCCATGGAAATCAAAAAAAAGCTGATGAAATTGAGTTTGATACTTTTGAGATTTAAATCTTTGGGCAAAAAGACGATACTGGCTAGTGTCAATAAGACGCCGATGGGGACATTCACAAAAAAGACCATTCTCCAATTGTAATACTCTGTCAAATAGCCTCCAATTGTCGGACCCAAAGCAGGTGCAAAGCTGACGCCCAAGCCAAAGATTCCCATCGCAAAACCTTGTTTTTTTGGCGGGAAATAGGAGAAAATCATGATATGACTGGTGACCATGATGAGGGCTTCACCCGTGCCTTGGAAAATCCTCGCAATGATGATATGGGAGAGTTCGCTAGAGATACCACAGACAAATGATGCACTTGAGAATATCATGATACCGGCAATAAAGATTTTTTTGGCACCAAATCTTTTGATGAGGTACTCTGTAATCAAAAGTGCAATTGCTGCTGCAATCATATAACTGGTGATAATCCACTGCACTCCATACATATCGGTCGCTAGAGGACCGGTGAGTTTGGGGACGATGACATCGACAATCGTCGTATCGAGGATGGCCATAAAGGAGCCGACCATCACGATAATACTAAATATAACCCTCTCTTTGGAGGTGATATCCCAACTGTTTTTGACGCCTTGTTGCATTATTTACTTCGTTTGATGGCAATATTGGCGCTCATACCGACTTTGAGTCCGGTAATAGAATCCAAAGCAATGCGCACAGTAAAGCGTTGGTCGAGTTTGGTGAATTCACCGCTGGCAATATCCCTAGGGACGAGTGAAAAGGTTGATGCAGAGGTAGGCAGGATATTTTCAACCACGCCTTTGTACTCTTTCCCATCAAGGGCGTCGGGTTTGACTAAGACGCTATTGCCGATTTTGACACCGTGTAGTTTTGTCTCTGATAACAAGACTTCAACATGCAGTTTTTTGGGGTTCACGACATAATAAATCGGATATCCTGAGGCGACCACTTGGTCGGTATTGGCAATTTTTTTGGCGACAATACCGTCATAGGGAGCTTTTAATTCACAATAAGATATTTTATTTTCTATCGCTTTTTTATCATCTTGAAGCGCTTTAATTTTGGATTCAAGTGCAAGAATCTCTTTTTGCAACTCTTTGGTTGCGCTTTTCTTGACAATAGATAAGGTCTTGGCATCTTGGACATTGTTAAAGTTTAAAATTACCGAACCCAACTCTTGCTTTTGCGAGGCAATTTTATCTGATAATGCACGCCTTGATGTTTGGATATTTTCATAATCGTTTTTGGCAATGAGTTTTTTATCCCACATTCTTTTATAGCGTTTTTCATCTAAAGACAACTTAGCCAGTCGCGTTTCATTGGCACTAATAGAGAGTTGTAGTGCTTCGATTTTTTTCTTGTATGCTGCGATATTGTTAGTGGCAATCTTTTCACCTAAATGCAACTCTTTGCGGGTGCGTGAGAGTTTGTCTTCTAGTGCTAATTTGTTCATCTTAAGGGCTGTAATAGAGTTTTGAATCTTATGTTTTGTAACATTGAAATCCGTCGCATCGATTGTCGCTAAAATTTCCCCTTTTTTTACCGAATCTCCCTCGAGCTTGGTCATGGATTGAATTTTTCCATCGACCTTGAAACTGAGTGCTGAGAGTGAATCACTTTTGACAAATGCCGCATCACTCACCGCATTGACAGAACGGTATCGCAGATAGAGGTACCCCTCATAGACAAAAACTAAAACTAAAAGAACGATGATAATATTACCGATTTTTTTCATTGATATTCCAAATTTAAAAAATTTATTTGATTATACCGCGTTAAGATTGAAGGTTCACTTTTAAGAAAAGAAAAGAAGACGTTTTACACCTTATCATGAGAGGGACAAGATACCATGGTCTAAAATTTTTAGCGACAAAAATTATTGTAAAAAAAATCTTGATTGATGCAGAAATGCGCACATGAGCGTTTTGTGTGCAAATCTCACCGATAATGCTATCAAATATACCCCAAAGGGCAAAGCTGTTTTTATAGAATTAAAAGATAAAATACTAATGATAAAAGATGAAGGCATCGGTATCGGAAAAAAGATTTGGATTATGTTTTTGACCAGTTTTTCAGAGTGCATTTGGCAAGATCTGAGGGCGTTTAAGGCTCTGGACTTGGATTATCGATTGTCAAAATGATAGCCAATCTTCACAATGCGGAGATTCGCGTGCAGAGCACTCTTGGTGTTGGGACGAAAATCGAAGTATGCTTTCTTCACGATGAAGATGTCTTAGATTGATAATAGAAGGAACGTTTTGAAAAAATTTGATAGAGGTGAAGTCCTTACGATATCGTTTAGTCACTTTGCGCATGATATGTATTCTGCTTTTTTAGCGCCGATGTTGCCATTTTTGATATCCAAATTGGGTATCAGTCTCTCAGAAGCATCGTTTTTTGATATAGCCAGACGGTTGCCGACACTGTTGAATCCGTTTTTCGGTTTGATGGCTGAGAAGAGCAGCGTCAAATACATTGTGATTTTTACACCCTCCATTACGGCAATTTCGATGAGTCTGCTTGGATTTGCAAACTCCTATGTCTTAGCATTGATTTTACTCTTTGTCGCAGGTTTGAGTGCGGCACTGTATCACATCCCATCTCCGGTCATCATCAAAGAGGCATCGGGCAATCGGGTCGGTACGGGTATGAGTTTTTTCATGGTGGGAGGCGAGGGTGCCCGTACGGTAGGGCCGTTGTTGATTACCGGAGCGATTTCGATGTGGGGATTGGAAGGTACGTATAAGCTGGTGCCTTTTGGATTGTTCGCGTCCTTATTATTGTTTTACAAACTCCGAAATTTTCATCTAGATACGTCATTGAGAAAACCTAGAGAAAAAGGTGATGCCAAAATTTTTCTTGTGAGATATTCTCCTTTTTTCACCGCCATGGGTGGATTTTTGCTGTTTCAATCTGCGATGAAAACGGTTTTGGTTCTGTATTTGCCTGTTTATTTGATGCACCATGGTGCTGATATTTGGCGTTCTGGTATTTCCCTGTCGGTGCTGGAGTTTTTTGGTGTGGCGGGAACTTTATTTGCAGGTTCTTATTCGGATAAAATAGGACGATTTAATATGCTCATGATATCGACTATTGTATCGGCAGTTTTTATGGTATTATTTGTCTTGTTTCATACACTATTACTGTTTCCGATATTGGCAGTTCTTGGATTTTTTCTTTTTGCATCAGGCCCGGTTTTGATGGCGAGTGTGCAAGATCTCAATTCCCATATGCCGACATTTGCAAACAGTATTTATATGAGCGTGAATTTTGGAGTCAGTTCTGTTATCGTGTTTTTGGTGGGACTTTCAGGTGACCATCTAGGCTTGGACTTAACGTATGAGATAACCGCCGCCATGGCATTTGCATGTATCCCTTTTGTATTGATGTTAAAAAGAACTATGAGTAAGGAAGAATAAATGAATGAGATAAAAATAGGTATTTTAACCGTGTCAGATAGAGCCAGTGCGGGAGTTTATGAAGACCTCTCTGGTCAAGCGATTATTAGCACGTTGAAAGAGTATATTAGCAGTGATTGGTCTGAAGTTTATGCGGTGATTCCTGATGAAAAAGAGTTGATCGAAGAGACACTCAAAGATATGGTTGATGTTGAAGAGTGTTGTTTGGTAGTAACCACCGGAGGTACCGGACCTGCTATTAGAGATGTGACGCCCGAAGCGACAGAGGCAGTGTGTGATAAGATGATGCCAGGCTTTGGTGAATTGATGCGTCAAGTGAGTTTGCAATATGTCCCCACTGCCATATTATCACGACAAGAAGCCGGCATCAGAGGCAAAGCATTGATTATTAATTTGCCAGGTAAACCAAAATCCATCCGTGAGTGTTTGGATGCGGTATTTCCTGCTGTGCCTTATTGTATTGACCTTCTTGAGGGACCTTTTATTGAGTGTGATGAAACCGTCATCAAACCATTTCGTCCTAAAAGTAAATAAATGACAAAAAGCGCGTATTAATGCGCGCTTTTTGCATGACTATGCTGCTCCGATGTAAAGGAGTATGATGCCAAATATGATTCTATAAATCCCAAAACTCACGAAGGTAAAGCGCTCTAAAAATGATAAAAAGAGCTTGATCGTGAGATAGGCGACGATAAAAGAGACGACAAATCCGATGCTAAGGGTCAGGATATTTTCGTTTGAAAATTCACGATAATGTTTCAAAAATTCATAGCCACTGACTGTTATCATTACCGGAAAAGCCAATAAAAAACTAAATTCTGCACTGATTTTTCGATTGAGACCAACCAGCATGCCTCCGATAATCGTAGCACCAGCACGACTGGTGCCGGGGATGAGTGCAAAGATTTGTGCCAGACCAATGAGTAGCGATTGTTTATAGGTGAGTGTTTCTACATTTTGAACATGATGCTTTTTTTCTTGGTAAAATTTTTCCACAATCAAAAATACAATTCCCCCGATGATGAACATAATCGCGACGATATTGGTAGAAAAGAGATCTTTAATCTGGTGTCTGAAAATAAAGCCAATGATGGCAATCGGTAAATATGCGACGATGATACGCTTCCACAGTTCAATCTTTTTGGGGCTAAATTTTTCTCTATAAACCAAGACGACCGCTAAAATTGCAGCCAATTGAATGATGATTTCAAAGGCTTTAGTGTAAGTGTTTTGAGCCAATCCCAAGGCTTGACTCGCCACAATCATATGCGCTGTCGAAGAGATTGGCAAAAATTCTGTGAACCCTTCGATAATACCCAAGATGGCAGATTGTAAGATATCCACTACGCAATCGCCTCTAATTCTTGTTGCACTTTTTCATATTTGTTTTTTGCTTCGCTGAGCGCGGTTTGGTTTTGTTCTACGACGGCTTTGGGTGCATTGGCGATAAATTTTTCATTGCCTAGCATTTTTTCAAGCTTCATGATCTCCATCTCAAGTTTACTTTTTTGGTTGTTTAAGCGCTCGATAATCGGTCCTAAATCGATATCTGCAAGTGGGATATAAATCTCTAAATTATCGCTGATATCACTGGCACTATTTGGTATTTTTTCATTGACAAGTGTGATATTTTCGACTTTTGCCAAGAGTTTGATATACGGCAAGGCATGGCGTAAAATCTCTGGATTATCAAGTTTGATAGAAGCATTGGCAATTTTTTTGTTACCCATCTCAATATTGGCTTTGGCCCTTCGGATACTGATAATAGCTTCGATTACTAATTCAAACGTCTTCTCCGTATCATAATCGCGAGATGTCGCTTTTGGATAGGATTTTATCATGATAGATTTTTCATCTTCCAATACGGTACCGGAGAGCTCATGATATAAAAATTCTGAGATGAATGGAGTCAGCGGATGGATGAGTTTCATCGCCTCTTTAAAGATGCTTCCTAACTCTTTGATACTGGATTTATCCGCTTTGCTCAGCTCGATGCCCCAATCGCAGAATTCACCCCACAAAAATCGATACAGTACGGTTGCGGCATCGTTGAATCGATACGAGTCAAAATACTCTCGTGTCTCTTTTGTCGCGATAGCCAGGCGACTGTTCATATATTTGCCTAGCGGTGTTTTAATCTCAATATTCTCAAGGTCTTCAAATTTACTTTCGTTCATCAAAAGAAATCGTGAGGCATTGTAGAGTTTATTGGTGAAATTTCGAATCTGTTCTAATTTCTCGCCACTGAGTTTGATGTCTCTGCCTTGTACGGCTAAAATCGCCAAAGTAAATCGAAGCGTATCCGCGCTGTATTCTTCGATGGTGTCAAGCGGATTGATGACATTGCCTTTGGATTTACTCATCTTTTGGCCGTGTTCATCTTTGACAAGTGCATGCAAATAGATATCTTTAAATGGCAATTCTTTAAAGGCATGTTCTCCTTGGAACATCATCCTTGCGACCCAGAAAAAGAGGATATCAAAACCCGTGATGAGTAGGGTATTGGGATAAAATGTTTCCATGTCCTCTTCAAACCATTTTTCACCTTTAAGGGCTTTTCCATTGCCCCAGCCTAGTGTTGAAAAAGGCCACAAACCAGAACTAAACCAAGTATCTAAAACATCAGGGTCTTGATAGATATTTTTACTCTCACATACCGGACATACCAATTGGGTATCTTTTTCACTCGCCCATTCATAGCCACAATCTTTACAATAAAAAACCGGGATACGATGTCCCCACCATAGCTGGCGTGAAATACACCAATCTCTGAGGTCTTTCATCCAAGCATTAAAAGAGTTAATCCAGTGTGCGGGATAAAATTCAGCTAAGTGTTCGTTGACTTTTTTGATGGTGCCATCGGCAATCTCTTTTTTGACAAACCATTGTTTGGAGATATAAGGCTCCACGACATTATGGCAGCGATAACAGTGTCCGACTTGATTTTCATAATCTTCAATTTTGTCTATAAAACCAGATTCTTCTAATTTTTTGACAATCAAATCACGTGCTTCTAATCGCTCTAAACCTTCAAATTCACCACAATATTCATTTAAAATTCCTTTATCGTTAAAGATGGTGATAAATTTAAGATCATGACGCTTTCCGACTTCGTAGTCGTTGAGATCATGAGCGGGAGTGACCTTAACGCAACCGGTTCCAAATTCCATATCGACATGGGTATCAGTAATAATCTCGATTTCTCTGCCAACGAGTGGTAATATGACTTTTTTGCCAACCAAAGAGCGGTAGCGCTCATCATCAGGATGTACCATCACCGCCGTATCGCCAAAGTAGGTTTCCGGTCGCGTTGTTGCTACTACGAGGTACTCTTGGGAGTCTTTTAGAAAATATTTGAGGTGGTAGAGTTTGCCTTGGTTTTGTTCGTATTCGACTTCAATGTCGCTGAGGGCGCCATCGTGGGTACACCAGTTGACCATGTAATTGCCACGGACAATCATCCCCTCATTATAAAGATTAACAAAGGATTTTTTAACCGCATTTTTCAATCCTTCATCCATCGTAAATCGCTCACGGCTCCAAGCTGGTGAGATACCGAGTTTTCGCATTTGATGGACGATTTCTCCGCCGCTGAATTCTTTCCATTCCCATACTTTTTTCAAAAAGGCTTCGCGGCCGATTTCATCTTTGGTAATCCCCTGAGCCAAAAGTTGTTTTTCGACGACATTTTGTGTCGCAATACCCGCATGATCGGTGCCAGGTTGCCACAGTGTCTTATACCCATCCATTCGTTTGTATCTGGTGATAATGTCTTGCAATGTAAAGGTTAGTGCGTGTCCGATATGTAGGCTTCCCGTGACATTTGGAGGGGGCATCATGATACAGAATTTTTTATCTTTTTCTTGAATTTCTTCATTGCCATCAATCTCGAAATATCCCCGTTCTTCCCATATTTTATAATAGGCGTCTTCGATATTTTTTGGATTATAAACCGTGCTTTTTTCACTCATAATAATAGATACCTTATAATTTTTAACGCGATTATACTAAAAGGGGATTGAAATGTTGTTTAATCAAAGATGTTTAAGGGATTTTAATGTAGTATAATACGTATCATATAGGTTTTTAAGGATTAGGGATGCGGGGAAACAAAAAAATATTAGCTATTTTTGCGGGCATTTTGCTCTCTTTTTCTTTATTAATTATTGCTATTGTTGTGGTGAGTTTTAAAAGCTATGTCCAAAAACGAGAATTTGTGCAAGCCAAGATTGTCGCCTCTATGGTTGAGGGTGGATTAACCGCGCATATGAATGCGGGTGTCATGAGCCAGCGTCAACTTTTCTTGGAAAATGCGAAAAAATCCGCAGATGCTCTTGATATTTGGATTTTTAGAACGGACAAAGTCGTCCAGGAATTTGGCAAAGGCTTTCCCAATGAAACAGTGAGAGATGCCATAGACAAAACAATGATAAAAACCAAAAAAATTCAAGAAGTGATTCATGATGATCTTCTAAATCCAACCCTTCGGATCACCATCCCCTATATTGCAACAGCGCATTCTCATCCTGATTGTCTCAGTTGTCATACCAATGCAAAAGAGGGCGATGTACTAGGGGGTATTAGTATGGTATTTAGCCTGCAACAAGCCCGATATAATAGTATCATGACGATTTTGCGTATTTTTGGTATTTCGATTCTCTTTATCATACTGTTTATTTTTGTGACGAGTAAACTGCTGAAACCTTATGTGGGAAGTTTAATCTATATCAAAGAATCCTTGGAAAAAGCCAACAAAGGTGATTACTCAACACGTATCAAACTCATGGGAGATAATGAATCCACAGAAGCGTTCAAATGGCTCAATACCCTTCTTGAAAAGCTGCAAGAGATGGTCGGCTCGATTGATAAAAATATCGCACTTTTTGTCTCTGATCGTCGGCAAACCTTTCAAGACCCCCTAGAAAAATCAAAATTTATCATCGAAGATATCGCGATGTTGTACCGGTTTAAAAAAGTCATCGAACAAGATATTTCCAAGCAAATCATTTACCAAAGATTGGTGAAATTTTTCAAAGAACACCTCAAGATTGAAAATTTGTCATTTTATGAAGTGGATATCAAAAAAGATACACGCACTTTGATATACGAAGACATTACAGAGGATTTTTGTCACGCCTCAATCAATACCAGTGTCAATTGCAGAGCTTTTCGAACCAACTCGATTGTGGCGAGTGATGATTTTGAATCGGTATGTCAAGCGTGCAAATTGAAGCGAGATTATCTGTGTATTAACTATCCGATTGATGAAAATATCTCATTGGTTATCAATATCAAACCCAAAGATAGCGACGCTCTGTTTCAAAGCAAAAAAGCCATCGGCTATATCAAAAATTATCTTGAATCGGCCAGACCGGTTTTACAAAGCAAGATATTGACGGAAATCTTACAAAAATCCAATATGATTGATGGTTTGACAGGATTACACAACCGAAAATATCTGGATATTTTCATGGAAACGCGTGTCTTAGAGTATAAATCTTATGCGATTGCCATGCTGGATATTGATTATTTTAAAAAGGTCAATGACTCTTATGGTCATGATGCCGGAGATCGTGTGCTTAGAGGACTTTCTGAAATATTTAAAAAGACAATCAAGAAAGAAGATGTAGCGTTTCGCTTTGGTGGAGAAGAGTTTCTGATTTTTATGCCTACGAGTAAAGATGCTTATGAAACAATCAAAAAGATCAAAGACATGTTTGAAAAAACTATTTTTGAGATGGGAGAGACGAGTCTCAATAAAACATTGAGTGCGGGAATATCGTATTACAAAGAAGATGCTCCAAGTGCGTGGCAAGTGATCAAAAATGCTGATATTGCTTTGTATGATGCCAAACATAGCGGTAGGAATAAAATCGTTTTGTTTAAGGACATCAAGGAAAAGGATCAATAATCAAAACAAGTAAATTTGTTCATTTTTTATTTGTATTGCTGTTTCCCATCTATGGAATGTCCGCCACTTTGGTCGTAGACAATACGCTTTCTTTCTTTGGATTTTTAAATTGTGAAGGGTTGTCGCTTTTTTCTTCATACTCTACCATTCAAGGCGCTTTAGATGATGCCACAGATGGCGATACTATTAAAATATGTAAAGGCGATTATAACGAACAAGATAGCGTGCTTGTTGATAACCTAACGATTACCAATGGTGCCGATGTGTATGAGCCAAGTGATGTGAATTGGTACAATAATGGTGATGTCTTAGTAGTAGGAGATAGTAGTCATTCTCCTAAAAATTTGGTAGTCCAAAACGTATCACTGTATTCTACGAGCAATTCTTCCAATTCCAAGGCTATTCGTATTAATTATGCACAATCAAAGATAACACTGAATAATTTGCTTATTAAAACTGATGGCGCAGATGGGGTTTATGGAAGTTACAATGTAAACAATGATTTACAAGGGGTCTTCAAAAATTTGACGATTGAAAGTGGCGGCAGTGGTATTTATATCAGCCAAGGAGGCCTCCAAGATTTTGAAAATATCGCTTTTACTCTCTCAGGAAACAGTGCCAATGATACTGCCATCAAGTTGCAACATAGCGTGGCAGATGAAAATCATATTTTTAAACACCTCTCTTTTGATGTGGGAAAACAACCGGCTATTGCGTTAAGTAGCGGAAAACAGATGATATTTGAAGATATTAATATTACGGCTAGCAACTATACGAATAATACCAATGCGATAGCTTCTGATTATGGCACAACAGTAGATGATTTGACTTTTAATGATATCAATATCAGTCTGAACAAAGGAACGGGTATTGAAATTGAACAAGGAAACAATATTAATGTCGATAACTGTACGATTAGCGGCAGTACTCAATATGCATTTCATACCGGTAGTGGAATAGATGGCGCTCTGACATTTAAAAATATTGCATTTGATACTAATGGGAATTATGGCTTACTCGTACAAGAAGGGACCGATGTCACTATAAATAATGCCACAATCAGTGGCAGTTCGGGCAATGGCTGGGGCATCAAGACAGATTGGAGTGTGACAGGAAGTCTGGATTTTAGTGATATTAATGTGACGGCTCATGCGGGTGGGATTAAAGCGACACAAGGAGATAATGCTGTTTTTGAGAATGTGAGAATCAACAGCGATAGTAGTAGCTCCAATGACAATGGTCTTGAGTTTGATTCTAGTACATTTGAAAATATTACGATTTCAAATTGTGATATTAATGCTACTGGAAATGCCTTGCAAGTCAATAATGCAAGTGGGACTCTTAACGTCAATGCTTCCAAACTGACCACTAATGGCAACTATGCCCTTTATCTTAAAACCGGTGTGATGATGGCATTGATTGAAAATTCTTGTTTCTACAATACCTCAAGTAGTGGTAATAGTTATGCGATGTATCTCTATAATTGGCATACGATTTCTGTCAATAACAATTGTATCTATGCGCTAAATGGCGGAAATTATGCTTATGCTTCAAGTTCATACGATTGGGATGGAAATTACTGGGATGGTGTGAGCGATAGTAGTGGAGACGGTGCCATTAGCCGAGATGATACAACAAAAATAAGTACCAATATTGTAGATAATAATCCTCTTACCATGTGCCAGAATAGTTGTGGTGGTGGTACGGATTTTACGCTAAAAGAGTGTTATTATGATAATTTCAATAGAGCGAGTTTGGGTGAGAGATGGAGCATCATTAGTACCGGAACCTATCCTCCTGATATTACCGATAACAAACTCATGTTGACAAAAAATCATAACAATATTGCCTCAGGGGTATCACTTGTGGGCAAGTTTCCTGCTCAAAATAATCTCGTGCAGATAGAGTTTGAGCACAACGCTTATGGCGGTAGTGGTGCTGATGGGATGACCATAGTCTTTTCAGATGCAAATACTACCCCTGTTGCTGGAGCTTCTGGTGGGTCATTGGGTTATGCCCAAAAAACGGGAATTAGTGGTTTTGCAGGAGGTTGGCTTGGCTTTGGACTTGATGAATATGGAAACTTTTCAAATCCGACAGAAGGTCGCGTGGGAGGTACCAGCCTGACCAAAGATGCTTTGGCAATTCGAGGATCTGAAGGAGATAATTATCAATATATCGCAGGAACCGGTACATTAAGTCCCGGAATCGATGATACCAGCGCATCAACGCCCGCACCAAATTATAAATATAAATTTATCATTGATACCAGAAACTCTCAAACACTGATTACCGTATATCGAGATACTCTTGATGGCAATGGCTATGTCTTGTTGTCCAATATGGATGAGGTCAATGCAACGCAAAGTGCCAGTAGTCCTGAAAATTTTAGATTTAGTTTGACAGGTTCAACTGGAGGTTCTACTAATTATCACAGTCTTGATGACCTCAATATCAGCGCAGCCAATTGTGGTACATTGGGAAAATTAGCAGAGAATCCAAACAGCTATTTTGATGCTTGGGAAGTCGGAGCGAGCTACAATGTGAGCAATCGTGTCATCAAAACAAAAATTGTCAAGCAAAATTTTAATCTCAATATTTTTGCACTCAATGAAAGCAATACGGATTATCAGGATTTCAATGGTACCGTTTGTGCCAGTGTGGTGGATAGTAACACTCACAAAGTGCTTTCAAATTGGGTAAAACTTTTATTTGATGCGACCAATCCTTATGTGAATGTCGCCACATTTAATTCTGAGTATGCGAGTCACGATGCGCAGATTGATTTGGTTTGGAAAGAAAATGTTGATACGACTTGTCCGATTAGTGATGAAGACAACAGTACACGCTCCACCGATCATTTTGCAATCCGACCGCTTAAATTTACCATCGATACCAATACGACATCTCTATATGCTGGCGTACCTTTTCGTTTGGATATAAATGCTAGCAATAATAGTGGTGGCAATAGTTTGGATTATAATGAGACCAATGGGACCTCTTATACTATCAGTATCAGTGATTCCAATGCCACATGCCCTAGTGGCAGTTTGGGGAATGTACCCGATCCGATTCAATTTTCCAACGGTGGTGTGAGTTTCACTCCAAAATACAGCGATGTCGGCGATGTCAACATCACAATCAAAGAAAATTTAGGTAGTGAATTTGCCTATATTGACCATAATGATTCTAGTGATACAGAGCGGTTGATTCCCACAGTGAGCAAAACGATAACGTTCAATCCATACCGGTTTGCTATTATTGATGCTAGTTTTGTGAGAGATCCCAATCAAGATTGGCGCTACATGGCAAATGTGGATGATACCAATATCAGCCTCTCGTTCAAAGTCCAAGCTCAAAATGCTGATGGTGATGTCACTAAAAAATTTGACCGATACTGTTATAGCCATGATGTTGGAGTTACAATCGATGTCAATGCCACGAGTAGTGATGGCAATATCAGTTATACTCAATTTATCAACAATACCATGACAACCGCTCATGATAAAAATCTCAGTAATCCAGATTTTAATGCGACGATTAATGATCAAAATTTTACCGAAGGCAATAGCTCGCTTGTCATGTATGCGCTGAATGTTTACAGACAACACAATATCCCAAAAGACCCGCTAACAATGACGATGGAGGATATAAATACCAGTTACCCAACCGATGTCAATGTACTCAATCCTGGACTCGTCTTAGAGAATAATGACAGTCAGTTTTATTATGGGCGCGTCAAAACTCATGATATTGATACAAACAAGCAAAGCGCACTATTTGATCTGCAAATAGAAGTCTATTCAACCGCGGGCACCTCCTATGTCAGTGGATTTCATCAAAATAGTACCCATTGGTATCAAATGCAAAAAGATAGTAGCACACAGATGAGTGCCCTTTTACCAAAAAAAGATTTTACACTGAGCGAAGATGAAAACAACATCAATGCGATTACACCGACGCAAAATACCACTCTTGGAATCGACCGCTTTACTATAAGCAATACGTGGAGCAATTCAAATTCTGCTTATATCCATGTCAAATCGCCTGCATATCTGTGGTTTAATCATTACAAAGATTATAATGACAGCAATACCAGCGATTGTTCGCAGCATCCGTGTTTTAAATACAATTATTTTCATAAGAGCACTGCGGTGTTGATCCAAAGTGGAGATTTTAATGGGACAGATATTGGCAATGAGTACAATCAAACCAATTACATAAAATCTGGTGTGAAAGTATTCAGATGATGAAAAAATCTGGGCGCTCTGGCTTGTCACTGATTGAATTGATTTTCACGATTGTTATCATCGGGATTGTCTTCACTGTGATTCCCAAAATCATTTTTTCGTTGAACAAAAGCGATCAATTTGCCATCAGGCAAGATGCGCTTTTTAACGGAATCTCTATGATGCAGATGATCTCATCTCTAGCCTGGGATGAAAACAATACAGCTTCAAACGATATCCTACATGTGAACGCTGGCAATGCACTTTTTGATTGTAACAGCACGACACATTATAGAATCGGTGGATTTATAGGCTCAAGAAACTGTGAAAATGATAAAAATGCGAGTGTGATGGGAGATTTTGCAGGAACCAATTATTTTTTGGCCAATAATATCGACCGTTTTAATAACCAAGATATCAATGCATCCTACTACAATTTACACATCAGCGTCCAATATATCGACGAAAATATTACATATCCCTCACCACATCAAGCCAAAGTGATGTTAAATACTCATGGTGCAGCGTCCAATGACACCACAAATTTAAAAAGAGTAGAGTTAAACATCACCTATAATGGAAAACGAGGCACGGTAGGAAAACAAATCGCACAATTTTCCTATGTTTCAGCTAACATCGGGCAGATGACCTTCAATAGTAGAGTCTGGAAATGAAAAAAGCCTTTACGCTCGTAGAAGCGATTATCACCATCGTCATCATCGGGATTTTATCCGCAGGGACTTTTGTGGCACTCAAACACTTATATTTACGTGCCGCCAAAGCCAAAGCCTTCAGTGAGCTCTCCAGCGATTCTCAAGTCATCGCAGATCAAATTGCCTCCTTGTTATACTATCGGGTTCCCAGCTCTGTCATTGGTTACAAGGGTGATGGAAGCTTTGGCTCGATTTATAATATGGAAACATCATATCAGATTTTAGAGTGGATTGGCTCGGCGAGTGAGGGGCTAAAAGCTGGATATTACAGTGGTTTTGTGGATTTAAATGCCTCCGATAAAACAACGCAAACGATTACTTCTTATGATATCAATACCACCGCTCTTGACACGCTGATGGCCGACAAATTTGATGGGGGTAGTACAGATGATTTAGCGCTTATCTTTGCAGGGAGTTTTGATGATGGCGCGCTCTCTTTGGCTAGTGATTTTAACAGCTCTTTTGGGTGGCATGCTCATAATCATAATCTCCTCTATACCCTCCAAAGTTTGCATACTAATAGCATCACCTTAGATGCATCACCCGATATTATTTATGAAAAATATTATTTGGTCGATAGCGCTTATGCGATTGCACGGGGTGCGGATATTGACTTAAATGCCACTTGTATTAGAAATTTAAATCAAAGTATTGATAACAATACGCTTTTTTTATTTTATAATTATCGCCCTTGGAAAAATCAAACATTTTGTGCTGACCCCCATGGTGGTAGTACCCAAGATGGCAATGTCACGATACTCTCCTCTTATGTCACGGGATTTCAAACCGGATTGATTAATGGCAATATCAAATTTGATGTGACACTCACCAAAAAGATTCGAGGCAGTGAGCATAATGTCACTATCTCCAAACAAAAGGTAGTATTTTGATGCGCCGTGGATTTGGTTTGATTCAAGCCTTGATTGTCATCATCTTAGTGAGTGGTCTATTGGTCGTAGCGATGAAATACGCCACAATCACAATCAAACAGACCTCCGATG
This sequence comes from Sulfurospirillum sp. 1612, assembly GCF_036556685.1. NCBI lineage: Bacteria > Pseudomonadati > Campylobacterota > Epsilonproteobacteria > Campylobacterales > Sulfurospirillaceae > Sulfurospirillum > Sulfurospirillum sp. 1612. The sequence goes on from NZ_CP140614.1 coordinate 863,640, forward strand.
CTTATGTCAAGGAGAGCGCCGAACTTTTTATGAAAAGTGCCGTAGAGATGAGTTTATTGGCTATCAGTGGCTATGAACGCAACAGTACCCAAGGATGCTTGCAAGAGGTTCATATCACCTCTGCTGATGATAGGTTTTTTGCTGATGTCAATATTACAAAATATTATCTCTTAAGTGGAAGTCAAGATTGTAGCGATTGTGGTGCGTTATGCCAAAGTGTTCAAACTGAAGACTCACATGGCATGGTGTTGCTCAATGTGCATGTCCAAACCAATCCCCATAATACTAGAAACAAAAATAAAACCATCTCACTTTATATGAGGACATTGCAAAGACCATGAAAAAACATCAATACACTCACCGCGCATTCACGATATTGGAGTTGATTTTTGTTATTATCTTGATAGGCATCATCAGTAGTATTGGGCTGAGTTCTTTGCCTGATAATAGGTTGCTGAATGATACCAACTTTGTCATCATGAAAATCAAAGAGACACAACGCCATGCGCTAGGCAATGATGTGATAGGATTCAATACTCCTTGGAGTGTGCAAAGTGATGCGACTTGTCTGGATGTAAATAACACAAGTTTCGAAGAAAAAGCGCGTCAGAATTCTACTCCTTTTCAATTTGTTTCTGATGTGAGTAGTGAAAATAAGCGTCTGTGTTTTGATGAATTTGGCAGACCCTATCATGATGAGAAATTAATACAACAAAAATTAGACATAAATATCACCTATAATCACGAAATGAACACGATTTCAGTCCAACCAATGAGTGGATATGTTATAATAAAAAATTAAAACTAAAGGTTAAGGTTAGCATGGCAGAAAAACAAGAAATCCAGTATATTAACCCCGTTGATCTGACATTGATTGCTTATGATGGCGTTCGCTTCAAAGAGACGCAGTATCAATCGCGTCTCAAGAGTGTCTCTCGGGTTTTATATGAGCATGTTATCATCTATAGTTTTAAAATTCCCGCTTCACAAAAACAAGATGATTTAAATTCATTAGTTGAAATCAAGATGTACGAAGAAGCCGGTCTTGATGTCAATAAAAATTATAAAATTACCTACATTGTCAAAGCACTGGATTTTGATGAAAGTAATCTCATAGAAGCGTTTGCGATTGATCAGGATATCTTAAGGGAATATTTTAAGGGTGCGGTTAAAAAAGTCAAATACATTGATTTTTTAGCGCTACCGTTTTTTGCTTTTACGACCTTTTATACTAACAAAATATTAACCGGCAAAAATGATATTTTTGTCTATTTGAGTGAGCAAGAATCTTTTATGAGTTTCTACAAAGATGGCGCATACATCTCAACAAAATCACAAATCAACATCACAGAAATTATCGAAAAATTAAAAGCAAATGATATTGATTTGAGTGTGGATGCCTTTTATGAACTCTTGAAAAATAAAGGTTTGGATGCGACACAATATGAGCCACAAGAGCGCGAACTTTTTAATTTGATAGAGTCGATTTTCTCCCAAATACTCACCAAAATCCAAAACGTTGCGATGCACAATCGGAGTGTTTTTGACTTTGATACCATCGATCGCATCTTTTTGAGTACACCCCAAGGACGTATTAGAGGACTGAAAGAGTTTGTTTTGACATTTGGTTTGAGTGATACAAACGTACTGGATTTTAATCTTTTTAAAGAAAAACAAACCCATCATTTCTTGGACAACGTTGTAGCATCTTATGGGCAAGATAACATCATCGCGCACTCTGATGGACAAAATGCGACGATTTTCACAAGAAAACCCAGCTTTCTCAAAACACGAACAGGGAAACTCTTTATGAGCGTGATGCTTGTATTTATCATGATGCTTGTTGCTTATGAATATCTTGCGATGTCGATAGCCTCCTTACGCCAAAAAGAAGAGGTGCTAAGCGCTCAACACCAAACGACAAAAAGAGTACTCAATCAATATAAAACCGCCATTAAAAAACAAAATGCATTGATTGTCAAAGAGCAAGAGGCAATCGCCAAGCAGCATAATGTCATGAGTCATATCCAAAATAGTATTGAAACGTTAGAGAATTTAAGAGGTAAAGACCAAGGGTATGTGAGTTTTTTAACACAGGTTAATGCCCTGCTGAAGCGCTTTGGATTGCATGCAAAAAGTATCCAACAAATCAACAAGCATATGAAGATTGAAGTCATCTCTAGTTATACCAATCGTGATGAAATCGCCAAGTTTTTACGTGCATTAATACATGAAGGTTTTGTGAATGTTTCGACCGATGAAATCAAACTTGATGAGAAAAACTACATCAGTAAAATAGGAATTGAACGTGAATAATTTCGAAAATTATCTCGAGAATGTGGATAAAAAGCAGCGGTACTTGATCTATGTGATGATTTTTGGATTGATGATTTATGTGTTTGTTTATATCATGATGCCCCGTTTAGATGAGCAAAAAAACCTTGAAAATAATATCAATCAATTGCAAACACAATTGAGACAAAATGCACCCACTAAATTTAAAAATACTTTGGCATTGAAAGAGAAGCAACTCTTGCAATTGCGAACGGAAAAAGAGAGTAAGCAAGAACAAATCAATCTTTTGGTTTCAGGATTGTATCAACTAAAATTTGCTCTATTTGATGATAAAAAATGGGCGAAAAATATCACAGAAATCTTGCAAAATTCGCTCAAAAGAAATCTCCAAATCGATTATATTAAAAGCAGCAACGTGAAAAATCAAAATAGCAAAGATATCCTCCAAAAAAAGAAAACACTTGAGATACAAGGGAGTGGTAATTACATTGATATCGTAGCATTTATCTCCTATATCGATACGCTTGATACCTTGTTGCAATTTAGTAAAAGTGATATCTTCCTCAAAGATAATCGCGTCAATTTCAAGCTAGATATTGATTTATATGGGATAGGATTATGAGAATATTTTTGATGGTCATGGTTTCTCTGTCGATTCTTTTTGGTGCTGATTTGTCCACGCGATTAGATCAATTGATTCACAGCAAGAAAGAGAATAAAATTGTTGTTTTGAATTACAATCCTTTTGTTGTAACCAAAAAAGTAAAGGGTACGACAACATCGGTCATGAGTACCAGCAACAAGCAAGCATCACCTATTCATTTTGTAATGGTACTCAATCATAGTGCCTTTATCAATGGTCATTGGTACAAAGTCGGTGAGCGTGTAGCAGGATACAAGATAAAGAAAATTTTTACAGATAAGATTAAGATAGAGAAAAAAGGTGTGACGAGAACGCTTTATTTGAAAAAGAAACAACAGATATTGAATATAAGGGAAAAATAAACATGAAGATTAGATTTTTATTGTTAACTTCAGTACTTCTTGCGACATTGGCATTTGCAAATTGTGAAAATAAACTATTTTCTTTCAGCATTAAAGACAATACCACGCAGCATGTTAAAATCATGGATGTTTTAGAAAACATTACCGACACCTGTCATATGACGATGTTGTTTGAAGATGGTTTTGTTAAAAAGGAATTGGACAAGAATCTCAATTACATTAATGTCAAAGATTTTTCTCTCAAAGAGTTGCTCAATTTATTATTGCGTGATCGCAATCTGTTTTATACATTGGATGAAAATCAAAAAATATTAAAAATCTCCTATCTTAAAACCAAATCTTATTTCCTAGATTATGTGAGCTTTACCAAACGAACCAGCAGCACCAACAAAACTATCAAAACGGGCTCTTCTACGGGTAAGGGAGCAGAAGATTCTACGACGATGGATTTTACTTCGGATTTTCAATTTTGGAGCAAAATCGAATCTGAGGTCAATAATATCCTTAACCGGGGTCAAAATGAGAGTAAACGCGTATCAAAAGCGTTGATCAATCAAGATGCTGGGATGATTACAGTCACGGGTACAAAAAAACAATTGGATATGGTGGAACACTATATCAAAGACATCATGAGACGACTTCACAAAGAGATACTCATCGAAGCAAAACTCATCGAAGTAAAATATACAGATAGTAAGACCAATGGAATTGACTGGAGTAAATTTAAACTCTCCCTTAGCGGCTCAAGTGATGCATTGGCCTCGCGGACAAGCGGTAGTTCGATCAATGGCTTTGTAAAACCAAATTACCTCATAGGCTATAATTTTTCGATGGAAGGTTTGCTTGATTTTCTAAAAACGCAAGGGGATGTTAAAATTGTCTCTAATCCAAAAGTTATGACACTCAACAACCAATCGGCTGTCATTAATGTGGGAACCGAAGTCAATTATCGCTATGATAGCGGTAGCACCACGACCACTTCAAGTGGTGGGTCTGTGACGACACCAAATTACACAGCAGATTCTACCTTTGTTGGTGTGACACTGGATATCACGCCGCAAGTTACCAATGACAACTTTATCATGCTCAAAATCAATCCAACAGTGAGCGAGATAGAAAAAGAACACATCGATAGTGATGGCGTTCCATTTTTGGCGCCGGATATCAAAATCAAACAACTCTCCTCTATTGTGAAGGTAAAAGATGGAAATAAAGTGTTAATCGGCGGATTGATTAATAAAGATGAAACTTCAAGTAAAACGAGTGTGCCGTTGTTATCTTCCATCCCATTGTTGGGCAAAGCGTTTCAAAGCGACGGGAAAGTCATCACTAATAGTGAGTTGATTATCGTTTTGATTCCGCATATTATTGATATTAATAAAAAACCAGATTTAAACGATTTTGATATCAAAATCGATAGAAAATATAAAAAATGAGAGATTTTTCAGCTGCAAAAGCACTCTTTAGAGATGTGATTGATGCCAGGAATTATTTTGATAGTGTGAGTGCGGAGATTGCACGTCACAAGGTTGAAAACTCTATCGAAACAAAAGAAGCACCGCTGATATTTTTGATTGGAGACCCGGGTGTGGGAAAGAGCTATATCCTCAAGCTCATCAACCTGGAACAGTCCAAAAATTCCCTGACGGTTTTTATCGATCATCCCTTTTTTGACAAAAGAGATTTGCTGAAGATTTTGTATGAAGCCAAGGGTATTGCTTTTGATAAAGATACTAATTTTAACGAGCTCAAGGAAGTTTTGCTTGAAAATTACCGAGACAGCAATCACACTATTTTCATCGATGAGGCGCAACTCTTAAATGAAGAACAGTTTGAACTGATACGCATACTTAGCGATACAAAGGTATTCCAGTTTGTTCTCTCAATGCACAAAGAAGAGGGTATGGCAATCTTGGAGAAAAAACATTTTAAATCGCGTACCAAGGTGGTAGTGGAATACGGAGTCTTGCATCATGATGAGGTGTTTCGCTATATTAAAAGCAGTTTACAATCAGTAGGACAAGAGGATATTATGGAGATGTTCACAGAAAAAATCGCCAAAAAAATTACCCATTATTGCAACGGTAATTTTAGAACCATCAAAAAATTTCTCTTTACACTTTTGTCTTTGTTGGAATATGCCAAGCAAAATGGCCTGAGAAAATATGACAAGATTAATCCTTGCTTATTGCAAATGAGTGCTTTGGAAATTGGAGTCATTCATGACAAATAGAGCGTTTGAAGAGTTAGAGAGACGCTGCCAAGCGCTAAGACGAAAACGATTTTTAAAGTGGGCATTGTTGATAGTATTTCTTTTGGTGGCGGTAGGGACAATCGTTTTGATGTGGTACATGCCAGATAAAAAAGTTGTTTCTTCCAAGGTTTCACAACCACTACAAGAGACGCGTTTGCATCATGATATAAATCAGAGCAAAAATATCGCAACCCAAGATCAAGCGATTGTATTAAATTCTCCAGATATTGTTCCAAAATTGAGTGATACGAAGCCAGAGAAAAAGAGAGCAACGGTGACAAAACCCGCTAAAATAGCTCCGGCAAAAGTGAAAAAAATTGAGCCGGTGCGCGAACCTAAAAAGGTAACACCCAAAGAAGAAAAACCAACAATCAAAATCTTTGTGAAGAGTGTCGGCAATGAAACGTCATTGCTAGAATCAAATCGCAAGGGAGAAGATTTTGATTCTTCATTGAAATTATCGCAATTTTATCTAAAAGCACATAAATATGAAAAAGCGATACAATATTCCAAAAGAGCCAATCATTTTAATCCCTCATCTGCAAAACCATGGTTGATCTACGCTAAAGCAAAAATCAAACAAAACAAACGCAGTGAAGCAATCAAAGCATTGGAGACGTATCTTTCATATTTTAGTTCAGATGATGCGAGTAATTTACTGATTTCTATCAAAGGCAAACAATGATACAGCGATATAGAGACGCAAATGCGAGAATTAGGAACGTGATATGATTCAAAAAAAGATACGAATCGGAGATATCTTAGAGGAAAAAGGGCTCATCACACATGAGCAACTCGAAATGGCTTTGGTGGCACAAAAAAATAGTAATTTTTCCAAAAAGCTTGGGCAGATTTTTATTGATGAGGGGTTTTTGAGTGATCGTGTGTTTGCGGAGACATTAGCAACACAACTGGATATTGATTTTATTGATTTATATGGAGTAGAGGTTGATTTTGTATTAATGTCAAAATATCCTGTTAAATTACTCAAAGGTGCCGAGGCCATTCCTTTTATGGAGGATGAAGAGTTTATCCATGTTGCTGCTGTTGACCCTCTTGATTATGAATCTTTGGAGTTGTTAGAGCGCAGTATTGCCACAAAACCTATCAAATTATACATTGCACTCAAAAATGATGTTTATCATATCTTTGATCGTTTTGAGATTTTATCGACGACGAAATTATTGGTTGATAATATTAAGCACGAGATTGCCTCAAGTAACTATAAAGCCGATAGTGAGCAGAGTTCTGTAATGCAACTCATCGAGCAAATCATCAAAAGTGCTATCAAAAAAAATGCCAGTGATATTCACATTGAGCCTTCTGCTTTTAACGTATCTGTGAGAAGTCGGATTGATGGCGTGTTGCGTGAGAATTTTGTATTTGACATCGAGATTTACAATGCCATTGCATCACGTATTAAGATTTTGGGAAATTTAGATATCAGTGAAAAACGAAAATCTCAAGATGGTAGATTTTCTATGACGCTCAATAATAATACGTATGATTTTAGGCTCTCAACTGCACCGACGATGTTTGGTGAATCCATCGTCATGAGAATATTAGACCAACAAAAGATATTGCTAAAACTCAGAGATTTGGGGATGGATGAGAATAATATCAAACTTTTTGAAGAGATATTAAAATATCCCTATGGTATCATCTTTGTTACCGGTCCAACAGGAAGTGGTAAGACTACGACCTTGTATGCGGCGCTCAATGAAATAAAAAGCATTGAAAATAAAATGATTACCATCGAGGATCCGATTGAATATCAACTCCCCCTTGCTCAACAGATACAAATCAATGAAAAGATTCATTACTCTTTTGCTGAAGCACTGCGCTCAATACTCAGGCAAGATCCTGATATCATCATGGTCGGAGAGGTTCGAGATAAAGAGACTCTCGATATCGGGGTACAAGCTTCACTGACTGGGCATTTGGTCTTCTCAACACTGCATACCAATGATGCTCCTAGTGCTATTACTCGGATGATACAAATGGGGTTAGAGCCCTATTTGATTGCGGATTCTTTAGTGGGTGTGATTGCGCAAAGATTGGTGCGAAAAATTTGCCCATATTGTAAAAAAGAGTATAAACCTTTAAAGGTAACGCTTGATAAAATAGAGAAATTTCTACCCGAAGAGTACACATTTTACAAAGGTGAGGGATGCATGCGATGTAATTTCACAGGTTACAGTGGCCGAACGATGATTAGTGAGATTTTGCAAATCACTGAGACCATCTCGCATCTTATTTCTATTAACATGAACAAATACGAGATTGCAAGAAAAGCCGAAGAAGATGAGGGATTTCAACCCATGATTCACGATGGTATCAAAAAAGCATTGGCTGGGATTACCACGCTTGAAGAAGTCTTGAGAGTAGCGAAGTAAGGTACGATGAAGTATTTTGAAATAGAGTTTATTAAAGAAGCCAAACGAGAAAAACTGCTCATGACCGCGGCTAATAAAATAGAAGCAATTGATGATTTTAAGAGAAAATCTTTGGGTGTTTTTGTCATGATAAAAGAGGTGAAAGAGCCTCTTTCTTTAAAATTCTCGAAGTTATTTGAAAAAGTCAAAGCAAAGCTACGCGCCAATAAAATACCACTTGAGCCCTATATCGCATCACTGCGACATATCGCTACGATGCTAAATGCAGGACTTTCTATCACGGTTTGTTTGGAAGATGTCATCAAAACCACCGAGCACAAACGCTTGAAAGAAATTTATAACACCATGTTGCAAGAAGTAGAATCAGGGATTAACTTATCAGATACCTTTCAAGAATTTGAATACGAATTAGGAGCCATTTCCGTGGCTTTGATTGATTTGGGTGAAAAGACCGGGACACTCGATGAATCTATAGAAAAATTGGCAGATATTTTACAAGAAGTGCAAGATAATAGGATGAAATTAAAAAAAGCCACCCGATATCCTATCATCGTCATCATTGCGATGTTGATTGCTTTTTCATTGGTCATCACGATGGTCATACCGCAATTTCAATCCATGTTTACAGAATACAATGCGCATTTGCCTTTCCCGACACTCTTGCTCTTGTGGATTGAAAATGCCATTAAGATATATGGACTTTATGTATTAATCGGTGCGGCGATTTTTAGTATTGGATTGTCGGTTTTTTATAAAAAGAGTGAACTGTTTCGTCATCTCTTTGATCGCTATATGCTAAAAGTTTATATTGTCGGTCAAGTGATTTATCTCTCTATGATTGGGCGATTTGTTTATGTCTTTGATCGGCTCTCAACGTCTGGTATTCCGATTATTGATTCTTTGAAAACAGCCATTGGGATTGTAGAAAATGCCTATTTAAAAGAGCGTTTAAATGATATTATTAAAGCGATAGAAGAGGGCAAAAGCTTAAAAGACGGGTTTGAAAATACAGGACAATTTGATAGCATGGTGATTCAAATGATTAGTGCGGGTGAGAGTAGTGGGGCTTTGAGCAAGATGTTGGAGAAAATTTCTGATATTTTTAGAAAAAGGTACAGTTATTTGGTCGATAATGTCGCCACGATGATAGAACCGCTCTTGATTGCAGGGATTGCGGGATTTGTACTCTTACTTGCCCTTGGAATTTTCTTGCCGATGTGGTCGATTGCAGAAGCGGTTGGAGGCACTTGATGGATGATATGCAACTGGGTAGTATTAGTATTGCAATTGTGAGTACGATAATACTGGGTATCACCTTTTGGATTATTCACAAGATTACAAATATTTAATTGCAGGTTAGAGATACGCCTGAATAGTTTGTGCTTGCCGTTCCATTGATGTCTATGAGCAGAAAATCTCCAGAAGTTATATTTTTATCATGATAGAGACAGGATTTGTTTGAATCTACATAAGAGGCATAGAGCCAAAAGTCATTTTTGTCAGGTTTCCCTGCAATATCACTGTTTGGTGCACTAGTATCAAAACTGACACCATTTTTAGCATTAGACGCGGGTCCTGTGAAGATTGAGATATTATAATCACTGCCACTAATGACGCCATTACTCGTGCCGCTAACATTTTCAAATTTACTGGTATCATTTTTAAGGACATAGGAAAAGGGCGCATGCTTCGTGCCTAAGAATGTCGGGTAACCATCAGAATTTAACTCACTTGAAGCTCTTTTGTTGCCCCAAGTAAAGCTGCCTTCGTTGATGCTGTATTCACCATTGGCACTTTCTAGGACGGTAGTGACTGCTGAGATTGTAGCAATCTCAGCAGTTTTTTTGGCACCATCTGTGATGCCGGATAATTTCGGTACCGCGATGGAAGCTAAAATACCGATAATAATAATGACAAAAATAAGCTCCACCATTGTAAATGCTGATTTTTGCATTATTCAGATCTTATTAATTGACCGCAGTTACTGTGCCAGCAGGCGCTGTTTTACCACTTTCTTTTATAGTATCCGGAAGTGCTTGTGCTTGAGTTCCATTGACATCGACCAATCCAATTGATTGCGCATTGATGATTGTACTCATATCCGTTCCTGTTACATTTAAGTCATAATTATTTGGATTAAAGACCCAAAAGTCATTTTTATCCGGTTTGCCAGCAATGTCACTGTTGGTTGCATCGGTTGGATACGTTAGACCATTGGATGCATCACTTGCAGGTCCTGTGATGAGTAAAATATCAGCTGAAGCATTAGTATCACCATCACCACTTGCTGCATCAGATGTGACGTATCCAATAATTTTGAAATTATCACCTTTTTTCATGATGGCTTTTAGAACGCCTTTATCTGTATTGATATTATCATAGATTGTTGCACTTGCTGCACCATCAATGACTCTATCATTCCAGGTGACATTATTGTCATTATAATCTTGTAATCTAAACTCTTTTTTACCCGTTATCACACCATCCATACTGCTCATCGCAGATATTTCACTGTTTGCTTTTGCATTATCTTTGACATCGTTGAACTTCGGTAATGCCGTCGCCGCTAAAATACCGATGATAACAATGACAAAAATCAACTCAACCATTGTAAAACCATTTCTTCTCATGAGAACCCCTAATATTAATTTTGGACATTATAACAAAATTTAAGTTAACAGAAAGTAAGTTTTATCATAAATCAATAATATTTGCACTATAATTGCGCTTTCAAAGGAAATGAATGCCACTCTCTAAACTCAATAAAGAACAATATACCGCTGCCACAGCACCCGCTGGCGCGAATCTCATCGTCGCGAGTGCAGGGACAGGTAAAACCTCCACAATCGTCGCGAGGATTGCGTATCTATTAAATCAAGATGTCAAGCCACAACACATACTTCTTTTGACATTTACCAATAAAGCGGCCGCTGAGATGTTAGATCGTGTCGGACACTATTTTGATCGATCAATCGTCGAACAGATTGAATCAGGTACCTTTCATGCGGTGAGTTATCGACTGCTAAAACGATTAGGGAAAACTATCACATTAAAACAACCCAAAGATCTCAAAGTCTTATTGAAAACCATCCATGCTAGAAGGCGCTTTGATCATATTGATTCACCCGTGCGCCCGTATCAGTCGTCTTATCTGTATGATCAGTTTAGTCTGTATCAAAACTCTACAGTGACGCTCAGTTTTTCAGATTGGCTAGAGGAGCAAGGAAGCGAACATGGGGCTTATTATGATATTTATGAAGACATACTCAGTGAGTTTCAAGAGCTCAAAAAAGAGTATGGTTATATTGATTTTAATGATCTTTTAATCATGATGCGTGATGTTTTGAAGCGTGATGATAGTATTAAATTCTCAGAAGTGCTCGTCGATGAGTATCAAGATACCAATATTTTGCAAAGTTCTCTGATTGATGCTATCGATAAAAAATCTCTCTTTTGTGTGGGAGATTATGACCAGAGTATTTACGCTTTTAATGGGGCAGACATCGGGATTATCAGCTCCTTTACATCGCGCTATCAAAATGCCAAAGTCTTTACCCTCAACAAAAACTACCGATCTACGGAGAAGATTTTGGCATTGGCCAATAAAACCATCAGTTATAATCCTAGAATTTATGACAAAAAGCTAGAAGTGACGCGTGTGGGCGCGTGTGAATCTCCAAAATTGCTCGTGTATGATGAACTCTTTACCCAATATCATGCCATCTCTTCATTAATCAAAGATTCGACGACTCCTTATCCTGATATCGCAGTCATTTTTAGAAATAATTCCAGTGCAGATGGGATAGAGGCGACACTCAAAGAACAAGGTATTAACTGCAAGCGAAAAGGGGGTATCAGTTTTTTTGATTCTCGTGAAGTCAAAGCGATGATTGATTTGGTGAGTGTGGTTGTCAATCCCAAAGATATGATGTCTTTTATCCATTTATTTGAATACACCAAAGGAGTGGGTGCCGCACTCTCCCGAGAGCTCTTTGAGGGCTTGTTTAAATTGGGCTCGGGTAATATTTTAGAGGGATTTTTTCATCCCTTGGAGGATGTGAATCCTTTCAAAACACGCGCGAAAAATTATCAATTGGGACTATTTGATGAGTATTTTGAGATGGGAAGTGTGGGACGGTTTTATAAATTGGGATTTGAAGAAGCCTTTTTGTCCAATCCGATTTTGAAACATTCAAGACTCAGTGAAGAGGGCGCGACATTTTTATATGCTTTTTACAAATTTTTAAAACGCTGTTTGCGCATCAAAAGTCCAAAAACCTTGGTCACGCATGTCATTAATTCAGAAATCTTTGCTAAAATCAGTGAGGTACTCTCCACCCAAAGAGCCACGAAAAAAGATGGGGGCGTCGATGCACAAATGAAAGAAGAGGCAGCCAAAAAAATTCTAAGAAAAGGCTATCTTTTGCAAGAAGTGGCATCATCGTATACATCAACGGAACGATTTTTGAATGCCATCACTCTGGGTAGCGGTGAGATGAGTGAGGGTGAGGGAGTGAATTTGCTGAGTATTCATGCGAGCAAAGGATTAGAGTTTAGTGAAGTGTTTGTGATTGATTTGATGGATGGAAGATTTCCTAACCGAAAGCTGATGAGCAAAGGAGGCAGTCTGGAAGAAGAGCGCCGACTCTTTTATGTGGCGACCACACGAGCCAAAGACAAACTCGCACTCTCTTTTGCCAAATATGACAGAATCAAAAAGGTCTCTTACGTGCATTCGCCATTTTTAGTTGAAGCTGGATTTGATATTTAATTTACTATTTACTTAAACTCGCTATAATCGTTCCTAAATAAGATAAAAATACTCTTATTAGATTTTTTATTAGGAACGATTATGAACAACCACCTCTATATCAATGATTTAATACACGAAGATTCTCCCTATCTCAGACAACACGCACACAATCCTGTTCAGTGGATGGCTTGGAATGACACGGCTTTTTCAAAAGCAAAAGAGGAGAACAAACTAATCTTTCTCTCTATCGGTTACAGCACGTGTCATTGGTGCCATGTGATGGAGCGAGAGACTTTTGAAGATGAAAAAGCGGCGAGTCTGCTCAATGATGCTTATGTGAGTATCAAAGTAGATCGAGAAGAGATGCCCGATATTGATAAGTACTACCAAGAAGTCTTTTATCTGCTCAATAAACGCTCGGGCGGGTGGCCTTTGAGTATTATCATGACACCAAATCGTGAGGTCATATTTGCTGCAACGTATTTGCCCCCTGTGGATAGTGCTAATATGTCAAGTTTCTCTCACATTATCAGCTTTATCGCAAAAAAATTCAAAGAGGCACCCCAAGAAGTACAAAAAAGCGCCAGCAGTATCTCCGCGGCACTAGAACGGTACCAGAGCGCTCAAGCACAACAAGGCTCTCTTGATATAGACCTGCTCGAAGCATTTATTAGTGGGGTGAAAAATAGTTTTGATGACCTTCACAAAGGCATCGGGCAAGCTCCAAAATTTCCTCATGCGAGTACCTTTGATACGCTCATAGATTTGTATAAAAGTCAAAAAAATCAAGAAGCTCTTTTTATGGCACAAGATGCTCTTGATGCGATGGCTCAAGGGGGGATTAATGATCAGATTGAGGGAGGATTTTATCGATACAGTACTGATGAAGCATGGATGATTCCGCATTTTGAGAAGATGCTCTATACCAATGCTGAGATGATAACAGCCTATGCGAATCTTTATAGCATCAAACCCAACGCCAGCACCAAAAAAGTCATTGATGAGACGATTGCGAACATGAATGAGAGATTTTTAGAAAAAGGATTGTATAAAAGTGCCAGTGATGCCGACAGTGAAGGGGAAGAGGGCAAATATTTTGTCTTTGAATATATCAGTGCAAAACAAGCTCTAGAGGAAGCAGGTTTTGATGAGATGGCGACCCAGAGGCTTTTGAGTTATCTTAATATTACAAAATATGGCAACTTTGAAAATAACACCAGTAACCCTTATATTGAAGAGGGGGAAGTGCCTGAAAATCTTGCAAAAGCAAAGAGCGTTTTGAAACAATTACGAAGTCATGTCAGCTATCCATTTATCGATGATAAAATTTTGACATCTTGGAATGCATTGATGGCATCTGCACTTTTTGATGCGGGAGTTGTCGATGAAAAATACTCAAAAGAGGGGGTATTGTTGGTCGAAAATATCCTGAAATATTTGAGCAAAGAGGGTGTTTTATATCATCAATTACTTCTGGGTTCTAGCTTAAAAGTTGTTGGCTTATTGGAAGATTATGCTTTTTTAATCGATGCGCTTATCAAGGCCCATCAATATACACAAAATACAAAATACTTGCAAAAAGCAGCAGATTTGACGCAATTGGCGATTGAGAAGTTTTATCATGAACACACCTGGTATCTCTCAGATGGTGATTTCAAAGCCAAAGCCTCATTGGATGATTCAAGCTATAAAAGTGCCAGCGCAAAGATGATTCAAAATATTTTTGTGATATCGCTTCTTGGTTCTCATGCTGAGCAATCTTTGTTGGCGAGTGAGATGCTCTCATTTCTTGCTTCAACGATCAAACAATACCCCTCCGCTTATCCAGAAGCCATCAAAGCCCTCATGATGGACCAAGTCGGTGTGATTGTCTTAAAAGGACCCAAAGAAGCCTTATCTACATTATATGACATCAAAAAAGAGATGGCTTATCCTTATATTTATGTTTTAGAAAACAAAGAGAAAGCGTTGCAAGCGTGCTCTAGCAAAGCGTGTTTTTCACATTCCAATGTTGCAGATGAGATCAAAAAAGATATTCTAAAGTATTTAAAACAAGAGTAATAATTGTAGAAATTGATATGAGGAGGAGGGTTCCTCCTCGTATTTTTTTGGGATATTATAGCGCTTTTGCGATGTATTTATTCAATCGTTTGGCAAAACTGGCAATATCATCAATCTTCATGCCTTCAGCTAATTTTGCTTGATCCAATAGAAGGAAAGCAATATCTTGAAGTGCTGCAAAATCTTCTTTTTCTAGTATTTTTGCAAAAATTTCATGTTTGGCATTGAGTTCTAAAATTGGTTTGACTTTTGGTAAATTGTCTTGACCCATTTGTTTTAACATTTCTTGCATTTGGAAATCTGGATCGTTTTTATCATAAACCAAAACAGAAGGAGAATCGCTCAATCGTGATGAAATTTTGACATCTTTGACATCATCTTTCAAGATTTCTTTGATTTTGACCAAAATTTGTTGGAAGTTTTTCTCATCTTCTTCGCTGATTTTATCTTCTTCTTTTATCTCTTCATCAATATCAGAGTTGTTGACCGGTTTGATTGGTGTTTTATCATACTCTTGAACCATTGGAATCACGATAGCATCGACTTCTTCATCGAGTAGAAGGACTTCGATATCTTTGGCTTTGAATTGTTCGATTAACGGAGAATTTCGCAATAAGACTTCATTTTGTCCGGTGATATAATAGATACTTTTTTGATCTTCTTGCATCGCTTCTTTGTACTCTTTTAGTGAGACAAGACCCTCTCGCTTGCTGGATTTAAATAGTACCAAATCCAACAGCGCCTCTTTGTTTTCAAAATCACCATAGAGACCTTCTTTAAGAACACGACCAAAAGTTTTGTAAAATTCAAGATATTTTTCAGCATCTTTTTCTTTTAATTTTTTAAGCTCACCCAAAATCTTTTTGACCGAAGCGCGTTTGATGGTCTCTAAGATTCTATTTTGTTGTAAAATTTCACGGCTAACATTGAGTGGTAAATCCTCAGCATCAATAATCCCTTTGACAAATCGGAGGTAGGTTGGAAGCAATTCTTTTTCATCATCGGTAATAAAGACTCTTTTGACATAGAGTTTAACACCAGGTTGGTAATCCACGCGGAAGAGGTCCATTGGCTGTGTTGTCGGGATAAAAAAGAGTGTTTTATACTCTATGGTTCCCTCCGCTCGTGTGTGAATCCACAAGAGAGGATCAGTGCTGTCGTGAGAAATTTGTTGATAAAAGTCTTTGTATTCTTCATCTTTGATACTTGATTTGTTCATTGTCCAAAGTGCTGAGGCTCTATTGACTTGTACCTCTTTGATCTCTTTGGTTGGTTCTTCTTTATCATCTTTTGCTGGGATGGTTTCTTCTTTGTCCATATAGATTTCAAATGGGATGTGGTTAGAGTATTTTTTGATGATGGCTTCGATACGGTAATATTCTAAAAATTCCAACTCATCATCTTTGAGATACAGCGTGATAGTGGTACCAAAATCTTCTTTTTTTGCTTGTGCGATATCGTATTCGCCACTGGCTTCGCTTGACCATAGATAGGCTTGGTCTTCATTAGCTTTTTTAGTGAGTACTTCGATTTTCTTGGCGACCATAAATGCAGAGTAAAATCCTACACCAAATTGACCGATGAGAAGGGAGTCTTTTTTCTTGTCACCACTGAGTTGAGAGAGGAAAGATTTCGTACCACTTTTAGCGATGGTTCCAAGATTTTCAATCAAATCTTCTTCGTTCATACCGATACCATTATCACTGATGGATAAGGTATTGTTCTCTTTATTTAAGATGATTTTGATTTTTGGTTTGAATGCTAGATTTTTATAAGCATCATCGGTTAATGTTAAATAGTTTAATTTATCAAGCGCATCGGAAGCATTAGAGATGAGCTCTCGTAAAAATATCTCTTTATTGGAATATAAAGAGTGAATCATGAGGTCTAAAAGTTGTGTTACTTCTGTTTGAAATTTGTGGGTATTGGACAAATTTTCTGTAGCATTTTCATTAGATTTTTTTGCCATGATAGTTCCTTTTTTTGATTTTTTTTGTTGTCATTTCTTTATAGAGGTATTATTTTAGCATCTCATAGGTAAAAGTTTCATAAAATTATGAAATAAACTTTAGTCACTTTTGTCAACTTTATATTATTTCAATAGATATTCAAAACTTTTAAACCCAATACCGGCAAAAATAACCGTACCAAAAACATTCAAAAGCATGTTGGAAAATGCTAAAAAGACACTCCCTTGACTAAAGAGCCAGAAGGTCTCAAGTGCGAAGGTGGAGTAGGTTGTCAACGCTCCCATCATACCAGTTGAAAGTAGGGATTTTAATGTGGGAGAAAAGAAGTGTGTGTATGTAAAAAAAGCAAATAAAATTCCCAGTGTTAAACTCCCTAAAAGGTTCACGCCAAAGGTTCCAAAGGGAAGATCATGGGGGATGTGTTTGTTAATCACACCATTGAGATAGGCTCGTAGGATGGCACCTATAAAGCCACCACTACCGATTGCCATCAAAGTTTGAAAGCTCATCATTTAATTCCTTTTGCATAGTTGATTTGATGTTTTCATACCATTGTGGGTCAGATTCAGGGTCGACTAAATCTAAAAATTTGACAATTACGGTCCCACTATGGGCTTTGAAGTTTTGCGAATCCAAGATATTTCTTGTATTGACTACGACCACGGGTTGCACTTTTAGTTTTAGTTTTTCTGCTAAAAATTTTGCTCCATTTTGGAATTTCAATATCTTTTTGCCTCGCCCTCTGGTTCCTTCTGGAAAGATTGCGATGATGCGTCCCTCTTTTAATCGTTCTTTTGCTGTTTTGACAAGTTTGACAAGAGATCGTCTATCTTTCCTATCGATGATAATCATCTTGGGCGCTACCAAAATATGTCCAAAGAGTGGGATGTCACGTATCTCTTTTTTGGCAACCCAACAGAGATCTTTGGGATAGATAGCCTCAAGTGATGTGATATCTAAGAGGCTTTGGTGGTTGACCATGATAAGATCAGCTTGAGTGTCGATGGTCCCTTTTTGAACGATATTAAAACCAATCAAAAACGTTTGCATTTTCGCCCATGCTTGACGTATTTTGTAGGTACTTTTTCTAAAAAGATACATCAGGATAATAGTAATGAGTACCGTGATGACAAATTGTATCATGATGTATAGTGCTTTAATTCTCGATAACATTAGAATCCTTTATCCAGCCAATTTTTCCATTTGGTAGGATGATTTTTATATAATGATTAATGGTTTTGATTTTCTGTGCATAAATAATCCTCGGCGTTACAAAAAAGACAGTCGAATTTTGAGTTGGAAGTATGAGGACTTTGGTATTGCTAGCAATTTTGATACTACTTAAGGGGCTCATATTGAAAACGAAAAGTGCAATAGTCCCTGCCAAAAGTAAAAAATATATAAGTTTTCTTCTTCTGAGTAATAGTATTAATAATCCAAGAATGACCACACCATAAGTCAGGTCTTTATAGAGTTTAAAATTATTATCCGTTGGGTTTAAATTGCTTTGTGTGCTGACTTGGTCATCATCGACAATGATTTTCACATTGAGTTTTTCAAAGCTATTTTTTCGGGTATTAAAATAACTAAAGGTGAGATTTTCGGTATGTTTTGGAATGATAGCATAATAATAAATTTTAGATTTAGGGGCATTGTAGGTTGCCGAATCGATACCATCTCTCAAGACCGTGGAGAGTTTAAAATCTTTTAAATTTGAATTTTTTGCTTCTATTTCAAGCACGGTGATGAGATTCTTTTCATCAAAGTTTGTTGTTTTACTTTTGATGATTTCTAGGGAACTTGCGATGACATTAGAAAAATATTTGTCAGCATTGAGATTGATAATATTCAACGCCAATGGTGGAAATATTTGAGAATCGGTGAGTTGATTGTCTTGATAAAGTTCCAGAGAAATTTTAGGGAATGTGGCATTTTTATCCAGCACTTTAAAATAAAACGTTTTATAAAAAATTTCATTATTTTGCCATTTCCATTTATCATCGATATTGCGTGTTTGTACGCCATTATCTTGAATAACAGTATCTTTGATTTCGTCAAAATCCTCTGTTGCAATCAGCGCTTTCACTTTAATGGGAAAAATTTGTCCGACAAAAACACGTCTTGGTACCTGTTCGTATGAGAGAAAAATGGTCTGTTTTTTCTCAGGTGCTACCGTGGTAAAAGCAGTGTTATTGTACTCACTGCTATTTTGTTCTGTGAGATTTTCATCATGTATATTATTGATAGATTCTGGTGTCTGGATGGTATTAACATACGAGGTATTTGGTGATTGTATCCCTTCATTAAATGTGGTAATACTATAAAGTTGGACAATCAGCACAATCCAGACAAAGAAAAATCTCATGAGATTATTTAAAGAAACCTTCGAGCATTGTGGCTCCATCACTAGACCCTAGTATCGCTTCGATGGCTCTCTCTGGATGGGGCATTAAACCAAAAATATTTTTTTCTCGGTTGCAAATACACGCAATCGCGCCAACGGAGCCGTTTGGATTTTCATGATTGCCATCTGGGTCGCAATATTCTAACAGTACTTGATGGTTATCATACAACGCTTTTAATCCACTCTCATCTATAAAATAGTTTCCCTCACCGTGTGCAATAGGAACATTGATAATATCGCCCTTTTGCAATTGATTTAAAAATATATTGTCTGTCTCGATGACTTTTAGGTGTTGGTATTTTGATATAAAATGCGTATTTTGGTTGCGCTTCATCGCACCGGGCAAAAGTTTGGCTTCTAAAAGCATTTGAAAGCCATTACAAATTCCCAAGACCTTGCCCCCACGGTTTGCATAGGAGATGACGGCATTCATGATGGGTGAAAATTTAGCGATGGCAGCACTGCGTAGATAATCACCATAACTAAAACCACCGGGTAATACGACTAAATCTGTACCTGCGGGTAAGACATCTTCTTTGTGAAAGACTAATTCGACATCAGCACCAAGTTTTTCAAAAGCATATTTGGTGTCCGTTTCACAATTGGTTCCGGGAAATACCGCTACTGCAACTTTCATGATTATTGCTCTGTATCGATTGAATACGTTTCGATTACCGTATTGGCTAGAAGCTCTTCACACATCTTAGTCACACGCTCTTGTGTTGCATCGTATTCTTCATCTTTAATATCAAGAATGATTTGTTTCCCGACTCTGACATCTTGAACTTCGTTAAACTTTAAAGCAAGTAAAGCATGTAATACTGCTTTTCCTTGAGGGTCTAAAACCCCTTCTTTGAGTTGTATGTTGACGATGATTTTCATTTGTTTTTTCCTTATTACTTAAATTTCAAGAGATTTGTTATTGGCTGACAATTCTTCTAAGAACCTCTTCATAGGCGCCCTTAACACTACCAATATCTTGTCTAAATCGGTCTTTATCGAGTTTTTCATGAGTGTTCATATCCCAAAGACGACAACTGTCTGGACTGATTTCATCTGCTAGCAGAATATTGCCATCATGATCAATGCCAAATTCTATTTTGAAATCAATCAAATCGATATGTCTTGCTTCAAAAAACTTTTTCAAAATACTATTAATCTCACGGGCGAGACGTTTAAGCTCTTCTAAATCGGACTCACTCTTGACGAGGTTCATCAAAAGGCAATGCTCATCATTGAGAATAGGATCATGCAAGGCATCATTCTTATAGCAAAATTCAATCAAGGCAAAAGGCAATTTTTTACCTTCTTCGATGCCTAATCTTTGTGTTAATGAGCCCGTTGCTCTATTTCTGACAATCACTTCAATCGGGATAATACTCACTTTTTTGACTAATTGTGTGTTCTCACTCAAAGTGTCAACAAGATGTGTTTTGATGCCTTGTGCTTCTAGGATATGAAACAGGTGCGTACTGATTTTGCAATTGAGGGCACCTTTACCTGCTTCTGTGCCCTTTTTTTCAGCATTAAATGCTGTGAGATCATCTTTGAATTCTGTAATGAGCAGGTTCTCATCATCAGTTTTATATAACTTTTTACCTTTGCCCTCATAGAGCAATCCTAACTTTTTCAAGCCCTCTCCTAGTTATTTTTTGGTTTTAAAGACAAAACTTTAATGACATCGATGGCTGTTTTGAGTTGGATGTCCTTTTCGATTTCACTATTGGTAATTACGTCTTTTTTTGATACTTTCTTTTTGACTTTTTTCTTCTCGATTTTTTGCAATTCGCTTTGTAAATGTTTCTTAAGCTCTTTTTCTTTGATAGAAAATGCATTGACTTTATGTGGTACTTTACCCGCATAAACGGTGACATCAGGAGTCACGCCGACTGCTTGGATAGTACGGCCACTTGGCAAATAATATCTTGCTATGGTCAATCTAAGTGCTTCGGTTTTATTGATAGGAAGGATGACTTGAACGCTTCCTTTACCAAAGGTTTTTTCACCCACAATAACAGCACGTTTTAAATCTTGCAATGCCCCACTGACAATTTCACTTGCACTCGCACTGCCTCCATTGACTAAAACACTCATCGGAAGTCTCGATATAGTAGCAGATTTTGTTGCATCATATTGGATGTCTTCACCGGCGTCTCTTCCTTTTTGTGAGACGATAACTCCCTTATCCACAAAGAGGTCCACAAGACCCACTGCTTGGTTCAAAAGTCCGCCTGGATTATTTCTAAGATCGAGGATAATTCCTTTGGCATCGCGATGACTTGAAATTGCTTTTTTGGCTTCTTCTACAACATTTTTGCTAAAACTGGTGACTCTGAGATAGAGAATATTGTCTTTTTCAATGGTTTTGGCATAAACAGCATCTACGGTGATGATGTCACGAATAATGGTAATTTCCAATGGTTTGCTTTCACCTTCTCTTACGATGGTGAGTACGATTTTTGTTTTTGGTTTGCCTCTCATATGCGAGACGGCTTCATCAATCGTCATGCCGAGTGTTGAGAGATCATTGATTTTGAGGATAATATCACCGGCTTTGATTCCGGCTTTATCAGCAGGGGTTCCCTCAATCGGTGCGATGACGGTGAGTGCACCATTTTTCATACCGACAGTAATGCCTAGACCACCAAACTCGCCATCGGTTTGTATTTTGAGGTCTTTGTAATTTTTCTTATCGAGAAAAGAAGAGTGGGCATCAAGATTAGCCATCAAACCTTCGATAGATTTATTGACGATTGCGGTGATATTGATATCATCAACATAATATTTTTCTATGGTACCTACGACTCGGGTATATTTGGACAATGCTTGCAATCTGCTCGCTTCACTTTCTTGTGTTTGTGCAAAAAGCGTAGAGGAGAGCAAAAGTGTCGCTCCGCTTAGCGTTAAAATAAAACCTAAGCTGGCAATTTTAGAATGTTTCATTAAATATTTCTCCGTATATAATTTGGGTTAATTGTCTCTTGTCTTTACACAAATCAATGGGCGTTGTGTAAGAGAAGATTATATAGAAATTTCCCTAAATTTTGTATAAATCAAAGTATGATTTTTTAGCAATAGGGAGCTAAAAAAGACAAACATAAGTAAAAATACTTAACAAACTTGACATTAATAGACTAAAGTTGTATAATAAATTTAAAAATTACAGAAGGAGATGCATTATGAATACACTATTTGAAAAGCTAACTCATCAGATGACACAAACCATCGAGAGTGCGCTATCATTAGCCTTGCATACTAAAAATCCAGAAGTGTCCCCATGGCACGTATTATGGGCGTTGGTTACCAACTCATCTTCCATATTAAATCAAGTTTTAAATAAAATGGGCGTGGACAAGGCGGCATTAGAACTCGAAATTAAAAGCAAAGTCAATATGTTACCCACCGTATCAAGTATCACAAAAGAAAATATCAAGCTCTCACGTGCTTTAATCGAATCGTTGCAAAGTGCACAAGGTTTGATGAGCAAACAAGGAGATAGTTATCTCTCTGTTGACACGTGGTTACAAGAGAACATCAAAAATAAAGAGATTAAAGATGTACTGAGCAAGTATATCGATTTGCTTGAGATGAAAAAAACACTAGAATCACTTCGAGGCAACAAAAAGATTGATAAACAAACCGGCGATGAAACGCTTGAATCATTGGAAAAATTTGGAATTGATTTGACCAAAAAAGCCATCGACGGGGAACTTGACCCGGTTATTGGTCGTGATGAAGAGATTCATCGTATCATGCAGATATTAATCAGAAAAACCAAAAACAATCCAATTTTAATCGGAGAACCCGGTACGGGTAAGACTGCCATTGCTGAGGGGTTGGCCTTAAGAATTGCAAACAATGATGTACCGCTTAGTCTGCAAAACAAAAAAGTGGTCGCTTTAGATATGAGCGCACTGATTGCAGGGGCAAAATATCGAGGAGAGTTTGAAGACCGACTCAAAGCGGTCATTGAGGAAGTCAAAAGTTCGGGAGATATTATCCTTTTTATCGATGAAATTCACACCATCGTAGGCGCTGGAGCAAGCGAGGGTAGTATGGATGCGGCAAACATTTTAAAACCGGCATTGGCTAGAGGTGAATTGCATACCATCGGTGCGACAACGCTCAAAGAGTACCGAAAATATTTTGAAAAAGATGCCGCTTTGCAACGAAGATTTCAACCCGTCACGGTCAATGAACCAAGTATTAATGAAGCATTGCAAATTTTACGTGGGATTAAAGAGTCACTCGAAGCGTTTCACAGCGTGAGGATTACCGACAGTGCTTTAGTGGCTGCTGCGAAGTTAAGTGATCGCTACATCACGGATCGATTTTTACCAGATAAAGCCATCGACTTGATTGATGAGGGGGCGAGTGAACTCAAGATGCAAATTGAGAGTGAACCGATTGAGCTCAGTCGTGTCAAGATTGAAATCGGGCGTTTGATGGTAGAAAAAGAGGCCCTTTTGATGGAAAGTAAGAAAAAGAACAAAGAACGACTCGATGAAATCGAAAAAGAATTGAGTGACATCAAAGAAAAAGAGAAAAAACTACAAATCCAATTTGACACCGAAAAAAGTGTTTTTGAACAGATTGCTAACTTGAAAAATGAGGCTGAAGTCTTGCGCAAAGAAGCAGATATTGCCAAAAGAAATAGTGATTTCAACAAAGCCGCTGAGATAGAGTATGGCAAGATACCAGAAATCGACCAAAAAGAGCAAGAACTCAACGCTCAATGGGAAAAAATGATTGAGAGTGGTACGCTTTTGAAAAATAGTGTCGATGAGGAGATGATTGCCTCGATTGTGAGTAAATGGACGGGAATCCCTGTCACCAAAATGCTCCAAAGCGATAAACAAAAAGTGCTAGATGTTGAAGATAGACTTCGAGAAGAGGTGGTCGGTCAAGACAAAGCCTTGCATGCGATTGGGCGAACGATTAAGCGAAACAAAGCCGGACTTGGTAGTGATTCAAGACCAATCGGAAGCTTTATGTTCTTAGGTCCAACAGGTGTAGGTAAAACACAAAGTGCCAAAGCGTTGGCCAAATTTTTGTTTGACAGCGAAAAATCCCTCATTCGATTTGATATGAGTGAGTACATGGAAAAACATGCGGTGAGCAGACTCATCGGGGCGGCTCCAGGATATGTTGGCTATGATGAGGGAGGACAACTCACCGAAGCCGTCAGACGCAAACCTTATAGCGTGTTGCTATTTGATGAGGTCGAAAAAGCACATCCGGATGTCTTTAATATCTTGTTGCAAGTCTTAGATGATGGACGACTCACCGATAATAAAGGGGTGACGGTTGATTTTAAAAATACGATTATCATCTTGACGTCAAACATCGCGAGTGACAAGATTATGGAGAATCCGCAAAATTGCGAAAAAGATGTGATGAATGAGATTAAACGTTACTTTAAGCCAGAGTTTTTGAACCGACTTGATGATATCGTGATTTTTAATCCGCTTAGTTTTGAAGACATCAAAAATATCGTCAATATTATGTTCACAGAATTGGAACAACGTGTGGGCGAACGCGGTATTAAAATCAGCTTAGATGAGAGTGCAAAAGAGCTCATCGCCCAAGCAGGATTTGATCCGGTATTTGGGGCACGACCACTCAAAAGAGCATTATACGAACTTGTAGAAGATCGTTTGGCAGATATGATTTTGAGAGATGAGTTAAGTGAGGGCTCCGATGTTGCTATCAAAGCGTATCAAGATGAATTGGTTTTTGAATTACTGTAAGCAACGTAAAAAATAAAATGGCGCCGATTGAGAGGTCGGCGTCGTAACAGAAACGGACGTTAGTTTGAAAAAAAGCTGAGGTTATTTTCTCCCCGGCTTTTGGCGGTATACATCGCCGTATCAGCATTTTTGATAAGCATATCAGAGGTATGACCATGTTGAGGAGAAAGCGCAATTCCAATAGAAGTGCCTACTTGAAGGTGCGCTTCTTCGATGATGATGGGTTGGTTTAATGAATCGATGATGCGCTGTGCTACGTGCTTAATCTCCTCTTTGCCTTTTGGATTATTGAGAATAAAGATAAATTCATCACCACCGACACGGGCTATGGTGTCAGATTGTCGTACGAGTGAGAGAAGCCGTTTGGCAATTTCTTGCAATAATTTATCTCCTATATCATGACCGTAGTGGTCATTGACCTTTTTAAAGCCATCTAAGTCTAAAAACATCAGTGCGAAATTGTAAGTATCATGATACAAATTTTCTAACTTTTGGTCGATTGTCTTAATCAACGCCGTACGATTTGGCAGATTGGTCAGGGCATCATGAAAGGCTAAATGTTTGATGTATTCATCTTTATGCCATAAAGCGGTAATATCACTAAAAACGGAGACATAGCGGATGGCTTCACCGTCTCCATTGCGTACCATACTAATCGTCATACGCTCCAGATAAAGATCGCCATTTTTGCGACGATTCCAAACCTTCCCTTTCCATTGGCCTTTTGTTTTTATATCTTCCCACATTGCGGCATAAAAAGCGGCATCATGACGGTTTGATTTTAGTATGCGGGGATTTTGATTTAGGACTTCAGCTTCACTGTAGCCAGTAATCTCTATGAAAGCGGGATTTACCGATAAGATAAGGCCATTAGAATCTGTGATTAAGACCCCATCGAGCGTATTTTCAAAAACACATGCTGCGAGTTTGAGTTGCGCCTCTGTCTCTTTTAAATCGGTCACTTCATTGGCTAAAATTGAAAATCCCTGAACGTGTCCTTGGGCATCAAAATCTGGAATATAATGTCCGATAATATGTCCTAATTTACCATTGGCTTTTTTGAGAGTTTTCTCAAAGTGCTGAGCTTCTCCCGCTAAGACCTTGCGGATATAGGGCGTATTGTCAGTAAAAATTTTTTCTCCGGCGAGTTCTTTAAATGTCATGCCAATGATCTCTTTGGGGTGTTTATCAAACCAAAAAGTATAGGCATTATTAGCAAAATGACAATGCAAATCTTTGTCCCAATACCCAATCATACTAGGTAGTGAGTTGACGATAGAATATAGTAATGGTTCACAATCTTTTATGTGAGATGGTGATGTTCTTAGGTCTTGCTCTCTCCTATTTTTCATATTTTATCCTTGGACGTTGCCATTTTAAAATAGTGCTAATTTTGAGTATGGTACGATTTAACCATTATCATAAAAGAGTATATCTGAACTTTTTTAATACTGGTTAAATAATAAAATTTAATATCAAAAAAAATAATAACAACACTCAATTTTATTTTTCCTTCATTTAAACATTAGCATGGTATAGTGTTACTCATGATTTTAAAGGAGATTTATGCGTTATTTGATCATGATAACATTGATTTGGGCTTTTTCATTTAGTTTTATTGGTGAGTTTTTAGCCGGTCGCGTTGATAGTTATTTTGCGGTACTGATTCGTGTGGCTTTGGCCTCGCTGATTTTCTTGCCTTTAACAAAATTTCGTGGTATTGCCACAGAATTAAAACTCAAAATCATGTTAATTGGTAGCGTGCAAATTGGTTTGATGTACATTTTCTTTTATCAATCATTTTTATTTCTCAGTGTTCCTGAAGTCATACTCTTTACGATTTTTACACCCATCTATGTGACATTGATTTATGATGGACTCAAAGGGCAATTTAAGCCATTGTATCTTATCAGTACGGGCGTGGCGGTTTTTGGGGCATATATCATCAGATATCACAACATCAGTGCAGAATTTATCACGGGCTTTTTGATGGTGCAAGGGGCTAATATCTGCTTTGCAATCGGACAGAGTGCCTATAAAAAAGTGATGGAATCGCATCAAAATATCAAACAACGTGATGTCTTTGGATATTTTCATTTTGGCGCATTGGGTGTGAGTTTGGTTGCTTTTGCTCTATTTTCTCATCATGATAAACTCTCTCCTACGATGACACAATGGGGTGTTTTACTCTGGTTGGGAATTGTTGCCTCAGGATTGGGATATTTCTTGTGGAACAAAGGTGCCTGCGAAGTGGATGCTGGTGTACTAGCTATCATGAACAACGCTTTGGTGCCCGTGGGACTTATTATGAACCTTTTCATATGGGGAAAACAGACCAATTATCTCTTACTCTTTTTAGGGAGTATTATTATTGCATTGTCCTTATGGTTACATCAATTTTTTATCAAGCATTACCAAGTTCGTAGTATTTAAAAATCTCTATTTTTTCGTCTTTTTTATAATATTTATAAGTGAATATTAATTCATAAAATATCATATCTATTGAAGTTTAAAGGTAATATAATTATTTTGGTTGCTCAAAAGAGCGCTTGGAACAGTGTTTTCAATAAAAAGGAGAAAACATGTTATCTTTTAATCGTATGCTATTTTTCGCTTCTTTAGCAGTGGGTCTGCTAAATGCTGCGAGTACAACTACTACTTTTACCGTCAATGCAACGGTAATCAACACCTGTCATATCAGTGCCACAGATCTTAATTTTGGTAATTATGACCCACTCTCTGTAACACCGACTGATGGGACTAGTACCATCACCGTCACATGCG
The DNA here is from genome assembly GCF_036556685.1 of Sulfurospirillum sp. 1612. Taxonomy (NCBI): domain Bacteria; kingdom Pseudomonadati; phylum Campylobacterota; class Epsilonproteobacteria; order Campylobacterales; family Sulfurospirillaceae; genus Sulfurospirillum; species Sulfurospirillum sp. 1612. Next base: position 891,312 of record NZ_CP140614.1, read on the forward strand.
TGCTAAATAGTGCTTATGAAGTAGCACTAGACAAAGGCAGTGGATCAGGCAGTGATTTTACTACGGGGCGTAAAATGACAGGAGATACCAATGCAACAGAATTGTTGACATACAATCTCTATACAGAGGCGTCACATACCACGGTTTGGGGCGACGGAACAGGTTCATCCACGGTTTCCGGTACGGGTAGCGGCCCTTTGAGTTCGATTAATCATACCGTCTATGGGCGCATTCCTGCAAATGAGAATGTGTCAGCACAAACTTATCAGGACACGATTACTGCAACCATTAATTATTGAAAAAAGGAACAGTATGAAAAGAGTACTTGCCACACTAGTATCGCTGATATGGATTGGCTCAGTTCTTTTTGCTGGTTCCTTCTCGATAAAGCCTTTGCGTATTGATCTTTCTTCCGATAAAAAAACGGACATGCTAAGCGTCCGTAATATGAGTGAACATTCGATGATTATTCAGCTGGACCTTGTCTCATGGGATCAAAAAGGTGGAACAGACCATTATACTCCGACTCATGCGTTGATTGCGGTGCCATCAATATTTGAAATCAAGCCAGGTGCTTCGCAAACGATTCGCATTGGATTGCGTAAGATGGATCGGTATGAGCGTGAAGCGGCATATCGACTCTACCTACGTGAAGTTCCCTCGAAGATGGATTTGCAAAGTGGACGTGTCAATGTTGTCCTTCGTATCGGTATTCCTATTTTTGTGAAACCACGCAAAAAAAGCGGCCCGATATTGACATGGGAAGCAACATGTAGTGAACAGAAAACTCTTGTGCTTAGGGCCCGAAATACTGGCAATGCACATATTAAGGTGATGGAAATCGCGGTGGATAATCTAGATGCAAAGAAGCCTATCGTAAGAAAAATGTTGAGTTATATTCTTTCTGGTAAAGAACGCTCCTGGTCATTTCCGACTTATAAGTGTCCAAAGCTTGGCACAAAATTAAAGCTTTCGGTACTAACAGACATAGGTCGTATCCATGCCAAACCGGTGGCAAAGTAGTCCATGTTATGCCTTACTCATATTACTCCTTATGGGAGTATGTCCACTCCTTGCCACAGAATCAAAACACTCCTCCTTGTTTCTTCCTTCTTTAGAAAAAAAAGGATACCAAGATTCACTTTTTTCTATAACACTCAATGGGCAAAATACGGGAGATGTCTTTTTAGTCTTGATGCGAGATGAGAGGCTTTATCTGAGCCAAGAAAATCTTAGCACATTACGATTGGTCTTACCCCAGAACCATAGAGTTCAGATCAACCATAAATCCTACATCCCACTCGATGCCATTTCTGGGCTTACCTATACTTTGGATTCGGCTCATTTGATATTGCATTTACGTGCTACACCCCAGTGTTTTATCAAAAGTGAATTGACATCCAAGCATACGACTTCTTCAAAATTCTCTCCCGCCTCAAACGGATTTTTCTTCAATTATGATACATCCTACGAACAGACTCAAGATCAAAAGTCAGGCAGCTTGCTTGGCGAAGTAGGAATTTTTGGTGAGAACGGTCTTGTTTTAGGGAATTTTTTATTGCACAATGATGAGGTTAATGGTGAGGTGACACGGGATATGGTACGACTAGATACTGCCTATATCTTTGATTTACCAGCAGAACTTCAGACTTTGCGAGTGGGAGATAGTATCAGCAAAAGTGATACGATGTGGGGAAATTCCGTGCGTTTTGGTGGGGTGCAGTGGGGAACCAATTTTGCTATACAACCCGATCTCATTACAATGCCTCAATTTTCGATCAGTGGAGAGGCGAAGTTACCCTCTACCGCAGATCTTTATATCAATAATATCCGCAAAGAGCGTTTTGATATCGATCAGGGACCTTTTACGATTCCGAATATTCCAACAGTAAGTGGTGCTGGGCAGATGCAGCTTGTCGTAAAAGATATTTTAGGCAGAGAAACAGTGATTCAAGTCCCATTTTATGCGAGTCCAAGTCTGTTGCAAACCGGACTTGCTGAGTATTCTTCTGAGATTGGATTTTTGCGAGAAAATTATGCGATTCAAAGCAATGATTATGGCGCATTCGTGGCAGCAGGAACATATCGGCGTGGGATTACCGATGGTTTGACATTAGGTATTCATGGTGAGGGGACATCCCAGACACAAGCGCTTGGAATTTCTAGTAATATTTTGTGGTCTAATATCGGTATTTTTAGTGCTTTTGCCGCAGGCAGTCATAGTCGTGAAAATACGAGTCGTGTAGGCAGTCAGGGCGAGCAAATAGGCTTGGGTTTTGATCACTCAGGAAGTCCTGCGAGTTTTGGAGTGCGCGCGACTTTTAGTACGCGAGGATTTACAGGTGTGGGGGAAGAGGATGCATCAAGGATACGATTTGATGGACGCGTATCACTGCACTATGCTACGCAACATGTCGGATCATTTAGCGGCACACTATTGCATCGTAATTATTGGGAAGAAGAAGATGTTAGAGCTGTGACACTTGGCTATCAGTTGCGATTAGGTAAATGGGGCAGTTTTAGCGCGACATTACAACATACGATTTTACCTGAATCTGATAATGTATTATTTTGTTATGTCTCCATTCCATTGGGAAATCGCACCAGCGGTAGTATTCATGTGCGAAGGGACAATGGCGTGTTAACAGAAAGTTTCGCACTGCAAAAAAGTTTGCCATCAGGTACAGGGAGCGGATACAGTGTGCAAGGAGAGACGGGTGAGAATGAGCGCTTGGAAGCGACTTATAATTACCAAAATAGCCATGGAAGCTACCATGCCACAGTGGTACGAAATGAAGATCAAAATGCCTATCGTCTTGGTATTAGTGGGGGCATTGGCTATCTTGATGGTAGCTTGTTTCAAGCCAGACGCATTGATCAAAGTTTTGCTATAGTTGATGTGGGAGATTTCAAAGGGGTTGATGTCTATCAAGACAATCAATTAGTGGGAAAAACAGACGAAAATGGACGCGCTATATTGCCAAGATTACGCGCATATCAAAAAAATCCAATACGCATCGAAACCAAGGATTTACCTATGAATGTGAGTATTCCTCTCTATAAAATAAACGCCGTCCCCAGATATCGACAAGGGATTCAAGTCAATTTTCCAATACATCACGTGCGCCAGGCCGTCATGAGATTTGTTACAGAGGAGGGTAGCGCTCTTCCAACAGGAGCGGATATCCAGATCAAAGGAACCTCGCATCATTTTCCTGTTGGCTCAAATGGAGAGGTTTATCTTACAGATTTAGATGCTGTGAGTCAGATTCGAGCTTGTTGGGATGGTCACTGCTGTGAGGCCACCATCACCTATCCAAAGAGTGATGATCCCCTCCCTGATTTGGGAGAGCAGATTTGTAAGGAGATAGGACAATGAATCAAATACCCCGATATATAAAAGTAGGATTACTGACATTTTGTTTGCTGACCCAACCCGCATGGGCACTGCTTGCTAGTTGTACGGTCTCCTCCACTCCGGTTAATTTTGGAAATTATGATGTCTTTAATTCTTCACCTACGGATGCAACCGGCACTGTGACGGTTACATGTACCGGTATTCTGGGTCTATTGGGACTTTTAGTACATTATAATGTGAGTCTTGATAGTGGCAACAGTGGTAATTCTAGCGCGCGAAAAATGCAACAAGCAGGAAGTAGTACGGACCTTGAATACAATCTCTATACAGATAGTGGACACTCAGTGGTGTGGGGAGATGGGAGTAATGGAAGTAGTACTATCTCTTCGAGTCTCACGATACTTCAGCTGGGTGCAAATACTGATAATATTTCACTCTATGGCCGTATCCCTGCGGGACAAAATGTCGAAGCGGGCTCTTATAGTGATATCATCACGGTGACGGTTGATTATTAAACTGTTGAGGCTTACATAAAAAAGAACCCTAAAAGATAATAGGATAATTTTACTCTTATTTAAGTTAAAAGAGTATATATGTATAAAAATTATCACAAAGGTCGTATGATGACATTTACAGATCAAGAAGTTTACAATGCGGTAAAACACTATTTGCCACAAGTGAATGAATACGTAAAATCGCACGGTGGCAAGATAAAGCTTTTAGGCGTTAAGGACAATACCGTTTATATAAAACTCAGTGGTGCCTGCCATGGGTGCTCGCTGAGTCTCATGACAACCAAGCTAGTAGTAGAAAAAAGTCTCAGAGATTATATCGATCCGAGACTTGTTGTCATAAACGTCGATGGTAAGCCTGAAAATCAACTCCCTGAAACTTATTATATTGATCCAGAAGATCAAATAGAACTCAATAAAACAACCAAAGAACGATTGCTAAGTGCTATCAAAAAGTTTTTTTAAATCAACTATTTGATATCAAAGAAATACGAACTCTCATAGATGACCATACCAGATGGAGATTTGACATGATAGGTTTCGTATGACATATAACCTTTTTCTTGGAAATATGCATAATGGTCCGTTTCACGCTCAAGAGTATATTTTGAATCATTTTTTCTCTCTTTGTACTTTTTGAGTACAGAGGAAGATTTAGCCTCAATATACTGTTTCAATGTAATAAACAGTTGCTTCTCTTTTTTAAAATAGACAAAAGTACCATTGACGATACGGTTGTTGTTGTAGATAGTGACATCACAGATTTGTACGGCACTGTTTTTTATCTTAGAGTGAGCACCGGTTTTATTAGTCGTCCAATGCGCAGACCAATTTTTGGTAAAAAACACGCCCAATTTATCATAAATAATCTTTTGATTCTTATGATTATTGGGTAATTTTAACACTTTGACGATTCTATTGATAACACTCTTTTGGTCTTTAGGCATCGCACTAAGAGTATCCAAAGCATACACATTGTGTAGCAATACCATAATAAGCAGTACTTTTTTCATTTTAATTTCCCCTCCTACAAAGAAATACTATCTTAAACGGTTATGAGAGTATTGTCAACTGATGACACCATTCGATAGTTTGGCGTAATTATAGGTAGATGATACTTAATTGGCCATAAAAAGGGGTAAATAAAGAGATTGATGCAATCTCATTCTATGATGATTTGCCAAAGATTTTTCTTATTTTCAAAAGTCCCAGTTGCATGCCACTGTATCTCATGATCTTTGCCAAAGCTTTCCACTCGGATTTTTCATAGCAAGGATTAGGACATTTTCTGCATCGTGGTTTTTCATCATGAGGACACTCGATGAGTCTTTGGTGTGAGTATTTTAGCGTCTTCTCACAAGTCTCGCATAAGTGGTAATCCACCACCCCTAAATCAGTATCATGATAGAACAAAATCAACTGGCCGTCTTTCTTATCATGATCGGCATGATTGTTATCACAATAAAGTTGTATAAATTTGTGTACCACTCTCACATCATTTTCAAATTTTTCTGTTTTCACCGAAGTCCTCCTCGTTGGCTCCATTTGTATTTTTTATCATCTTTTACTTTACTAAAGAATAATCTCCCGGAATGTCGCCAAGGGTCTAAAATGATGCCTTGATCAAAAGGGCATCCCTTGCAGGTGACGACAAGCACATTGTGTTCACTCCAATAATCGCCGATATTGGCACCACCGATATAGTAATCAAAACTTTGATAATGCTGTTGTTTCACAAACGAGAGCATATCATAAGCAAATTGCCAACACAGACCCTTTTCTTTGAGCCCAATATTGACTAAAAAGTTTTGCAACAAAGGCGGCGTGACCAAATGATACTCTTGGGCAAGTTTTCGCGACTGGATGATGGCTTTGTGTGCGAGATCTTTAGCCTCATGATCATTAGGATGTAGGGAGTTTAACATATTATTGAGCCGGGTGACTTGATGTGTGTCAACTGCTGAAGGATTAGGGGCATGCGCACAAGCAAAAAAGAGAAGCAGGGGAATGAACAGAATAAGATACTTTTTCATAAATGCTATGATAATCAAATAAGATAAATATATTTTAAATGCAATTAAGTAAAACTACAGTATAATCCATACCTTAATTTACAAAAATTAAATACAAATAAAGGAAACAGATGAAAAGAACATTTCAACCCCATAATACTCCGAAGAAAAGAACCCATGGTTTCAGAACGAGAATGAAGACAAAAAATGGTAGAAAAACAATCAATGCAAGACGAGCAAAAGGTAGAAAAAGATTGGCTGCATAGGTGATTTTAGGATACTAAAGAAAACCAAAGAGTTTTCTTTTGTGTATCACAATAGTAAAAAATGGCATTTTGATGGTGCTGTGATCTTTTACACACCCAATACAGAGAAACACGTCGGTTTTACGACAAGTAAAAAAGTTGGGAATGCAGTGAAACGAAACAGAGCGAGGAGGAGACTCAAAGCTTTGTTTCTAGAGCTACAGCCAAATTTATCAAGTGGAAGTTATGTGATTGTTGCAAAAGATAAGATTCATAATCTTGACTATGCGGCACTCAAAAAAGGTCTACTCTGGTCGTTTGGCCGATTAAATTGTTTGGAAAAATGAAAAAGATAGCATTGGCATTGATAGGGTTTTATCAAAGGTTTTTAACTCTTTTTAGCTATGGGAGTTGTCGATATTATCCCACCTGTTCACAGTATGCAAAAGAACAAATCATGTTTAACAATTTTTTTAAGGCGCTGTTTTTTTCAATTTTGAGGATACTCAGATGCAATCAACTGTTCGTTGGTGGCATCGATTATCCTGTGGTTAAGAAGGTTTTTAACAGAGTTTCTTTTGTTAGACGTTATCAATCATCTTTGCATAAAGTATCTTTTTGGTTTGTGCCAAAAGATGAAAAAAGTTTTTTCGTTGTGAAATCTTTTAAAAATACTATATAAATATAAAAAGGGTTATTTGTGTTAGATAAACTTAGTAATCAAAATAGAATCATTATAGCAACTGTTATCTCATTTGTTTTTTTTGCTGGATATGATTATTTTTTTATTCCAAAACCGGTTCATAATCTCAACGAGCAAAACAGTTCTCAAATTGAGAAAAACACTACGGCAAACTCCTCAAAAGCTCCTAGCGTCGCCACTGATTTAAGTACGAAAGTTCCTAGCAGTAGCACACAAAACACACCAGTCACCAATAAAACTAAAGAACAATTACTGCTGAAAGTAAAAGCAAAAAATTATGAACTTGATATCGATAGATTGGGCCGAATTAACAAGTTTTACTTAAATGATAGCAAATACACATCTCCTGATGGCAAGCGCTTACAGCTTGTGAGTCATGAACTGAATGTTTTGCCTCTTGAGTTGCGTTTTAGTGATGAAACAATCAATACCGATGCTTTTGCTACATCTTATACCACAAATAAAACAAATATTGAGATCAAAGATAAACCAGCCACTGTTACTTTGACACAGAATCTCACCGGCGTCATTGTTAAAAAGATATTGACATTTTATCCTGATGGGCATTATGATGTTCAGGTTCTTTTGAATCATAATAAAGAGTATTTTATTACTCCAGGATATCACCCAAGCCTCGCTAAAGATAGCTATACATTCCATGGGGCACTTTTGAAAAAAAGTGATGGTGGTATGGAAATTATCTCTGATGGTGATGCCCAACAACAAACTTTTAAAGGCGTCAAATTTGCTGCAAATGCAGATAAATACTACACGACAGTCCTTTATAACTTCAAAAAAGGTATGAATGTTGTAGAAGGCTCAGAAAAAGATCAAATTCCCGTGCTGTTTATAAAAGGAAGCAAAGATTTAAATTTGGGTGGATACATTGGACCTAAAGAGTTTGTGATTTTAAATAAGATTAATCCTGGCTTAACTGATTTGATTGAATATGGATTTTTTACTTTTATATCCAAACCCCTCTTTGTGCTTTTATCTTACCTCCATGCATTTTTAGGAAACTGGGGTTGGGCGATTGTCGTCTTGACTTTCTTGATCCGCTTGGTGCTTTTCCCATTGACTTATAAAGGGATGGTTTCGATGAACAAGATGAAAGTCTTGGCACCGAAGATGAAAGAGTTACAAGCAAAATACAAAGGCGATAAACAAAAATTAAACGCACACATGATGGAATTGTATAAAAAACATGGCGCCAACCCGATGGGTGGATGTTTGCCGATGCTTTTGCAAATCCCGGTATTTTTTGCTATTTATCGTGTATTACAAAATGCAGTCGAACTCAAAGGCGCCCCTTGGATCTTCTGGATTCATGATCTTGCGGTGATGGACCCTTATTTTATATTGCCAATTCTTATGGGACTGTCAATGTTCGTACAACAAAAATTGGCCCCAAATAATTTTACAGATAAGACACAAGAAAAAATTATGAAATTTCTGCCTTTAGTGTTTACATTTTTCTTTGTGACATTCCCAGCAGGTCTAACCTTGTACTGGTTTGTGAGCAATCTTTTCTCCATCGCACAACAAGCGTATGTAAACAAACTATTTGAAAAGAAGAAAGTGGCAGAGGAAAAGGCTTAATTATGATTAGAATAGAAGCAAACACCTTAGAAGAAGCATACCTAAACGCCGCTAGCGAGTTAGGGTGCTCTATCACGGAATTGGATATTGAGATTGTTCAAAATGCCAATTCTGGATTTTTAGGTCTGTTTAAAAAAACCGCTATTATCGAAGTAATCAAGAAAGGTTCTAAGCGTACAGAGAGCAAAAGAGCTAGAAATACAGAAGAAAATCTACCTAAAAAAGAGAAGACTTTCGAAAAGAAAAAACGACAAAAACAACGCAAAGAAGACCACCACAAAGAAGAATCACGCAAAAACCATGTCGCACATACTTCTAAAAAACATACCGACACGCAAAGAAGAAATGAGAGTGCTCATGATAAGATAAAACAACCTGAAATCAAAGTCGATATGGATGAAGCTATTAAAACCATCACCGTCGATATCAATAGACTATTTAAAGAGAGTTGTTTTGATATTGATCTTATAAAAGTGTCACAATACAACGCCGATACGATATTGATTGAATTCTCAGGCGAAGATGTCGCCCTTTTGATTGGCAAAGAAGGATACCGTTATAAAGCGCTTTCTTATTTATTGTACAATTGGATTAATATCAAATACGGACTCAATATTCGCTTAGAAATTGCAGAATTTTTGAAAAATCAAGAAGAGATGATTACCAAATATCTGGGACCCGTTATTGAGCGTGTGCGCAACAATGGACGTGGACAAACAAAAATCTTGGATGGTGTCTTGATAAAAATAGCATTAGAAAAATTACGAGCGGAATTTCCTGAAAAATATGTCGGTATTAAATCCGGCAGAGAGGGTGGTCGCTTTATCGTCATCAACGATTTCAATAGGAAAAACAAATAGATACCATTTCAGCCATTTCTACAGCCCACGGCATCGGCTCAATTGCCGTCGTTAGAGTGAGTGGGCCACTCGCCTTATTGATAGCACAAAAAATCACACAAAAAGAGAATTTTACACCACGATATGCTTCACGATTAGCGCTGTATGATGCTCATTCTGAAATGATAGATGATGCCATCGTGATTTACTTCAAAGGACCTCATTCCTTTACGGGGGAAGATATTGTGGAGTTTCAATGTCATGGAGGTGTGGTTGTAGCAAGTATGATTTTAGAGACGGTTATCCAACATGGTGCGCGCTTAGCAACACCGGGAGAATTCTCAAAAAGAGCTTTTTTAAACGGCAAGATTGACCTCACAGAAGCGGAGGCCATATCAAAGCTCATTGAAACCAAAAGTGTGGATGCTGCGAAGATTTTAGCGCGACAAATGCGAGGCGAATTGCGTGAATTTGTCGAAAAAATACGAGATGAATTGGTCGATATACTGGCTTATGTTGAAGTCAGTATTGATTATGCTGAAGAAGATTTACCTGAAGATATCTTGCAACAAATCATCAAAAAACTGGATTTATTAGAGCGAGATTTGAAAATCACTTATGAGAGTTCAAAGCGCAGAGAAGGGCTTATTGAAGGCTTTAAAGTGGCAATCGTGGGCAAACCAAATGTAGGCAAAAGTTCACTGTTGAACTCTTTCTTAAGTTATGAACGTGCTATCATCAGTGATGTAGCAGGGACGACACGAGATACGATTGAAGAAGATATTAGACTCGGTACTCATCTGATTAAAATCGTCGATACAGCAGGTATTCGAGAATCCAATGATTTGGTAGAAAAAATAGGAATCGAGCGCTCAAAAAAGGCCATTGAATCGTCTGATATTGTGATTGCTTTATTTGATAATTCACGAGAATTTGATAGAGAAGACCAAGCTATTATGGATATTTTGGATGCTTGTGATACGTCAATTCCTATTATCAAGGCCTTGAACAAAATCGATTTGCCGTCTCGGTTTGATGTGACGCATTTGCATGGAGATTTTATTGAGATATCAAGTATTTACGATAATACGTTGATTTTAGAAAAATTAAAAGCAATCTTGGAGCGCTCATCACAAGATGATGCCTTGCTTTTGATTTCAAAAAGACAAATTGATGCGGTTTATGGGGCACTTGAAGCGATTTATGAGAGCAAAAATGTACTTAATGAGGGTGAATTAGAGATTTTTGCGTTCCACCTCAATGAGGCTATCGCAAAAATGGCATCGATTACCAAAAATTTTGACCGTGATGAGATACTGGATAAGATGTTTGGCAGTTTCTGTCTAGGCAAATAAAAGTGAAACGAGTGATAAGGAGTGAGTTTTGGAAAAAGTGAGAGAGAATATTATCTCAGAAGAGGGCATTCTCTATTTTGATTATACTGCATCAGGTCAAGCATACGCACCTATTGAAACCAAGATCTTAGAGATTTTAAAAACCTATGCGAACACACATTCTGAAGTGTCATCAAGTGCGATTATTACCAATCAACACTATACCAAAGCACGCAATGATTTAAAAAAAGCATTGGCAATTGATTCACGATTTTATTTGATGCCGACAGGTACCGGTGCCACGGGTGCTATTAAGAAATTCCAAGAATTGATGGGTATCTACATTCCGCCACGTACTAAAAAACGCTATAACATCAATCCTAAAAATATTCCATTGGTGCTAGTGGGCCCTTATGAACACCATTCTAACGAGATTAGTTTCCGCGAAGGATTGTGTGATGTGATTCGTATTCCTTTGGATAAATCTGAAAATATAGATATCGATTTTTTGGAGCAAAAACTTCAAGAAAATCAAAACAGAGAGCTTATTGTTTCCTTTTCTGTGGCTTCTAATGTCACCGGTGTGATAAGTGACTATAAAAGAATTTACACCTTAGTGAAACAATATGGGGGTACTGTTTGTATCGATGATGCTGCCGCTTCTGCTTATATGAATATAGATTGTAACTATTATGATGCACTGTTTTTATCGCCACACAAACTCTTAGGCGGTGTGGGTGCTTGTGGTCTTTTAGTCATCAAAAAAGAGTTGTGCACTGAAGACAAGCCGACTTTTGCGGGGGGAGGTACGGTGCAATATGTATCTCGGACGTCTCATGAATATTTGAGTGATATCGAAATGATAGAAGATGCCGGAACCCCTGGAATTATCCAATTGATTCGTGCTTCTTTGGCCTATAATCTAAGAAATGAAATTGGACTTGAAAATATTGCAAAATTGGAAAAAGAACTCAAGATTTACTTTGGTAAACAAGTAAAAGAGTTGAAAGGTATCAAACTGTATTGCAGTTTTGAACAAGAAAAACTCTCTATTTTTTCTTTGAATTTTCAAGGTATCAGTCCGTTTGATATTTCCAAATTTCTCTCAGATAACTACAATATTCAAACACGAGCAGGATGTAGTTGTGCTGGGCCTTATGGACATGATCTTCTCCACCTAAAAGACAATCAAGCGTTTGATGAAAAGCCGGGTTGGCTGCGTATTAGTATCCATTTTACCCATACAAAAGAGCAGATTGACATCTTAATCAAAGCACTAAAGGAAGCTATCAAAGTTCTAAAATAGTGCACTTATTTTTCTTCATACTATCAGCGATTAGAAGTTTTAACTCAGGAAAATAATGATACAATTCCAACTTATATTTATTATAAGGAAAGAATATGCAATTTTTATTTGGTCTTGTTTTAGGATTTGTCCTTTGTGCCGTTGTGGTTTGGAAATTTATGCCTAAGTTGATGATGATTAACAAGCGCAGTAAATTAAATTTTGAAGAAACGGTAGAGGCGATACAAAAACTAGCAAAAGAAGCGGGTTGGAATGTTCCTCATGTTTATAATATGAAACAATCCTTTGAAAAAGCCGGCAATAAAAATGTTGAAAAGATGCATGTCATATCTTTGGGTCAATCAAAACATGCTTATGAGATTGTCAAACATGATAAAGATAAAAATATCTTGGCCTTTATGCCTTATCGGGCCGGTGTTTATGAAGACACAAATGGCAAAGTCTATTTTTGTGGTGCCAATATGACAATCATGAGCAAACTTTTTGGCGGCAATATTGAAAAAGTCATGGGAGCATCAGCCAAAGAGTTAGATGACGCCTTTGCAAAAATTTTACTCTAGCGTTGGACTTAAATACTTATTTAGCACTTTTTTAGTAGAATAATCCCATACTAATTTATGGGATTAAAATTCATGGAAAACTTAGAAGCATTACTAAAGCAACACAAACTCACGTTAGACGAATATGAAAATATTCTAAAAATCATGGGGCGAGAACCCAATCTTTTGGAGATTAAAATCTTCTCTTCCATGTGGAGCGAACATTGCTCTTACAAATCAAGCAAAAAATATTTAAATGGCTTTCCTACTAAGGCACCATGGGTAATCCAAGGTCCAGGTGAAAATGCTGGTGTGATTGATATTGGAGAGGGCTTGGCTGCGGTTTTTAAGATGGAATCTCACAATCACCCAAGCTTCATTGAACCCTATCAAGGCGCAGCTACTGGCGTCGGTGGAATTTTGCGAGATGTCTTTACGATGGGAGCGAGACCAGTTGCTAATATGAATTCCCTCCGATTTGGAAATGTGAGAAAAAACGATGAAACAGCCAAACATCAACGTTATTTAGTGCGTGGCGTCGTGGCGGGTATCGGTGATTATGGTAACTGTATGGGCGTGCCTACCATTGGGGGTGAAACCTCTTTTGAAGAGTGCTATAACGGTAATATTTTAGTGAATGCGTTCACACTGGGTCTTGTCAAAACCAATGAGATTTTTTATGGTTTGGCAAAAGGTGTGGGTAATCCTGTGATTTATGTTGGTAGTAAGACTGGACGTGATGGACTAGGTGGTGCCGTGATGGCGAGTGACAGTTTTAGCGAAGAAAATAAATCCTTACGACCTACAGTACAAGTGGGTGATCCATTTGCTGAAAAACTTTTGCTTGAAGCCTGCTTGGAACTGTTCCAATATGATTATATCGTAGGAATCCAAGACATGGGTGCTGCGGGACTAACGAGTAGTTCTTTTGAGATGGCAGGACGTAGTGGTAGTGGTATGATCATGAATTTGGATCTTGTCCCTGCGCGAGAAGAGGGGATGGAGCCGTTTGAATTTATGCTCAGCGAATCTCAAGAGCGGATGTTGATTTGTGCTAAAAAAGGGTATGAAGACAAAGTCTTAGAGATTTTCAGAAAATGGGATCTTGATGCAGAAGTCATTGGCGAGGTGACAAATAGTGGCAATATGGAACTTTTTTGGTATGATGAAAAAGTAGCTGATATTCCAGTATTGCCTGTTGGAGAAAAAGCTCCAATTTACGATAGACCCATACAAAAACCTGCATATTTAGACAACATAAAAGCAACTCGTATCGATGATTTTGAAAAAGTTTCAAACCAACGTGCCTTTGAAAAACTCTTTTCTTGTCCTGAGGTTGTGGATAAATCATGGATTACGCAGCAGTATGATTCCATGGTACAAACCAATACGATTAAAGCACCCGGTAGTTTAGATGCTAGTGCTATTCGCGTCAAAGGTACCAATATAGCGCTTTCTATGAGTAGTGATTGTAATCCAAGGTTTAATTATATCGATCCTTTTGGCGGTGCAGCGGCTGCAGTGATGGAGAGTGGTCGCAATGTCGCGATGAGTGGTGCACGACCCAAAGCCATTACCGACTGTCTGAATTATGGTAACCCTGAAAATCCTGAGATTATGTGGCAATTTGCCCAAGGATGTTATGGTATCAAAGAAGCTTGTGCTGCTTTAAATACGCCAGTGGTCAGCGGTAATGTTTCCCTCTATAATGAAACTGATGGCGAGGGTATTTTCCCAACACCCGCGATTGCTATGGTGGGGGTCAATGATGATGCCAATGCCACATTACCTAGTGCTTTTCAAAATGTCGGCAATACTATTTATCTTATTGGTGATACCGCGAGTGATTTTGGTGGTAGTTTGTATATGAAAGAGTTATACGGTAAAGTAGAAGGTACGCTTGGTAAGATTGATTACAAAAAAGAGTTAAAACTTTGGGATTTAGTCATCAAAGCCAATCAGCAAAAACTTCTCAAATGTGCCAAAGACGTCAATGTCGGTGGGATTGCGATTGCCTTGGCAAAGATGAGTTGTGTGAGTGGATTGGGCTCTAAGTGTTGCATTGACTTGGAAGATGAGAGAGATATTTTTGCTGAGAGTTTTTCACGAGCGATTGTGGAAGTGAGTGACGAAGAGGCATTTGAATCTTTAGCAAAGCAGATTGGCATCACCATTCAAAAAATCGGTACGGTGACGAAAGAGAATGAATTTACATGTAATTATATTAATGCAAATTTAGATGATTTAAAAAAGGTATATTTTAATAGATTTCAAGAATTAATAGAGCAAGACGTCTAGTTATACATGAGAAAACTACTCTATTTATTATTTTTACCGCTTCTTTTACTGGCAGGAAAACCCCATCTGCTACTTTTAGAAACGTATCATGAAGATGCAAATATCAGTGGTTGGCTCATGAGTGAAAAACTCGATGGCGTGAGAGCGTATTGGAATGGAAAAGCGTTGATATCTCGAGGAGGGCAAAAATTTGCTGCTCCTTCGTGGTTCACCAAAGGATTTCCTCCCTTTGCCATTGATGGTGAACTGTGGAGTAAACGAGGTGACTTTGCGAATATTTCCGGTATTGTCAGGCGAAAACATGCGCATGATGGGTGGCGGCAATTGAGCTATAATATTTTTGAAGTTCCCTACCAAAAGTGTGGGCTTTTGCAGAGACTTCGTGTCTTGCAAGCGTATTTAAAACAACACCCCCATACGCATATCAAGATAATCAAGCAACGTATTTGTCACAATCAAAATGATTTAAAACACTATTTAAAGACAATCGAAAAAAAAGGAGGTGAGGGTGTCGTATTACGCGATCCTCTTGCCCCATATATTGCAAAAAGAACCCATCGGGCACTCAAGGTGAAAAGCTTTTTAGATGATGAATGCCGTCTTATTGGCTACAATCAAGGTAAAGGCAAATTTGCCCACAAAGTAGGCTCGTTTCGCTGCCAAATGGCCTCGGGGATGATTGTGAATTTAGGCAGTGGTTTAAGTGATTATGAACGTATGCATCCCCCTAAAATCGGCGCAATTTTGACCTTTAAGTATAAGAGTCTAACAAAGAATGGCAAACCAAGATTTCCGGTGTTCCAAAGAGTAAGAATACCGCAGAAACATCAATAGGATATGAGATGAAAGATTATAAAATTAGTGAAAATATGAAAGTTTTTGTGTATATTCTCGGTGCATACTTGTTTAGTATTGCCATTCGCTTGATATGGGTATATCAATTCAACGGCTATGAAAACTTTATGTGGAATCATCAATTTATGATTAATACCAACGATGGGTATTTTTGGGCTCAGGGCGCTAGAGATTTGATTCGTGGTTTTGCGACACCCCATTCTGGGTCACCACTGAGTGCAGGGGCTTCATTGCTGACCTATTGGATTTATGAAGTGCTGCCTTTTTCATTGGAAACGGTCATTTTTTATATGCCGGCATTTTTGAGTTCGCTTTTGGTTATTCCGATGATTTTAATCGCCAAAAGTATCAATAAATCTGAACTTGGCTTAATAGCAGCACTTTTAGCTTCAATTACTTGGAGTTACTATAATCGTACCATGGTGGGGTATTATGATACAGATATGTTAAATATTGTGCTACCAGTGTTTCTATTATGGTCGTTGACGCTCGCATTTAGAAGTCAAGAAGAAAAATATCTGATTTTTACAGCCTTGGAGATTATCATCTATCGATGGTGGTATCCACAAAGCTACTCATTAGAATTTGCTTTTTTTGGGCTTATTTTGTTGTACACATTGATTTATAAGCGTAAGAGTATCTATCATTATAAACTATTGGCTATCATGTTATTTGCCATGATGGGATTGCCAAGTTTAGTGAGATTGGTGATAGTCGTGGTGGTATATATGGCATACAAAAGTAAAAAACTTGATACTTATATCTATTATTTACTCGCTTTTGCCTTAGTGCTATTTTTCTTGAGTGGTGGTTTTTCACCTATTTGGACGCAATTAAAAGGGTATGTTTTTAAAGATGCGACAGAGTTAGTTGGGCATGGTATGCAACTGCATTTTTTCTCTGTTATGCAAACGGTGCGAGAGGCGGGACATATCCCTTTTACTACTTTTGCTAACAGAATCAGTGGTGATACGCTCATCTTTTTCTTTTCGCTTTTTGGATATATTTGGTTTTGCTTTCGATATCCTGTGATGCTCTTGGGGTTGCCACTTCTTGGCCTTGGATTTTTGGCTCATGTAGGGGGACTGAGATTTACGATTTACGCCGTTCCTGTGATGGCTTTTGGTGCTGCTTTTGCTGTTGTGACATTGAGTGAGTATCTCAAAAAATTCTTAGTAGAGGGGAAAAGTAGCTTTTATATTCGAGCCATTTTTGTATCTGTTGTTACCTTAGCATTATTGTATCCCAATATTATGCATGTTATTGGATATAAAGTGCCGACAGTATTTTCGAAGCAAGAAGTGACTGTTTTGGATAAATTAAAACATGTTGCCCATAGAAAAGATTATGCCCTTGCTTGGTGGGATTATGGGTATCCGTTGCGTTATTATAGTGATGTGAAAACCTTGATAGATGGAGGAAAACATAGCGGTGATGTGAATTTTCCTGTCAGTTATATCTTGACAAATCCACAAAACATAGCTGCAAAATTAGCGAGATTGGATGTCGAATATACAGAAAAATCATACCATTTAGCTGCTAATAATCCTGATATAAATAGAACAAATATGGAGAAGATGACACTTGATTATGGTTTTCATGATACTAATGATTTTTTAGCATCACTGGATTCCAATATTACCTTACCGAAAAAAACCAGAGATATCTACTTTTTTCTCCCTTTTCGTATGCTGGGAATTTTTCCAACGGTCGCGCGTTTTAGTGATATGGACTTGATGAGTGGTAATACGATAAAAAGACCATTTTTCTATCAAACCAATCGTTTTAAAGATTCTGGGGATATTTTAAATTTAGGCAGTAATGTACTCTTTAACAAAAAAAATGGTACCCTAAAAGTGGGCAATGAAACGGTACCCATCAAAGATTTTTATGTCACCGCGTATGAAAAAAATGGCAAGTTGATACGACAAAAGCAAATGCTACATCCTGAAGGCAAGATCTCTATCATCTATATGCGTTCTTATAATATCTTTTTGGTATTAGACGATGCGATGTTGCACTCTTCTTATATTCAGTTGTTTGTATTTGAAAATTATGATAAAAATCTTTTTGAGCCGATTTTATTGAGTCCGAGTGCCAAAATCTATAAATTAAAAATATAATAAAAAGAGGTTGAGATGCTTTCATTTTTTGACAAAAGATTGTTGAATATTCTTATCATAGCGTGTTTGACTATGGTGACCTTTTTCTGGACTTTTTGGATTTTTCATCAATCTTTAGAGATACATGTCATCATCGCTGTGATACTCACGAGAATCATCGCATCGTATCTCCTTTTTAAAGATTATTCCCTCTCATGGTCAAAGGCTACGCAGAAAACCTTTATGATCAAAAGTTTTGTCAATATGATGGCTTTTTTGGTCTATATGCCATTTTTTTACACGGTTTTGCCGGTATCTTTTTTCCTCTCTGAATTATTCCTCTATCTTTTTACGATTAATTTTTTTATGTATTTGTATTATATGTATGTTAACCGCAGTAAAATGGAAAAAAATAAAAATCTGGTTATTTATGGTGCGGGAAAAGCTGGGTTGCGGCTGGAAGAAGAGTATCGCAATTCGCATTTTAAGATTCGCTATTTTATCGATGATGATACAAAATTGCAGCATCGAAGTATTGATGGTATTAAGATTATCTCAAAAGAGGTATTTAAAAATCGTGTGAAAAATCAAATGGATTTGTTAATCATTGCATTGCCATCTGAAAATCCTCTTGTGATTCAGAAAATTTTCAATGATATGGAACACTATTTTAAAGATATCAAAATATTACCAACATTGGAAAAAATACTCTCAAACACACCATTTGTCGAACAACTCAAAGATATTAGCGTGGAGGATTTATTAGCCCGTCATCCTCAAGATTTGGATAAAGAATCAATTGCTAATTTTTTAAAGGGTAAAAAAGTTTTGGTCACTGGAGCTGGCGGAAGTATCGGAAGTGAAATTAGCAAGCAATGCTTGAAATATGGAGCTGATGAACTCTACCTACTTGATCACAGTGAATTTAATCTTTACAATATTTATGAAGCGATTGGCTCGGAACACGTGCATACTTTTATGCACAGTGTCCTAGATAGTAAGCGACTCGAAAAAACGATTCAAAAAACCCAGCCTGATATCATCATCCACGCTGCGGCTTATAAACATGTCCCTTTGGTGGAAGATAATATTGAAGAGGGGATTTTAAACAATATTATCGGTACTAAAAATTGTATCGATTTGGCGATAAAATATGAGGTGCAAAAATTTATATTAATCTCCACTGACAAGGCAGTACGCCCGACCAATGTCATGGGGGCAACGAAACGTGTGTGTGAATTGTATGCGGGCAATGTCAATAGTCAGCATACTGAGATTGTAGCCGTGCGATTTGGTAATGTTTTAGGCAGTAGTGGCTCGGTGATTCCAAAATTTAAACAACAAATTGAAAATGGCGGTCCAATCACAGTGACACATCCTGAAATCACGCGCTACTTTATGCTGATTCCCGAAGCGTGTGAATTGGTACTTCAAACTGCTGCCATTGCAAAGGGTGGTGAAATTTTCATTCTTGATATGGGTGCGCCGGTGAAGATTTATGATTTGGCGAAAAAAATGATTGAATTAAGTGGCAAGAAAAATATTGAAATTCAATTTACAGGTTTGAGACCTGGGGAAAAATTATACGAAGAATTGCTTATAAATGAAGCAGATAAGCAGACACAATACCAATCTATTATGGTTGCTAAAGATACATATTATGATATTGAGCAATTAAATCATGATATTGATGAATTGGTTAAAAGTGACGATAAAATAAAAAAATTACAAGAAATTATTCCAGAATTCGACCATAAAATTTAAATCTTATAAGAGGCTCAAAAGGCCTTGAAAACAAAGTTTTATGCTATAATAAACTTATATTTACACTAAAAGGTTACGCGTGATTCGATTTATAATGATGGCACTTTTGTGCTTAAGTAGTTTGAGTTTTGCTTTGGATAAAGCATCGTTAATAGAGGCAGTTAGAGCTAATCCTGCTTTGTTAGATACCCCTGCGGCACAAAATGCAATGCGCGAAAATGGCATGAGTAAGGCAGATGTGACTTCTATTATCAATTCAAAACAACAGAATCATGATGCCAATCTTTCCATAACTCCTAAGATAGAAAATCATATTTCAAATGAGCAAAATAGTTCCGATGCACCGACTGCTACGAATGAAAACAAGAAAAATTTATCAGAAGGGCTCAACCCTTTGAAATTTTTATCAGACAAAGAGGCAATTGCAAAAATTCAGAGTGAGCGCCAATATGTGAAAGAAGAGAAATTAGCACGATTTGGCGATAAATTTTTTATTAATAAAAATCGTATTGATGCGTCAAATCTCATTATTCCTGATTATTATATAATCAACAAAGGAGATCAGATTTCGATTGATTTGTATGGAGATATTAATAAAAATTACACTTTGAAAGTGGATGAATATGGCAATATCAATGTGCCAGTATTGGGCCCTATTAATGTTGCCGGATTAAGCTATGCGGGAGTGAAAGAGGTGATTAACAAAAAATTAAAGCCGACATACCCAACCTCTAAAATTTTAGTCAAAATCTCAGCAAATTCTTCTATTCAAGTATCTCTGACTGGCAGTGTGAATGCGCCAGGACTTTATAATTTACCAGCAGTTTCTACCATCAAGGATCTTTTGATTGCCGCTCATGGATTCGGTAAAATTGGCAGTATGCGTGAGGTCTATCTCAAAAGAAATGCCAAAACAATTAAGATTATTGACTTCTATAAATTAATCAAAAATGGAGAATTGGTTGATACGACCTTATTACGCAATGGCGATATCGTTTTTGTTCCAAAAGCAAAAGAGCAAGTGCGTCTTCGAGGGGCTGTGAATATCCCTGCCATTTATGAATTGAAACCGGGTGAGAAACTTCAAGAACTTATCCATTATGCCGGAGGTATCAAAGCACAAGGGGCTAGTCACTCAATAAAAATTAAAAGATATGTAAAAAATGCGTTTAGCAAGGTCTTATTTAAAGATATTAAATCAAATCTGCGTTTGCAAAATGGGGATGATATTTATGTGTATGATATTTCCCAACTCAATAAAGATCAAGTATTTGTATATGGTAATATTGACAAACCTGGAAGTTACATGATGCCAAAAAGTGGTGATTTAAAAGATTTATTGAGCCAGTTGGAGTATCTCAAAAGTACGTATATGAAGTATGGGTTGATTAAAAGATTTGATGAATCCATCGTCTCTTTTGATTTGAATCACCCCAAAAATATTAAACTCAAACAAAAAGATACCATTTACATCTTTAACACACATGAAATTGCTCCTAATCAATACATCAAAGTCTCCGGTGATATGGTTAAAAAACCGGGAAAATTTCAGTATTTAAAGGGAATGAACCTTAAAGATGCCATCAATTCAGCGGGAATTCTCTCTCCGTTTGATACAAAAAAAGTACAAATTACAAGCTATGATAAGACTATGATGCCGACGGTTAAATTTGTAAATTATGACAAAAATCTCAATCTACTTTTGCATCCTTATGATGAGATTCGTCTCTATGATTATTATAATTTTTCTCCTTTAAAACCCGTCAGCGTTTATGGTGAAGTAAATGAGCCTAATATTCATCATTTTTCAAAGAATATGACCTTGCAAGATTTAATTTCAATGTGCTCAGGTTTTACAGACAGAGCAGATAAAAACCACATAGAATTAGTACGCTATCGTATCAAAAATGGGACACGAACTCGCAAGATTATGGAGCTATCGACAAAAGATTTAAACATGCAGATTCAACCTTATGATGAAGTTTATGTCAAGCGGATTCCTGAATGGTTTGACCGAAAAGTCGTGAGTGTTAAAGGTGAAGTGCGTTATCCTGGCAACTATGTGATTAATACAGGCGATACGGTTTATGATGTCTTAAAAAGAGCAGGCGGATTCAACAAAGATGCTTATTTATATGGTGCTGTTTTGACACGAGAATCTGTAAAAAAAGCCAATCAAAAACGGGTACAAGAATCACTCTATAAACTCAAGAAAAAAGTTGCTATTGTGGCCGCTTCTGCCAAAGATATTGGAGAGAGTAGTGTGGACTCTAAAAATCTCATTGATGCGATTGATTCGTTGATAAAAAACTATCATGATCTCAAACCAGTTGGAAGAATTAGTATTAATATTGAGAGAAATTTGGAGAAATTCAAAAGCTCTCCTTATAATATTACTCTTGAAAACAATGATACTATCTACATACCACCACGACAAAATTCTGTCTCTGTGATGGGTGAGGTAATCAGTCCGACCGCTTTTGTGTATGATGACAAGGATGCCATCTCTTATATTAAAAAAGCAGGCGGTATCACAGCAAGTGCAGATAGCGTCTTTTTTGTGGTACACGCTAATGGCATGAGTGAAAAAGGTGACTTTGGATATTTCAACAGTAATATCACCGTGCATGCGGGTGATGTCATTGTCGTGCCAATTCAAATCAAAACATCAACATGGTATGGTATCGCCAAAGACGCATCATCGATTCTCTATCAGTTAGCCGTGACGGCAGCTTCACTCAAGACAGTAGGAGCACTCTAATGCAAAATCAGATGATCCAAGAAGATGAGATTGATTTAAGAGAACTCTTTGCCACGATTTGGAAGGGGCGCGTGTGGATTGCTATTTTCGTGTTTGTCATTACGTCGTTGACAATAGTCTACACCCTCAGTGTTCCTAATCAATACACCATTAGTACCACACTCGCACCACAAGAAGAGTCACATGGTGCAAATTTAGGAAGTTTGGGTTCGCTCGCTTCATTGGCAGGGGTCAATATTGGTGGCAGTTCCGGAGTGACACCTGATGTAGCATTTCAAGCATTATTGAGCAATTATGCTTTTATGCACACATTTATCAAAAATAGAAAAATTGATCTTATGGTGAAACGTGGTGATGCCCATCATGATTATATTTTTGCACTAGGATTTGACGCACTTTATCGTTTACTTCATAGTAGTGCGCAACGAGATAAAATGACAGATTTTGAAATCTATAAATATCTGAAAAAAAGTATTGCGATTAGTTCTGATAAAAAAACCGGGATGATTACCGTCTCGGTGACATTACCATCAAGAGAGATGGCCATGTATGTTTTGGATCATTTTTTGAGTGATACAACACACTATCTTATCAATAGAAATATAACAGATATTGATTTGCAAATATCAAAATATAAAGAAGAGCTAAGAAAGACAGAAAATCTTGAGTTAAAAACAGAGCTGGCAAAATTAGTATCAAGTTTGGTGAAACAAAAAATTTACATCAATACCAGCAAATATTATAAAGTTAAAATTATCAGTAAGGCCTATATCCCTGATGTCAAAGATAAGGCAAAACCAAAAAGAGCTTTGATTGTCATTGTTAGTTTTGTGACATCTTTTATTTTGGCTATTTTTATCCTTTTTTTTGTACAATTTATCAAACGAGAAGGTTCTGATGTATAAGCCAAGAAATTTGTGAGGTTGTCAGTCATTATGAAAATATTAGAAAATACACATAAAATAGAATCAATCGGGTGTGTCGGACTGGTTAGTAAGCCTCATGATACAACCCTCAAAAAGTATTATCATGAGATACACGATGTGCTTGAAAAATATGGTGTCAAACTTTTGGTTGCTGAAGATAGCGCCAAAAACTTAGGATGCACGGGTGTAGATTTTAATGATATGTGCAAAAAAAGTGATTTTCTAATAGCACTCGGTGGTGATGGTACCTTGATTTCATTGTGTCGCCGAAGTTTTAATTACAATAAACCAATTTTGGGTGTTTATGCAGGGCAATTGGGATTTTTGACTGATATTAAAACAGATGAAATTGAAGAGTTTATTGATAATATGTTTTTGGGAAATTATCGAATTGATGAGAGAATGTTGCTCGAAATTTCTCTAGAACACAATAGCAAAACCAAAAATATTGTCGCTTTTAATGACGTCATTTTTGCGAGAGATAATGCCTCATCGATGTCAACCATAGCCGCTTCTGTCAATGATTATCTTATCAATGTATATCGCGGAGATGGTTTGATTGTCTCAACACCTACGGGCTCAACTGCTTACAACATCTCAGCCGGCGGTCCGGTGGTGTATCCTTTGACAGAAGCGTTGATACTCACGCCCATCTGTCCACATTCACTGACACAGCGCCCGCTTGTCTTGCCTGTGAATTTTGAAGTGGAGTTTCAAAGTGATGATGATATTCTCATCGTGATTGATGGACAAGATAGATACAAAATGCGAGATTTTGAAAAAGTCACCATTAAGATAGCGCAAAAGAGTGCGAAACTCATTCATACGCTAGAGCGCAATTATTTTAATACTTTACGAGATAAATTAAGCTGGGGAAACTGATGATAGAACGTCTTTATTTGAGGGAGCATTTTTCTTTTAAAGATTGTGAATTACACTTTGCTCCGGGATTGATTGCTTTTACGGGGCCTAGTGGTGCGGGGAAATCTGTATTGATGCAGGCCATTTTATCACTTTTTGGTTTTAGCGATGCAAAAGCATTGTTGATTGAAGCTACGGTCTTACACCAGTTGGATATGGAGGCGTATGGCATTGTGAATGAGCCAGCCAATGTTTTTAAGTTGATGCGCTCGAAAACGACGCGATATTTTGTAAATTCTCAAAATATCTCTAAAAAGAGTATCAATGAACTCTCCAAAAATTTTCTTAGCTATTTGAGTGTCAAAGATAATGGTGAGTTTGAAAATGAAAGGCTCTTGGAGTTCTTAGATGCGATATGTACTCACAATCACCCGCCTCATAGGAAAAATTTGAAAGATTTTAAAGCAAAATATGATGCCTACAAAACATTAGATAATGCACTCAAGACAATTCAAGAAAAAGAGAACAAAATCGAAGAACTCAAAGAATTTGCGAAGTTTGAGATTAATAAAATCAACGATATTGACCCTAAAATTGGTGAAGATGAAACGCTCATGTCTCTCAAAAAATCCTTGTCCAAAAAAGAGAAGATGCAAACGGCGCTTGATAGTGCTTATGGTATCTTTGATTTTGAATCAAACGTGATAGAAGCCTTGCAACTGATAGAAACAGAGAGTACGTTTTTTGATGAGTGTATGAATGAGTTGAGAAATCAATTTGAGATACAAAAAGACTTGTTGAATAATTTAGAAGATATTGATATAGAAACGATGTTAGATCGCATCGAAAAGATTGCCAGTTTGAAAAAACGTCACGGTAGTATTGAAGCGGCACTTGCTTATAAAGAAGAGAAAATAAAAGAACTAGAAGCTTATGAAAATATCTCTTTTGAAAAACAAAATTTAGAAAAAAAATATGCCAAAGCACGCACCGAAGTTGAACATTTAGCCCAGCAACTATCCAAAACGAGAGGCGAGCAATTAGAGATTATGAACCAACGCATCAATCATTATTTGCAGATGCTTTATATGCCATCAGTGCGTGTGGAATCCCAGCAAAAAGAGTTGGATGATTATGGTATTGATGCTTTGGTTGTGAATCTTGGAAGCGTTGAAGTCAAAAAAATTAGCTCCGGTGAATACAACAGACTAAGATTGGCGTTTTTAGCAGCGAGAGAAGAGTTTCTAAGAAGCGATGGGGGTGTTTTGATTTTGGATGAAATTGACTCAAATTTAAGCGGAAAAGAGTCAATGAGCGTGGCAAAAGTGTTGGAAGTTTTATCCCAAAAATATCAAATATTTGCGATTTCACATCAGCCACAACTCTCATCACGCGCGGATATGCATTTTTTGGTTTCCAAAGATGACCATGGTAGTCATGTGCGATTGTTGGATAAAGAAGAGCGTGTCGAAGAGTTGGCACGTATGGTCAGTGGTGAAAAAATCCATGAAGCAGCTTTAGAATTTGCAAGTTCACTGATGGCTGGAAATAAAGATTAAAGAAAAAGAGATATATTATGATTATAGATACACATTGTCATCTTGATGATGAGAGATACTACGAAGATTTGGATGAGGTGATTAAAAGAGCTGAAGCTCATAATGTCAAAGCCTTTTTGATACCAGGTGCCGATATCAAAGATTTGCAACATGCACGGGAGATTTCACACCAATATCCTAATATTTTTTATGCAGCAGGGGTACATCCTGATTGTATTGATGGATATGATGAAACCGTATTGAGAACCTTTTTAGAAGACGAACGCTGTATTGCGGTGGGAGAGTGTGGATTGGATTATTTTAGACTTCCTGAGGATGATGCCCAAAAAGCATTGATAAAGCAAAAACAAAAAGAGATTTTTGCCAAACAAATCCAACTGGCCAAAGAGTTGAATAAGCCATTAATCATCCATATTCGAGATGCAAATGACGATAGTCGTCACGTATTAGAAGAGAATGATGCGGGCAAAGTTGGAGGCGTTTTGCATTGCTACAATGCTTCAAAGCATTTGTTGCCATTGCATAAATTGGGTTTTTATTTTGGAATTGGAGGCGTTTTGACATTTAAAAATGCAAAAAATCTCGTCGCTATCGTACCTGAAATTCCCAAAGAGAGACTGCTGATTGAAACCGATGCCCCTTATCTCACACCCCATCCTTATCGGGGTAAAAGAAATGAACCAGCTTATACAGAATTGGTCGTAGAGAAGCTCTCACAAACACTAAATTTGAGTGTTCGTGAGATCGAAGATTTGACGACGCATAACGCTGCGCGACTTTTTAAAGCATTTTCAAGCCTAATTTAGCTAAAATAATACATTTTAGACGCTGTGACGCAAAGGGGCCAGATGCTTAGAATTATATTAGTTTTAGTCTTGTTGATACAAAGCAGTGACGCTTTTTTAGTGACACAAAATAACTTCCAAGAGCAAGTAAAGGTATTAAAAAGTTTCGATATTGATTCTACTTTCTTAAAGGATAAAACGTTTATCTCGATGAAAGACAAAATGAACCGTTATCGGACAAAACACTTTCTAAAAGTCTTAGAAGAGGGCAATCGATTTGTTCCTTATTTGCGTAAACTTATCAATGATTCAGGTATCCCCAAAGCCTTTTTATATCTTGCGATGGCAGAATCAAATTTTGCACCTAATGCTTATTCTAAAGCCAAAGCAGTGGGCTTATGGCAATTTATGCCAGCAACAGCTAAGCATTTTGGTCTGAAGATTAATACGTATGTTGATGAGCGAAAGGACCCCATCAAATCCACCAAGGCAGCGATTAAATATTTGAAATATTTGCATAATATATTTGGCAAATGGTATCTTGCAGCCATTGCATATAATTGTGGTGAAGGCACACTGCTCAAAGCGATTAAGCGAGCAAAAAGTGATAATCTTAATGTCTTACTCAATGATAGAAAACGATACCTTCCACGAGAGAGTCGTCTCTATATTCGCAAAATTGTCATGATGGAAAGTTTGGCTAATAGTGCAGATTTTATTATCGAAAACAACTCTGATTATCTTCTAAATGGCGGCAGTGCTGAGACATTTGCAAAGGTTGAGGTCAAACAAGGGACTTCTTTGGGTGCGGTCGCTGCTAGTATCGGACTCTCCTTAAAAGAGATACGCTCTTATAATCCACAATTGCGTTACGATTTTGTGCCCCCTGCAAAAGGGAAATACACGATTTATTTGCCTTATAACAAACAAGCAGACTTTAAACAAAATTATAATCCAAAGAAAAGCAACAACAGATTTTTTGTCTATCGGGTGAAAAAGGGTGATTCCCTCCATAAAATCGCAAGACGCTATGGTATTAATTATCACATTATTAAAGATTATAATCATTTAAAATCCAAATGGCTTCGTATCAAACAAGCGCTTATTATTCCAATCGTGAAGCCAAGTATGATCAGCTATACCATTCGAAAAGGTGACACGCTCGGTAAAGTTTCCCATAAATTTAATGTGGCCATTAATACATTGATTCAGGCCAACAATAAAAGAAATTCGATAATTCGAGTAGGTGAAAAACTTGTCATACCTCAAATGCAGTAAATTTTTTATTTTTTGTGTCACTTTAGTGATTTTCGCAGGGTGCAGTAGTCGAAATTATACTTTTTCAAATGCTGCCTACAACCCAAATCGTGCTCCATCGCATAGTACGGTTATCAAAAATTCGTCGAGTATGCATAAAGCAACGATGCGTCCTTATCAAGTGGGGGGCAAGACGTATTACCCGACCAAGGTGAGTGTGGGCGATACTTACAGCGGTATTGCCAGTTGGTATGGCAAAGATTTTCACGGTCGCAAGACCTCAAATGGTGAATTTTACAATATGTATGCGATGACCGCTGCGCACAAGACATTGCCTATGAATACGATGGTCAAAGTAACCAATCTGTTAAACCACAAAAGTGTCGTAGTCCGTATCAATGACCGCGGTCCTTTTGTCAAGACTCGTATCATCGATCTCTCTTATGAGGCGGCATTGCGTTTGGGTTATGCGACTAAAGGAACGGCACCTGTTAGATTGCAAGTGATAGGATTTAGCGGGGTGATTAATACGAGCAACACACAAGTGCGTAGTGTTGATTTAAACAATTTCTATGTCCAAATTGGTGCCTTTAGAAACCAAGCAGGCGCACAACGATATGCCAAAGAACACCGCAATGTATTAGGGGCATATCGTGCCATTGTAAAACGATCCTCATATCAAGGATTACCACTTTATCGTGTTTATTTAAGTGGTTTCAAAAGCGAAGAAGAGGCGCGAGATTTTATAGCTAAGGGGCTGTTTAGAGGCTCCTTTATTGTAGGAAATTAAAAAAGGTTTTATCATGAAAACAGCATTAACAAGAACAACAAAAGAGACAGATATTACAATCAAAATCGATTTAGCAGGTGCAGGGCAATCTAACATTCATACCGGTATTGGCTTTTTTGATCATATGTTGGAGGCTTTTGCTAAACATTCATTAATCGACTTGGATATTCATTGCAAGGGTGATATTCATGTAGATTTTCATCACAGTGTCGAAGATGTTGGGATTGTGTTAGGCTCACTTTTAAAAGGATTGATTTATCCTTTGGAAAAGGTCGAGCGATTTGCTAATTCTGTTGTTGTGATGGATGAAGCTGCTGTGGAATGCGATATGGATTTAAGTAATCGACCGTATCTGGTTTTTGATTTAGATACAGATGGAAAGATTGGTGATTTTGATGTAGAACTTTGTGAAGAGTTTTTTCGGGCAGTAGTGGTGAATGCCGGAATTAGCGCTCATATCATCAAAAAAAGAGGCAAAAACAGACACCACATCGTCGAAGCGGCTTTTAAAGCATTTGCCGTGGCATTGAGACGTGCCATAGCCAAAAATGAACGTATCGGAATACCCAGTACCAAGGGAATCTTATGATTGAACTTTTGGTATTAGATGTTGATGGTTGTATGAGTGATGGCAAAATCATTTATGCAAGCAATGGTGAAGAATTCAAAAATTTTAACGTCAAAGATGGACTCGCCATTGTCTCTTGGATCAAGCTTGGGAAAAAAGTCGCAATTATCACCGGAAGACATTCGAGTATTGTCGATAAAAGATCCAAAGAGCTAGGTGTTCATTATCTCTATCAAGGGGTGAGCAATAAAAAAGAACAGTTAGAAGCAATCTTGGCACAAGAGGGTTTGGGTTTTGAACACGTTGCTGCGATTGGTGATGATCTTAACGATATTGCGGTGTTGTCTTTAGTGGGGAGATCATATTGTCCTAATAATGCGAATCACTATGCCAAAAATGCCGTCGATACTGTATTAAATTGCAATGGCGGTGAGGGCGCGGTGAGAGAAATGATTGAGGATATTTTAGAGCACGAACATTTGATAGAGGATTTTATAAAACTTTGGCAGTAAAATTCTTACGATATTTTTTAATAATATTTTTGGTGATTATGGTATTTTTATTGACGAAAAATCCCTATGCATTGCATTATAAGCCCAAAAAAGGAGAACAACCAAGTATTGAGCTGTTTGATGTCAAGGATTATGAAATCCTACCAACAGGAATCAACAGTATCGTTTTTTCAAAAAAAGTTGAGAAATATAAAGCCTATGATAAATTTTATCAGATTGATGTGCTGTATAAAGATAAGCTGAATCTCATCAGCACCTTGATTTCAGATAAGGCTCTCTTGCGAGATTCGATTCTTTATTTTACTGAAAATGTCAAATATACCCGAAGCGATGACTTAGCACTCAATACCCAAAGTGTCCAGTACAATTTGAAAACAAAAGTGCTCAGCAGTAAAACTTCGTTTGAATTAATCAAAAAAGATATGAAAACGATAGGGGATTCATTTATCTACCAGATGCAAGAGGGTATAATTGAAGCCAAGAACGTCAAATCAACCATAAGGATGGATAAATAATTGAAATATTTACTTTTAGTTTTAGTAGCGACCTTATTAAGCGCCAGTGAAGTTCAAATTACTGCTGATAAATTTGTGGCCAATGAAGCCAAATTAATATCTACGTTTACAGGAAATGTTCATGTCACGAAAGGGAGTGACGATTTGAAAGCTGATAAAATTGTTATTGACTTTGACAAAGAGAAAAAACCTATAAAATATACAGCAACTGGTCATGCAAAAGCACACATGACACTCAATAAAAAGAAATATTTTGCTAGTGGTAATGTTTTGATTTATGAGCCAAAATTAGCACGCTATACTATCGAAAAAAATGCGTTTTTACATGAGCTGAGTACCGATAAAAAAGTTTACGGTGATGTGATTCATGTAGATCAGAACAAAGGGTATTATGAAGTAGGTAGCAAGAAAAATGAGCCTGTGAAGTTTATCTTTAAAATTGAGGATAAGAAAAAGTGATACAAATAGTAGAGGCACATTTTGTTACTTCAGCCCAGGGTGTCAAAGACTCCTTGCCTGATGGCGTGAGTGAAGTCGTATTTTTGGGTAGGAGTAACGTCGGTAAGAGTTCAATCATCAATGCATTTGCTAATAAAAAAGGATTGGCCAAGAGTTCTGCAACACCAGGGAAAACGAGATTAATAAACTTTTTTGATATTAAGTTTATGAAAGATAAAGAACCTTTTATGTGCCGATTTGTCGATTTACCAGGATTTGGCTATGCTAAAGTATCAAAAACTTTAAAAAATGAGTGGCAAAAACATTTGACTGATTTTTTAGAATCACGACATTCAATTCGCGTCTTTGTGCAACTTCTCGATTCCAGACATCCACATCTTGAGATTGATGAGAATGTCAATGATTACATTCAATCTCTTTTAAAACCTGATCAAAAATTGATTCAAATTTTTACAAAAGCTGACAAGTTAAATCAAAAAGAAAAAAGTGCGTTAAAGCGAGAGTTTCCCGGTGCCATACTCGTCTCTAGTAGTCAAAAAACCGGAATCAATCAAGCACTTGAAACACTGTTTGATTCTATTTTTCCAGCAAGGCAATCATGATGATTACATATACCAAAGGAACGCTTAAAGACATCGAAGCCATGCAAGCACTTGTTGCCCCAGAAGTTAAAAGCGGTATTATTTTAGAACGAAACAATGATGAGATAGCGACCAATATTAGGTCTTATATCTTAGCAAAAGAATCAGGGGTATTGATTGGTTTTGGCGCTTTACATTTTCACACAAAAGAGTTAGGTGAAGTGAGAAGTCTGATTGTATCGGATACCTCACGGGGTAAAGGCGTTGGTAAAAATATCGTCAATACCATTTTGGAAGAAGCCGCTGCTCTTGAGGCACAAAAAGTATTTGCGCTGACCTATAAAAAAGCTTTTTTTGAGACTTTGGGTTTTGTGGAAATTCCCAAAGAAGAGTTGCCTGCTAATAAAGTATGGACCGATTGCATTAAATGCAAATTCTTTCCAATTTGCGATGAGATAGCCTTAATCAAAAACATATGATCCAAAAAGAAAAAATATTTGATTTTCGGCTGGTACTTTTTAGTATTGTCCTTGTACTGATTCAAATATTTTCGAGTATGTATCAATTTTTCCCTACTTTTGTGGGGGTATTTTTTTGTTATGTGCTCTTAGAGATTGATAAAAAAGAGAAATTTCTTTATGTCTTTTTGAGCTTTTTATATCTAAGTTTTTATGAATTAAACAAAGGATTTTCCCTTTTCTCATATATTGTTTTAGCATTACTTTTTTATTATGTATTTGCTGAGCGGATTAAAAGTTATTTTACTTGTAAAAATTGTATTTTATTTATTTATGTTTTCGTGGCCTATATTGGACACTTTTTTTTAAATGAGCTTATTTCATATGCTCTACACAAGCCCCATCCGAGTTTTTCTATGGAATATTTTTATTATATAGGATTTGATTTTATTATTTGTAGTATTTTCTTTAGGTCAAAAGTATGAAAATCAAGATATTTATTTCCATTTTTGTTGTTATTTGGATTATCATTCTTTCACGTGTTTATTATATTAGTATCAAATCGTATGCATATTATGAAGAGTTAGCCAAACAAAATGCTATCAAAACGGAAGAGTTAGCACCTCTTAGAGGTTCGATTTTAGATTTACACGGTCGTCCCTTGTCTGTTAATAAACTGGGATTTTCAATCGGAATCGCGCCGGGTCTCAGCTCTTCTCGGAAGAGAAAAGAATTAGATAAAAATCTAGATTTCTTAGTGGAGACTCTGCATTTAGATAATAAAGAAAAACTCAGAAAGCGTTATCTCAAAAAAGATTCTCCCTATGCTCACGATTTTGTCAAAGTCATTGATTTCATTGCGTATGATGATGTTATCAAAAGTTTTACTAAAATTTCGCTTAATAAAAATCTCAAGATTGAAGTCTCCTCAAAAAGATACTATCCCTATAGCGATTTAGCTGCTCATGTGGTTGGTTATGTGGGCAAAGCAAATGCCAAAGAGGCCGCTGTTGATAAAATTGCAAAATTGACTGAATATGCAGGAAAAACAGGAATAGAAAAATACTATAACAGAGCGCTTGAAGGAAATAGCGGTATCAAAAAAACCAATGTGACAGCCTTCAATGTGGAATTGGACGTGTTAGAGAAAAAACTCCCCATCAGTCAGGATGTCTCTTTGACTTTAGATATTGAATTGCAAAAATACATCTCGCAACTTTTCAAAGGTAAAAGTGGTGCGATTATTGTGATGAATGCAAAAAATGGCAAAATACTGGCAGCAGGAAGTTTCCCTGAATATGATTTGAATAATTTTGTGAGTGGTATTTCAGAAGCAGAATGGAAAGCACTGTCCAGCGACTTTAATCATCCCTTTACCAATAAACTTATCAGTGGTTTGTACCCTCCTGGGTCGACTATCAAAATGGGAGTGGCGTTGGCATTTTTAGAATCAGGTCTCATCACGGCCAAGACGACGATTTTCGATACCGGTAGTATTGAACTTGGGAATAGAAAATTTAGAGATTGGAAAAAGGGTGGCCATGGATATGTTAATCTAAAAAAAGCGATTAAAGAGAGTTGTGATACCTATTTTTATGATGGAAGTTTAAAAGTTGGTATTGATAGGATTACACCCGTACTTGAGCGTTTGGGCTTTGGTGCGAAAACGGGAGTGGACCTTCCTAATGAATTCATTGGAATTGTACCGGGAAAAAAATGGAAGATGAATAAATATCAGCAACCTTGGTATCAAGGCGAAACACTCATCACCTCTATCGGACAAGGATATTTTTTGGTGACGCCGATGCAAATTGCACGCTATACCGCCTTGATTGCTACGGGTTATGGCGTGACACCGCATTTTGTTGATAAAGTGGGAAATCTTGGAATTGTATATGGCAAAGATAAAACTATCATGAGCCGCAAAGACCATAGATACCTAAAAGATATTCGTGCTGGTATGTATGAGGTCGCCAATGTGCCGCATGGAACGGCGTATTATAATTTGCATACCAAATTTAAAATTGCAGCTAAAACCGGTACGGCGCAAGTTGTGGGTATTCCACAGAGTGAAAAAAGACGTATGAAAGAAAGTGAGTTAGAATTTTTTCACCGATCTCATGCATGGTTGACGACTTATGGACCTTATAAAAATCCTCAATATGTCGTCACAGTACTGGTAGAACATGGGGGACATGGTGGCTCTGCGGCAGGTGCCATTGTCTCTAAAATCTACAACAAACTGCTAGAAGACAAATATATCACACTGAAAAAGCATTAAGTGAGTGTGCTATCATCAACAGTAAGATACTAAAGAGTAGAATAGCTGAGGATTTGTTGTAAAATTTATTGGCAGATATGAAAATTAACAAGATAGCCGATGCAAACATACAGAGGATATCATAACTATTTTCTAGAATATTGATATACAAAGGATGCACGATAGCCGATGCTCCAAGAACGACGGCAATATTGGCGACATTGCTTCCGATAATATTACCGATTGCCATATCGATATTTTTCTTTTTAATGGCCATAATGCTCACTACAAGTTCAGGTAAGCTGGTTCCAAACGCTATCAAGAGTAATCCGATAATCCATTCACTTGTTCCTAAATCTCTCGCAATTTGAGAGGCTGATGTGATGGTGTATTTAGCACCTAGTATGACAAAGATAAAACCCAGAACCAAAAAGAGACTTGAACGAAGCCAATCGAATTTTTCTTTGACGATATCTGTATCGATGGCATCTTCAAATGTTTTGGCATCGGTTTTTAGGAAGATGAGATAGGCAATCATCATGAAAAGCAAAACAATACCATCAAGACGACTGATGACGCCATCAAATGAGGTCACCACAAAGAAAATAGGTGGAATGAGAATCCAAGCACTGTCATATCGGAAGATGTCGCGTTTTGGATTGACATTGTGTGCGAGGAAAAATATGGTTCCTAAAATCAATGAAATATTGATAGTATTACTACCCAAAACATTGGAAATCGCTAAATCTGATTTATCATTGAGTGTTGCAGTGATGGAAGCGGCCATTTCGGGCAGACTGGTGCCCAAGCCGATTAAGGTAGCTCCGATAACAAAAGAGGAGATATTAAAGTAGAGTGCAATCTTTTCTGATTGGATAATAATAAGATTGGCTCCATAGATGAGGGAGACCATCGCAATGAAGAAAATGATATATTCCATCGGTATTATCCTTCGGTTCTAACGATTAAACTTTTGGGAAGGTGATAGGCCGTAATAATTTCTTTTTCTTTTTCCCGCATCGCCCCATCATCGGTTTCATGATCATAACCAACAAGATGTAACAAGCCGTGTATAAATAGCAGTGTGACTTCTTCTTGTTCTTGGTGCCCTAGTGCTAGAGCGACCTCTTTGACTTTTTTTTCATTAATAATGATACTTCCTAGTGGGACATGCTCCATGGGTTCAAGTGGAAAACTGAGTACATCCGTACTCTGGTCGAGACCGCGTGTTTGTTTGTTGAGGAGTTTCATCTCATCATCACCGACAATCATCAGCTCGATATCTTTATCACTCAATGATTGTGCGATTGTTTCCATCATGTTGATGTCCATGGGACAGTTTGTATTGTTTTCTATTAGTATCATGAAAAAAGACCTCTGTGTTCTATTTTGGGTTGCGAAAATATATCATGATATTCTTTGATATCACCAAAAACCAAAGCATATCGAAAATTTTCTTTTAGTTTGGTTGCGAGTTCTTGTTTGTCTTTGAAGAGGCACGCATGCGTACAAGTCTTGAAATAATTCGCATACCGTTTGGGTACGCACAAAACCAAATCTTCTGTGAAACGTTCTAAATATTTAAATTCCATGTCAAGATAGTCAATATTTTTTTCAAAAATGACAGCCTTTGTGGTTTGTCCAAAATCCTTCTTATGCAGTTTATTATCGATAAATACTGAGACAAAATGCTCAGACATGATGACAGAATGCGCATCATGATGGAGCTTTTTCTCTGCGACAAACTCTAAAATTTCACAAAAATATTCTATGAAAATGCTCGGTATTTTAAGATTTTTATAAAAAACATCCTTATAAATGAAAGAGGAATAAAAAGGACTTTTTGATTGAAGATATTGAATCGAAGCATGCTCTTTGATTTTATCACAAACAGGGTCAATGCTATGAGCGAGTCGTTCATCACTACAGGTATATTGGATATTTTCTCCATTTTTAGTGAGTAACAAAAGCGCTTTGTATGTATTAGAAGGTAACTTTTCATAAGTCTTGTATTTGATGATACTGTGCAACATCTCTTCGGCAATATCATTTAAAAAAAGCAACGAAGAGTTTTTTTTGCTAAATTCATATCGTGAGAGTTTGATACAAGCAAGTCGCAATGAATCGACTTCAATCCATGCAATTTCATTGTCTAAAACACTCAGAATATTTTCAGAGACGATGGCATAGGCACCATTTTTTATCGCTGTTTTTTGATTGTAGACAGAATTGTTTGCATCCAAAAACAAGTCGCCCTGTGCAATATTGTCAGGGTTGATTCTAAAAGCATTGACATGATCAACAGATGGAAAGTTTTGTAACTTCCCATCGATGATTTTTGTAATATCTTCTATTCTCATCCAACACTGGAACCATTGTCTTTTGGAGTTTCTGGTCTGATGAGCGTCAAACCGTTGGCATCTTTGGCTGCGAGCAACATTCCTTCACTCAGTAGTCCTAAAATTTTGGCGGGTTTTAGGTTTGCTACAACGGTGATTTGAGTATTGATGAGATCTTCTGGTTTGTAGTATTCTTTGATCCCTGCGATAATTTGTCTTGGTTTTTCTTCGCCAAGGTCAACTTGCAATTGCAATAATTTCTTGCTTTTTGGTACGGCCACAGCCTCAATAATGGTTCCCACTTTGAGTTTTGTTTCAAAAAATTGATCGATAGAAATGGCGGTATCTTTTACTTCTTCTTTTTTTGCTTCTTTTGCTGGGGTAGGTTCGGGAGCTTTTAACAGTTCTGCTTCTACTTTAGGAAACAATGGTGGCACTTTTTGTATGGTAAAATCTTCTAATAAACCATTGTTTTCAATAAACGTAACATACGCATCATGATTGATAGAAAAATGCAAGGCTTCAGCAATCTTATGGGTCGTTTTTGGCATAACCGGATGCAAGAGTATGGCGACTTTTGCCAAAATATTAGCGACCATTGCCACGGTGGCCAGTGCAAAATCATTCTCGCCATTTTTCATTTTGACCCAAGGCTCATAAATCGTGATGGATTGGTTGGCGATAGTGAGTGCTTTCCATAACTCTTCTAAAAAACGGTTGGTTTGTAAATCATTGAGATTGTTTTCAGCTTGTCGTAGATGTTCCATGACATTGGTGATTTCTTTTTCATGATAGTGCCACACATTTTTTGATGAGATGCCAAAGGCACTGTATTTACCACTCATACCAATGATACGGTTCAATAAGTTTCCCAGTTCATTACTCAGGTCTGAATTGATACGATCGATAAGAGCTTTTTGGGAAAAATCACCATCTTGTCCAAAAGGAACTTCTCTGAGCATAAAATATCTAAAATTTTCTAAACCATAAGCATCTGCGACCTCTTTAGGATTGACGACATTGCCTTTTGATTTACTCATTTTTTCACCATTACGAGTCCACCATCCGTGTGCGGCGATATGTTTAGGTAGTGGCAAGCCTAGACTGAGCAAGAAAGCAGGCCAGTAGATCGCATGAAAACGTAAAATATCTTTTCCCACTAGTTGAACAGTGGCAGGCCAATAAGTCATATTTTTTTGATCAGTTCCATAACCTAATGCTGTGATATAGTTTAAAAGTGCATCCAACCAGACATACATAACATGTTTTGGATCATTGATTTCAGGAGGCAGTTTCACACCCCAATCAAAGCTCGTTCTTGTGATAGATAAATCTCTTAATCCTTGTTTTACAAAGCTGATCACTTCGCTCTTTTTGCCTTTTGGTAGGACACATTTTTCATCATCTTCATACCATTGCAAAAGTTTTTCTTGGTAGTTTGAGAGTCTAAAAAAGTAACTCTCTTCTTTGACGATTCGAGTCTCTTTACCACAATCGGGGCAGAGATTTTCATCGATGAGTTGCGTATCTGTAAAAAAAGTTTCACAACTGACACAATAGTGTCCTTCATAATGCCCTTTATAAATATCGCCATTGTCATACATCGTCTTAAAAGCTTTTTGGACGCCGATTTTGTGTTCTTCATCCGTTGTCCTGATAAATTTATCATAGCTGATTTCAAATTCATCCCACAAACTTCTAAATTTGCCACTGATTTCATCGGCATAATCTTGCGGTGTGCGGTTTCTAATTTTTGCGGCTTCTTCGATTTTTTGTCCGTGCTCATCAGTTCCTGTTAAAAAAAATGTTTCATAACCTTTGAGTCGGTAGTAGCGCGCCATAGTATCAGCAATGATTGTGGTATAAGCATGACCGATGTGGGGTACATCATTCACATAATATATTGGCGTTGTAACATAAGCCTTTTCTCTCATTCTTATTTCTCCTTTTTATGTGGGCAAGTTCTAAAATTCAAATCCACCGCTTTGTCCTTTAGACATACTGTTGTAAACAGCATCGACATAAGTTTTCCGTAGGGTACATTCAAAAATTTTGTCGCATTGCATGCAACTGTCTAATTGTAATTTTTCTTGGCACGCTTTCACTGCTTGCAGTGCTTTGTCCAGCTCCTCTTCATACTTATCTTCTTCGTTACTCATAGCAGGCCATAACTCTTTCTATCTCTTTTTTTGAGCCGAAAAAACATGGCGTAGTATCATGAGGATGGGACGGTACTAAATCTAAGATTCTCTGATTTTTATCATTGATAGCAGCGCCTCCTGCTTGCTCAAAAACAAAAGCAAAAGGGAATACTTCAAAAATCATCCTCAATTTTCCTTTGGGAACATCCGTGGTTCCTGGATAGGAAAATAATCCACCACCTTTGAGTAAGATTTGGTGTAAATCTGGCACCATACCTCCGGAATATCGCAATCTGTAACCATCTTGGAAAATATCATCGATAAGTTTCTTGTGGGATTTTGACCACCCTTGTTGGGTGCCACCGGGTGCATTTAATTTGCCTTTTTCTTTGAGTTTGATGTCGTGCATATAGACAAATTCATTCTTTTGATTGAGTCGGTACATTTTGACATCTGATTCGGCGATGACTAGCTCAACTCGGGGACCATACACCACATAAACTGCGGCTTTGAGATGGGCACCATTGGATCCGCCTTCATAAATTCCAAAGATGGATCCCACACTTAAATCGACATCAATAAGGCTCGAGCCGTCTAATGGATCGTATCCAATGGTATAAATACCATTATCATGAAGGGAGGTTTTATTCTCTTTTTCTTCGCTGATGATTTCTTTGATAGAAGGAATTTTGCGAAACTCTTCTTCGATAACAAGATCACTTTTGATATCGATTTTTAGTTGGGTGTCCCCTGTCGTATTGATGCTTGAAGAGTAGCCCGTATCATCGTATTCGATTAATTCTCGTATTCGAATCGCTGATGTTTTGATTGCTTCATATATCTCATTCATGTCGTTGCCTTTTATTTAACTTTTTTTGCGTTTTTTATCACCCAGTCTATGATGGCATCGGTATCGTTTAAATCCAAAACGGTGATATCTTCAGGTATATTATAATCATTGACATTGATACTATCATCAATAGCAATGGCATTAGAATATTTAAAATAACTCTCATCAATTTTGTTTCTAAAAATCGATATTCTTGGAAGAGGGAGTGTTTTTAAGCCTTCCACCATCAAAAGGTCAAATTCACCAATTGTTCTAATAATTTCATCAAGATCTTTTCTTCTTTGTGAAAAGAATGTCGTTCGCGTCTCTGAAACGACCAAAACTTCAGCACCAGTTTGTGCAAATTTCCAGCTGTCTTTTCCCTCTTGGTCAAAGGTTGCTTTATCAGAAGGATCATGTTTGACGATGGCAATCTCATACTTTTTTTGTAATTGATTCGAGACCTTGACGATCAAAGAAGTTTTTCCACTATCTGAGGGGCCACTAAAGGCTATTGCTAAATATTTCATTTATATATCTTCTTGCTTAATTTATATTTTGTTTTAGTTTTACAAAGTATGAGCGATTATATCGAAAATATCTTTAGGTTTTAATGAGTTTGTTACATAAAAAAGTTTATAATCCACAAAATATAATCCACAACGGAGCTTCTATGAAAAATATAACGGTTATCTTTTTGACAGCATTGATTCTTGCGGGGTGTTCGCCTAAGTATGAGCCTTCCTACACCCATATCGCAAAAACAACCGAACAAGCAGTTGCAAACACCAAAAAAGCACAAATACTAAAAGAAAAAAAGCCCGTAATTTTCGCAACTGTAACGTATTTGGATTCATTAGAAAATAAAAAATTTGTCGATAAAAACCTAGAGCAGTTTGTCGTGGGTATTCATTTTACTCACTCTAAAATCAGTCGAGAAGAACAAGAAAAGATGCTCAAAAAATTGACATTTCAAATTGATGATAACAAAACATCTGTCACCGTTATAGCATTAAAATCTACCAATCCGATTCTCAATATCATCCCAGCATCGACTCCGTGGAGTCACTATTTTTTAGTGCAAACGCCAAAGATTCAAAAAAATACAATCGTATTTAGCTTTCAAATTCCTCCGTATCAGCGACAATCATTGACGTTTAAAAAAGATTTTTAGATTCATCTTTAAAACGATTATTATGTGAGCATTTCTTTATCTAATATCACTTTAATTCTTGCTCTATATGCACGTTTTAGGTGTTTTTTCTATCTCGTTTGTATCCCACAAAGGCTCTATTTTGAGCCTTTTATATTGGGTGCCATGAAGGTATGAGAAGAATCTTGTAGTGTTATTTTTTCTCCTAAAAGTTGAGAATATATGATATAGTTTGCCAAGACTTTTTTCCCATATCTTCGGCTTTCAGCATACGGAATGAGCTCCATACTCATGTAGGGTTCATACGCACCTTTTGTGAAGTAATTGCCTGTTTTTAGCATTCTTCTAACAAAACCAATACCCCCATTGTAAGCATAGGCGATAAAAAGAGGATTGGATAAGTGTTTGCTCAGATAATCTAAGTGGTGATTGGCAAATTGATATGCGATTTTAGGTTGAAACATTGCATCAATGTCAAAATCTTTTAGTGCCTGTTCTTTGGCTGTTGCTCGTGCTAAAAAAGGCATAAACTGCATCATTCCAAGCGCATAAGATGTCGATATTGAAGCGGGAATAAAGCGACTTTCTTGCCTTGCAATTGACAATATTAGCGCGATACGATGATGGTCGTACTGTTCTAAATATTGATAAAAGGGCATAGGAAAATAGTTGTATTTATCTCCAAAGGCACGCTCTTTTATGAATGCATACTGACCGATGGTGTTCTTATGTTTGTATTGTTGCGCGATGTGGTCTAATTGTGTTGCATTTTTGTCTTTAATCTCTTGCAAAAGATTCACCCATAAAAAAGGATTTTTGATATCATAATCTTTTGCATCGGCATCAATATGTGGCGATTTGATATTATCAAATTTTTTGCCACGGATTTCATGGGCAAAGATAGTATAGATATTGACATCAAAACTCTTCATGAGTGCATCTAAATACGAAGACTCATGGGTAGCCAAATAACGCCAAAATAGTGTTTTATCTTTGTCAAAGCGATAATAATATTTTTGGGAGGCCTCAGCAAATAAAGTGCGTGCCAACTCCTTTTTGTGATGTTCGAGTGCGTTAAGACCCAAGAAAAATATCGCATTCGCATTGAGATGTGCATGGGTGGGCAACTCCAGGAGAGAAGTTTGTAATTTTTTGAGATTTCTTTGTGTCATGATACGTTCAATGACGCTGTTGAAACCTTTTTCTTGACTTAAGGCTTCTAACTCTTTTGGTGTGAGTGTGCGATTGAAAATTTTACTACGATTTTTTGCCCCACATGAGGTAAAAATTTTGATAAAAGCTTTTTTGTCGCGCAAAGCAGCTTTAAAAACATCCTCAGATGCGAGAATTTTCAAGATGGTATGAGTCTCTTTATAGGCGCTGAGTTTGTGTGCTAATTGTTTGATTTTTTCTTTTTTTAGATGCATCGCATCCCAAACACTGAGTCCGATGGCGATACATTCATTATCTTTTTGTAGCAGGGTATCGGTTTTGTAGCGCAAGCATGCGGCTACTTTTTTGAAGCCGGGGTCATCTATTCGTTTAGCAAAAGAACGAAAGAGTTTGAGATTGACCACTTTTGCCTCTTCTAATAATCGTTGCGCATCCGAGCTTGAGACATTGTTTTCATTGAGAAATCTATAAATATAGTAATCTTTAGAAATACTTTTTGGCAAGGTCTCAAAAGCCGCAACATCAGCCGGTACTTTTGCAAACAGAAGTACCGGTATGGCGATACAAATACCCAACAAACGGTACATGATATTAGCCTGCAACTGAATTGGCCAAATTAAAGAGAAGTTTGACGGCAAATAAATCTAAAAATTGCAATGCCAAAATAATGATTATAGGTGCAAGATCAATCCCTCCGATTACGGTTGGTATATACTTTCTGACGTAATGATAAACAGGCTCTGTGAGTCTATTTAAAACTTGCACAATTGGGTTATAAGGATCAGGTCGCACCCAAGTGATGAGAGCGGCTATGATGACTACCCAGATATAAATATTGATAACCATATGCAGTATTTGTGCGACTGCTTCTACTAAGGTTGATAATACGATCATGGTTGATTTTCCTTTATTTAAATTTTATTTGCTTACGCTAACTTTTTTTATTTGCGATATGTGCTTGGTTGATACTCTCTAAGGTCTTAATATCGAAAATAGCATCAGTTTGAGAGATTTTATCGATATCAAACCACGTTGCGGCCTCCTTGAGTGTGAAAATTTCCTGAGGGGTGTCATAGCACAAAACAATCAGATAATTGACAATGGCCTCAGGAAGATAGCCGTGATCCAAAAGCCATCGCACACTATTGATGGGGTCGTGTTGATTCATTGCCTCGCCATCATGATGGCAAATACGCGGCAAATGGGTATATGTGATGGGTACACGATATCCCAGTGTTTGTCTGATATGTTCATGTTTTGGAGCATCAAGACGATGCGCACTTTCTTGGATAATATGGCTGACCCCTTGAATCATATCATCAATCGCACAGGCAAAATCATACGTAGGATATTTCTCTTCTGTCATGATAACAAAGCGATCAATGCGTTCTTTTTCAAAGGAAAATACGCCATTACTACTCTCTTGTACTCTAATATCATGAAGCGGTTTTTTGAGTCTGATAACAAAGGGCTGGGTACTGTTTAAAATCGTCTCAGAGCTCAAATGTTCACAGGTTCCATCATATTGATAAGTCTTTGAGGCCTCTGTTGCCAATTGTTGTTTCTTTTTGATCTCTTCTGGTGTACAAAAACAGATAAATGCTTTTTTTTCATCTAGCAATTTTGAGGCAAATTGGAGATGATATTTGAAATTGTCATGTTGATAGTAGAGGGCATCATAAGTGATACCGCAGATTTTTAGTATGTCCAAAATCTGGGCATCTTTTTCTGCCATATCTTTGTTCCCTTCGAGGGTTTCCACTCTGATGATAAATTTGTCCTCACGTTGTCGGGCGCATAGTGCATTTATAATAGCAACTTGAAGGTTTTCAAGACCTATGTCACCAGTTGGAAAGAGTGCAAATCTAAACATTTATTTCCCTTGATTTTTTCGGTATTTTATCCAATTGATAGTTAAAATACTCTTTTTAAAAGGTCTATAAACTTTTGAAAAAAAGTTTTTTCTTGTGGCTTATAAACACGTTTTGTTTTGTCTATAAGCCATTCTAAATGTTTTGAAGCTTCTTTTAGGTTGATGGGGTCAAAATCATTTTGCATCTAAAATTCTCTCGATTTCTTTCATCGCGCTTTGGTTTTTGAGCGAAAATTTTATCTCAATTCGTCGTGATGCTTCTTTGTCTTCTTTGCCATCTTTGTTATAAATTGGGTCTAGATAAGAGCGTCCACTGGCAATCATCAAGGATTTGATATTGTGTTTTTTGACAAAATCCAGACTCAAAAGATAGTTCATCACTTCATAGGCTCGTTTTTGAGAGAGTTCTAAATTATACAAAAACCCACCATCACTATCGGTGTGTCCTTCTATGATAATTTTGTCAATATGTCCTTTAATATCAGGATTGTTTAATAGCGCGCCAACATATTCGATGAAAACTTTTTTGAGTTCTTGTTTGGAGCTCTCTTTGAGGACGGATTTTCCTTTGTCAAATAAAATATTAGAAGAGAATCTAAGCGAACCGTTTTTGGGATTGATTTGGATATTTTTACCCAATATCTTTTTGAGTTCGCTGATGACTTTGATGCGAATCCCTGTCAGATTCTTAATCTTCTCT
The DNA here is from genome assembly GCF_036556685.1 of Sulfurospirillum sp. 1612. NCBI lineage: Bacteria > Pseudomonadati > Campylobacterota > Epsilonproteobacteria > Campylobacterales > Sulfurospirillaceae > Sulfurospirillum > Sulfurospirillum sp. 1612. Next base: position 935,278 of record NZ_CP140614.1, read on the forward strand.
TTAGTACTTTGCATTTGCGCTACCAAACGATCATATCGAGTCTCTTTTTCTCCAAGTTCGGTGAGGAGTTTGAGTAATTCTTCATCTTTTAGTGTGATGGCATTGCGCTTTGCATTTAATTCATTGGATAGGACGAGTACTTTGCCTTTGAAATCTTCCAGACTTTTCTCTTTTTCCAAAAGGGATGCGTTGACATCATTGACGATGGATTGTAAGATGACGATTTTATTGCTAAAAGAGCTCAATTGGGTGTTTTTTTGAAACAGTAATCCTTTGAGTTCTTGAATCTCATCATTTTTGAGTTGTAGGGCACTTTTGGTTTTTTCCACGCTGCTTTCACTTGAAAGCAAGTGGTGTTTTAAGATAATCGATTTAGTGACAATGGCTCCAATGAGCAGGATAAATACAAAGAGCAATCCTGCCATCAAATCAGCATAAGAGACCCAGAAATTTGTCACATCCTCTTTTTTGCTTTGTTTTAAATTCATGCGTTATCTCTTGAATTTCTTGAGGATTTCTCGATGATACTCTTCCAGATTTTGCAATATTTTTTCATTGTGTCCATCTAAAAGGTAGGCAAAATCTGAGAGTTTGATGATGACATCGGAGAGTTCCTTGTCAATTCTCTCAAATGTTGTGTTGACACGGCTGTTTAATTTGTTATCAATAGCAGAGATTGTTTGATCCAAACCTTGGGTTGCGGCGATAAAATCTTGTATCGATTGACCCAGATTTTGTGTCGCCGCAATCGAATCACTCGAAGCGTTGATTTGTTCTATTGTGGCCAATACAGCCGTGGCAGTACGATCCATTTTGTCGGCGATTGTAGAAAAAGAGGTTGATGTTGTTTCGACAATTTGCTTAAAATTGTTGAGATAATCTTCATTGAGTGCTTTGACTTTATCGGTTGTAAAAACCTCGCCTAAAGCTTGAATGAGATGTTGATTTTCAAGTTGTCTACTCCCATATTTATACGCATCGAGTTCGTTTTGGCTCCAAACATATTTGGAATAGAGTGATGTGATATATTTCATCGTGGATTCAAGTTTACTGATACCTCTTTTTTCAAAAAATATCCACCACAGTGATAAGAAAATACCATAAATAGAAACATAAAATGCTGTCCCGACACCACTGAGTAAAATCGTAATCTCATGATCGAGTGCGGCAGTGTCTTGGGCTGAAAAATCCGGCATCGACATAGCGATAGAGATAAACGTACCTAAAATTCCCAACATCGGGAAAACGGTCGTAGCAATACTCGAAAAATTGTCATTTCTGAGGTTACTATTGTAAGATTCCAAAAAGCTATCGATACTCGAGAGTGATTTTTTACTTTCTCCGATTTGAAGTAAATTTTTATTCAAGTACTCTTGCAATTGCGTACCGATATCGTAAAATGAGTTTCTGAAACTACACGCAGCATAATTGGCATTGTGTTTGATAAAAAAGATAAATATAAAAAAGATGAAACCTATCATGATAAGAGTATGGATTTCAACTTTTAACGGAATGAGTCCAAAATATGCCAATAGAGTTGATAGAAATATTATAAGTGGAATTGATAAAATAACAAAGAAATTAGGAAGACAACTTGAGGATTCTTGTGGTGCAATCAAAGGAAACTCCTGATACTTTTTTTGATGTTTTGATTATAACATAAATGATTAACGATTGCGTAACAATCCTTTTAGTTCTTATTTCCTTGACTAAAGTCAACGCATTTTATAGAAAAAAAGTGTAAAATTACAATTGAAAGCTTAAAAAGTTGCTTTTAGGCTTTGTTCTTGTGGGTGTATAAAAATAAGAAATCTAGCATATATTTTTTATTTTTATTCCAATGTTTCTTGGTGTCAAAGCTGAGACAAAACGTAAGTTAGGAGTTTTTATGTCCGACAAAATGGAAAAAAACGCGAAACGATCTATTTGGGCAATCTTGATTCTTTTGGGAATCGGATTAGTGATAGGTCTGTGTATCTCTTATGTTGCTGCTGTGGTAGTGGAGAAAACTGCCGGTGAGAAGTTTTGTACACTTTGTCACACCATGCAACCAATGGCAGATGCATATAACGCCGATGTCCATGGGGGAAAAAACTCTTTCGGGGTGAAGGCTAGCTGTGTCGATTGTCACTTGCCTCACGATTCTCTTGCTGCTTATCTGATAGAAAAAGCACGAACCGGTTTGCATGATGTGAGAGTGCAGACCTTTTCTGATGTTTCTAAAATCGATTGGCAAGCAAAGCGAAAACGGGCAAAAGAATTTGTGTTTGACTCAGGATGTATGAGTTGTCACGCAAATTTAAGAGACGCTACGATGTCAAATCCAAAAGGGTTTATAGCACACAAAGAGTACTTTGAAAAAAGGACCGATAAAAAGTGTGTCGAGTGTCATGAGAATGTAGGTCACCATATTTTGGGTGATTACATTAAGAAATAATTCGATCTTAAAAAGGAGTTTGAATGCTTAAAAGATTGTTGGTACTATTTGCACTATTTGCAACGTTTGCATTTGCGGCGAATGTAGGGGATGTTACATCCGTGAAGACTATTAAAGTCAACAGGGGTTTAACAAAATTAGGAAAAAGTTGTGTCGAGTGTCATGCCAAACTGACTCCTGGTCATGTCAATGATTGGCGAGAGAGTAGACACGGTCATGTAGGAGTATCTTGTATCGATTGTCACGTCGTGCAAAAAGATAATCCAATGGCAGCACAAAACTGTAAAGGGGTTCAAGGTACTGATGTTTATGTGAGTATTTTGGTCAGCCCAAAAACGTGTGGTCGATGTCATGTTAATGAAGTCAAAGAATTTCATCAAAGTGGTCATGCAAGAGCAGCATTACAAGTGGCTGCAAAACCTTCAATGCAAGCATTGATGCACAAATTTGAAGGTCGAGATGATCCACATCTCAAAAATGCACCAGAAGCGACAGGGTGTATGCAATGTCACGGTACGGTGATTAAGCTTGATAAAAACAAAAGACCAACTGCTGAGACGTGGCCAAATTATGGTATTGGTAATGTTTATCCAGATGGTAGTGTTGGAAATTGTAAATCATGCCATTCAGCGCATCGCTTTACGATTACAGAGGCTAGAAAACCGGCAGCTTGTGCTTCATGTCACCTCGGACCAGATCATCCGGATATCGAGATTTACAACAACTCCATGCACGGTCATATCTTCAATGCCGAGGGTAATACGTGGAAATACGATTCTGCTCCAGATGCTTGGGAACCAGGCGATTATAGAGCACCGACTTGTGCGACTTGTCACATGAGTGGTATTGGTGATCTTAAATCCACACACAATGTGAGCAAGCGACTCAAATGGAACCTCTGGGCACCGATTTCAAAACTGAGAGATGGTGGCTATGAAACTGCTGTAACAGAGTTTGAAAAAACGGGTAAAGCCACAGCGGGTAATCCACTAGCAGGAAATCCAAAAGGAAGTGCTGCAGGACGTGCTGAGATGGAACAAGTTTGTAAATCATGCCATGTTCCAACGCATACTAAAAATTTCTTCAAAATGGGTGACCAACATGTTGAACTTTATAATAAATATGCAAAAGAAGCCAAAGGTATTATCGATGAGTTGACCAAAAAAGGGTTGATGAAAAAAGATAAATGGGCGGATGAAGCATTTAAAACATGGTATCACTTGTGGCATCATGAAGGACGCCGTATGAGACAAGGGGCATTGATGGCAGGACCAGATTATGCTCATTGGCATGGTGTTTTTGAATTGCAACAAGATATTAGGGTACTCAGAGATATTTATAAGTACCGTACAGAGAACAACAAGATAGAGCAACCATAAGGCAATCATTCCGGGAGAAGGCACACTCTTCTTCCGGATACCATCAACTTCTTATCAAATTTTAGTTTTAGATGAGATCACACGTGCTAGAGTGTGATAAGAAGTACATTATCAAGAGAGGGGATAGTATGAAGAAGATTTTTTTGAGTTTGATTTTTTTGGCTTCCATGGGCTATGCTGCGACGACACTGGCCATTGTCAATAATGAAAAGATTACCGATGAGGTCGCACCGAAAAATTTCAAGAGTTTAAGCCACCAAGAGCAACAAAAAATTGTCAATCGATTGATTGAACAAAGATTAGCCTGTGATTATGCCTTGAATAGCGGCATCGAAAAGACCAAAGAATATAAAAAAGTTTTAGAGCATATCCTAGGGTACAGCAAGAAACAAAAAAGTGGCAATTTGAAAGATTCGGTTACTACAAATGAAACCGGTTTTACTAAAGAACAACTTTACAGCAAAAAGGGTTTGTTGGCGTTTGATTTTTTATTGGAGAAAAAAGCCAAAGAGATGAAACCCAGTCGTAAAGAATTAATGGCCTTTTATCAAAAAAATAAATACAAATACGACACACCGCATTTGTTGGAACTTTATACTATTGTAGTTGATTCAAAAAAGAGAGCGAATATGATTGCTTCTCAATTAGAAAAATCTAAACATATCGTGACAGATTTTTCAAAATTGGCACAACAATACTCCCTTGCTCCTTCCAAAGTTCACGGGGGATATTTTGGTAAGATAGCCGTTGATAACTTAAACGAAGTATTACGACCGCATTTAGAACATCTAAAACAGCGAGAATACACCAAAAAGCCAATCAAGACTCAATTTGGTTATCAACTCTATTTAGTACTTAATAATATCCCGAAATATGACAGTAAATTTGATGAAGTCTCTCTTGATGTCAAAGATGCTTATGTCAAACAAGCCGTTAAAAAGTGGGCTTATGATAAGATTATGCAATTAAAAGGAACCGCGAAAATCAAAACATTTATCTAAGGCTTCACATGATTGAAAAATTAGCAGCAACTCCTCTATTAAAATCTTTGCCAAAAGAGATAATCGAGGAGATTGCCTCCTTTAGCAAACTGAAATCTTTTGCTAAAGGGGAGATACTGTTTTATGAAAATGATGCAGTTGATACGATTTATTATCTTTTAAGTGGATCCCTCAAATTTTATAAAGTGGATCGATTTGATAATGAAATATTTTTATACAAACTCCCTAAAAATTCTCTCATATTTGATTTGTCAAAATTGTGTGATGAGTTCATCATCCATTGTTATGCCAATGCTGAATTTTTAGAAGAGAGTGAAGTGTTGGCTATTGATTCTCAACCATTCAAACACTTAATGTCTACCAATCAAAATTTTCTTCAATGCATACTCAAAGAGGCCTTTTTGATGATTCAGCAACTTCAGTGTGTCATCAGTCGTGATGTGGTGTTTGATGGGGCTGCAAAAGTGGCGCATATGATTTGTGAAGATCTTGAAAATTTTAATAAACTCAAAAAACATGAAATTGCTTATATGTTGCACATACAGCCAGAGACGTTGTCAAGGATTTTGAAGAAATTCGTGAGGACCAATGTCATCATGATTGAACAAAATAATGTGATTATCGTGGACAAAGAAAAACTAAAAAGTATATTTTCGTAGGGGATGAGACGATGTTTAAACTAACCGGTATTAATAAAAAAATTAAAGTAGTCGGAGGCTTGTTGTCTTTGATTGTTGTGTTGGCGATTATTATATCAGTATTGATGAATGAACGCAGTAAAAAAGATTCATTGATTATCAATATTGCAGGCAAACAACGCATGCTAACGCAAAAGATTAGTAAAGAGGTTTTTTACAACGTCTACAAAATGTCGACAGATTTTAGAGTGGTTGATGCGAGTATCTATACTTTTGAGAACAATCTTCATGATTTAATTTATGGCAATAGTGCCAATGGCATTTATCCGCCGCAAAATATTAAGATTACAGAAAAACTGAAGCAAGTACATGCGATGTGGATTCCTTTGAAAGAAAAAATCGTGAATTTAGAAAAAAATCTACTCAAGATGAAACCCGATTTGGATATTTTTACCTTCAGGATTGACAAGATGTTAGATTTAACAGATACCGTGGTCCAGCAGATGGTCAAAGATAACCTAAACCAGCACTATATTGATCTCTCCGGGCGTCAGCGCATGCTCTCTCAGCGCATGAGTTTGTTTCTCAAAAAATATTTACGCACCTCTGATATTGAAGATTATAACTATTATCTTAATGCCAAAAAACTTTACAATACGACCATTACATCGTTTTTAAATGATACGCATGTCAAAGCGCACAAAACGCTTTATGGTGTTCTTGAAAAAAATTATACCTATTGGAAAGAGTTTGAAGCGTATGCCCAAGATTTGATTCATTATCAAAATACGATTGATGTGGATTTGAAATATATCTACAACAATAATATCAAAGTACTCAATGCTATGGATGAGGCTGTTTGGTTGTTTACCGATTATAGTGAACAAAAAAATATGTTTTTTATCTATGCACAATTTCTATTGTTGAGTGTGGGCTTGGTGATTATTCTCTACTCTTTTTTACTCTCAAAAGAGATTATGAATCATATTGATGATTTTGTAGCGGATGCCAAAATGCTCGCAACCAGTGATCTGAGCAATCTGAATCGTTTTGTGTTACGTGATGCGCAAGAAGATGAGCTCAAAGAAGTCTCCAATCATATCAGTTCATTTGTTACGAATGTAAACAATGTGCTAAAACATTCGCAAGATGCCATCGAAAAAGCAGAAAAAGCAGTATTAGAATTAGAAATGCTCTCCGAGAGCGCTAGTAGCGCACTTTTGGAGCTTGACATGGATGAAGAAGAAAAAAGTGGCTATGACAAAAAAATCAGTGCCACAGAAGATATCGCCATCGAATCTACCGAAAATCTCCTGCATGTAACGCAAATGCTCAAAAAACTGAAAGCTAACTTAAACAGTATCACAGAAATCACGAAGAAAAAAAATCCATAATTACTTGACCTAAGTCATAGAAATTTTTAATGAGATGATGTTACTATTTGTTTGAAAATACAAATAGGAGGTAAGAATGTCATTATCAAGAAGAGATTTTTTGAAATCAACTGCTGCGGCAAGTGCGGCGGCTGCTGTTGGCATCTCAATCCCCAAAGATGCGCTCGCCGCATCTGAGGCAACTCAAAAGGATTGGAGATGGGATAAGGCGGTTTGTAGGTTCTGCGGTACCGGTTGTGGTATCATGATGGCTACAAAAAATGGAAAGATTGTTGCCGTGAAAGGTGATCCTGCCGCTCCGGTCAATCGAGGATTGAACTGTATTAAAGGGTACTTTAACGCCAAAATCATGTACGGCGCCGACAGATTAACCCAGCCACTTCTTAGAGTTGATGCAAATGGTAACTTTGATAAGCATGGTAGATTTGCACCGATTAGCTGGAAACGCGCATTTGATGAGATGGAAAAACATATCCGATACGCGTTGAAAAAAAGTGGTCCAGAAGGAATCGGAGTCTTCGCCAGTGGTCAATATACCGTCATGGAAGGATATACCGCTCTCAAAATGATGAAGGGTGGATTTAGATCCAATGCCATTGACCCAAATGCCAGACATTGTATGGCCTCAGCAGTTGTTGGCTTCTACCAAACTTTTGGAATCGATGAGCCAAGCGGTTGTTATGATGACATTGAACTTACCGATACGGTTGTGACTTGGGGTGCTAATATGGCAGAGATGCATCCGATTCTCTGGTCTCGAGTTACGGATCGTAAACTAACAGACCCAGAACGAGTTAAAGTGGTCAATCTCTCTACCTATACATCAAGAACTTCAGATTTAGCAGATATTGAAATCATTTTTAGCCCCAATACTGATTTAGCAATTTGGAATTATTTAGCGCATGAAATTGTTTATAATCATCCCGAAGCCATTGATTGGGATTTTGTCAAAGAGCATATGATTTTTGCCGTAGGGCCTGTTAATATCGGATACGGTATGAGACGAAAAGGTGAGAAATCTATCACTCCGGTGAATGCTGATGGCAGTGCAGGAAAATACAGCGCCTTAGAGATGGAAACCATTAATAAAGAGATGGCCAAAAAAGTTTCTGCCAAAGAAGCCCCTTCACTAGCACCTTATGGCTATAAAGAAGGCGATGTGATGGAAAATATCCCAGGAACACTCAAACATTGGGAAATCTCTTTTCAAGAGTACAAAAAATCACTGGCTCCTTTTACATTGGATTATGTTGCTAAAATATCAAAAGGTGATCCCAACGAATCCTTAGAAGATTTCAAGAAAAAGCTCCAAGCATTGGCTGATCTTTATGTCGAAAAAGGCAGAAAAGTCGTGAGCTTTTGGACGATGGGTATGAACCAACACACTAGAGGAACGTGGGATAATACTCTCTCTTACAATGTTCACTTTATGTTAAATAAACAAGCCAAACCCGGCAGTGGTGCATTCTCCCTAACCGGACAACCAAGTGCGTGTGGAACGGCTAGAGAAGTGGGGACGTTCTGTCACAGACTCCCAGCAGATCTCATGGTAGCCAATCCAAAACACCGAAAAATTGCTGAGAAAAAATGGGCCGTGCCAGAGGGTACGATCAATCCTGTGGGCGTACAACATATCATGAAAATTCATAGAGATATCGAAGATGGATTGATTAAATTCGCTTGGGTTAATGTCTGTAATGCTTACCAAGATAGTGCGAGTGCCAATCATTGGATCAAAGCTGCTCGTGAGATGGACAACTTCATCGTGACTAGTGATGGATATCCGGGAATCTCCGCAAAAGTTTCTGATCTTATTTTACCAAGTGCTATGATTTATGAAAAATGGGGTGGCTATGGTAATGCAGAGCGACGAACGCAGTTGTGGCGACAACAAGTCCTCCCTGTTGGTGAAGCGATGAGTGATACTTGGCAATGGGTAGAACTCTCCAAACGATTTACCGTCAAAGACCTTTGGGGAGCATACGCGCCATCAGGTCCTAGAAAAAAAGCGCTTCCAGATGTCATCGCAAAAGCAAAAGCAATGGGATATAACGAAGATACGACAATGTTTGAAATTTTGTTTGCAAATGATAAAGCAAAAAGTTATAAAATCGATCTTAATAAATTTCCACAAAAAGGATTTGATAATTCAGAATGTATCGGTGATGCTAGAAATGTTATCGGTAGTGATGGGAAAGTCTTCAAAGGTTATGGTTTTATGCTTCATGAATATCTTTTTGAAGAGTATGCGAGCTTTGGTCGTGGTCATGGACATGACTTGGCACCATTTGATATCTACCATAGAGTACGAGGACTCAAATGGCCTGTCGTTGATGGCAAAGAGACCCAATGGCGCTTTAATGTCAAGTATGATCCGTATGCAAGAAAAGCCAATCCAGATGGCGATTTTGCCTTTTATGGACCACTTGCAAAAGCACTGCCATCAGGCGATTTACAAGGTATTAAAGACAAAACGAAAAAATCATTAAAAAATAAAGCAAAAATCTTTGCCCGTCCTTATATGGATCCACCAGAAATGCCAGATAGTAACTACAATATGTGGCTCTGTACGGGTCGTGTTTTGGAACATTGGCATAGTGGTACTATGACGATGCGTGTGCCAGAACTTTATCGTGCTGTTCCTGAAGCTCTTTGTTATATGAACCCACTTGATGCTAAAGAAAAAGAGATAAAAGAGGGCGAATTGGTATGGGTTGAGAGTCGCCGTGGTAAAGTCAAAGCACGTGTACAAACCAGAGGAAGAAATAGACCAGCACAAGGCTTGGTTTTTGTTCCGTGGTTTGATGAAAAAGTATTTATCAATAAAGTCTGTCTCGATGCGACATGTCCGATGTCAAAACAAACAGATTATAAAAAATGTGCGGTTAAGATCTACAAAGCATAAAAAGTGCGTGAATTGATAGATGCATACGACCGCAAGGTTGTGCTTTAGTAGTGCGTGAATTTTAAAGGAATTTACTTCCTGAGTTGATAAATTCATACGACCGCAAGGTTGTGCTTTAGTAGTGCGTGAATTTTAAAGGAATTTACTTCCTGAGTTGATAAATTCATACGACCGCAAGGTTGTGCTTTAGTAGTGCGTGAATTTTAAAGGAATTTACTTCCTGAGTTGATAAATTCATACGACCGCAAGGTTGTGCTTTAGTAGTGCGTGAATTTTAAAGGAATTTACTTCCTTTAAAAGATGTATAAAATGAAAAAGAGGTTTGTTTTGAAGAGTCCTAAATCAAAAAAAATAAAGATAAGTGAGCGAAGGAGATTTATCTCTTTAGTAACTCAAAGTATCGGGATTACGGCTTTGGGTGGTTTTATTTGGAGTGGTTATTTGCAAGAGGCAAAAGCGACTCCTTTGATATTGCGACCACCGGGAGCTTTGAAGGAAGATGATTTTCTAAAGACGTGTATCAAATGTGGATTGTGTGCTGAGGCGTGCAAGAACAGAAGCTCCAATCCTGATCAAACGCATCAAACTTCGACTTTGATTATGGCAAAGCCCGGAGATGGGATGCCAATGGGGACGCCTTATTTTATACCGCGCTCAATTCCTTGTACGATGTGTGAGGATATCCCCTGCGTAGAGGCTTGTCCGAGTGGATCTTTGGATAAAAATCTTTTGATTGATATGGCAAAAAATCGAACCAAAATGGATATTAATAAAGCGAAAATGGGCGTGGCGATGATCGATCCTCACGCATGTATTGCTTATTGGGGAATCCAATGTGATGCCTGTTTTCGTGCGTGTCCTCTTTTGAATACCGCCATTACACTAGAGTTGAAGAAAAACGATCGGACGGGTAAACATGCCATGTTGCTTCCATTTGTACACGCTGATGCGTGTACGGGATGTGGATTGTGCGAACATGCTTGTGTGACCGAAAAGGCAGCGATTCGTGTCTTGCCTGTTGAGGTGGCACTTGGAAAAGCTGGAGATCGTTATATAAAAGGCTGGGATAAAGCAGATGAAAATCGACTCGAAGGGGTCTCAACCAAAACAACAACTCAAACTAAACGCAGTGCTAAAAATCCGACAGATTATTTGAATGAAGGGGTGAGTTATGAGTAAATATAGATTTTTATTGGCTCGCCGTACCACTCAGATTATGATCTTGGTTTTGTACTTTGGCGCCAATGCCTATGGCTGGAAGATGTTAGCCGGAACCCTGAGTTCTTCTACGATATTAGGAACGATTCCCTTAGCGGATCCGTTTGCGATTTTGCAAATGCTAGTAGCCGGAGCAACTCTGGGCGCTGATATTTTACTGGGCGGTTTGATTATTTTGCTCTTTTATGGCTTGATTGGCGGTCGCGCTTTTTGCAGTTGGGTTTGCCCTATCAATATGGTCACAGATAGTGCCAATTGGCTGAGGAGAAAACTCTATCTTGATGATGCCGAGCGCAAAGTATGGGTGAGCCGAAAAGTTCGCTATTGGGTTTTAGGACTCACGTTGATTGTCTCAGCGATTGTCGGAGTTGGTGCTTTTGAATTTGTATCACCGATTACCATCCTCAATCGAGGTATTGTTTTTGGTTTTGGTATGAGTATGGCCGTCGTAGCGGTGATATTTTTATTTGATTTGTTTGTGCTAAAAAACGGCTGGTGTGGACATATTTGCCCCCTTGGAGGATTTTATTCTCTTGTCGGTAAATTTGCTCCCTTGAGCGTCATGCACAATCAGGCCAATTGTACACTTTGTATGAAGTGTAAAGATATCTGTCCTGAGAAACAAGTGCTCCATACCATTGGCAAAAAAAGTGGCAAAATAGTGGACATTGAGTGTACCAATTGTGGTCGATGCATCGAAGTTTGTGAAGATGATGCCCTAAAATTTACGATATTTGATATAACAAAAGATATAAAAGGAGAGATATAATGAAGATTAAAAAACTATTGATCGGTTTATCGGTATTGGTTGTCATGACCATAGTAGGTTGTGCGACAAATCCGACAGTCAGCGAAAACTCGCTGGGCTTGAGAAAAACCAATATCTATACCGAAAATGATACAACGGTTCAAAAGATTGATTATACCAAAGCCGCTCCCGGTGAGGCTAAGGTTTATGAACGTTCATTTGAAAATGCACCGCCATTGATTCCACATAGTGTTGAAGGGCTGCTACCTATTACGAAGAACAATAACTCGTGTTTGGGTTGTCATATGCCAGAGATTGCTCCAAGTGTCGGTGCTGTGGCTATACCAGAGTCCCATTTTGTATCGTTTCGACCAAAAACTAAGATTGAAGCCAATGGCACAGAGTTAAAAGATGGAATTGTAGTTGTGAACACTGCCAATATCCCTGCGCCAATCGATAAGCTCCACAAGCTCAATGACGCGCGATTTAATTGTTCGCAATGTCATGTGCCTCAAGCCAATATCAAACCATTGGTCAAGAACAATTTTGTACCAGAATTTACATCAAAAGATGGAAAACATAAATCCAATCTTTTAGATGTTCTTAATGAAGGCGTGAAGTAGATGGATTCCAAGAGGCGAGGGTTTTTCAAAACACTCTCACCCTATAAAGATAGAGACGAGTCGGCAGTTGAACCGATTCGTCTGCCTTATCATCATGATCCCTTGTTGTTTGAGTCCGTATGTGTTACCTGCGAGTCCAAACCTTGTGCCACTGTTTGTGATGAAAACATTATCATGATAACACAAGATGGCTCCCCGGCATTGGATCTTTCAAAAAGAGGGTGTACTTATTGTGAGGAGTGTGCAAAAGCTTGTGATCGTGGCGTATTAGATCCTAATATACAAGACAAACAGATCAAAGCGCAGGTTTCTTTGAATATTGGAAAATGCATTGCTTGGGATCAAGTTATTTGCTCATCTTGCGCGGATGTATGTTATGATAAGGCGATCAAATTTTTGGGAATGCTAAGACCAGAGATTGTCCAAGAAAATTGTACAAATTGTGGTTTTTGTATCGGAGTGTGCCCCACAGAGGCAATAGAAATAAGTGCAAAAAGGTAAAAAAATGAGACTATTATTATTACTTTTATTATGTTTGCAGAGTGTTTTTTCTATGAATTTAAAACCCATAGAAACCATCAAGATGCAAGGTGCGGTGATTGATCTTGAAAATATCGGTGATCGATTGTATATTGGTACAGATGCTGGCAAAATGAGTGTTTATGATATCACACAAAATAAGATTGTCAAAACCATTACTTTGGAAAAAATCCATGATTTTATGGATGATTTGATGCCGCCGAAGATTTATAGCGTTGATGCTATGGGAGACAAAATCCTTCTACTCTCTGAGGGTGAAAATGGCGTCAAAAATCTCTTTATAGAAGATAATGGTGTATTGAAAAAAGTTTTGGGCAAAAAAGATCATCTTACGATGAGTAAAGCGAAGTTTATCGATAAAGATCATGTCTTCATCGGTCTTTTGAGTAATGAAGTGCTCTTATATGATCTCAAAAATAAAAAGATTATATACCAAGAGCAATTGAGTCAATCTAAATTTTCAGATTTTGCACTCAATGAAGATAAAACAAAAGCGGTGATTGCATGTGAATCAGGTATTAATTATTTGATTGATACAAAAACAGGTAAGCACATCAGAACGTTGGAAGGCGCTAATAAAGATAATGTATTTAAAATCGCTTACAAAAATGGAAGGGTTGCCACAGCAGGCCAAGATCGCATTGGAGCAGTCTATCGGGTCAAAGATGGTAGTTATATCGAGTTTCATGCCCCTTTTTTGATTTATTCTGTGGGACTCAATCATGATGCTTCTTTAGTCGCATTTGCTTTTAATGACAACAATGATATTGCGATATTTCGTACGGATTCTTCACAAAGAGTTTACACGCTTATCGGTCAAAAAAGCACGATGAATACCATCATATTTTATGACAAAAAAACAATGTTCTCAAGCAGTGATGATAAATATATAATGAAATGGAGATTAAAATAATGAATATATCCAGTATTGTAGTCCAAGTGTTACCCAAATATATGGACGGCGTTTTAGAGATTTTGAAAAATGCACAGTTTTGTGATTATCATTATCATGATAGTGAAACAGGTAAAATTATCGTGACGATTGAAGGCGAAAGTGTTGATGATGAAATCCGTAATTTGAAAATTATCCAAGGAATCGAACATGTGATTGCCGCAGATATGATGATGAGCTATAGCGAGGATGAACTCGATCGTGAAATCAAAAAATTAGAAGCGCAAAATGCCGTACCGGAGATGTTAAATGATGATACGATAGAAGCGAAAGATATCGTTTATCATGGTGATTTGAAAAAGAAAAATATATAAAGGAGTGCCTTATGAAAGCATCGCAAACATTTATAGAAACCCCTGTCCCACAAGACGAGCTTATCATCTCCCGCACAGACTTAAACGGTAAAATCACTTATGCCAATAAAGTTTTTGCTGATATTTCAGGATACGAACCTGAAGAATTAATCGGGAAAAGTCACAATATTATCCGTCATCCTGATATGCCAAAGTCAGTATTTAAAGCACTATGGGAGACCATCAAAAGTAAAAAAATGTGGAGTGGCTATGTCAAAAATATGAGAAAAGATGGTGGGTATTATTGGGTTTATGCTGAAGTATCACCGCTTTATAAAGATGGCAAGATTATCGAATACAAATCCATGCGCACGCCCATCAGTGATGAAAAAAAGATAGAAATTCAAAAAAAATATGATGCCATGCGAGCCAGCGAAGAGGGAAGTGTTCGGATTGTAGCTAACATATCGACAGAAAATGACAGCAAATTGATGCAATATGCAGCGGACAAAAAAATCAGTAAGGACGCGGCACTAGATAGTATTTTAGGAGATTATTTGTTATAATACTAGTATGACAATTAATCAAATAATAAAAAATAGCAATCTCAAATTGACATCAGCACGTATTGAAATTTTAGAGATTTTGTTGACAAAAAACAAGCCCATATCTTATGAGGATATCAAAAACTCTCTGACGATGGATAAGGCGACTTTTTATCGTAATATCGCAAAATTCGAAGAAAATGCGATTATTAGAAGCTTTGAGGCGAATGATAAAAAACGCTATTTTAGTTTAGAGCAAAATTTCCACCCCCATTTTATCTGTACAAAATGCCATACCATCTCTTGCCTCAATGAGACACAAATCGTAGAGATGGATGATTATAAAATCGAAAGTATTGTGATTAAAGGCATTTGTCCTAAATGCCTACAATCCTAACATTGCTTGCTTGAGACTTTGTTGTGCTGGTTTATCACAAAACCAGATTCCAAAGAGAGCCTTTTTAAAAGCCAACCCTTTGATGATTGTCGCAAGTTTTTGATTTTTATATATGTGCACGCCCGTTTTGGGTTCATAAAGAAAACGATAAATATCTCCATTTCGAATTTTTTCATGAAAGACATGTAAAAATGTATTGATATCCTTTTTTAACGGCGTGATATTTCCCTGCGTTGCATTTTCAAATCCCTCTAGCGTAGCACTCACCATTTTATCCGTACTGATTAGAGATGATGTGATGTGTAAGGTCATCTCCATAGTATTGTTAGCATCAATGATGGCATGGGCATCGTGTGTTTTATGTTGCACGTACAAAGCACCGACATAAAGATCAAAAAAGAACTTATTTCTAATACCTGCTCCGTTGAGTTGAAGTGCGGGATTTTGGATGGTATTAGGTATCTTAATACCACTAATCTCTTTGGCATCTAATGCCGTAAAAAAACAAAAACTGATACCTATTATGCCTATGATGAAATATCTCATTTGATATCCAGCCCTAATACGGTTGCATTGTTACGCATCGCTAGGATGACTTCTTGGATTAAATCTCCCAATTCCATATCAAGCATCTCAGCCCCTTTTGTGATGACTTCTCGACTCGCTCCCGCAGCAAAAGATTTTTGTTTGAATTTTTTCTTCACCGATTTGACTTCTAAATCCATCACTGATTTTGAAGGACGTACCAAAGCACACGCAGTAATTAATCCGGTCAATTCATCCACCGCATAAAGGGTCTTCTCCATTGGTGAGAGGGGTTCGATATCGGTACACATTCCATAAGCATGAGACATGATAGCACGGATGATTTCATCACTGTAACCTAGGGGTGTCATAATCTCTTGGGTTTTATAGCAGTGTTCATCAGGAAATTGTTCATAGTCTAGATCATGTAACAGTCCTACAATTCCCCATTTCTCTTCATCTTCACCAAACTTTTTGGCAAAATGGCGCATGGCAGATTCGACAGCTAGCCCATGGGTGATGAGTGCATCTGTGTTGTATTGTTTGAGTAAATTAAAAGCATCGTCTCGCGTTGGCATTGTCGTAACTCCTATAAAATTTTGGGATATTTTAGCCTTTTTTGTATATAATTGCAAAAAAAACTAGGAACGTGAATATGAATAAAAGTTTGGCTACAGATATCATCAGTATCGTATTGATTGGCATCTCATTTATGGTGCCGCAACCCTACAAGCACTTGCTTCTATATGCAGGTCTCTTTGCTTTATCTGGTGCTATTACCAATCAGATTGCGATTCATATGCTATTTGAAAAAGTGCCGTTTTTTTATGGTTCAGGCGTTATAGAGGCGCGTTTTGAAGCTTTTAAGGCATCGATTAAAAATCTCATGATGCACCAATTTTTCACAAAAGAGAAAATCGATGAATTTTTTGAAAAAGAGGAACGCAAGATTGATTTGACGCCGATTATCAATGAGAGTGATTTTTCTCCGGCCTTTGATGCATTGGTTAAAACCGTGATGGAATCTTCATTTGGTGGGATGTTGGGTATGTTTGGTGGCGAAAATGCCCTCGCTTCGCTTAAAGAGCCTTTTTGTGAGAAGCTTAAAACATCAGTTTTGACAATTACACAAAGCGAAGATTTCAGTGCTAAGATGGATGCCTATGTCAAAGAAGCTGGTATGAGTGAGGGGATGTTGGTCTCCATTGAGGCGATGATTGATAAGAGACTGGATGAATTAACTCCAAAAATCGTCAAAGAGATTGTGCAAGATTTTATCAAAGAGCACTTAGGTTGGCTCGTCATCTGGGGTGGATTTTTCGGTGGTGTGATTGGAATAATCTCTGCTGGATTTTTAAAATGACATGCCAGTATTTTGGGATTTGTGGCAGTTGCAAACTCTATGAACTCTCCTATGAAGAACAAATAGCCCAGAAGAAAGAGACGATTCGTGAGCAATTTGAGCCTTTAGGGATTGAAGATTTTGAATTTTTTGCCTCTAAAGAATCACACTATCGTGCGCGTGCAGAGTTTCGTATTTGGCATACGAATGAGCGGATTGATTATGGTATGCACAAAATGCAAGGTCACGGTATCGTGACCATTAAAGAGTGTCCCAAAGTCGATGCACAGATTTTTGATATGATGCCGCGTCTTTTGGCGTATTTGCAAGACCATGAACTTTTGAAGCGTAAATTGTATGCCATAGAGTTTCTCTCTACATCACAATCTCTGTTGGTGACGCTGATTTATCACCGTCCTATCGACGAGGCGTGGGAGCAAGAAGCCAAAGCGTGCGCACAAACACTTCATATCAATATCGTCGGAAGAAGTAAAAAAATCAAAAAAATCATAGGCAATGATTTTGTGATGGAGCATCTTCAAATCTTTGATGAAACGTATCGATATCAAATCCTCGAAGGGGGATTTTCGCAACCAAATACGACGATTAATCAAAAGATGATTGAGTGGGTTTTAAACGCGGTTCACTCTAGTAGAGATTTATTGGAACTGTATTGTGGACATGGAAATTTTACGATGCCATTGAGTCAAAAATTTGATAAAGTTCTGGCGACTGAAATCTCCAAAACATCGATTAATGCAGCACTGACAAATTGTGAGCTTAATGGAATTGATTCGATTCAATTCGTACGCATGAGTGTTGAGGAGTTAACCGCAGCATTACAAAAAGAGCGAGAGTTTTATCGGCTGAAAAATGTTCATTTGGATGATTATGATTTTTCTCATGTTTTTGTCGATCCTCCACGTGCTGGTATTGATGAGAAGAGTTTGCAATTTATCTCCCAATTTGAAAATATCATCTATATCTCATGCAACCCCCTAACACTCAAACGGGATCTTTTAATACTCACCAAAACGTTTGACGTTGTGAAATTTGCTGTCTTTGATCAATTTCCTTATACAAACCATATAGAATCTGGTATAATTTTACGCAGAAAACAAACACTGACAAATTCATGACTTCTGATCACTCAATCCGCTTGATTTTTATTTGAATTTGAATACATTATGAAAGGAAAAAACTATGGAATGTCCAATGCCTACTATCAATACCAATGATATAAAAGAGATAAAAAAGATTTTTGATGAGGTACAAAGTATTGCGATTATTGGTCTCTCTCCTGATGAGAGTAAAGACAGTAATAAGGTCGCGCGTTATTTGCAACAAGAAGGTTTTAAGATTATTCCTGTTTATCCTAAAGAAGAGACGATTTTAGGTGAAAAAGTGTATCGAAGCCTTAGTGAAATCGACGAACGCGTTGATATGGTCGATATGTTTCGTAAACCTGCTATTGCTGATAGTTTGTTGGAAGAAATCTTAAAACGTGATGATGTCAAAGTATTTTGGTTGCAATTAGGAATTGTTAATAATGAAGCGTGTGAAAAAGCAAAAGCAGCAGGGCTCACCGTCGTGCAAAATAAATGTTCCAAAGTAGAACATCAAAGGTTGGCTGTATGATAGAACTGAGTGAAATAATACAAGCCAAGAGATTAATCGCCGATGTCGTCTCCAAAACACCCTTTGTTTATGCGCCTCTTTTAAGTGAAAAAGTTGATGCTAAAATATTTTTAAAAAAAGAAAATCTCCAACTCACCGGTGCTTATAAGATACGGGGAGCTTTTAATAAAATCGCGTCATTAAGTGATGAAGAAAAACAAAAAGGCGTCATCGCAGCCAGTGCGGGGAATCATGCCCAAGGTGTTGCTTATAGTGCCAGACATTTTGGTATCAAAGCGACGATTATTATGCCTGATGCTACTCCATTGCTAAAAGTCTCTGGTACCAAAGATTTAGGTGCTGAAGTCATTTTACATGGTAATAATTATGATGAAGCTTATGCTTATGCACTCAAATATGCCAAAGAAAATGGCATGACTTTTATCCATCCATTTGAGGATGATAAAGTCATCGCAGGACAAGGTACGGTTGCGATTGAGATGCTCGATAAAATTCGTGATCTCAATACTATCTTAGTACCAATCGGTGGTGGCGGACTCATCAGTGGTGTCGCCTCAGCCATCAAACAAATTGATCCCAAAATTCGTGTTATCGGCGTCACTTCTAAAGGGGCACCGGGGATGTATAACTCATTTAAAGCCGGTAAAGCAATCAACTCAAAAAGCGTGAGAACGATAGCTGATGGTATTGCCGTTCGTGATGTTAGCGAGAAAAATCTCGCACATATCTTAGAGTTGGTTGATGATATTATTCAAGTTGATGAAGAAGAGATTGCTAGTGCGGTTTTATTTCTTTTGGAAAAACAAAAAATTATCGTAGAAGGGGCGGGTGCCGTTGGTGTGGCGGCTATCCTTCATCACAAAGTTGATTTGAAGAAAAATGAAAATGTTGGTATTGTGCTCAGTGGTGGTAATATCGATGTTCAGATGCTCTCTGTCATCATTGAAAAAGGTTTGATGAAGTCACACCGAAAGATGAAGCTACTCATCACTTTGATTGATAAACCGGGTGCTTTGATGTATTTGACCGATATCTTACGCGATGCCAATGCCAATATCATCCAAATCGATTATGATAGGACATCGACCAAGCTCGCTTATGGAGATGCCAAGATTACCATCGTGCTTGAGACCAAAGGAAAAGAGCATCAAGCAGAAATCAAACAGATGTTAGAGAACAATCACTACCCTTTTGTCGTAGAACTTTAAAAAGTGAGCCGGTGTATCTACACGGGCTTACTGATGCGGCAAATCGCGGGAAATTGGCTTATTTGTTTAAAATTTGAGCCAGTTTTCCCCAATAAATAGCCAAAAAAATGATAAAATCTCAATACAAAAAATGCTAAGATGAATCGATTGAACTCATGCAATGTGACGCGCTGTTTCATTACATTTTAATTAATATAGAGTGTGATAAAATATGCTAATTAAACGAAAAGGTACAATAATTGACACAAAATAAAGATTTTTTACGTACAATAGTCGAAGAGGATTTAAACTCGGGAAAATACAAAGAAATCGTGACCAGATTTCCACCAGAACCCAATGGCTTTCCTCACATCGGACACGCGAAATCCATCGCGATAAACTTTGGTATTGCGCGTGATTATCAAGGATATTGTAATCTTAGGATGGATGATACCAATCCGACCAAAGAGGATACCAAATACGTCGAAGCACTCAAAGATGCCGTGCAATGGTTAGGGTTTGAGTGGCATGATGAGGTCTATTTTACTTCAGATTATTTTCCAAAACTTTATGAGTATGCGATACAACTTATCAAAATGGGCAAGGCTTATGTGGATAGTCTCAATGAAGAGGAGATACGAGAATACCGTGGCAGTGTGACAGAAGCGGGCAAACGCAGTGAATATGCTAATCGTAGTGTTGAAGAGAATTTAGAACTCTTTGAAAAGATGAAAGATGGTGTATTCAAAGATGGCGAACATGTCCTAAGAGCCAAGATTGATATGAGTGCGGCCAATATGAAGATGCGTGATCCACTCTTATATCGCATCCGACATGCCCATCATTTTAGATCTGGCGATGCGTGGTGTATCTATCCGATGTATGATTTTGCCCACTGTTTGTCTGATTATATCGAAGGGGTGACGCACTCAATTTGTACTTTGGAATTTGAAAATAATCGTGAGATTTATGATTGGTTGCTTGATACGCTTGAGCTTGATCCTCCCCGTCCTTATCAGTATGAGTTTGCGCGTCTTGGTATTAATTACACGGTGATGAGTAAAAGAAAGCTGTTGGAGTTAGTACAAGGCAATTATGTGAGTGGCTGGGATGATCCTCGTCTTCCAACTCTCGCAGGGTATCGAAGAAGAGGATATACGCCTGAGGCGATTTTAAATTTTTGCGATCAAATTGGTATTGCCAAAGCCAACTCGACGGTTGATGTGGCGCAACTGGAATTTTGTATTAGAGATGATTTGAATCAAAAAGTTCCTCGCGTGATGTGTGTCCTTGATCCGCTTAAAGTTACCATCGAAAATTATGAAGGCAGTGAGATGATTGAAGCCTCTTACTATCCTCATGATGTTCCCAAAGAGGGCTCGAGGTTGCTTCCTTTTTCAAAAGAAATTTATATAGAACGTGATGATTTCATGGAACATCCACCCAAAGATTATTTTCGTTTGACTCCTCATCAGCCCGTACGCTTGAAAAATGCTTATATCATCGCGTGTACGGAAGTCCTCAAAGATGAAAAGGGACGCATTATCGAAATCAAAGCCAAATACTATCCTGATTCCAAAAGTGGTTCTGATACGAGTGGCATTAAGACCAAAAGTGCGATTCATTGGGTTAGCGCCAAAGAGGCAAAAAAAGTTGAAATACGATTGTATGATCGGTTGTTTAAGGTTGAAGCACCTGAGGGGATTGAAGATTTAAATCCAAACTCATTGCAAATTATCAAAGAGGCTATGATTGAGCCCTCTGTGATTACCGAAAAGCTAGATGAGCGATTTCAATTTGAGAGACAAGGATATTTCTATGAAGATCCTATCGATTCTACTGATGATAAACCGGTCTTTAATAAAATTGTCGGCTTAAAAGATTCTTGGGCCAAAAAGAAAAAAGTTGCCACACCGCCTGCGCCGAAACCAACTGCGCCAAAACCAAAAAATAAAAAGCCAGCCAGTGCTAAAGTGGCGATGTCACTGAACGCAACGCAACAGAAGCGATTTGATTATTATCGTAAATTGGAACTTAATAGCGAAGTAGCGACGATTCTAGCATGTGATGCGCAGCTTTCCTCTTTTTATCATGATGCGCTATCAGAGTATAGCAGCCCTGTGAGTTTGGCAAATATGATCGTCACAGAGGTGGCAAGAGAGCTCAAAGAAAAGCCCATAGAGGCTTTAAAATTTGATGCAAAACAGATTGCACAACTTGTGAAAATGATCGATGATGCGACCATTTCAAGTAAAATTGCAAAACAAGTTTTTGAACAGATGTCTCAATCTGGGAAAAATCCTGCTGAGATTGTCGAAGAAAAAGGCTTGGTACAAATTAGCGATCCTGCAAAAATTTCACCAATTGTTGATGAAGTGTTTGCGAAAAATCCTGAAAATCTTGCTAAATTTAAAGCGGGAAATGAGAAACTTTTTGGTTTTTTTGTCGGACAGGTTCTCAAAAATAGCGGAGGAAAAGCCAACCCACAAGTGGTTAATAAACTGGTAAAAGAAAAATTAAGCAAATAAACTTTAAAAAAAGGTGCCATGGGATAAAACAGCTTGGTACCTTTATCTCTTTATTAAGCAGAGTAAAACTATAATGATAAAGTTAGGTAAACTCCTGTAAAAAGTAGTCTGTCTCTATTCCTCCTATTTCGGTTGCTACGCATCAGACATGACAGGATACAGAAAGGATTGATCACTTGGAATTGAAAAAACTACTGAATTATTTGATATTATTTTCCGGAGCGATACTTATCCTTATAGGAATTATATTTGTTTTTATGTATGTTTGGGAAGGAATTATCATAAGGATAGGGAGTCCAGATCAGTCTCTTATCTTTTGGTATTTACCGATTTTTTTTATAGGAATTATAGGGATTATGGGAGGTGTTGCAATGCTAGTTTACGGACTCAATCGCATAAAGAATCTCACCAAATAATTAGAGAGTTAAAAGTAGCCTGTCACTTTTTATTTCATTTTAGGCATTTAAAAGTCAGTTGTCTAATATATATAACACAAACCATATCATCTAAATAATATTTTTTGGATATTTCAATATTCTCTATATCACTAAAAATACTACTGTCAATAGCTTTATCTTCTCTTGCTTTTGCCCAAAGAAAGTCAACATCCACTTTAAATATCAATAACTAATCATTTTTTACATGAAGAGATTCAAACTCTTTCATATCACCTTTTAATGGATGTCTTTGATATAAACTATCTATCTTTTCACTAGATTGTAGTTTGTTGATAATTATCTTTAAAATCTCAAAATCACTCTTTGTGTATTTTCCACATTTTTAATCTCTCAAAATATCTTTTTTAAAAGATTTTTCAATCTTAATCTCTAGATAGTTTAACTTAACGTAAGTGATAGTTTGCCAAAGGCGTGACTTTTATTTGTCTTTGAATTGCTTTAGCGCTTTTTCTAAATCCTCTTTAGTATCAATGCCAAAGCTTTGGCTTTGTACTTCTATCATCGCGACTTTTTTATCATGATAAATCGCACGCAGTTGTTCTAGTTTTTCGATATTTTCCAAAGGAGAAGCAGGCAAAAGGCAAAATTCATGAAGCGATTTTTTGGTAAAGCCATAAATACCAAGATGCCCAAAATAGTGGTCGTTTTTCTCTCTTTCATAAGGAATCTTGCTCCTTGAAAAATAGATTGCATTGCCTTTGACATCAGTAATCACCTTGACAAGATTAGGATCATTGGCCGCCTCATCGCTGATAATTTTATAGCAACTTGTCATCATGATATCTTCATGATGACTCAGAGCGTGTTGTACTCGATTGATAACTTTTTGGACGACTTCTGGCTCAATAAAGGGCTCATCTGCTTGGACATTGATGATGACTTCATCATCAGGTAAAGAGAGTTGCATCAGGGCTTCATTGATTCTATCAGTGCCACTTTGGTGGGCTTTACTGGTCAAACACGCTTGAAACCCATAATCTTTTGCCAATGAGACAATCTCATCAGAATCGGTGGCGATGGCGACTTCATCAAGATTTGAGACTCTTTTGGCCGTAGCGATGACCATCGGAAGGCCATTGATATTGGCTAAGACTTTATTGGGAAAACGGTTTGAAGCGATTCTCGCAGGAATAAGTATCATGATTAACCTTTGATAAAATGCAATATTTCTTGTTCGATTTGTTCTTGATCGACGATTTTATCATGAACGATTTTTTTATCAAAAAGTTCTTGAATCATCCCCGGTATTTTTATTTTCATCGCACTGCTGAAATCTCGGAGTGCTTCAAAATCATTATATTTTTTATTCTCTTCTTTGAGGGCGCTGATCATCGTAGGAGCAAATTTGGTCCACTCTGCTGTTGAGCAAGCAATCACGGGAATCTCTGTTTCACCAAGAGCATCGTATGCTTTGATAGTCGTGGCCGTATGCGGGTCTAAAACATAGTTTTTCTCGGCATATTTCTTGATGGTTTTTTTAGCGAAATCATCATCAGAATAAACCGCAGCAAAATCTTCTTGCAATAGCGCTAACTCTTTTTGCGTGAGTTGATAGAATCGATTGGTTTTGAGATTGTCCATCAATTCTTTACAACGAGTGGCTCCAAATTTATCATATAAAACACGCTCTACATTAGAAGAAATCAAGATATCCATCGCCGGTGAGGTGGTTTGCAGCAATGTTCTTCCTCGAAGATCATAAATGCCGGTATTGATAAGATCGGTGAGAATATTATTGATGTTAGAGGCAATTAAGATTTTTTTGATTGGTAATCCCATCTTTTTAGCATAATAAGCACCCAGAGCGTTGCCAAAATTACCACTGGGGATGATTTGATAAAAAGGTGCATTTACTGTGATTTTATTCTGTTTTATCAGATTGACATAGCCAAATATATGGTAGATGATTTGAAAGATGATTCTTCCGAAATTCACCGAATTAGCCGCACTGAGTTTAACCTGGTGTTTGTCTAACTCTTTTTGAAAAGATTCAGATGCTAGGAGCGATTTAAGCGAGTTTTGTGCATCATCAAAATTACCATGAATACCTAAAACTTTGAGATTTGATGCCTCTTGGGTGACCATTTGGAGGCGTTGCACATCGCTAGTACCACCATCAGGATAGAGACAAGCGACTTTGATATTGGGTTTATTGGCAAAGGTATCAAGTGTTGCAGGACCGGTATCGCCACTGGTTGCAGCCAAAATCAAGTAGTTTTCTTTTTGTTTTTGTGCCACGTGTGAGAGGATGTATCCAAAAGGTTGCAATGCCATATCTTTGAAAGCGCGCGTCGGGCCGTGATAGAGCTCATTGATATAGAGATTTTCTTCGATTTGTTTTAGTGGTACTGGGTCATTTGCATTATCAAAATTGTCATACAGTGCCAGCGCCTTATCTATCACTGTCGTATCGATATCGATGTTGAATTTTAAAAGAATCGTTTTGGCGATTTCCTTATAATTTTGGGTTTGTGCCTTAGCAAAAAAATCTGCGTCAAGTTGCGGCAAAGTCTCAGGAATATACAATCCGCCAAAACTCGCACTGGGATTTAATATTGCATAAGAAAACGCTACTTTTTCTGGTTTGTGTCCGTCATTTCCTCTGGTTTCTATAAACATCATGTCCTCTTCTATTTGATATTGGTTCCGATTCCATCACTGGTAAAAAGCTCTAATAAGATAGAGTGTTCAATCCTGCCATCGATAATATGGGCACTCTTGACGCCACCTTGTAAGGAGGCCAGGCACGCATCGGTTTTTGGAATCATACCGCCATGAATGGTGCCATTTCTTTTGAGTGCTTTGATATCTTCTTGGTTTAAGACAGATAGTAATTTTTTCTCTTTATCTAAGATTCCCGTAGTATCTGTTAAAAATATAATTTTTTCTGCGTTGAGTGCGACGGCAATCTCACTCGCTGCTAAATCAGCATTGACATTGAATCCTGGATGATTACTGCCTCCTGCTGCGATAGGTGCGATGACGGGGATAAAGTTTTGGGCTACAAGGTCATCGATGACACTGCGTCTGACATGGGTGATTTCACCTACTAATCCATATTTGCCATTTTCCAAAGCGCGGGCTTGCATGAAGCTGGCATCTTTGCCGGTAATTCCAATCGCTTTGGCTCCGTTAAAATTCAAGAGATTGGTGATTTCTTTATTGATATGCCCACCTAAAACCATCTCAACCACTTCCATAATCTCATCATCAGTGACACGTAATCCATCGACAAAATGACTATTAATCGCAAGTTTGTCTAGGAGATTATTGATTTTTTTGCCCCCACCGTGTACGATAATAGGTTTGATACCGACTAAGTACAATAAGACGACATCTTGGGTAAATTTTTCTCTTAGCGCCGGAACTTCTTGGGCGCTACCGCCATATTTTATTACAATAGTTTTTTTATTAAAAAGTCTGATGTACGGCAAGGCATCCATCAGAATTCTGGCTTGTTGTATCTTCTCTTCCATATTTTGTCTCCTTTATCCGGTACAAAATCCAAACTAAATTTCTCTTTGTTTACACGAAATCTTCTGCTGTAAATTTTGGATTTTACCTAAAATTGGCTAAAAATGCGTTGATTTTATCGATGGCGCTTTGTTTTATTTCAATGTTTAGCTTCATGATAGAGAGATTAAAACCAAAAGCTTCCATTTTGACTGCATCCTTTGTCGTGGTTAAGATAGAAGTGGCATGAAATCGGCTCATGATTTTGGAGAGTTCTTCTTCATGATATGCATGATGGTCTTCAAAATAGACTTTTCCTATGAGATTTTTAGGCAAATATTCATCGAGCCGGTTAGGTTTTGAAATGCCCGTGACCAGTACCATCTGCTCAGTGGCATTCTCGATGTTCACGACTCTTTTAAAATCCACATCTTCTTGTAATACCAAATCAGCATCATGATAGAGATAAATGGGTTCCCGATACGCACCACTTGGAATACAAAAAGGGAGTTTTGGCTCGCGTTTTGGTCGAATTAAAATATCAAATTTTTTAATATAAGCTTTACTAAATCCATCATCTAAAAGGATGATGTTACAGCCAAGACTTTTGGCATATTGTATGGCTTCACTGCGGTCTTCTGAGACGATGACGGTCGCGTGGGGGAGTGATGTCGCATACTCCATCGCTTCATCTCCGCTTTGGAATACATCACAGTATATTTTATGATTATGGGCGACAAGTTTCATCCCCTGAGTTTGCCGACCAAATCCTCTCAGTATGATAGCGACATGGTCATAATGCTTTGCTATCTCGATGGTAAGGGGAGTTTTGCCACTACCTCCTAAGGTCAAATTACCAATACTGATGATGGCAACTCCAAAATCTCTCTGTTTGGCACATACTCTTTTACAAATAACAATAAGGGAGTAGATGATGCTAAGTGGAAGTAATATGAGTGCGAGGAGGTAATGCCACAAAGTGGAAGGATAGAAAAGATACGTTTCTATCCAGAGTGTTATTTTTGCTTTATTAAACACGAGTTTTGGAAATATCGATAATCTGTTCGCAAATATAATGAACCTCGCTATCTTTGAGGCCATGATAGATTGGCAAAGAGAGGATTTTTTGATAATTACTCAAAGCTTTTGGAAAATCATTGACTTTGATAGAATATTTTTGTTTATAATAACTCAAAAGATGAATCGGTATATAATGCAATGAAGTGTTAATACCCCGTTCTTTTAACTCTCGTGCAAAACTATCTCGGTTTTTATCCACCTTGATGATGTATTGATTATAGGTGTGATCACGTTTTTGTATAGGCGTATTGACATGAGGACAGTCTTTGAGTTCTTTGTCATAAATTTTAGCAATTTGTTGGCGTCTTTTGATGAATTCTTCGTTTTTTTCTAATTGTGCCAATGAATAGGCCGCATTGAGTTCATTGAGATCATATTTGAGCCCAATATCGACGACATCATAAACATAGCCAAGGTTCCCATGGGCATCCCAACCATCATTGACGATGGCATGATTGCGAAGCAGTGAGGCTCTGTCTTTGAGATTTTCATTGTTTGTTGCTAAAATCCCACCACTGGCAATAGCATGTTTCATTTGTGGTGAAAATCGAAAGGTTGTGATATCCGCTTTGAGTCCGCCGATTTTTTTGCCATTATACGTAGCGCCCATCGCATCGGAGGCATCTTCGATGATATTGATATTATAGAGTTTTGCAATCTTATAAAGTTTATCCAGATCTGTTGGTTGTCCAGCGATATGATTAATAAAAGCACCTTTTAGTTTTTTGCTGCGATTTTTTTCCAAAATATTCTCAAGATTATCCAAGTCGATATTAAAATCATCTTCATCAATATCTACAAAAACAGGCTCGGCATCAAAATGTCGAATGACCTCAGCCACAGAAGGAAAAGAGTTCACCGAACAGATGATTTTATCGCCACGTTTAAGATCAAGAGCACACATAGCAAGATGCATAGCAGACGTACCGTTATTGGTGCTGATGGCATTTTTACTACCGATATACTGTGCGAACTGTTCTTCTAATTTTCGAGAGATTTTTGTTTCATTTAACTCTAGCACATCTTGTACATAGGTCTTCTCTCGTATGTCGATGGAAGGTTTATAAAATGGTATCTCTTTATTCATAAGGGTATCCTTTATATAGTGATTATAACTTTATATCGCGTGGATATAAAAAATCATGTCCAATGGTACGGTGACTGATTTTGGCAATGATAGGCATTTTTCTTTTAAATTGATTTCTATAAATTCTATTTTGAATGAGCGCGATGATCTCAGACTCAAAACCTGCATCTAGCATCTCTTGTTCATTCATGCGTTTATCAACAAAAGCATGCAAGGCCTGGTCGAGGTCAGCATAAGAAAATCCAAGATCTGCTTCATCGCTTTGGCCTTCCCATAAATCAGCAGAAGGGGGCTTTGAAATGATAGATTGAGGGACGCCAAGATATGTGGCAAATTCAAAAATCTCTGTTTTGTACAAATCGCCAATAGGATTAATGGCACTTGCAAGATCTCCAAATAACGTTCCATATCCAAGTAATAGCTCACTTTTATTGCTAGTCCCAAGGACGAGTGCGTGCTCTTTGGCTGAAATATCATAGAGGATTGACATCCTCACACGGGCACTAAAATTACCGATACGCAGGTTGTCTGCATCAGAATCTTTAAAATAAGTGCTGATAAGAGGTGCTATGGAGACAGTTTCATATGCAATATCAAATGCATTACAGAGTGTTAGGGCGTCATCTAAGCTCGAATCACTTGAAAAAGAAGAGGGCATCATGATACCTAATACATCTTTCCCAAAAGCCTTTTTTGCTAAAACAGCAACAACAGCAGAATCAATACCGCCACTAATGCCAAGCACTACCTTTTTCAGAGACGTTTTATAAACCTCATCTCGTAAAAATTTTATGATATATGATTCTATTAATTCGTATTTTTTCAAACAAACCCTTAAATTTTAGAAAGATTATTCAAGATAGATTATACTGAAGAAATTATTAATTTTCTCTTTTAAATATAGTTAAATTGTTTAAGGTTTGTGTAAAATAGACAAAAGTTTACAAAAAGTTTAAAATATAAACTTAAAAAAACAATTTAAAGCTAAATTTAAGGTAAGATAAAATAGTATGAAAAAATTTCTATTTTATGACACCAGAAATGCTCTCATTTGAAGATAATAAGGAGAATCAATGTTAGAAATTAGATGGCACAGTCGCGCAGGACAAGGTGCAGTCACAGGAGCCAAGGGATTGGGCGATGTGATTGCCAATACAGGCAAAGAAGTGCAAGCATTTGCATTTTATGGTTCCGCCAAAAGAGGCGCTGCTATGACGGCTTATAATCGGATTGATGATCAACCTATTATCAATCATGAGAAACATATGGTTCCAGATTATGTGCTAGTGATTGATCCTGCTTTGGCATTATCAGCCGATATCACCGCACATGAAAAAAACACCACACGATATATCGTGACGACACACTTGTCGAAAGAGGCGTTAATCAAACAGGTACCAAAGCTTGCCGGTAAGCAAGTTTTTACGGTGGATTGTATGAAAATCTCTATGGAGACGATAGGACGAGCCATCCCCAATACACCGATGTTAGGGGCTTTGATGAAAGTCTCAGGGATGTTTGATGTTGAATATTTTAAAAATGCGATGCTTAAAGTACTAAGTAAATTTCCACAAGCCGTGATTGATGCCAATATGGCGGCAATTGATCGTGCCTACAACGAAGTAAAATAAAGGGGCTAGAATGGACTATTTAGGATGGGATCAAGTAGAAGCAGGTGCCGTATTACCGTCATTTGATGAGGTAAAAGGAGATATTGCTTTGCTAAAACAGGCAGAACGAGATTATGCACCAACCAATTCTTATACCGCAAGTGTTGCAGATTGGCGAGTCTTTAAGCCGGTATTTAATCGCGATCTTTGTATTGATTGTCAAAATTGTTGGGTTTTTTGTCCCGATACTGCGATTATTGCTGTGGATAAGAAAATGGTGGGAATTGATTATGAACATTGCAAAGGATGTGGTGTGTGTGTGGATGTGTGTCCAACCAATCAAAAATCACTGCTTATGTTCGATGAAAATGAAGATAATGACAGGGCATTGCAAAATTGGCCAGAGAAAATAAAGAAGGAAAAGTAATGGCAGAAAAATTAAAATTACAAGAAGTGGAAGTTTGGGATGGAAATATGGCCTTTGCTCAAGCGATGCGACAAGCACAAATCGATGTCGTTGCTGCTTATCCCATCACCCCATCGACTCCGACGGTTCATGGTTATGCTAAATTTTTATCTGATGGTTATATTGATGGCGAATTTGTATTAGTGGAGAGTGAGCATGCTGCGATGAGTGGCTGTGTCGGAGCTGCCGCTGCGGGTGGAAGAGTCGCGACGGCGACGAGTTCTCAGGGGTTTGCCCTGATGGTTGAGGTGCTGTATCAAGCCGCAGGTATGCGGTTGCCTATCGTTTTGGCTCTTGTTAATCGTGCGCTTGCCTCTCCTTTGAATGTCAATGGAGACCATTCAGATATGTATTTAGGACGAGATGCTGGCTGGATCATGATAGATGCATTCAATGCCCAAGAAGCGTATGATTTGATGTTGATGGGCTTTAAAATAGCAGAAGATTTAAGTGTAAGATTACCGGTTATGATTAATCAAGATGGTTTTATTACCTCGCATACGGCACAAAATGTTAGACCTTTGCAAGATGAAGAGGCTTATGAATTTATAGGAGAATACCAATCGGTCAATCCGATGCTTGATTTTTCACATCCTGTGACGTATGGGGCGCAAACAGAGGAAGATTGGCATTTTGAATTTAAGGCACGACAACATAAAGCACTCATGGATTCCAAGGCGTGTATCCAAGAGGTTTTTGAATCATTTAAAACCGTGACTGCAAGAGAATACAATATCGTAGAAAGTTATGAGATGGACGATGCCCAAATCGCGATTGTAGCCCTTGGCAGTACGGTTGAGAGTGCCGTGTTTGCAGCAAGAAAATTGCGAGAAGAGGGCATCAAAGCCGGAGTGGTGGCCCCACGATTGTTACGACCATTTCCTTATGAGGCCATCAAAGACGCCCTGAAAGATGTCAAAGCGATTGCGACACTCGATCGATCATCACCCGGTGGTGCTCTTGGTATGCTCTATAATGAAATCAGTGCGGCACTGTATCAAGGGGATAATCGACCGATTATTAATAACTATATTTACGGCTTGGGTGGTAGAGATATGACACAAGAAAATATTATGGAAATTTTCAGAGATATCAAGAAAAATGCCGATGCTGGGAAACTGGTCACACCATTGCAACAGTTTAGTGGACTTCGCGGTCCTAAACTCTCTTTCTTTTAAATAGGAGTAAACAGATGAATAAAGAAATAAGAAATTTAAAACAGTTTTCAACATCCAATGACCGATTTGAAGGGGCGCATTTATTGTGTCCGGGATGTGCCCATTCCATTATTGTAAGAGAGTTATTAAATTGTACTGATGACAATCTTGTCATTGCCAATGCAACAGGATGTTTGGAAGTTTGTACCGCAGTCTATCCGCATACTTCTTGGGATGCGTCTTGGATTCATATTGGATTTGAAAATGCTGCGACATCTGCAAGCGGTGCTGAAGCGATGTATAAAGCATTAAAACGAAAAGGAAAATTAAAAGACCCCGATAAGCCTGTCAAATTTGTTGCCTTTGGTGGCGATGGTGCGACGTATGATATTGGATTTCAATTTTTAAGCGGTGCGGTAGAACGGGGTCATGATTTTACGTATGTTTGTCTTGATAATGAAGTCTATGCCAATACCGGTGGTCAAAGAAGTAGCTCCACTCCTATTGGTGCGAGTACGACGACAACACCAGCGGGGCGTATTAGCTATGGCGAGAAAAAAATGAAAAAAGATATCGTCTCGATTATGGCGGCCAATGGGGCTCCTTATGTCGCCCAAGTTTCACCAAACAAATGGAAAGATATGGTGAAAAAATATCAAAAAGCATTGAGTATTGAAGGACCTGCTTTTATCAATGCGATGAGTGCGTGTACGACAGAGTGGAAATTTCCTTCCAATGAAACGATTCAAGTGAGTGATTTGGCGACGGATTCTTTGGTCTTTCCTCTTTATGAAATCGAAGAGGGGCATAAATTAACCATTACGTATCGACCGAGAAAAATCATCCCCGTACGCGATTATTTAGGCGCACAAGGACGTTTCAAACACCTCTTTAAAAAAGAAAATGAATATTTGATTGAGGCCATGCAAAAAAGTGTCGATGCAAAGTGGGAATTATTGCAAAGACGTGAAGAGGCGGGCGTCTAAAAAATAGGTATAATGTCATAGCTGAGAAATACTTTGCTATGACATTATGAGATATGAGGACAAGATGATGGATATCAAGAAAAAACCTTGCGGTGCTTATATGACAAACTGCTATATTGTAAAAATTGGTGCGGTTGAATTTATTATTGACCCGGGTATGGGTGCTGATGTTTGGGTCAAAGAGAACGTCACAAACCCGGTGGCCATTTTAAATACGCATGGACATTTTGATCATGTTTGGAGCAATAGTAGTCTAAAAGATTATTATAATATTCCAATTTATGCACCCAAACCCGATGTATTTATGCTCCAAAATGATCCTTTTGGACAAGGTACTCCTCCGAGTGAGGCAGATGTAGAGGTTGAAGGTGATGCCAGATTTGAGATTGCTGATATTCCGATACAATACTATTTTTTTCCCGGTCATACCCCAGGATGTAGTGCCATATTGATAGAAAATGCACTCTTTAGCGGTGATTTTATCTTCCAAAACTCGATTGGGCGAGTGGATTTTCCTTATAGCAGTCCTGAGGATATGAAAGCGAGTATTCGCAAATTTTTACAGATGAAAGAAGATTATATTATTTATCCCGGACACGGCGAGAATACAACCGTATTGACAGAGCAAAAGAGTGTGGGGGCTTGGTTGAATTATATTTAACTATCCAAGGCGTGCGTGATAGTCTGTATTGATATTTTTTAGCTTTGTTTTTAAGATATGTTTTTCTAATACAACAGCTTGAAAAATACCCTCAAAGATTTTGATTTCTCCGATTTCACCGGTGACATTGACTTCACGTTTTCGGGAATCTTCAAATTTAGCTTTGGCTTTAAAATCTATAATATCGCCACTTTTTGCGGGTGCCAAAAATTTACTTTTTGCTGCGATAATGACGAGGTTTTCTTCATTGATAGCAGCGATTGCTGCATATTCTGCTGCACTGGCGATAAAACCATTGTGCACGAGTCCTAGCATATCAACACTCATCTCCTGAGTCGTATGAAATACCGTCTGTGCAAAACTATTTTCTAAGGAGGTGATTTGTCCCGAAAAAGTTGATTTTAGTTTTTGGTGGGTATGCAGGTCATCACGCAAGTCATGTTCACGCTCTAGCATACTTTCTGATTCATCTAAATCATTAAAATCATTTTCAAAACTCTCTTCTTGAGTCTCAGTAAACTTATTAAGTTCTTCTGATGCTAATGCGTGCGCGGCTTGGGGCATAGTATATCCTTAAATTTATCGTTGAAAGTAATATCGGTAAATTAAATTCTTATTTTAACGTACGCACGTTTTGGTGCAGGATATCCCTCTATAGTGAGCTCATGATTGTTAGGGTCGAGAAAATTATCCAAACTCTCTCCTTCAATCCATTTTGTTTTTCGTTGTTCCTCAAGATCAGTTTTTTTGATACACAAAAGTTCAAATGTACGAAATCCAGCACGCTGGCACCAATGTTGTAGCGCGGTCACTGTGGGGATAAAATAGATATTGGGAATTTTTGAGTAGCGATCTTGTGGTGTGAGGCACATCGGTGCATCTCCATCGATGATAAAAGTATCCAAAATCACTTCACCCTCAGGATTCAACCCTTTTTTGAGTGCTTTTAGTGCACTGATTGGATCACTCCTGTGATATAAAACCCCCAAACAAAAGATGACATCAAATCGCGTCTCATAAAAAGGCACATGCTCGATGCCTAAAAGTTCATAAGTGATAGGTGCTTTGATAAAATGATTGATAAAATCAAATTGTGTTTTATAGTGAATTGAGGGGTCAAATCCGACCAATTTTTTGGGATGTTGCTCCAACATACGGAAAAGATAATAACCATTATTACACCCAATATCAGCGACGCATTTATCTTTCAAATCCAAATAAGGCTCTAAAAGATTGTACTTGATTTGACTTTGCCATTCGCTATCGATAAAGGTACCAAAAACATTAAAAGGTCCTTTTCTCCAAGGTCTGAGCATCCATGCAAGCGCATCAATCTTTTTTTTCTCTGTCTCTTGAAGGGTACTCTCTTCTAGTGTGATAATATCACTAAAGCTCACTCTACTTGGTTGTATGTTTGGCAGGGCTGCGAGGTGTTCTCGTAGTGGTTTGATATTTTTCCACTCGTTCCATTTTTCGCGCTCTTTTCTAATGGTGTTCAAATCCATTACTGTGCAATCTCGTCATAAGTGGTTTCAATTTTTTTCTTGACATCTTTGTATTCGATGAGATTTTTATCACATTTTTTGTGATAAATACCCATACCATCATAATACTCATGACAATCATTATAATAATTGTTTGAGATACCTCGATCATTCACATATAAACATCCACTCAAAAAAAGTGGTATAATAATCATTAATACTATTTTCATAAGATTATGATAGCATTTCATAGATGATAAGGTACTTAATTTGAAAGGGTCTATATGACGACAGTTTTGATTGTGATATTGGTAGTAGTAGTTGCGTTGGTATTGATGTACAACTCTTTGGTCTCTAAAAAGAATCAAGTAGAGAATATTTTTGCTAGTTTAGATGCTGTTTTGAAGAAAAGATATGATTTGATTCCTAATCTTGTCGCCAGCGTGGGTGAGTACATGGAACATGAAAAAAGTATCCTAGAAGAAGTGACAGCACTGCGCACAGCTGCAAATAAAAGCAATATTAGTGATGATGAGAAGATGGAGCTTGATACTAAAGTCACGCAAGTTTTGAAATCTATCATGATAGCTGTTGAAAACTATCCCAATCTGAAAGCGAATGAAAATGTCTTGCATCTTCAAAAAACGCTCAATGAAATTGAGGAGCAAATCTCAGCAGCAAGGCGGGCATATAATCAAGCTGTGACAGATTATAACAACGCGCTTGAGATGATTCCGACCAATATCGTAGCCTCATGGATGCATTATTCTGCGAAGAGAGTATTTGAAATCAAAGAAGACGAACGAGAAAATGTGGATGTGAAACAACTCTTTGATAAATGAAAAAAATCAGTGAATTAACCGAATTTTATTATCGCGAACTGCATCCCATTTTGGTGCAGCTAGAAAAAAAGCGTACCACGATTCGTTTCAGGCTCATCTTAGTAGCGTGTGCATTGTTGTTATGCGATTTGATTTATCTTCGTTATGCTCGCGTTGATTTTATCATGATGCTCTCAATCAATGCGCTGATTGCCTTTGGGATGTATCGTTATTTGATGCGTGGCTATAAAGATGATTTTAAAGATAACGTCATTTTGCCATTGATTCATCACATCGATGCCAATCTTGTATATATGAAAAAATCTCATATTGACCAAAAAAGTTTTGAACAATCTAAAATTTTTACAGAAACGCCTGATGGATTGAGTGGTAATGATTATATCTATGGCAAGATTGATGATATCATGATAGAACTCTCAGATGTGCATGCATGGAAAAAAGAGCGTAATGCCAAAAATAAAATCACAATCAAGACCCTCTTTAAAGGGCTTTTTATTGTTTCAGAATTTAATAAAAGCTTTAAAGGGACCACGGTGGTATTACCCGATGTGGCACAGAGTTCTTTTGGTAATCTTGTTGGCGGATGGCTGCAATCTCATAATCTTCACCGCGAAGATTTAGTGAAGATGGACAATGTCCTATTTGAACAGCAATTTGTCGTCTATGGGAGTGATCAAATCGAAGCACGCTATATCCTCTCGCATGCTCTGATGAAGCGATTATTGGAGTTTCAAGAGCGCTCCAAACATCGCATTTGCGTCTCTTTTGTGAATGCAAAAATCTACTTGGCAATCGAATATAATAAAGATTTGTTTGAACCCAGTGTGTTTCGCTCCCTTTTAGAGTACAAAACAGCACTAGAATACATCGCCACGTTGCATTTAGCGATTGGTATTGTTGAGGAATTACAATTAAATGAAAAATTATGGAGTAAGGCATGAATGAAAACTTATTGACACAAAGTATCAAAGATTATTTAACCCCCAAAATGCTAAAGTATGCCATCCTTCCTTTTGTTGTGACGATGGTGGTGATGTATGTCATCTTTTTTGGTCTTGCGGGCATGGGATTGGACCAACTTCATACAACGATGGATGTGAATACGACGCATACTACAATCGTCAATGGCATTCCCCAAACCGATACGTTTAGCGCGCATCTTCAAAATTCCTCTATCATCAAATTTTTGATGAATTACACCATTACGTCATGGCTTGCAGGATTTTTGATTTATGCCATCGGAGGATTTTTTATTCTCTATTTTTCTATTTTTATCGCGATTATTGTGATTGGGTTCATGACCCCTTTTGTGATGAAAGAGTTGCAAAGAAGACACTATCCTGAAGTCAAGATGATTGGATATTCAGGTGTTTTTGAGAGTATTTTTTTGGTGATTCAGTGGGCTTTTGTCATGATATTGCTTTTTGTAGTATTGATTCCACTCTATTTTATACCATTATTGAATATTATCGCATTTAATGTGCCTTTATATTACTTTTTTCACAAGATGTTAGTGTTTGATGTCGCATCGCATATTGCAACGCGAGAAGAAGATAGAAAAATACGGTATCTTAATAAAACGTCGCTGCGTATCAAGACGGTATTATTGTACCTTCTTTCCTTGGTACCATTTGCCATATTTTTTGGTGCGATTTTTTATGTGATATATTTGGGAAATACCTATTTTACAGAAATAAAAAAAATTAGAAATTAGGAGAATGAGAGAATGAACAGTGTACTCGATTATTTTAAAATTATATCCAAGATTCCACGATGTAGTTTTAAAACTGAGAAAATGAGAGCGTTCCTTGTAGAAGAGGGTGAGAGACTCGGTTGTGAAGTGAGCACGGATAAAGCGGGCAATGTATTATACAAAAAAGGCACGCCTAAGATCTGTTTGCAATCGCATTATGATATGGTCTGCATCGGTAAAGCGCCACATTTAGAATTGATTCAAGAAGGGAATATTTTAAGAGCCAAAGATTCTACCTTAGGGGCGGATAATGGCATGGGCGTGTGTATGATGCTCTATTGTATGCAAAAATATGAGAATTTAGAGTGCTTGTTTACCTCAGATGAGGAAGTGGGATTGATTGGAGCGACAGAGCTTGAGTTACCGATTGTTGCCCCTTATGTCCTCAACCTTGATGGGGAAGATGAAAACGAAATCTATACCG
The DNA here is from genome assembly GCF_036556685.1 of Sulfurospirillum sp. 1612. Lineage (NCBI taxonomy): Bacteria > Pseudomonadati > Campylobacterota > Epsilonproteobacteria > Campylobacterales > Sulfurospirillaceae > Sulfurospirillum > Sulfurospirillum sp. 1612. The sequence goes on from NZ_CP140614.1 coordinate 973,029, forward strand.
GATGCGCCGGTGGTACGGATATGGAAGCCGTGATTGATTTGAAATATGAAGATTTATCTCCTGATGCAACAGTTTATGAAGCCAAAGTTGTCGGTCTCAAAGGCGGGCACAGTGGCGTTGAGATTGATAAAAATATTGCCTCTAGTATCAAGGTGATGGCACGATTTTTATCACAATGCAATGGGGAACTTATCCATCTTGAAGCGGGTGAACGACGCAACTCGATTGCCAAACATGCCAAGGCGATTTTTACGAGCAGCGAACGGGTTCAAAGTGATGATGAGCATATTGTCATCACAGAGATAAAAAATACTTTTTCAAAAAAAATAGAAAATTCCCAAGCCATTATCAAAACCTTGCAAGCCTTTCCACAAGGAGTGAGAAGTTGGAACCGTGAATATGGCATACCTGAAGATAGCATCAATTTAGGTCTTGTAGAGATGAGTGAAACCCAACTCAAAGTCATCCTCTCCCTACGATTTTTAAATGATAAAAACAGTGCGATATTAGCAGATGAAACGCGTGTATTTTTTGAATTGTGCGGGTTTTCAGCCTCCATATTGTCTACTCATGTGGCATGGACGCCGACGATTGGTGAATTTTCTCATACTGTCAAAGATATCGTCTCAAAATATGTGCCTGGTGCACAATTCAAGGCGATTCACGCCGGACTTGAATGTGGCATTTTATTGAGCAATTGTGCGCAGGTTAAAGAAGCTATCTCCATAGGACCTAATATCAGATCTCCACACTCCACGCGAGAAGAGTGCGATTTGGATTCTGTGGAGCGTATTACCCAGGCTGTTGAAGAAATTATCGCGCTTTAAAGCCCTCTTTACTTTTGCAATAAGCATTCAAAATACAATCATCACATTTTGGGTTTTTGGCCGTGCAGACATAGCGGCCAAAGAGTACCATCGCCTGATGGAGGATATGAAGGTTGTCTTTGAATGCTTTGGTGAGATCGACTTCTGTTTTGATTGCGGTTTCAGATTTGCTGAGTCCCAAACGATGTGCCACACGGAACACATGGGTATCTACTGCCATAAGATTTGCTTGAGAGTATTCTATCATGACAACATGGGCGGTCTTTTGACCGACTCCCGCTAGAGAGATGAGCTTTTTCTCATCTAAGGGAATCTCACCTTCAAAATGTTCCATGACACTTTTTGCCATTTGGATGATATTTTTCGCTTTATTGTTAAAAAATGAGCATGACTTGATAATCTGTTTGACTTCATCTAAATCAGCCATGGCTAAACTGGACACATCCGGATAGGTTTCAAAAAGTTTTGGTGTGATGAGGTTGACACGCTTGTCCGTACATTGGGCGGAGAGAATGACCGATATGAGGAGCTCATATAGATTTTTATATTTGAGTTCCGTGACGGCATTATCGTAATTTTGAATCAAAATCTCTTTGATTGCTTGTATCTCTTTTTTTGTTGCTTTTTTCATGCTGCGTATTTTATAGCATTTGGAATTAAAAGAAGATTTATTAATTATTTAAAATAATAGAGTATAATTTTGGCGAAACTAATTTAAAAAGGAATTGTATGAAAAAGATCATTTTTGCAAGTTTAATCGCGATAGTATTCGGCGTGAGTTTGAATGCGACCGTATATGCAACTGTCAATGGGAAAGACATTACAGATCAGGATTTAAAAGTATTATTAAGAAGTATGCCAGGTGCTACCTATGAGCAACTTCCTCCAACCACACAAAAAAAAGTAGTAGAACAAGCTGTTGAGAGAGAATTGTTGGCACAACATGCTGTCAAATCTGGTATTGAAAAAGAAGCAGATTTTCAAAAAGCTTTATCAAAAATCAAAAGTGATTTAGCGTTGGAACTTTGGATGAAAAAAGAGTTTGCACAAGTCAAAGTTGATGAAAAATCAATCAAAGATTATTACAATAAAAACGAGAGCAAATTTGTAAAACCATCACGTGCCAAAGCGAGACATATTCTTTTGAAAACAGAAAAAGAAGCCGTAGCAGTCATCAATGAATTGAAAAATTTAAAAGGTGATGCGTTAAATAAAAAATTCATAGAATTAGCAAAAACAAAATCAGTAGGTCCAAGTGCTAAAGAGGGTGGAGAACTGGGTTGGTTTGACAAAGGTAGAATGGTAAAAGCATTCAGTGATGCTGCATTTGCATTGAAAAAAGGTGCGATTACTATGAAACCAGTGAAAACACAATTTGGTTACCATGTTATTTTGCTAGAAAACAAAGAAGTTGGCAAAAAAGCAACATTAGCAGAAATGAAACCAAAGATAGAATATGCTTTAAAAATGGAAAAATTTAGAAAAAAAGTTTCCGATGAAGCAAAGAGTCTTAAAAAAGGTGCAAAAATTACAATTAAATAAAGGGCGCTCAGATGCAAGGCAAAAAAATATTTGATTTCGTGAAACCAGGGGTTGTGTTTGGTGATGATCTAAAGAAAATCTATGAGGTAGCAAAAGCAAACTCTTTTGCTATCCCTGCTGTCAATGTTGTCGGCACGGATTCAATCAATGCCGTGATGGAAACAGCAAAAGAAGTCAATTCTCCTATTATTATCCAATTTTCATTTGGTGGTGCCAAGTTTTGGGGAGGTGAAGGACTTGATCCTAATGTTTCAGCCATTTTAGGTGCGATTAGTGGGGCATTGCATGTCCATAATCTCTCTAAAGCGTATGGCATTCCTGTCATTTTGCACACCGATCATGCGGCGAGAAAACTCTTGCCTTGGATTGATGGGTTGTTGGATGAAGGAGAGGATTATTTTGCAAAATATGGCAGACCTCTTTTTAGTTCGCACATGCTAGATCTCTCAGAAGAGAGTTTGGAAGAAAATATTACGACGTGTAAAGAGTACTTGAAGCGTATTTCTAAAATCGGAATGTCCATTGAGATTGAACTCGGTTGTACTGGTGGTGAAGAAGATGGCGTCGATAATACGAGCATGGATAACTCAGCGTTATATACTCAAGCCGAAGATGTGGCGTATGCGTATGAAGAGTTGAGTAAAATCAGCGAAAGTTTTACAATCGCGGCATCATTTGGTAATGTTCACGGTGTGTATCGACCTGGCAATGTGAATTTATTGCCAAAAATTTTGAAAAATTCTCAAGATTACATTGAAGAAAAATTTAAAACAGCACCAAGACCGGTCAATTTTGTATTTCACGGTGGTAGCGGTAGTCATCTTGATGATATCGAAGAATCCCTTTCTTATGGGGTGATAAAGATGAATATTGACACCGATACACAATGGGCATTTTGGGAAGGTACCAAAGGTTATATTGACCAATATCGTGATTATTTACAATCTCAAATTGGCAATCCTGATGGTGATGATTTACCAAATAAAAAATATTATGACCCTAGAAAATGGTTGAGAGCGGGTGAAAAAGGGTTGATTAAACGACTCAAAGAAACGTATCGCGATCTTAACTGTATCAACAGAAATTAATACAAGAGCCCCAAGGGGCTCTTCTTTTTGATGACACTACTGCAAACTCCCTTAGAGGCACACTTTTTTTTAAACCGTACTTTTTATATCAAACGAGATGATTTATTACATCCTGATTTTAGCGGCAATAAAGCGCGTAAATTTTACTATTTTTTGAGCCACGATTTTTCACATATCCAGCGCATTGTTAGTTATGGTTCAAATCAATCCAATGCCATGTATTCTTTGAGTGTTCTCGCAAAAATGCGTGGTTGGGAGTTTCTCTATTTTTGTGATCATGTGCCTCATTTTTTGAGACAAAATCCCATAGGAAATTATCGTTATGCCATTGAAAATGGTATGAGACTGATGATATCGCAAAATCGCTATCATGATGCCCATCAATTAGAGGATGATGTTACCTTGGTGATTGAAGAGGGTGGGCGACAAAAAGAAGCAGAAATCGGAATCAAAAATCTTGCGCTAGAATTGTGTGAGGATATCGATAAACAACACCTTGAGAACCCTTGTGTCTTTTTGCCCTCCGGTACCGGAACCACAGCACTGTATTTACAAAAATATCTCCCTTACCCGGTCTATACATGCACGACGGTAGGGAGTAGGGAATATTTAGAAGAACAATGGAATATGGTAGAATCTAGCTGTGAGCATCCTATCATTTTGGATTCTTCTAAAAAATATCACTATGGAAAACTGTATCAAGAAGCTTATGCCCTATGGGCGCGTTTACAACACGAGATGGGAGTGACCTTTGATTTATTGTATGACCCTATTGGTTGGATAAAACTTTTAGAGAATATTGAAAAGATTAAGGGCAATGTGATTTATATCCATCAAGGCGGACTCAAAGGCAATCTCTCGATGCAAGCGAGATATGAGCGAAAATATGGTAAAATGAATGAAAGAATTACGAGGAAAATAGATGCAAATATTAAAAACTGATGATACAAACTTTAATACAGAATTTAAAAAATTACTAGAACGCGGCAAAATGGATATGGAACATGTCTCCAAAATTGTCACGGGCATTATTGATGAAATCAAAAAAGAGGGCAATGATGCCTTAAAAAAACACATTCAAAAGTTTGATCATTGGGAAGTGCTCAATGATAAAGCGCTTGAAATTAGTGTCGATGAGATGAAAAAAGCATACGATTCATTAGATGAGGATTTAAAACACGCTTTGCAGTTAGCCTATGATCGTATTTATGCCTATCATGAAAAATTAATGCCAAAAACATGGATGGAGACTGATGATACTGGCTCGATTCTTGGACAAAAAATCACTGCAGTGGATCGTGCAGGACTTTATATCCCCGGTGGCAAAGCAGCTTATCCGAGCTCTTTATTGATGAATGCTGTTCCTGCTATTGTAGCGGGTGTCAATGAGATTGTTGTCTGTACTCCAGCACCGGGAAATGAACTCAATGCCTTGCTTCTTGCTGCGATGCATTTATGCGGTATCAAAAAAGCTTACAAAGTCGGAGGGGCAAGTGCCATTGCGGCGATGGCTTATGGAACCCAAAGCATCCCTAAAGTCGATGTCATCACCGGTCCTGGCAATATCTTTGTAGCCACGGCCAAAAAACTTGTCTATGGCGAAGTCAATATTGATATGATTGCGGGTCCGAGTGAAATCGGCGTGCTTGCGGATACGAGTGCGGATGCCAATTTGCTTGCGATTGATTTACTGAGCCAAGCCGAACATGATGAGATGGCCAGCTCTATCATGATCACCACCAGTGAGAGTATTGCCAATCAAACCATCAACGAGATTGAGCGATGGCTCAAAACTTTGAGTAGAGAAAAAATAGCCAGAACCTCAATCGAAAATCGAGGGGCTATCATCATCTCAAAAGATATGGATGAAGCCATAACGCTGATGAATGAGATTGCACCAGAACACTTAGAAGTGATGTGTGCCGAACCGATGGAAATTTTACCCGATATCAAACACGCGGGTGCTATCTTTTTAGGACGCTATACCCCAGAACCGATAGGAGATTATATCGCCGGCCCTAATCATACCTTGCCAACAGGCGGAACGGCCAAGTTTTATTCTCCATTGAGTGTGGATCACTTCATCAAAAAATCCTCCATTATTAGCATGAGTGAGACGGGAATCAAAAAAGTCGGAGACAAATGTGTCTTGTTGGCCAAGGCTGAAGGCTTAGGCGCGCATGCGGCATCTGTAGGAGAGCGATTATAAGGCGATATGGAATAAAAAGTATGTTGAAAATCATTAAAAAAATTATTGGCGTAATAACATAATGTTTCACACAATATATCAAATAATATGTTTTGTATATATCTTAGTTGGTTTTATCTTTGCGCATCAAGTTGAACAGGAGAGTAGCAATAAAAAACTGATAGCAATTTACTTATTTATAACGAGTGTTATATTATTAAGTATTTATATGGATTTTTTTCATATACATGGGAAAGAATACACATAATTATAAGAAAAGGAATACGTAAGATAATCCTTTTCATGTGTTTTCTTCTTCTCAAGTTCATAGCGATTTTTTGAAAATTATTATTAAAAATTTTCTATTCAAAAAGGCTTAGATATTCCACATATTTATATGATAGTATTGTCTTTTTTTATTGTGTCGATATTTTTTTGTTGGTTTATCTAAGATACAAGAATGTAAGTATTGATTTTAGACTTGTTGTTCTAGTATCTGTTGTGTCCTATTTAGAAATTATTCCTATGACTAGTGGTCTTTGATACAAATCAAAATAAATTTATTATATTAAGTAGTTCAAAGTTTTTTTTGATAAAACTTATAACCCACAATTATTAAGGTAGTCGGTAATCGTCATACTTTTGCAAATCGTTCTTTTCGATGAGCGTTTTGAGTTGTTGGGTATAAATAGCGCCCATTTCTGAGTAGCTTTTGAGATATTTTATGAGTTCGAGGGGATTTTCATTGGCGGCTCGAGCTTCTCGAAATTTGGCATAAGAACCGACTTTTGAGAGGGTTTGAAAATAATCATATACCGAACCCTCCAATGTTTTGTATTTTTTCAGATAGATGGTTTTGCCACTTCGTGTTTGACCTGCTGCGATGCGGTTGTCGCTTTTTTTAAATGACCAGACCCCAAAGAGATTGTTGGCTTGTGTGAAAAATCTCGAGCTGCCCCATCCACTCTCGATAGCGGCTTGTGCTATCACGACGCTTGGTGCGTGAGTGACGAGTTTTTGGGGGATGAGTGTCTCATCTTTGAGTCTAAAAATTTTTTTATATTTATCGATAATCTTTTGTTCAGATTCACTTCGCGTTGGCAATGCCAAAATTCTTTTGAGTGTTTCGCGCTCTTTGCTAATCTTGCGTTTTGCCAGTAAAATAGATGGCAATAAGATAGAGATAAAGGCCTCTTTTTTCTTTTTTGTAGGAAGGGTCTTTAAAGAGATAACAGAGGTATAAAGGATAGGGGCTACGATGGGTCCATCTAAGAGTTGAATATCGCTTGGCGTATGGATTGCTTTGTAAATAATATGCAATTTACCACTATCATGAGAGAGGCTAAAATACAAGCTGTACATTGTGTATCCCATGGGCAAAGCCAAGAGAATCACAATGATGACAGAGAAGATTCGTTGCATCTTTATGAGACTTCCAATACGATTTTTCCGATGTGTTTTTTCTCTAAAAATTCTTTTTGTGCGGTGACAATATCAAAAAGCGGATAGACCTTGGCGATTAAGGGGCGGATCTCTTCTTTTTCGATACGTTTGATTAGGTTGCTAAAAACATAAGGTTCCAATTCGGTGCACCCAAAAAAATTTAAATCTTTGAGATATAAAGTGCGCAGATCAAGGGTCACTTGGGCGCCACCAATGGCACCGGAAATCGCGTATCTTCCTTTTGGTTTTAGAACTTCTAAAAGTTTTGGCCATGTTGCTCCTCCGACCAAATCAATGACGACATCGACGCTATTTTCTCCTAATACTTGGATGATATCATCATCTCTTGAGATGACTTGTGAGGCGCCCAATGCTTTGATGGCATCAAATTTTTTAGGTGACGTGATGGCGATGACTTTAGTACCACGTGCCAAAGCGAGCTGAATGGCCGCAGAGCCTACACCACCAGAGGCTCCTGTGATTAAGAGCGTATCTTTTTCGCTGACATTGGCACGTGAGAGAAGATTTTCAGCAGTGGAGTACGAGCAGGGGAAAGAGGCCAGTTCAATATCACTGTATTTGCTTTCTATTTTATGTGCATGACGCGCTGATACGACGGTATACTGAGCAAATCCTCCATCGCACTCTGAGCCAAAATACCCTGAATTTTGTAATACTTCTCCATTGATTTCTCTAAGCGAAGGCTCGATGAGTACGCGCTCTCCTATGCGATTTGAATCGACATTTTCCCCAACTTTGACGATATAGCCACATACATCAGCACCCTGAATTCTTGGAAAAGAGAGCGTATCTCCTGACCAACTACTATTTTTTGAGAGATCATCATTTTTGGCATACCAACCAATTCTTGTGTTGATATCGGTATTATTCACTCCCGCTGCTTTGACTTGAATGAGCACTTCGTTGGCTTTTGGTTTTGGTGTGGGATAATCGTGTTTGAGGCTCAATTGATCATAATCACCATGCCCTTTTAGGATGATGGCTTTCATGGTTTTTGGAATGGTTTGCATGTTAATCCTTTGGTTTTTTTAATAATGTATCGATTTTACCCAGTATCAAATTGGCATGTACTTTGAGATCATAATATTCTCCCATATAAGAGAGGGGTATTTTGGTGTCTTTTTGTATCTCATTGAGCATCTTGGTCAAATCTTTTTTGATGGCGATTAAATCTTCTCTTTTTGCATCGATGAGTTTAGAATCCACTTCATGAAGAATTTTGTACCATTTATAGATTTTCGATCGAATACGCCATCGATACAGCGGAAGTGCTCCTTTAAGAAGCGGGAAGAGCAGTGTCAGCAGTGGGATGATCATGATAGTGAGTCTCTCGATAGAATTGGCAATCCAAAATGGAAAGATTCTCTCTAAAAAACTATCGCCCTTTATGAGGTATTTTTGTGCCGCTTCACTCATAGGGATTTGAGTATATTTGCTTGTGGGAAACTCATTTTGTACTGAAAAAATTGAAGCAGGTGCATGTACCGCTTTGGCTGCTTTAATCAGCAACTTAATCAGCACGGGATGTAGTGTTTTAGTAGAGACTAAAGTCGCTGTTGTACCGAGTAGTATACGATTAGAAGAGGGGATATTCTTCTCCAGATTGATGATGCCCTCACCCAAAGTTAAAGCAGAAAGGTAAGAGAATTTTTTGCTGTATGCTTTGGCTCTTTGGAAACTAAAGAGTTTCAAGTTTTTATCTTTTAAGAGATTTTGAATTTTTTGCGAATTGGGTGAAATGACACTAAAAATTGCATCGACTTTTCCCTCTTGGAGTGCTCTTTGGGGATCTTCTCCTTTAAGGTCTATGAAGTGCGTATTGTCTGCGTTGATATTGTTTTCTTTGAGTAACACCTCAGCAAGTGCACGCGTACCGCTGCCGATATCTCCGATGTAGAGCTTTTTGCCTTTAAATTGATAGAGATATTTCAATCGCGCTTTGTCTTTATAGAAAATCCAAAGAGGCTCATAATAAATACTACAAAGTGACATGAGATCTTTGATGTCCCGTTGATTGGCGGTGCCTCCTTGTACGAAAGCCACATCCACTTTGTGTGCTTCAAGCAATGAGAGTGCCTCAACAGAGCCTGCTGTTGGGATAATTTGCAAATCAAATTTCTCTTTTTTTAGGATTTTTTGATATTCAAGCGCATATTTATAATATGAACCCGTGGTTTTTCCTGTCGCGATTTTAATCGTTTTAGGTGCAGGAGGTTCGATAAACTGGTATGAGAAAATAGCGACGATGAGGACGATGAGCCCAAAAGGAAAGAGAATTTTGCACCATTCGCATTTCATTATTTACCCCTTTTTGTATAAAATTCTTTTTTGAATTCTTGAAAACGATTTTTGAGAATCGCCTCTCGAATCTGCTTCATGAGCGTCAAATAGTAGTGCAGATTGTGAAGAGAAGCGAGCCTAAAATAGGTCAATTCACGAGCACGAAAGAGGTGGTTGAGATAGCCACGAGAATAATTTTTGCATGTGTGACAATCACACTCTGGATCGATCGGATCCGAATCCAAGATGTATTTAGCCCCTTTGATATTTAATTTCCCAAAAGAGGTAAAAAGAGTACCATTTCTTGCATTTCTTGTTGGCATCACACAGTCAAACATATCCACACCGCGCTGTACATTTTCGACGATATCCTCAGGCGTTCCCACGCCCATAAGGTATCGAGGTTTGTCTTGTGGCATAAATTCGGTGGTAAATTCGACCGTATCATACATTTGAGAGTTGAGCTCTCCGACACTCAAACCCCCGATGGCAAACCCGTCATAATCCTCTAATGCGCAGAGTTCATTGGCGGAGATTTTTCGGAATTCTTGATCGATACCTCCTTGGATAATCGCAAAGATATTTTGATCGATACCGATGCCTTTTTGTTGTTGTGATGTGTGATAGGTGATGGCACGCTTGGCCCAATCGGTCGTTCTTTTAATCGAGAGTGCGACGCGCTCTTTGGTGGCAGGGAGGGCAACAAGATCATCTAAAATCATCATGATATCAGAATTGAGATTGTACTCAATATCTAAGACTTTCTCCGGTGTAAAATAGTGTGTCGAGCCATCGATATGGGATTTAAACTTGATACCATCGGCATCTGCTTTGGAGATGTCACTGAGACTAAAAGCTTGAAATCCACCACTATCGGTGAGAAAGCTATTGGGAAATTTACTAAAACCGTGCAATCCGCCAAAGTGTTTGACCACTTCATCCCCCGGTCTTAAGTAGAGGTGGTAGGTGTTGCCCAGTATAATCTTAGCTCCCAAAAGCTCCACTAAATCTGTGGCATCTAGACTTTTGACACTTCCCACCGTACCAACTGGCATGAAGATCGGTGTTTGTATCGTACTGTGCGCAGTCGTAATCGTACACGCTCTGGCATTTTGGTCTTTATTATCTATTTGAAATTTCATCTTTGGAATCTATCCTTAATTTATATGAATCATGAAAGACTCCATTTTAGCGAAATCTTTTTTATAAAGAGTTTTGGCACAAAGAGGAGTGTGCTATAATGCTTCTTTAATTTTGGTTTGAAAGAGAATTTTATTGAAAGAGATTACCTATTCTAAGAGCAGTTTTTCAAATAAAGCCTTTGATACCCACTCTCATGATAATTTTTCGATATCTTTGATTACGGAGGGCGCGTGTACTTTTTCTAAGGCTACTACGTGCTACACAGCCTTTAAAAACGATATCAGGATTATCAACCCTCATGAATCTCATGCGATTCTTCGCAGTACGTGGACTCATATTAATATCGTCCCACAACGTGCTTTTATCCAAGCGATGGTGCCTTGTGAGAATATAAAATTTCAATCCATAATACAAGATCAAAAAGCCATAGCACTCTTTTATCTGCTCTATGCATCCTTTTGTGATACTGATGATAAGATGGCGATGGAAATGGCAGCTTTAGAGTTTTTCTCGTATCTGATTGAGCACTATTTGGAGGTTAATATTTTGGATGATGAGCACCCTCTGCCTAGACAATGGCTCAAAAATGCATGCTCCTACATGCAAGCGCATGCCCTCTCAAAAGAGATACGCCTAGATGCCATGACGCAAGAATTGGGAATATCAAAATATCACTTTATCAGAGAGTTTAAAAAGCACATGAATATTTCTCCCTATCGATACCTCCAAAATATCAAGATTAATAAAGCTAGGGCGATGATTGATGGTGGCGTTCAATTTGCAGATATCGCACAAGAGTGTGGCTTTTATGATCAATCGCACATGATAAAAGTCTATAAACAGTTCTACGGACACTCTCCCTCTCAGGTGAAACACCCGTTTGCAAAATAGCAATATGCTCCTATACTTTGAAACACGAAAGATTATATACTTCATAAAAAAATCAGGATAGACTATGGATTTCAATAATTATCTCAGTTATGTGGCCATCTCATTTTTTACGATTACTTCTCCGGGTGCGGCGATACTTTTGGCCATCAATAATGCCATCAACTTTAACCTCAAAGCGGTCTTTCTCTCCACACTAGGCAATGCCATAGGACTGTTTTTGCTCTCTTTAGTAGCGATGTTTGGTGTGGGTGTTTTACTCAAGACTTCAGCGGTGTTTTTTATGGTACTAAAAATCGTAGGGGCGGGATACCTTATCTATCTAGGCTTCAAACAAATCTTCAATCACAAAATGAAATTTGCTTTTGCCAAATCTGGAGCAAAAGTGCATCTTTTTGATAGTAAAAAAGTCTTCCAAAAGGGCTTTTTAGTTGCAGCTACGAACCCTAAGCCTATTTTGTTCTTTAGCGCAATATTTCCACTGTTTTTAGAACAAGACAAAAGTACTCTGTTACAATTTTGTATCATGACCGCGACGTTTATCTTCATCTCTTTTTGCTCTTTGATGTTTTATGGCTATTTGGGAAAAAGGGCGCGCCAACTCTTTTCGGATGAAAAAAGACTGAGGATTTTTTACCGTATTTCGGGCGTTTTATTTATCATGATGGGAGTGGGAATGCTCAGTATTAGCGCTTAAACTTCCCATAATAGCGTTCTTGCTTTTGGGGAACCGGCTAGTTGTCCCAAACTTTCCGGTGCGGGTCTTGGGGATTTTATGGCGTCAAATTCTTGGGCGATGGAGGCACATTTTGGTGAGAAATAGACTTTGACTTCACACTGTAAGCGTCCTTCTGATTCATGACGATAAAAGATTGCCATATCTTCGGGCTGATTTTGTTTTTCATATTGTGATAAAAAACGTTTTTCGATGGCATCTAAGCGCTCTGTTGCCAACATGGCATCGCCAAGATTGCAAGAAAACCAAGAGTCCATTTTTCCTCCTCTTTGCATTGACTACTGTCCTTTATTTTATCACAAACTTTATAATAAAAAGATGGCGTGATGATGGGAGTGATTGTCTTATCATGAGAGAATAAAAAAGGTTACTTTTTCTCTCATAAGTGAGTCTTGATTTCATCTTAGGTATAATATAATAAAAAGATTCTTGACGTTTTTGGAGTATTGATGAAGAATATCCTGATTTTAGCTGATGGTATTTTGGCTAAATATTTTTTAGAAAGAGTGGTGAACCTTCAAGACGGTGCCAACAACTATTCGGTCGTCTACTATGATGCGCGCTCGGTGCCTGAACATAAGCCTGAAAATTTTACATTTCATAATTTTGATCCGACGAGTTTCAAAAAGCTCTCCCTTGTCTTTGATCAAGAATTTTTTCAAGTTATGATTGTCGTCTCAAAGAAAATAGATGCAGAAGCGGCTTATGAAAATATCAGAAAAATCGATCCCAAGATTCAGATTGTGATGGTGGACCGTTGGGGAATTGCGTATGATGATAAAAGATTGTATCTTTTAGATTCTCGTGAAGTTTTATCCTCTCGTTTTACCGATTATTTGCCTGATATGCCAGTCATCGCGCAAAATGTAGGACTCGGACAGGGTGAGATTATGGAGGTGCGTATTCCTACGGGGAGTTCGTATTCGTATCGCCATTTGGGAAATATTGAGCAAAGTACGTGGAAAATTGCAGCAATTTATCGCGCTAATAAACTGATTTTGCCTCGAGATTCTTTGATGATTCAACCCAATGATATGTTGTTGATTATTGGAGACCCCAATGTTTTAAAAAGTGTCTACAAAAGTGCCAAACGTGAAATCGGTCAGTTCCCTTCACCGTTTGGACAGGTGATTTACTGCTTGATTGATATGCTAAAAATGAGTGATAAAGACATCGCCATGATTTTAAATGATGCCATGTTATTGCATTCTAAAATTAACTCAAGACGATTGTATGTCAAAGTGATTAATCCGACCTATTCTAAGCAATTTGAAAAGATTAAAAGTTATGAAGGTGCTAATATTAGCATCAATATAGATTATTATGAGCGCTCTTTTTATCGTGTGCTAAAGCAGGATGTCAAACATGTTGATATTGGTCTCATTATCGTACGTCATGATTTTTTTGTGAAATACATTCGTGAATTTTTTGAAATTAGAAAACCCATCTTTAAGATAGGCTTTTGGGGTTTTTCAGAGCTTAGAGAGGCTGTGATTTTGAGCAATGATAGTGATGATATCGAAAAAGAATCTTCTGCGATTTTTGATTTTTCAAGTCAATTAGATTTGAAAATTAAACTCTACAACTTCAAACCAGAAGGCTCACTAGAAGAGGATGAATTGAGTGAACATTTTAATAACTTATCTAAAATTTTTAACAAAGAAATTGAGATTATCGATTCTCAAAAAAATCCACTATTAGTGCTGAGGCATCGGAGCGATATTGTGCAATTTATCCCCTTTAGCCGAAAAATAGCCCATTCCAATATTTTCTCAATTTTTTCTACTGATATGGATAAATTGTATTTTAAATTGGCCTCAAATTATCAGGTATTTATGCCTGTCACTGTTGATACTTAGGAGAAACTTTTATGGTAATTACCATTGATTTTAATAATACACAAGATAAAAACTATGAGATATTTATCGAAACATTAAGTGATATGAACTTTGATACCAAAGTTGCCATCGTGACCAATCCAACGGTCGCTGCACTGCATCTTGAGCGATTACTCTCTCACATCAAAGCCGATGCAATACACATTATCAGTGTCCCTGATGGTGAGGCGTATAAAAATATGGAGACGATTCAAGATATTTTGAATCAATGTTTTGAAAACAGACTCGATCGTCAATCGATTTTGATTGCATTAGGTGGTGGCGTGATTGGTGATATGACGGGATTTGCTGCTTCTATTTTTCAGCGCGGCATTCGTTTTATTCAAATCCCTACGACGCTTTTAGCACAAGTAGATGCCAGTGTGGGCGGCAAGACGGGCGTGAATTCACCCTATGGCAAAAATCTAATAGGAGCCTTTTGGCAACCCTCTCGTGTCTATTGTGATACACAGTTTTTAAAAACCCTACCAGCACGAGAATTTTCAGCCGGAGTAGCAGAAATTATCAAGATGGCCGTGACGTTTGACAAAGATTTTTTTGAGTGGCTTGAGAATCATGATATTCATGAAGAAGCGGCACTGAAAAAAGCCGTACAAAAAAGTATCGAAACAAAGGCTCGTGTCGTGGCTCAAGATGAACGTGAAAAGGGTATTCGAGCGGTTTTGAATTATGGACATACGTTTGCACATGTCATCGAAAATGAGACACATTATACCCGCTATCTCCATGGCGAAGCTGTGGCGATTGGGATGGTGATGGCCAATGCTTTGGCGGTGTCATTGGGTTTGATGGAAGCCGATGAAGCGACTCGTATTGCCGCGCTGCTCAAACGCTATCATCTTCCTACGGATTATGAAATCCAAGATTGCGAAGCCTTTTATCAGCATTTTTTCCTAGACAAAAAAAGTCATCATGATAAGATTACCTGGGTCTTGCCACAGGGGATTGGTGGATTTTCATTGCGTGATGATGTCCCCAAAGCAGATGTTATGGCGCTCTTAGGTGGGTTTCATGGCTAAGAAAGTATTTTTTAAAACATTCGGTTGTCGCACTAATATCTACGATACACAAGTGATGATGCAAAATCTCAAGGATTTTGAAGTGACACGCAATGAAGAGGAAGCACAAATCGTTGTTGTGAACTCTTGCACGGTTACCAATGGTGCTGATAGTGGTGTCAGAAGCTATATTAATGCGCTCAATCGCAAAGGGAAACAAGTCTATATCGGAGGGTGTGGTGCTTTTAGTAAGGGTGCGGATTTGTTCGCCAAAGAGAAAGTCTTTGGTGTATTTGGACACTCTGAAAAAGAGAATCTCAATAAGCTTTTGCAAAGAGAGACACGCTTTGTTGAGATTGGTGATTTGACTTCGCTTGATGAGACGATTGTTGAGGAGTATTTAGGTAAAAATAAAGCATTTATCAAAATCCAAGAAGGGTGTGATTTTAGATGCAGTTATTGTATTATCCCTTATGTCAGGGGTAACGCACGCAGTCAAAATGAGAGTAAAATACTCGAACAAATCGAAAAATTAGCCAGCAATGGATATGGAGAATTTATCCTCACCGGTACCAATATCGGAAGCTATGGTAAAGACAAGGGCAGCTCATTGGGGAAATTGGTCCAAAATATTGGTAAAATTCGTGGAGTGAGACGCTTGAGATTAGGGAGTATTGAGCCGGTTCAGATTGATGAGAGTTTTCGTGAAATATTGCACGAGCCATGGTTGGAGCGTCATTTACATATCGCATTGCAACATACCAATGAAGAGATGCTGCGTATCATGAGAAGGCGCAATAATACCAAAGATGATTTGGAACTTTTTTATGAGTTGCAAAGTCTTGGATTTGCACTAGGGACCGATTTCATCGTGGGACATCCCGGAGAGAGCGAAGAGAGATGGGAAGATGGTTTGAAAAAGATTCAAGATTTTCCTTTGACGCACATTCATGCCTTTATCTATTCCAAAAGAGATGGGACCCCTTCGGCAAAATTGAAAGATGAGATTCGTGGAGATGTTTCAAAAACACGCTTAAAGGCATTGGAATCCATCATTGAACAAAAAAATTACGAATTTAGATTAAAGAATAAAAAAAGTTTAGATATACTTGTTGAAGAACAAAAAAATGGCTTATATACCGGATTTGATCAGTACTATAATAAAATATATATCAAATCAGATAGAGATATTTCAAAAGAGTGGATTGAGATAGGAGATTATGATGTTCGAGAAAATGGCAACTTTGCTGAATTTTAGATCCAAAAAATTACTGGTGTCAATGATGGCATTGAGTATTGTTGTGATCTTGATGGGATATCAGTATATCCAAAATTCACCCTCGATTATTAATCTAGATACGTATCATAAATTACTGACAAATGGGGTCATCGAAAAAGCAAAAATTAGCCAAAACGAAGTTATCTTATACACGACCGAAGGGGTCTATTCTATAGCTAAAGATGGCATCATGATCAAAGATCTTCTCAAAAAAGTCCCCATAGAAGTAGAAGACAATAATGAATACGCCAATACACTTATCACCGCATTGATGTTGGCTTTTGTCTTATTGTGGTTGGTGATTTATGCAAAAAAACGTCAGATGCGAGAACAGATTGAAAGCGAACAAAAAAAAGAGACCAAAATGTTCTCTTTGGATTCTCTTGGCTCTTTTGAAATGAATCCGGCAATCTCGAAAATAAAATTTACTGATGTTGCGGGTATTAAAGAGGTCAAAGAGGAGCTTGAAGAAATCGTGGATTTTCTGAAAAGTCCTAGCAAATATCAAAAATATGGTATTTCATTGCCTAAGGGCGTGTTATTGATTGGACCTCCGGGTGTGGGTAAAACACTCATCGCCAAAGCCGTGGCAGGAGAGGCTAATGTACCGTTTTTTTATCAAAGTGGTGCGAGTTTTGTCCAAATTTATGTCGGTATGGGTGCTAAAAGAGTGCGTGAACTCTTTTCTCATGCCAAAGCGTATGCTCCTTCGATTATTTTTATAGATGAAATCGATGCCGTTGGTAAAGCACGTGGCGGGATGCGCAATGATGAGCGCGAATCTACCCTCAATCAACTCTTGACTGAGATGGATGGCTTTGAAGACAATAGCGGTGTCATCGTGATTGGTGCTACTAATAAAATCGAAGTCATTGATGAGGCGTTGTTGCGTTCGGGTCGATTTGACAGACGGGTATTTATCCCCTTGCCAGATCTTGCTGATCGAAAAGATATCTTGCAAATTTACCTCCAAGATAAACCTTCTCGCGTCAATCTTGATGAAATAGCAAAGATGAGTGTCGGGTTTTCAGGTGCGGCATTGTCAACTTTTGTGAATGAAGCGGCGATTAATGCACTCAGGCGAAAAAGTCAAATAATCGAGCAAGAGGATTTTCGAGCCGTGAGACTCAAAGTACTCTTAGGCAAGACAAAAGTGCTCAGTTACAGTGATGAAGAGAAACGAATTCAATCGGTCTATCAAGGGGCCAAAGCCTTATGTGCCTATTGGTTTGAAGTGGATTTTGACAAGATTACTATTGTCAATGACCGCTTGAAAGATATGGATAAAGAGATTGAATCCAAAACACAGATGCTCTCCAAAGTCAAAGTATATCTTGCAGGTATCGTGGCGACACAAATCAAATACAATGAAAAATTTTCAAATGCGACAGAAGATTTAAAACGCGCGACGAGTATCGTCCAAAATATGGTTGAGAATTATGGCATGGGCGATAAAGTCTTGCCAAATAATCATGATGTAGAGAAAATTTTGGATGAAGCATTTGCAGAAGTCGAGAAGTTTTTATTAGGTATGGGAAGTACGCTAGATAGCATTTCAAACATATTGTTTGAAAAAGAGAGCGTTTCACGGGAAGATTTAAAAAAGATTCTCAATGAAATATTTTAGTGGATTTTGTTTTAAAGGGGAATCAAAACTATTTGAAGATTGGCTAGAGGTTTGTGATTTTTGTGTCGCAGGCTTTGGTATGGGCGCCATTGATGCTTTTGAATATGCACTGCAGAGTGAAACAAGAATCGACAAACTTCAGCTCTTTTCTCCTGTTTTTTTTCAAAATAGAAGCGAAATATTCAAAAAAAATCAAATAGAACGTTTTCTCAAAAATCCCGATAATTACTGTTCAGATTTTATAAATCGAGCGCAATATCCCTATCATGATGATCTTTCAATCTACCGTAAACATAGCACAAAAGAGGTACTAAAAAAAGCATTGTATTATGTTTGGGATCAAGAACAAATCAAACGACTGTGCGAGCGCAATACTGCTATTGAAGTCTATCTAGGAGGATTAGACCAGATTTTAGATACGACCGCAGCACTTGAATTTTTTACACCTTTTGCTGATGTCTATTTTATGAAAAATGCCGGACATTTACTCAGATAAAAAGTACCATACACTCCATCGCACCGTGCGCTCCAATGACGAGGGCTTGTTCAATATCTGCAGTTTTTGATGGACCACTGATAAAAGTACCAAATGTATTTTCCTTGAAATTAATCTGCTCATAGGCTTCATGCATACTCGCTACAATATGCTCTTTTTTGACAACAATTAACAATCTTTGCGCGATAAAATAAAGCGAACGATTGATATTTTCATGATCTTGCAACCACACTGCTGCATTTTCTGCTACTGCAAATTCTCCTTTGACCACTGCTAGGTCCACGTTTTTTAACTCATGCGGGTCTTGGACATCATTGGGGTTGATGTGTTCGATTTGCAAATCCATAGAGGTCGCGATAGTACCATGATGTTGATAATGCTCTTGTATAAAAGTTTCGATATTTTCTTGAGTATCCAGCCAGTGTGCCATGCCTCCGACAGATTGCAGTGCTTGTGCAAATTGTTTGTCTTTATCATGATAGTCATCATGCGCTATTTCAAGATCAGGCAATGCTACCTGAGTCGTGTTTTGTTTAGCGATATTGGTTCTGATTTGATCTAAAATATACGCTTTTGAAGTCATTTTTTACGCTCCTTATACAACTCCTTGAAACTCTGCTTTGGAAAGGGTGGCAATTCTCGATTTTTTCCCCAGACATTGAATTTTGAATACAAAAGATTGCGCGGTAATATGGGGACTAGTTTTCTTGCAATCTTGCCACCTGAATCCATAATCATAGGGTGTTTCATCACCCACGTTGCCATTTTAAGTGCGCGATGTTTTGTTTTGTCCAACAAACCCGCATCCACGACATCTTGACGGTGGAGGTAGAGTTGCTCATGTAAATCTACCTTTACCGGACATATATTGCTACACGAAGCACACAGTGAACAGGCAAAAGGCAGCGAAGCATTTTTTTGAATCGCTTTACTCGCTCCAAGGGTGGAGCCAATAGGTCCTGGAATGGTGTAACCATAGCTATATCCTCCGCTTCTTCTATAAATCGGGCAGGTATTGAGACATGCGCCACAGCGGATACATTGAAGCGATTTGACATATTTTTTGTTGCCTAAGATTTGGCTTCTGCCATTGTCCACGATGATGATGTGCATCTCTCCTTCATGTTGCGGAGAGTGGTAATGAGAGGTATAGGTCGTGATCGGTTGTCCCGTGGCACTGCGTGCTAAAAGGCGGGTAAAGACAGAGAGATCCTTGAGTCGTGGGATAATCTTTTCAATTCCCATGGATGCAATATGTAATTTCGGAAGACTCGCACCAAGGTCAGCATTTCCCTCATTGGTACATACGACAATACCACCGGTTTCACTAATGGCAAAATTGACGCCCGTGAGTGCGGCATCGGCACCTAGAAATTTCTCTCGAAGATGTTTTCTGGCCTCATGTGTGAGATAGGTAGGGTCACTGTTGCCTTTTTGTGTATGGAGAAATTTTTCAAATGTTGTACCGACATCTTCTTTCTTGAGATGAATGGCTGGCAAGACGATGTGAGAAGGAGGTTCGTGTCGGAGTTGGACAATTCGTTCTCCCAAATCCGTGTCAACCACATCGATGCCATTTTCTTCTAAAAAAGGATTGAGATGGCACTCTTCTGTAAGCATGGATTTGCTTTTGACAAGTTTCGTCGCTCCATTACGGCGCAAGATATCGAGCACTATTTTGTTATGTTCTTGAGCATCTCGTGCCCAATGTACTTCAATATCGCGTTTTCTAGCATTGGTCTCAAATGCGCTGAGATAATGGTCTAAATTCGCTAATGTATGCGTTTTGATAGCATCAGCTTTATCTCTTAGTGCTTCCCACTCTGGCAGACTTTGTGCTTGGATGTCCCTTTTTTGGCGAACAAACCACAGTGCTTTGTCATGCCATTTCATACGGTTGGTATTTGAAGCAAATTTTTCGGCGAGTTTAGGATGGTCACTCATGCTAACCCCTTTGCTAATATTTGTGCGATGTAGATAGTTTTTATGGGGAGTTTATCTCGATCAATCAAGCCTTGCATGTGCATCAAACAAGACATATCTACCCCGGTGATATACTCACTGCCTGCTTTGATGTGATCCTCAAGTCGTGCTCGTCCCATCGCTACGCTCATGGCTTCTTCGCTCACCGCAAAGGTTCCTCCAAAGCCGCAGCATTCATCATTGCGCTCTAAGGTAGAAAAGGAGATATCTGATACCAAATCCAAGATATCTTTGATTTTAGAAAATGCTGGTGCATGGCATTCGCTCATGCTCGCAAGCCCGAGTTCTCGGTGTCCGTGACAAGAATTATGGATGCCCACTTTGTAAGGAAAACTGACATTGAGATGGTCTGGTTTGATGATATCGTGTATAAATTCGATGAGTTCATAAGTGTTTTTTTGGACGTGTTCAAAGCCCTCCATCTCAGAAACAAACTGAGCATAATGGTGTCGTACCATGCTCACACAACTACCACTTGGTGCGACGATATAATCATAGTGCTTGAAAATTTCTACAAATCGCTTAGCCAGTTGGGCACTCTCATGAGCGCACCCGGTATTGGCCATGGGTTGACCACAGCAGGTTTGTTCCAGTGGATAGTCCACATCCAATCCAAAACTTTCTAAAATCTTGAGAGTATCCATGGAGGCTTCAGGATATAATTCATTCATAAAACAGGGAATAAACAGTCCGATTTTCATCGCAAGTGCTCCTCTTGTATTGGCATCGCAAGGATAAATTTCTCATCATGATTGCACCAGCATTCTAGAGAAATTTATGAGGGTTACGTATGGTTATCACCAATTTTAACGTTTACATATAACATATGTATGACATTTTATATATTAGGTGAGAATTGCCTCCAAAAAGTACTCAATCAGTAGCGTTCCTACTAATAAACTGAGGATGATAAAGGATACCAATAATGCCTTTTTCATATTATCGGTTGGTGAAGGCTAATTTTAAAGCCAGCAAGGTGAAGATTCCACCGGCTATTTTGTTCATGATACCTTCTGCATTTTTATTTCTATTGAACCAATGCCCCAATTTTCCTGCGACAAGACTAATGGAACTAAAGACGATAAAGGTACAAATAATAAAGATAAATCCCAAAACAAAGATTTGCAAGGTCATGCTACCGTTTTTAATATCTGTAAATTGCGGTAAAAATGCCAAAAAGAAAATAGAGACTTTTGGATTGGTAATATTCATGAAAATACCACGACGATAAAGCTTGAAATAGCTCATTTTAGAGTGATTGGCATTGAAATGATGGGAAGCACCACTTTTAAAAGAAAGATAAGCAAGATAGAGTAGATAGGCCGCACCGATGTATTTGAGGATATCAAATGCCAATTGTGAAGTTTGGAAGATGGCCGCTACTCCCAATGCGACGGCAGTCGTGTGGACGATCAATCCCGTACAAAGTCCCATCGTGACAAAAATACCAGGTTTTGAGCCTTTGCTCATTGATTGGGTTAAAACAAAAATATTGTCAGGTCCAGGAGCCAGAGCTAAAAGGGCGGATGCTGTAACAAACAAGATAAGCGTATCAAGCGGAAATAACATAAAAATCCTTTTTTTCTTAATTGTAACAAAATAAGATTTATACCATGTTGAGATTCACGCAATGGGATGCACTCTTTAATACCTTTTTGATGTAACGTAGCCTATAATTTCAAAAGACCTTTATAAATTTCTACGATTTAAAGCGAGCCAGATGAATCATAAAACTCTAAAGATTATCTTTTTAAGTTATTTTATTTTGATATTTGCCGGTGCCTTTGCTTTGATGCTGCCATTTACTCATGTGGGGCATCTCAAATTCATCGATGCGATTTTTACCTCGACTTCAGCGGTGTGTGTGACAGGATTGATTGTCAAAAGTACGTCGGAGTATTTTAACTTTTCAGGACAGTTTATCATCTTGATGCTCATACAAATAGGCGGTGTTGGGTATATGAGTTTGGTGACGCTATTTTTTCTGTTTACGAAAAAAAATCTCAATATTCATGAAAAAAACCTTGCTAAAGATTCATTGAATTAT
The DNA here is from genome assembly GCF_036556685.1 of Sulfurospirillum sp. 1612. Taxonomy (NCBI): domain Bacteria; kingdom Pseudomonadati; phylum Campylobacterota; class Epsilonproteobacteria; order Campylobacterales; family Sulfurospirillaceae; genus Sulfurospirillum; species Sulfurospirillum sp. 1612. The sequence goes on from NZ_CP140614.1 coordinate 995,513, forward strand.
TCAAGCAATTTGGAGATTCAAAATTTTATCAAAAAAGTTTTTTTGTTCACCTTTGTGATTGAAGGTGTTGGTATTGTTCTTTTAACCTTGCATTTTAGCTTTCAAATGTCTTTTTTCAAAGCGTTGTGGGAAGCGATATTTCATACGATATCAGCCTATAACAATGCCGGTTTTTCACTCTTTTCTGATAGTTTGATTGGCTACAACAGTGATATCTGGGTCATCATGATCCTCTCTTTGTTGATTATCTTTGGGGGGATTGGATATCTTGTTCTTGTTGAGTTGCATGCCAAAGCAGTATCAAAGCGCTATATGCTCTCGGTACATACCAAGATTACGTTGGTAGGAACCGCCATACTCTTAGTCTCAGGGACACTATTATTTCTTGCAATCGAGTGGGATAATCATGACGTTTTTGGCAATATGCCTTTATGGCAGCGTATTTTGAATAGTTTTTTTCTCTCTGTCAATTTTAGAACAGCAGGTTTTAATAGTGTCGATCTCTCAACTTTAAGCGAACCGTTACTTTTTTGTTCTACAATCTTCATGATGATAGGTGGTGGCGCTGGCAGTACCGCAGGAGGTATTAAAATTACCACGGTTGCGGTGTTGATAATCGTCACCATTCATACGATTAAATTGAGTAATCAAAAGCCAAATCTCTTTAAAAGAACGATTTCTTCAGAAGTTATTCAACGGGCATCTGCGATTATTATTGTGGCCTCTTTTGTTGTGATGATTGCGACAATTTTATTGACAGAAACACAGCATACAGGTTTTATGAAGACGCTCTTTGAGGCGATTTCTGCTTTTTGTACCGTGGGGGTATCTGTGGGGAATGGCGGAATTTTAAGTTTTTCGAGTGATTTTGACTCTTTTGGTAAGGCCATGATCATCTTGTTGATGCTCATCGGAAGGATTGGAATTTTTGCCTTTGGTTTTTTAATCATGGGGAAAGAAAAAGTAAAACATATACAATACCCAGAAGGAAGGATTTTATTATGAAAACATATGCCGTAATCGGATTAGGAAAATTTGGGCATCATATCGCTAAAGGATTGGCAGATGAGGGTGTTGATGTTATCGCAATCGATAATGATGAACATAAGATTCAAGAAATCAGTGAATACATAGAAGATGCCATCGTTTTAGACAGTACTGATATCAAAGCACTCGAAGAGGCGGGTGTGGTGGATTTAGATACCGTGATTATCAGTATTGGGGAGAGTTTGGAAGCGAGTATTTTGACATTGATGGCGCTCAAAGAGCTCAACAACAAAAACATCATCGCCAAAGCCATGAGTCTTACCCATGGTGAAATTCTCTCGCGATTGGGTGCTTTTAAGATTATCTATCCGGAGCGAGATTCAGCCAAAAAATTAGTAGAAAATATCGTCGGAGATGTATCGATGGATAATGTGGACTTTAGTACGACCAATAAAATAGCGAAATTTGAAGCCACTAAATCATTTATCGGTAAAAGTGTTCGAGAAGCGGAGTTGATGTTTGATCATGAGATTCATATGATTGCGTGCAGAACCAAAGGAATTTGGTTTTTTGATATTGACAAAGAGTATATCATAAAAGAGAAAGATAAGTTGGCATTTATCGGGAAAAACGCATTTATTGGAAAACTGAGAAATCTCACCAAGAAAGAGGAATAATCTAAATACGAGAGTAAAATTGTTAGCCAGACACACTAAAATTTTAGTCAACTTTGTGTATAATGCCCATAATAAAATAGTATATTAGGAAAAATTATGTCAAGAATTACAAAAGAAGAAGCGTTAGAGCTGATTCGCCATTATGACCTGAATGAACTCGGACGCTTGGCTACACTTAAAAAACAAGAGCTACATCCAGATAAAGTGACCACTTTTATCGTAGATAGAAATATCAATTACACCAATGTTTGTTGGGTTGATTGCAAATTTTGCGCCTTTTATAGACACGCTAAAGAAGAAGATGCCTATGTTTTAAGTTTTGAAGAAATTGGTAAAAAAATCGAAGAATTAATTGCCATTGGAGGGACACAAATCCTGTTTCAAGGCGGGGTGCATCCTAAACTCAAAATCGAATGGTATGAAGATTTGGTATCATGGATTAGTACGCATTATCCGACGATTACCATCCATGGTTTTTCTGCCATAGAGATTGATTATATTGCGAAGATTTCAAAGATTTCATATAAGGAAGTATTGGAGCGTCTAAAGGCCAAAGGATTGTTCTCAATTCCTGGTGCTGGAGCTGAGATTTTGAGTGATAAAGTTCGTGATATTATTGCACCAAAGAAATTAGATACCGCAGATTGGATTGATATTCACAGACAAGCCCATAAAGTTGGCATTAAATCAACAGCTACGATGATGTTTGGTACGGTTGAAGAGGATGAAGATATCATCGAACATTGGGACCATATCCGAAATCTTCAAGATGAAACCGGTGGTTTTCGTGCGTTTATTATGTGGAGTTTTCAATCCGATAATACACGCCTAAAACGTGAAATCCCTAGCATCAAAAAACAGTCCTCCAATCGATATTTGCGTTTGTTAGCCGTGAGTCGATTGTTTTTGGATAATTTTCCCAATATACAAAGCTCATGGGTCACACAAGGCAGCTATGTCGGACAACTTGCCCTCATGTTTGGTGCCAATGATTTAGGCAGTACCATGATGGAAGAAAATGTCGTAGCCGCAGCGGGTGCTAGTAATGAGATGAATCAAGAAGAGATGGTTCGATTGATTCGTGAAGTGGGAGAATATCCTGCCAAAAGAGATACTGCATACCGTATTTTAGAGAGGTTTTAATGTGAAAAATCTTATTATTTTGTTTTTATTTTTGCAAGGAGTTTTGATGAGCCAAAGTTTGGATAGTATAAAGGTTAATGGTGTTTCCATACCGATTATTTTTGAAAAAGAGACACATCTGCCTATCGTCACGGCACAGATTATTTTACGATGTAGCGGTAGTATTGAAGATGGCAAACAAAGCGGTCTTGCAAGATTTACAGCCAATATGCTCAATGAAGGAACTAAAAAACTCGGCTCCGTTGCCTTTTCAGAACAACTAGAAGAGCGTGCGATTCATCTGAGTACTCACGCAGGATTTGAGACGTTTGTATTTGAAATTTCATCCTTAAAAGAACAGTTTCCTTATTCGATGAGTATGCTCAAAGAGCTTTTGATGGATCCAAATTTTACACAAGAGAGTCTCTTGAAAGTGAAGAGTCAAACGTTGGGAATGCTCTCTTCTAAAGAGAGTGATTTTGATTATATTGCCAATATCAATCTAAAAAAACTCATTTACAAAAATACCCCAATGCAAGAGCCAACAGCAGGAGATAGTGCGAGTATCAAAGCATTGACATTAGATGATGTCACGCATTTTTATCATGAGCATCTTGATTTGTCCAATATGGTCATCGTGGCCGGTGGAGATATTGACATTCAAGCCTTTAAAAAAGAGTTGATGGATGTATTGAAAGTCTTGCCTGTGGGTGCTAAGCGACAGTTGGTACATTTTGATGCCAATGGCGATGAAAACAACCAAACGGTACACAAAGAGACCGAGCAAGCTTATATTTACTTTGGCGCGCCACTAGATATGAGCAGTAGTGATTCAGATGATTATAAATCAAAAGTTGCCAGTTTTATCCTCGGAGAGAGTGGGTTTGGTAGTCGGTTGATGGAGGCAGTGCGAGTCAAAAAGGGATTGGCTTATTCAATTTACTCTAGAAATAGTATCAATAAATCACACAGTGCCTTTACGGGTTATTTGCAAACTAAAAATGAAAATCGCAAAGAAGCAGAACGCATTGTCAAAAATGTTATTGATGATTTTGTGAAAAACGGTGCGACAAAAGATGAACTCGAACAAGCCAAAAAGTTTTTACTCGGAAGCGAACCCTTACGCAATGAAACGCTATCTCAGAGACTGAATCGTGCCTTTTTTGAATATTATCGTGGATTTAAACTTGGGCACTCTAAGGAAATTTTGGAGAAGATCGATGCGTTATCTTTGGGTGAACTTAATGCTTTCATCAAAAAACATCGAGAGATTACCCAGTTGAGCTTTTCTGTGGTTACTAACTGATTTAGAATATGAAACGGTCGCTTCAACTACAATCAGAAGAAGATCAAAAAAAATTTGATAAATTAAGAATTGATTCTATTTTGGGATTGGCATTGTTAATCCCAAAATCTTATGACAATAGTTTTATCACCCAAACCCCCCAGCTCAATCAAAAAAACTGTATCGAAGTTGAAGTACAACATGTGAGCAAAACACCCAAGGCGCTAAGCTTGGATCTTTTTTGTATCACGTGGAATGAAAAGATTAAAGGGGTGATTTTTAGACCCAGTTTTTATCATACGAAAATTTTCAAACCAGGTAGCCTTATGCATGTCAGAGGTAAAATTGTCTGGGGTATGGGCAAAATACAAATACAACAACCTCAGGTTTTAAAAGCCATCAATACCATTACCTCCAAATATAAAACAGCCCTTTCAAACGAAGCGATGCGTACTCTAGTGAAAAAATATGTCACAAAAGAAGCTTTGATTTCAGAGGGGATGAGTGATAAAGATGCTACGAATTTATGGCGTTTGCATCATCCTGATCTTGATTTTTTATATGAATTTGAAAAAAATGGCTATCCTCATGATATCAAAGAAACGTTGAAATATGCTGAGATTTATCACTATCTGGATGCATTAAGTAAAAAAAATATTACCTATCTTGCAAAGAATAGATTGGAGCATGACGCAGAACCCTTTATCGCTACCTTGCCTTTTGATTTGACACCAGGCCAAAGAGCGTGTATCGATGCCATCAAGCAAGATTTTCAAAGTTCAAAAGCTGCCAAGCGTTTGATTATGGGTGATGTTGGTTGCGGGAAAACTATCGTGATGTTGGCTGCTGTGATGATGGCATATCCTAAACGTACGATTTTGATGGTCCCTACAACCGTCTTGGCAAATCAAATCTATGAAGAAGCTATCAAATTTCTCCCCTCCAATGTCACGGTTGCTAAAGTTGTCCAACAATCTAGCAAAGAGATTGATTTGGAGACTTTTGACTTCATTATTGGTACGCATGCTTTGCTCTTTCGGAAATTGCCTGAGACCGATTTGGTGATGGTAGATGAACAACACCGTTTTGGGACAAATCAACGTGCAACCATCTCAAATATCGCCAAAGTTGGTAATACGCGTGCACATTTTTTGCAATTTTCAGCCACACCAATCCCGCGTACTTTGAGTATGATGCATGCCTCAGTCATCGATTTTTCATATATCAAAGAGTTGCCTTTTAAAAAAGATATCGAGACACATATTATCGGAAAATCTAAATTTCCACAGTTGATTGGACATCTCAAAGATGAGATTGCAAAGGGTCATCAAGCCATCATTGTCTATCCGCTCGTTGAAGAGAGCGAAGTGATTGATTATCAATCAATAGAAGAGGGGCGTGGTTATTGGGAGAAAAATTTTGAGCATGTGTTTGTCACTTATGGCAAAGATAAAAATAAAGAAGAGACCTTGCAACGATTTCGTGATGAGGGCAATATCCTCGTTTCAACAACAGTCATAGAGGTAGGAATTTCTCTGCCAAAATTGACCACTATTGTTCTGGTGGCACCTGAGCGATTGGGATTGGCGAGTTTGCATCAGTTAAGAGGGCGTGTCAGTCGAAACGGGCTCAAAGGCTATTGTTATTTATATACTAATCTAGAAAAGAGTGATAGGCTGAGTCAATTTGCCAAAACAACCAATGGCTTTGAAATTGCAGAGCTTGATTTACAGTATCGAGCAGGGGGTGATATGCTTCGTGGAATTTTTCAAAGTGGGAATAATTTTGTCTGGTTTGATATGGCTGAAGATCATGAAATTCTAAAAAAAGCTAAAGCAGCAATGGAGTATAATGGCGCCTAAATACCAAAAAATGGAGCTAATATGGAAAAACCCCAGCCAAATTCGCAACAATATGAACTGGAAGATAATGATTTTATTATCTCAAAGACGGATTTAAAAGGACGCATCACATATTGCAATCAAATTTTTATTCGTCTATCACAATATGATGAAAAGGAGCTGATTGGTGCTCCACATAATATCATCCGACACCCTGATATGCCTCGTATCATTTTCAAATTACTATGGGAGCGGATTCAGAGTCAGCAAGAAATTTTTGCTTTTATTAAAAATCTCACCAAAGATGGTGGATATTATTGGGTTTTTGCAAACATAACAGCCTCTTTAGATATTAATGGTGCGAGTATTGGGTATTATTCGGTGAGAAGAAAAGCGAATCAAGAAGCAATGCCTACCATTATTGCATTATATCAAAAACTCTCAGCGCTTGAGAAAAGCGAAAATATAAGTGCGTCAGAGCAATATTTAAATGATTTTTTAGAAAAAAAAGAGATGAATTATGATGAGTGGGTCATCTCCTTGCAAGGATAAGCAATATGTTTAACATCAATAAAAAATACAATCAGGAACTATTAGAAAAAATCAATAGTGTTATTGAGAATGCGGCCATGGGCAAACTAGAAAATCGTATTGTCAACATTGATATGAATGACCCTTTGGCTAAGACGGCTTGGGGTATTAATGATTTATTAGACCAGCTAGAAGCCTATATGAGAGATGCCAATACGGCTATTGATATGACGAGTCAGGGTATTGGTTATAGAAAGATGTATCCACAAGGTCTCAAGGGATTGTTTGCTATCTCAAGTCAGCGTATTGCAAAAGGTGTGGATGCGATTTTAATCGCGAGCAAGGAGCAGTTGCGTGCAAGTTTGAGTACAAAATTTGGTAATTTAAATGGCGGAATGGCTTCGTCTTTAAGAATTTTACAATCAGATATGATTGAAGTGATTGATGTGGTATCCAATATTAAGACATTAGCAGAACAAACAGCCACAAAATCCAATGATAGTATGGCGGTTACAGATGATGTCTCTGAAAAAATAGAAATTTTGACGGGTTTGATTGTTGATATTGTAGAGGCGATACAATCTCTTGGTGTTCGATCTGAAGAGATTTCATCTGTGGTCAATTTAATCAAGGATATTGCAGACCAAACCAATCTACTGGCACTCAATGCTGCGATTGAAGCTGCACGTGCTGGAGAACATGGCAGAGGATTTGCCGTAGTGGCTGATGAGGTGCGAAAGTTGGCGGAGAGAACAAGCAAAGCCACAGCAGAAATCGCCATCACCATACAAACGCTTCAGCAAGAGACACAGGGTATTCAATCAAATGCACATGAAATCAATACGATTGCAGTACAATCAGCAGAGGCGATTGAGGGTTTTACAAAGACATTGTATGAGTTTAATAAAGATGCCCACAAAACCTCAAAAGCCTCCAAATATACAGAAGATAAAAGCTTCTCAACTTCAGCAAAAATAGATCATATTATCTATAAAACACGAGCTTATGCCTCCGTACTCAATGAAAATATTCATGATGAAGTACTCACAGATGAATCAAAAAATCGTTTTGATCTTTGGTATTATGCTGCAGGGAAAGAGTCCTTTGGGCAAATGCCGGCTTATCGGTCGATTGAGCCTTTGTATCAAGAGGTGAAAAAGCGGGTTTCTTCGAGCTTAGAAGAATTAGAACACCATGGACTCAAAGCGCAAAATGCTGATTTTTTCTTGAATAATTTTGTCGAATTAGAGGAATTTAGTAACAAAATATTTAAATGTTTGGATACGATGGTAGTAGAAAAATCTAAAAGGGAGTGACCCCTTTTAGATGTGAGTGATGTCTAGTAGAGGCCAAATTTGGCATCAGATCTTTTATATAAGACACGTACTTTGTCTTCTTTATCATGAAAGATCATAAATTGTTGTCCGTTTTCTTTGAGTTCGGCAAGCGCGTCATCAACATCGATTGGTTTATAACTCTCTAATCGCATTGGTACGATTTCATCTTCTGAGTATTCTACTTCTTCTGTTTCAACTTCTGGTACTTCTTTTTGTTTGAAACTTGTGACTTTATCATGATGTCTTCTCAATACTTTTTGAGCGCGATCAATCGCTAAATCAATAGCGGCATAAACATCTTTATCTTTTTGTTTGATGACGACGGTGTTCATATGTGCGAGATTGATAGCAAATTCTACGCTAAAGCCTTTTTTCCCATTTTTTTCATCAGCTGAAAGTATGCATTTTGTTGAAATAATATCTAGATTGTACTTTTTTAGTGTATCCACAGCACCTTGTATGTGCCCCTTGATTGAATCTGTCAACTCTAGCTGTTTTCCTACGATACTTAAATTCATAATGTCTCCTTGATGCCCTACCATTAGGGCTTTTTTGGGTACAATTCACCCATCAAAATTATAACAAAACTCAGCTTAAGCTGAGTTTCTGTGAAAACGAAGACAATAGGGCTGAGTTTCTGTGAAAACGAAGACAATAGGGCTGAGTTTCTGTGAAAACGAAGACAATAGGGCTGAGTTTCTGTGAAAACGAAGACAATAGGGCTGAGTTTCTGTGAAAACGAAGACAATAGGGCTGAGTTTCTGTGAAAACGAAGACATTGGGGCTAAGTTTTCTGTGAAAACGAAGACATTGGGGCTAAATTTTTGTATTTATGGTTTTTGTATCGTACGTCTGTGGATTCGGATTGGCTCTAGTGACACTGTTGGATTGGTCGTGACAATGGTATCGATGATAACCGTGCGATTGGAATCGGCTGTGACGATATCCGTCCCTAGTTGTGTACATTTTGGCGATGCTGGGAGGTTGTCGCCAATATATTGAATTGTGATATTGACATCATGAGTGTAATTTGTACCAGATGTGGGGTATTTGATATCGATATGATTCAAACAGCCATTAGTTGCATTGACTTCATGTCCACTAATCGCTAGTAATGCGTATTCGGTAGCACTTTTTGCCAACAATTCCGCTTCTATTTTAAGATACTGATCGGTAGTCTGTTTGGCTGATTGTGTTGACATAGAAAGCGCCAAAATCGATAGCGTTGCTACGACAAATAAAAAGATAATTGCGGTGATAAGAGAAAAACCTTTACGCATTAGTACACCACCTTTTCTTTGCAAAATGCAAAGTCATAATTTCCACTTTGGTTGCCATCACGAATACAGAGTTTGAGTCGGATGGTATCTCCGATTTTTGTAAATTTAAAGGTACTGACATGTTCGCATAAGATCGCTTTTGATGTATTGGTATCATCATACTTTTCATCTTCCCACGGTTGATAATTGTAGTGCAGGGTGAGATTAAAATCATCAGAATTACTACCTTCAGGAACAACAGAATAAGCACTCCACGCCAAATAATAGTGCTCAAAAATCTCATCTAGCGCAGAAGTGTTTTGATCAAAGTTCAAAACATCATTGGCACCTGAGGTATAAGAGACTTTATAGGTATATTCTCCTTTGGTTCCATTCCATCCATATTGGGAGACATCAAAATTTGATTGACCATTAAAGATGAGTGCAGGTCTGTTAGCGGCAACACTATTATCGAGTCTCACTTTTCCATTAGAGAGTGCTCCGATGATTTGATCGGTAGTATTGAGATCACTTCCGATTGTCTTGAGCTTGCCATGAGCACCTAGCGCTTTGTTTGTTGTAGCATTATTAAGATCAATAAAACCACTCCATCCTGGATTATTCACACCTCGAAAACTCTCATTATCATACCCAATCCACTCTAAAATCTGATAGGAATCATTAGCATCGGTTAATGATACATAATGAGGAGCTGGAGTTCCCGCTGAATCGGTATCTCTAGCGATGATGCTGTCTTTTATACGAAATTGTAAGCGTTGTGCTATCTCATTCAAAACCAAATCACTTTGTGCTTGTAAGCGATTGATGGCTCTGGTTTTGATGTAATTATCATAAAGTTTTACGATGATTTCTGCTCCGATACTGGCGACGATTCCCAAAACGACGATGACCATGACCAGTTCAATCATTGTAAAAGCAGGTTTTTTGCGCATCAATAGGCCTTTCTTAATAGAGTGCTTTCACCAATATTACAAGAATATGTCCGAAGTGTAAATGGGGTTTCATTGTTTCCTGTGACACTTAAGGTAAGCAGTTTGATATTGGTTGATGTTCCACTAGCGGTCGTCCCAAATACAAAGTTGATATCATTGGCGTTATAATTGGCTGTATCACTCACATAGACTACGCTGGTTGTTAGATTAAAATCTTTAAAATGATAGTCAAGATTTGTATTTTGTGCGGGTAATTGTAGTTGACTTGGTGTGGCACTGTTAAAGTCATCAATATCATCAAGATCTCCACTATCAGGACCTAGATTTGCGGGGGAAGTCGAGGCATTGAGGTCGGTGAAAAATTTCCTTCTTTTATCTCCTTTGACATGACCGATTCTACGAATACCATCACTAGAGACATTGAGATCACTGTCACCATCGGTGGTTAAGACACGCACGGTATCATTTTGGATGGAATTTTCATCCCATCGATAGGTCAAAGTATCTCCTAGTTTTGTCCGAGCTGCCAAGATGACTTCTTGCTGCATGGTATAGGCATTGTTGTTTTGCGTTTGTGTGAGCAACATAGGCAAGGTCATCACAGCAATTCCCATCACAACAATGGCGACGATGAGTTCCAGCATAGAAGCTGCAGAGCGCATCACCAGTTCAACCTTCTGTTAGATCGTGTAGAGACATTGGTATCAATGACATGCCCGAGTTTCCCTTGTCCTGCCCACTCTTTGCCATCTTCTTGAAATTCAAGTATAAAATCTTTTGGATCATACGTAATCCAATCGGTTGCATTGATTTCAACTTTGTCGATATACGGTAGATTATTTGGATCGGCAACAACATCCAGAGTATCGGTACCATTGGTCGGATTTCCAAGGAGTGTGGCATTGGTATCATCTGAGCCACTTGCATAATTAGTGCCAAATCGTACGTTTTCTACAGTAGAATATCGACTAACATTGCCATCGATGACATTGGCATGTTTGGTATTGATGTACCAATTGATTGAGTCGATACTCTCTCCACCATTGATTGACATCAAGTTTCTATCCGCTGGTGTGCAATCTTTACAATAAACTTCATAATAGACAATGGCTTTGCCACTATTGCCTGCAAATCGATAATCTGGAGCGTGAACACGACCATAATAAAAGTGGATATCATTGGTTGCATTGATGTCTGTTCCTGCTCCTGCTGTTACATCAGCTAATGCAATACCTAAGTAACTTGTGATAGAGCCTTTGAGCGTTTGTGCATCAATAAGAGCCGGTTGGATCGGTGTAGTTGCATTTCTCTCTACGGCCATTCGAAGCGTAATCGCTGAAGTTCCTGAGGTAAAGTTATTGTCATAAGCAACTGTATCAGCGTGATTGTTCGTAGCACTGATATTGTTATCAGTGGTCATATCGGATGTATTTTGATCATTGGCAATACTGATGCGAAGGGCTGAGAGATCTTTGCTTTGGGCATTGTACGTGAGTGCTACATCGACATCATTGGCAAAACACATACTAGAGAAGAATGTTGTGGTGTTGTTATCAACATTTTTTGCTTCTACCGTGGTATCGATAGTGGCATACATTGGATCGATAATTGGTTGGTTTACCATATAGGTAAAACCATCGTTGTAATCATTAACCGTTGTATTGGTAAATTCAAAATGATCCGGTTGAAATACGATTGATGTCGAATTACCATCCACACTACAACTAATCAATCCAGCACTACTATCGTTTTGACCGATAGAGCTGGCATTACAATCTCCAACAATCGAGTCTCTGTAGGTCCAATTGCTATCTTTAACAACAAGTTTGATAACCCCGACATTGGAATACTTAGCATTGCTTGCTGTGGCGAATCCATCGGTGAAATTGGCTGTACTGATATTGAACTCATTGGAATCAATACATGCGTTATTGGTTGAAAATGCAGAATCTAAGCCGATGTCGATATTGCCTGCTGCCTTAGATAGCGAGGCATTGTAGGAGAGTGAATCATTGGACCCATTATAATCAGGTGCGTGTATGTCAAGTCCCAAGTTTGAGGCTCCTGAATTGACGATGTAATAGGCTCCTGAATGCGTTGCTCCTGTGAGATTTATATCAAAAGAGGCCGGTCGGGTCGTAAAGACATCACCAGCATATGGTGCTGAAGAGTTGAAATCATCAGGATATAGTTTGGATTCGGTGTGGTTGCCATCATTGGTTCCGATAGAAATATTCAAATCAAATCCTAACTCTCTTGAAGCGCGATCATAAGTCGTGCCACTAGTGAGCCAATGGATATTATTGATATCTGTCAATGGAATACCGACATTTGCATCAACGACTGTTGGGTAAATATCTTTTGATGTTCCATTGTAAATATCTTTGATGCGAAGAGAATTGATGAAAATTGATGTATTGGCATCCACATCCAGTGCGCTGATACCTCCGAGTGAAATATTGAGGTCAAAAGGGGCATTGACCACTTTTGCTCCGACGGTACTTCTACCGATATCTTTTGCCACGACAACAATATTGTCCCAGTTAAAATAGACCGGACTTGATTCTACCGGTAGGGATACTTGAGTGACGGTACCACCGGAGAGATTATAATCTTTCAATGTTGGATTGGTAAAGGTAATGGACATACTATTGGAAAATGTTTTTCCGAAAGTAGCCAGAGAATTAATCGTAGCATTAAATTCTATCCATGCTACATGATCTTGAGCAAATGATGAGAAAGAGTAAACCAGAGTATTTGAACCAACATCATATGTGGTATCACTGTAACTGTGATTAATCAAGTTTGGATCAAGAACATAAGTGGCGTTTGTATCATTACTGTCTGCTCTATCTTTAAGTACCACGGCACATTGGTCTCTTGTTGATTCACTGCTGTTATACGTTGGATCTTCACAAGGTGAGCCTACTTGAAATGGCGTCAGATTTGTGACAACGCTACTGTTGTTTTCATAGGTGAGTTCTCTCGGAAGTGCATCTGTGATATAAACATCATCTGCAGAATCATCACCTGTATTGAGGATAGTGAGACGGTATTTGACGATATCACCCCGTCTTAATTGTGGTGATGGATCAGAACATTTATTCCATCCAGCAGCTGGATTAAGAGGTTCTTTGAGCTTGAAACACTCTTTATAAGAGTCAATGAAATCTGGGGCAAAAATTTGTGTTTGCATAGAGAGCATTTGTACAAAAGCTTGCTCACTAGGATAGGCAATACCACTTAATACATCAGATTCATTGACCGCAATCGTCGCTTTGGTGTGATTTTGTGAATGTGAGAGATAACAAGGTCTTCCATCAGTATTGGTGCAACTGCCGTTTCCATCATAATTGCTACTCAAGTTGTATTGATCCATATCATTACCCAGATTATAAGTTAAACCAGGATTTTTCGTTATGAGATTATTGTTGACATCTTGGAACGTAATGGTATCGTTAAAGAGGTTGTCTGTATTGTTTGTATCCTCAATAACCGCATTGGCAGTACCATTTTTATCATCAATGGTCATACCCTCTAAAGAGATCTGTTTATCACCACCTTGGACAAAATCATAAAGAGAGGATTCTATGTCTCCAGAAATTGGGGTGATAAATCCACTAATATCAATTGGTAATTTTGCTTGACCACCTGGACCTGGTGGGACTAAATCAACAAAACCACTAAATACGGACAAGTTCTTAAATTTGACTTCTCTGTGATATCTGTGGTTGACAGAATAGGCCACTACCATAGTCCAACCTCCAAAATATCCAAACGTCGTACCACCTTTCCATGATGTTTGTGTGACGTTGTTTTCTGTTGTGGTGGATGGAGCAAAATCTATGGTATCTCTTCCTTGTGTGACTTGCATATCTGCGACGGTATAATTACCATTTATATTGCCATTTAAATTTTTAATAATATCTGTGATATCTGCTTTGGCACCATAGAAGATTCTGTAATTACCAATATTATCCGTGTTATTTGCATCTTCGTCGCCTTTTTTAAACTGATAATAATCCGCTCGATTGGAAGGATCGGCGGTACCGTTCAAATCAGTTTTTGCAACGGTTATATTATGAACGGAACCATCTGGGGTGATGAGTTTGACGCTATTAAAAGGAATATCATCTCCTGTTTCATTTTTATCATCTCCATGAAGATGACCGCCCCAGAAAAGACCCGCATATTCGATCGTGATATTGTCTTCAGGATTGGAAGTATTGGTATCTACGATGTGTAGAAGTGCGGAGGAGGCATTGGTGTATCCTCCCACAGAATGTGCGTAGGTTGAGTTTACTTCATCAAGATTTTGTGAACCGTCATAGTTTTGAGGTACTAATATTGTATTACCAATGGTTGCGATATTACCATATTTATTGACGCTAACATCGTTGTTGAAATATTTCAAAGACGGTCTTAATATATCCACACTTGTTGCTGAAGTATTGGTGTCAATCGTCGTATTGACATCATTATTGTTCATATTTGTATCTACCGTACTGCTACTGACCGATGCATCATTGGTAAGTCCTGATGCTTGATTTGGTGAAATCATGGTGACATAGAGTTCGACATTGTTTCCCATGCTGAGATGATTCATACTACATGAAAAGGTATTGCTTACAGGGGTAGTACAGCTAACAGTTGCGTTGGATTCATTGGTGTTGGTTGTGATACCAACGTAGGATAAGCGACTATCAAAATGATCCGTAATCGTGATATTTTGTGCATCGGCATAGGTGCTAATATTATCAACTCTCACCGTATAAACAAAAGCGGAACCTGGATTTGGTTTGATTGGGGAGGCCGTTTTTGTTATTTTTAGATCGGTACCGATGATATAGTTTTGTGCTGTGTCGCTATTGTTTGCACTATTTTCATCGGGTTGATTTGTGGCCGTAGCTGTGGCGGTATTGGTAATATTGACTTTGTCAACATTGGCTGTTTGTGCATTGAGGGTAAATGTTTCAGATTCATTTTTACGTAGAATCAAAGTATCTGGGAAGGTACAGTTGAAACTATTGGTTCCTGTACAGTTGAGGTTTATTGAGTGTGATTCACTGGTATAGCTTACATTAGGCGGTAAGGTATCTGTTAGCGTAAATCCTTTTGTCACCGGTTCATTCGATAAATTGGTTACCGTGATTGTATAGGCAAGATTTGATTCTGCTCCAACATTTCCGGAAGGATTTGATGTTTTTATGACACTAAGATCGACACCACAAATTGTTTCTGGTCTATCTGTTCCATCATAATTTTTCAGCGCTTTTTCGTAATTGTAAATGTTCTTAACCGCTCTTGCATCCAGAGCAATGTTATAAATTTCCACTTCGTCAATGTAACCTTGAAAGTGTTCTATTGTTTTATTATTATTTAATTTTGTTCCTCCATTAACATATCCTATCCCTGTATCGTCGCTATGAGCGTTTAATCTCGTTCCATCGCCACTTCCAAATGAGATACCATTGAGATAAGCATGAAAAGCACCAGACTTGAGAGTATCACTATCCTCAGCATCAAGGGTTAACACGACATGATTCCATTTATTGATTTGTATCGGGGTATAAAGATATGTTCCAGAACTCCAGCCTCCCTCTTGATTCCAACCCCCAACATACAAGTTTGAGCCTCTTAAATATATTGCCAAACCTCTAGCACTGCCACCTTCTTCGTAGATAATTTTATTTCTATTATTAGCTGTTGTCGTATTGGAATCAAACCAGAGAGAAATTGATCTTTTATTGTGGGCTGCTGTATTTATCAATGTATTATCGGGTATGTCTATGTAATCATTACTTCCATCAAAACTACCACTTCTCCACGCGGTTGAAAAGTTGTTGTCATCATAGGCTAAGATATGGTTGATGGTTTGTGCACCATTTTTAGCTTTACCATTGACACCATTGATACTATCAACAACTTCTCCATTACTACCATCCCAAGAACACTCTTCAAAACGATAATCGACATCGGGCTTAATAGGATAGACTTTGACATCAACCGAGGCAGTATGACTCACTAGATTCTCTTGAGGCGTTGGCGTTGTGACTTCTACTGTGCTGGTTAAAGGATCAATCAAAGTATTGGTATTTGGCATCGTTGCAACTACAGTGATGTTTTTATTTTGGTTGTAATCAAGTGTCGAATAGTTACAAGTAACGGATTGATTGGAATCGGTGAGATTACAATCACTAGCCCCTGAAGTGATATAGAGTGCATTGATAGTTTTTGAAAATGTTTGTTTTAATACGACATTATGAGCGGTTGAGATATTGATATCGCTCACGTTTATATTGTAGGTGACATTTCTGTCTTCTAGCACATCAGTTGGGGTCGCGTTGATGCTGACGTTAAGATCAGCTCCGATGACTCTTACATCTGGGGCAGTCGCATTGATAGGATTTTCTATCGAATTTGAGTTGATATCGACGGCATTGGTATAAGTGCCAATTTTATTTGCGGGTGCTTTGACATTAAGTCTTAGGATACTCTCTCCACTATATGCTTGTATCAAAGGTTGTGTGCAAGCTACTGTATTGCCCGTGGCGGTACAACTCCAATCACTATCACTTCCATTATTGTCAATATAAGTTAAATCTGCAGGTAAGATATCAGTCGTATTAACATCGATTGCAGGATTTCTACCGGTATTGTTGATATCTAAAACATAAGTATAAATTTCACCCAATGCTACTTGTGTTTTGGGAGCATCAAAGGTGGCATTTAGCGTGGCACCTTCGAGTTTGATTTTAACATCATCGTTATTATTACTATTATCCACTTCGGCTGTACTGGAGTTGATATCCGCAACATTGGTGACATTTCCTATACTACCAGATGTTTTAGCAGAAACCAATATGTCCGTTGCTGTTGTATTTGGCGCAAGCGTGCTTCTTGTACATGTTAACGTATCTGAGGCAAATGAACAGTTCCAATCACCCGGATTGGTAATATTAAAATCACTAAAACCATTTGGCATCACATCGGTGAGCGTGATATCTTTTGCTAGTCCTTTATCTATATTTTCAACAGATAATTTAAAATCTACAGTTTTCCCAACACCCACTGTGATATTATTATCATGATACAATCCATCGCTCAGAGGATCAGGGTCATGTGCATATTTGGTGATTTTTAAATCAGCTCCTCTTATCGTAGTCGTGATGACTTTACTTTGTCCGGTTGTATTATTTGCATCATCACTTCCTACAACAACAGCAGTATTGGTGATGTTGCCATTGTAGTTTGGCGCTATTGATGAGATGGTTATAGGATTTGCCGTAGAACTCTTGGCTAAGGTTGGAAGGTGGCATATAATCTTTGAATTATTTGCATCAAATGCATCACAATTCCATCCGGTTCCACTTGCATTAACATCACTCCATCCCGGAGTTGCAGACATGTTGTTGAAGCTAAAGGTGACATTGATGTCTTTTGCATCGGATAAGCCTTGGTTTTTGATACTGATAAAGTACTGATGGGCTCCATAAGCTCCGACTGGGTTGGGACTTTGTGTCGGATCATTAGCAAAGACGATATCCCCACCTTGTATCGTTGTCTCCCAACTTGCTTTATTTGGAGTAGAAGTTTCGACAGTACTGGTAAATGCTTCTACATCATTTCTAGCCGTTCCGGTATAGTGAGGGAGCGTCGAGTTAAATGTAAATGTTGTTGATTCATGACCTGAGAGATTTTGATCATATATAAATTTTTTGCTTCCATTGACATCCGTTCCTAAACTCCAATGTGAGTTGGAGATATTTCCATCATAAGTGGCGCCGTTTGGAAAAGTATCAAGGACATATATATCAGAAGCAGGCACTGAACTGCTATTTGTAACTGTCACGCTATAGGTGACGACATCACTCATCCCAGCGATCGCAGGACCGCTTTTAGTGATAGAGATATCAGTACCTTGCGTTGTTGTCGTTATAGTATCTGTATTATCTGGCAATAATCTTGTGAGTTCTGGAGTTGAGTTAGTAACATTGGCTTCATTACTCAGAACTTCTCCCGTGCTATTTGGAGTGGTGACATTGACGGTGATATCTGGTGCTGAATTTGATGGTGCAACCGTGTTTCCATAAGAACATGTAAGGATATGACTTGCTTCAGTACAATTCCAATTGGTTCCACTTGCACTTATAAAATTGACATTTGCAGGTAAGGTGTCTTTTACCACGATAGTATCAGCTGTCGTACTTGGAATATCATGTGCCGCAGTTCCGGTTCTTGGATAATTTCTCGTGGCAAGTGTATAACTGAAGGATTGATTTGCTCCAACTGGATCAGCTGATACGGTTTTGACGATGGACATATTGGCACCGCGAACGAGTGTATTGGTATGAAGATATCCATCTCCAGTGGTTGGTGCATTATTGCCTAGATTTTGATCGCTAAGGGAAGTTTCTGCTTTGTATCTATTGACTATGAAGTTTTCGTTTTCATCATTGATGTCAAAACTTGCAGCATTAAAAGCATTGGAGTTTACGGTGGCTACCAAAACCCATCCGTTTGCAACAGTTAAAGGAGTATTTAGTCCATCATTCATAGTACAAAATAGTGTTGCTCCCGCTGTCGTAGGGTTATTACAAGTAAATCTAGCATCTGGTGTGACTGAAATATTTGTTATGTTATCTGGTAAAATATCAGTTACATTAACATCTGTAATGCCTGGCGGTGTTGTACCAGATATTGGGGCATTTCTGACATAAATATCATATTTTAAAGTACCATCGATAGCGACATAGTTTTCAGTTGTACCATAATAACTTCCATTGATAGTTTTTGCTGCTTGCAAGTCAATATTTATAACTTCCGTAGTCGCAGTATCAGTATTGTTATCATAGCGAGATTCAGATGTGTCTGTCGCTGTTGTAGCGGTGTTATATACCCAGTCATGAGCTGGTCCTGCTGTGACATTAAAACTGACGATGTTTTGATTGTATCCTACAGGAATTGTAAGATTGGAATCATTGGTGTGACATGTGATATTTGAACCGTTGATTGAACAGGTCCAATCAGAACTTAAAGTGCTTAGAGAACCATTGACATAAGTGACATTTGAGGGGATTGTGTCATTGATCTCTGCTCCATAGGCTGGAGAATGTCCTATATTTTGTAAATTAATCGTGTATCCATAAGTTGAATGACCGGCGACTCTTGCTGGGGCCGTTTTGGTGATAGCAAGATCTGCACCTTCTACATCAAGATTGACAGATGCGGTATTATTCGCCGTATTTTTTTCCAGTGTTTCTGAACCGGTGGTTGCAGTATTGAGATAGGTTCCATTTGTATTGGGCGCATTGGTTGTGATGGTAAAAGATTTACTGGCATTTTGAGCAAGATCTCCTAGAGTACAGTGTACGGTTTGTCCTGAAACATTTGACCCGTCATTGGTACAGCCGTTTGTTGATATATTTGTAAAGCCATTTAGAAGTGTATCATCAACATAAGCATTGGTGGCGGTCGCAAGTCCAGTGTTTGTAACCTTTATAGTATAGGTGACACTTTCATTGAGTTGTGCTGTTGTAGGGAGTACAGATTTTGTTATACCAAGATCCGCTCCTCTAATAGTCGTTCCAGCAATTGCATGATTGCTAGTGGCGATTTCTTTCTCTGCCGTTGTAGTAGATACATTGGCCTCATTGCTTCTTACCTGATCAATGGCATTGATATCATTTGGAGCCGTTGCCTCGATGGTTATATCTGTTGTTGACGCATTTAATGCAAGAGATGGCGCGTAGGAACAGCTAAACCCCGTATCTGTCACATTGCTACACGTCCATCCTGCCCCAGCACTTAAGGTGGATGTTTTAAGTTTAAAACCATCCGTCCCTGATTGTGTAACATAATCATCTAAAGTAATATTATTAGCAACTGCTTCCCATTGGTTTTCTACATGAATGGTATATGTTACCGTTCCTTTGAGAGCGACATTAGTTTTATCGACATCTTTAAATACAACAATATTTGCCCCATGTACTTCTACACCCCAATTTTGTGTATCATTGCTTGTATTGCTTTGGCTTGTTGAGGTCACTGCTTGGCTTTTATTTAAGATATCACTGTTACCCGGGAAATTACTATCGTAGTTTGGTGCGGTTGCACTGATGGTGATTATTTTAGAAGCATTTTTAGCGATATCTCCCAGCTGACAGGTGTAGGGTGCCCCCGTAGTGTAATTTGTCCCACCGTTACAATCTATGAGTATATTTGTAAAATCTCCATCTGTAGTATTTGCCGTATTGAAAAAGTTGGTGATATTGACATCTTTTGCTGTGGCACTTCCGTCATTTCTGACTTCAACGCTAAAGACGACATTTTCATTGGCAACTGCAGTGGTGGTTGTCGGTGGTATCACAACGATATCGGCACCTTGTATTTCGGTGCTTGCACTATCGCTTACTGTAGGTTGTGGCGTTGTTGTCGTTGTTACCGATGCGGTGTTGGTTCTGGTTCCCAATGTCGCATTATAGGGGACATTGACCTTGAAATGTATCGTAGAGCTTGCACCTTCGGCTAAAAGTGTTGGTCTTGTACAGTTCAGTGCTGAAGTTCCAACTCCAGAACAGGACCAACCATCTGAATTTATAACAGAGTTGATGGTGTATCCTGCCCCTAAACTCGTGGCTAGATTATCGCTTAAAGTGAGGCTTTGTGCATCTGAATGTGAGGTATTTGTCACTGTGATATTATAATCGATCAACCCGCCTGCTTCTACGATAGGGGTTGCTACTTTATCGATGGTGAGGACAACACCAGTAACATTGACGTTTGCGGTGTCGGTACCATCATTTGAATTGAGTGAATGACTTATCTTGGCGGTATTTTGTACCGTCCCCGTAGTGGCCGATGGAGCCTGGGCTTCAAAAGTGATACTGCTACTACTGCTTCCTGGAATAGTTGCTTTAGTACAATGAAAGGTACCGGTAATAGGAGTAGCTGGACAATTCCATCCATCATTAGATAAGATATTGATGATGCTGACCCCTGATGGGAGTTGATCTTCTATATCTGCATCAGATGCAGGAGCGGTATTGACATTGGATACATTTATGGTATAAGAAAAGGTTTTGCCAAGACCTACATCGGTGACATTGGCACTTTTGGTGATATTGAGATTAGGTCCTTTGATGTGAGTGGTTACAGTATCAGATGTATTGGTAGTATTTTGCTGGTCTGTATCGGTTGTGACACTCGCTGTGTTAGTAACATCATCGAGACTAGTGGTTGGCATCTTGACCTTAACGGTAAAACTCCAAGTCTCTCCTGGTGCCATACTTGTTTTAGTACATGTAAGCGTTTGTCCACTTCTAGAACATCCTGCTGAATCACTGATAAAACTCATATCAGGATCTAACGTATCGGTGACGACAACATTGTCTGCAGCTACTTCACCGGCATTGGTAGTTTTTATTGTATAGGTGTATTCTGTGCCAATATCGGTACTGCCATTATCAGGTTTTTTTACAATATTTAAATCCGCTCCCAATACTTGTGTTGTTAGAGTAGTTGAATTGTTTGTCGTACTGAGTTCTCCCGTGGTCGTTGATGCCGTGGCATTATTGGTGATGGATTGGTGTGTGGTTGGCATCGTAACGTGTAAATCTAAATCATAAGCTTCATGATACGCAAGTGTTGTATCTTTTAAAGTACAATTTATCGTCGAAGAGCCACTACACGTCCAATTTGTGTTGTCATAGCTTGATAAAGTGACACCTGCTGGTAATGTGTCGCTTAGTGTGACATCATAAGCAGGACTCGCTCCATTATTAATGACATGCAATCTATAAATCACATTGCTGCCCACACCGGCATTACTGGCATCGATTCCGTTTATAAGTGAAGAAGTAAGAACGATGTCGGCGGCTTGGACGACGACTGCTGCACTAGGTTCTAGTGGCATCGTATTATAATCACTTGAATCGGTATTTAATCTAGCGGTATTGGCAATAGGTTGTTCATTTGAACTAGCGGGAGCTTTGACATTGATAACTAAGGATTTGCTATCTCCTACTGCTAAATCCAATCCGCTACAACTGATAGTACCTGAAGATTCTGAACAGGACCAGCCACTTGGCGTAGAATTAAAAGAAACAAAACTTATATTTGCTGGCAATGTATCACTCAGCGTGACATCTCTAGCCGCAACAGTGGTTGTGCCTTTATCTGGATTGGTGACGTTGATTGTATAAGTAAAGGCTTCATTGAGTTGTAAAGGTGTTTTAGAGGCGGTTTTTGTGGCATGTAGATTTGATTTTCCGACGCTAAATGTTAGACTTGTTGTGTCGTTACTAGAATTTGGGTCCGGAATGGTATTTGCTACTGCTGTGACGCTTGGCGTGATAGTCCCAACAGAAGAGGGTGCTGTAATTTGCAAATCGAGTGTATTAGAAGAAGATGCGTTGTGTATGGCATAGGCATACGTACACGTGACAGTTGTAGAATCACTAGTACAACTCCAACCTGTGCCACTGCTGGTGTTATAACTTGCTCCTGTTGGCAGTGTGTATTCTATCTTTTCATTTGTCTCATAGATGTCGGTTTCATTACTAGGATTTTGATTGGACAGAGTGATATGATTATGAAACACTTTTCCCGCTTCAATCGTAGTCGTAGGAGCTGTCAATGAGACACTCAAATCAATGGTATAATCAGTCGCATTTAATTTGGATGTTGAGATAAATAATATAAATAAAAATATTAAAAAAGTATATGGAGAAAAACGCCTATTTATTGCTCTTGTAAGATAAAAATTCATAAATTCACTCCCTTGCCCACTCAGGGGTAGGGTGGTCGATTGAAAAAGAGATGTTAAACATAACTTTTGGCAACCCAACCACCCACCTAATCATTAATATGACAATGCTGCTTACTTATTTTACAATGATAAAAATAAAAATAAACTTAATCTAAATATAGCTAGAAATGCTTTCTATAATACCAAAATCCTGATGTTTGCTCGCATCAAGTAGGACTTGTGCCATAATCTTTCGATCATGATTAAAAATCAAAGGGGCAATAAAATTGACCGTGGAATCCTCAATAGGCGAGGTCGTTATCATGATATTAAAAATAGAGATATTAGTGTTTTCATCTAGCTCCAATAATTTTTTAAAGTATGCCGGTACTTCAAAATCATAACTTCTTAACATAAAAGGGTTGATGAGTGTAAACTCTGTCGTATTGTCAGGGCTTTTTAATTTCATAAAAAAGTCATCAATTTTTTCTAAATTGACAGTTTTTAGTCCCTCAAAGCCTAAAATTGGTGATATGATGTCAAATGTCATAAACTTCCTTATCTCTTCTTGGATATCGTGATTATAGCAAAACTGAATAAATAAATCGGTTAAAATAAAAAAAAATCAACTTTAATTTTCTGATAACTAAAAAAAAGATACAATACAAACCTATTTATAGAATAAGGAAGATATATATGAAGATGTATAAAATTTTACTATTGGTGACGTTGATTGTGTTCGTGACAGGGTGCTCTACAAAAGAAAAAGTTGCTATTTATAACAAGCCTGCACTCTATTGGTACAATTCCATCATCAAAGAAGTAAAAAATCAAGATTTGGAAAAAGCAGATGATTACTTTACATCGTTGTCAAGTGAGCATGTTGAATCCCCTTTGTTACCGACAAGTATGTTGATGCTAGCCCATGCGCACATGCAAGAAGAAGAGTACATCCTCGCGAACTTCTATCTTGATGAGTACATCAAGAGATTTGGTAATGCTAAAAACACAGAATATGCCAGATTTTTGAAAATGAAAGCTAATTTTGACTCTTTTTTGCAACCGGGTAGAAATCAACAATTGTTGCTCGATACCATTCAAAGTACCAAAGCATTTGTCAAGCGCTATCCAAATTCAAAGTTTCGACCAATGGTAGATACGATGTTGGTAAAATTGGAATTGGCAAATTTTCAATTGACAGAGGAAACGGCCAGTTTATATGGACGTCTTGACAAACCCAAAGCAAAAAAAATCTACGACGAAAAAATCCAAAAGTCACCTTTAAAGGATGCAAAGATGATTAAGCCGCACGTTTCTTGGTTTCGATCACTCTTTGAATAACTATTGACTTCGTGGAACATCTTGCGTGATGAGGGTGTTCCCATTAGGTCACAACACACTACAATACAATAATATTAGGAGATAGAATGCATTTAGATGATTATCTACAATTTCCTTCAACCTTACCGATTTTAGTTGAAGACAACTTATTTTTATATCCGTTTATGATTTCTCCGATTTTTTTATCTGATGAAGATAATATTGAGGCAGTAAATCTCTCATTAAAAAATAATACCCCAATCATAGTCTGCCCTGCCTTACCCGAAGAAGAGGGTGGCAGAGATTTTGGCAGTATTTACAAAGCCGGGGTCATTGGCTCTATCATGAGAAAAGTAGAATTACCAGATGGTCGCGTTAAAGTGCTCTTCCAAGGCATGCAAAAAGGAAAAATTGTCGAGGAAATAGGAACAAAACCGTTGCAAGGGGTGGTGGATTTGATAAAAACACACGAATCCAACTCACAAACCAGCGAAGCGGGATTGGTGATTTTGAAAGAAAAAGTCCATGCTTTAGCCAAAGTGAGTAACTATTTTCCCCCGGATTTTTTGAAAACAATCAATGACAACAATGAAGTACATCGTGTTTGTGATTTGATTGCGAGTAGTATGCGCCTCAAAAAATCTCAAGCTTACGAACTTTTTATCATCGAAGATGATGAAACCAAACTGCTCAAATTGATGGAATTTTTGGCTGAAGAAATCGAAGCGAGTAAATTGCAAAAAGAGATCAAGACCAAAACACATTCTCAAATTGACAAGATTAACAAAGAGTACTTTTTAAAAGAACAACTCAAGCAGATTCAAAAAGAGTTAGGTACAGACAATCAGCGAGACGAAGAGATTGCGGAGTATCGAAGAAAGCTGGAAATCAAGAAAAAATATATGGAAGAGGATGCTTATAAAGAGATTTCCAAACAGATTGACAAACTCTCACGCATGCACCCAGACTCCAGTGATGCGAGTATGATACAAAGCTATTTAGATTGGGTTATTGAGATACCATTTGAAAAATTGGCTTCCAAAAAATTGGATATTTTAGATGTCAGAGCACAACTTGACAAGGATCATTATTCACTGAAAAAACCAAAAGATAGAATTGAGGAGTATTTCGCCGTTCGGGAGCTCTTGGATCGACGTGGCATCAAAGACAAAAAAGCAAAAGGGGCAATACTCTGTTTTGCAGGACCTCCAGGTGTTGGTAAAACATCATTGGCAAACTCTATTGCGAGGGCATTAAAGCGTGAACTTGTCAGGATTGCATTAGGTGGGTTGGAAGATGTCAATGAATTAAGAGGTCATAGACGTACCTATATTGGTGCGATGCCAGGACGCGTTGTCCAAGGGATTATTGAAGCAAAAGAGATGAATCCAGTCGTCGTATTAGATGAAATCGACAAAGTGGCACGAAGTTATCGTGGAGACCCGACAGCGGTGTTGTTGGAGATACTAGATCCTGAGCAAAACAATAAATTTAGAGATTATTATCTGAATTTCAATATTGATTTGAGCAAGGTGATTTTCATCGCTACGGCTAATGATGTCTCTTCTATTCCTACGCCGTTACGAGATCGTATGGAATTTATCTTTTTGAATTCTTACACGCCACAAGAAAAATATCAAATAGCCAAAAAATATTTACTTCCTCAAGAGCTCAAAAAACATGGCCTCAAAAATAGTGAAGTTTTTATCTCAAAGTCTACGTTGGAAAAGATTATAGAAAACTACACCCGAGAATCTGGTGTGCGAAACTTGAGAAGAAGATTGGCTGAGATATTGAGAAAATGTGCCAAACAACTTTTGATTGACCCTGAAATAAAGAAAATCAGTATTACCAATAAAAATATCGAAGAGTATCTTGAAAAAACGATATTTGAAATTGAGGAAAAAGAGAAAGTAGATCTCATCGGTCAAGTCAATGGCCTCGCATGGACGAGTGTGGGGGGTGATGTTTTGCGTATCGAAGCCATCAAGATTCAAGGAAAAGGTACTTTGCAACTCACGGGTTCATTGGGTGATGTCATGAAAGAATCCGCACGGATTGCTCAGAGTGTGGTAAAAGTGCTGATAGATAATAACAAACTCGCGATTCCACTCTCCATCATACCAAAACCTCCAGTGGACAAAGAGGGTAAGAGCGCGAAAATTACACCAAGTGATGTGTATCGACGCTTTGATTTGCATATTCATGTGCCAGAAGGAGCCACGCCAAAAGATGGTCCAAGTGCCGGTATTACCATGGCGACGGCGATTGCATCAATACTCTCAGAGAAAAAAGTACGCAGTGATGTCGCGATGACGGGTGAATTGACATTGAGTGGAAAAGTATTGCCGATTGGTGGGCTCAAAGAAAAGCTTATAGCTGCGTATAAAGCAAAGATAAAAACAGTTTTGATTCCAAAGAAAAACTATGATAGGGATTTGGAAGATATACCAGAAGAGGTAAAATCAAAGATGGAATTTATCGCGGTCTCTAGGATTGAAGAAGTATTAAAACAAGCGCTTATCTAAAGTGCTTGTTTCACATGATCTTGCAACAAAAGCTGCAAGATCATGATATTTGTCGTGTGTTATTGATTGAGTAAATCAAACGGAGTAGCAACTACTTTTTTGGTATTTACAACGTATGGAATCAATGCAGCAGCACGTGCTCTTTTGATTGCAAGTTCTACCATTTCTTGATGTCTTTTGCAGTTTCCTGTTAATCTACGTGGCATTATTTTGTATCGCTCAGATAGAGAGTGTTTAAATAATTTTGTATCTTTGTAGTCCATGAATTCTATTTTTGCTTCGCAATAAGTACAATATTTTCTTGCGTATTTTCTTTTTTCTGCCATTTTTTATCCTTTTTATTCTTGTATATTAGAACGGTATTTCATCTTCATCAATGTCGATGACAGGTGTCTCGTTGCCGTTGTGTACTTGAGCAGCCGGTTGTCTATAACTTTTTTGCTCATCTTTGTAGTGTGACTGTTCTGGCTTATAATCGCCACTCTCATTGGAGCCTCTTGAGTCTAACATTTGCATATTGTCAACGACGACAGAGTGCTTGCTTCTTTTTCCACCATTTTGATCGGTCCACTGATCGAGCTTTAATCTTCCTTCGACGAGGATTTTTTTGCCACGATTTAAATATTGGTTTGCTACCTCTGCGGTTCTACCAAAAAAAGTGATATCGATAAAACAGACTTCTTCACCTGGTGTTCCGTCTTGTTTTTTGAACTTTCTATTAGTCGCGATACCCGTGGTGCACACAGCGCCACCGCTTGGCATATAACGAAGCTCTGGATCTCGTGTCAAGTTTCCTACTAATATGACTTTGTTAAACATGATATGACTCCTATAGGTCTTTTAGTCTTCTACGGTTTCTTTCACTGTTTCTTGCTCTGGTGTTGCGACAGGCGCTTCTGTTGCTGGTTCAGCTGCTGGTTCTTCAACTGCTTTTGGTGTAAACTTTGCAACTTGTTTATTCCAATAAGCAAGCTCTTTTTGGTTTTCATATTTAACACTCATAAATCGGATGAATTCTTCTGTAATACGAATAATTCTCTCTACTTCTATAATGGCTGTAGTAGGAGCTGTGAAGTAAAATACACTGTAGTATCCTCTATCGTGTTTTTCGATAGGATATGCTAATCTTCTTACTTTCATATCTTGTAATGCCGCAATTTGGGCACCATTTTTTTCTAAAACTTCTCTAACGAAGTTAATCTTTGCCTGAAGTTCCTCTTCTGTAAGAGTCGGTTTCAGTACGGTTAGCAACTCATAATGTCGCATGGTTTCTCCTTTTGGTTTTCACCCATAACTGAGTAAGGATGGTTTATTTTTGACTATCAAAATAGTTCAAGGTTGCGATTATACTACAAAAAAGTTTGAAGTTTTATTAAGGTAGATAAAAGTAGTGCGTTTTTATCGATATTTTGCATTTTTTTGAGTTTGAGTTCACTCTCAAACAGCAAATCAAGCATCGCTTTGTAGCTTGTGAGATCAATCATCATGCAAAGACGTGATCGTTCATTGGCGATTTGAGGAGGCAGCGGATATCCTAAAATCTCCTTGGGATTAAATTTACCATGCGTTTTGATGTAAGCTTGAAACATAAAAAGTTGCGCTAATTGCGTTTGAATGGCATTGATGATGCGAACTTCATCAGCGCTTCCTGATTCCATGAGTTTTGTATAGGTATGGGAAATATCTTTTTTTTGTAATAATTCCGTGATAAATTTGTCCATACTGACCGTCCCGACTCCATAAATCACATTGTCAATGTCTGATACTTCGATTTCTTTGTCAAGAATAGCCAGTTTATCAAGATCATTAATGCACAGTCCGATATCTTCATCTTCGAGTTGAAAGAGATGGGCAAGTGCAAATTTGCTGATTTTTATCGCTTTGTCTTTGGCCGCATTGTCTAAGAGCATCAATGCTTCCCCTTGATTGGGACGAAAAAATCTGACAAAATTAGCACTGACTTTGGGAGAAAATGATTTTTCCATATTTTTGGCTTTTTTATCTTCGCCAAAAAATTGAAAAATAAAAAAATTTCCTTCATTTTTATGACACAATTGGACTAATTGATCCAAATCTTTTTTGGGGATGGTGGTATCGGTTTTGATAATCAAGATATTGCGATCTCCAAAAAGTGATGCTTGGGAGAGAAAATTTTTGGCTCCGGTGAGATTGTATTCATCATAATAAAGTTGTAATTTTTCTTCTGGTCTGACATCAAGTTTCGAGAGCATTTTGGACATAAAAAGATTATTTTGATAGAGACAACTTCCATAAAAGAGGATTGATTTTGGTAAGGTGTTTTGGTGCAGAAGGTTTTCAAATTCTCTCTTATACATCGGTTTGGACTACCTTTGCGAAAATTCTAGCGGAGGGAATATCCACCTCTGTGATACTGATACGTATCTTTTGAAAGAGTTGCACATTATAATCCAATAAAAACAGTCGTGCCCCTTTGATTTCATCATCTAATTTTGCAATCGGAGTGCGCTCAGCACTCGTGACGACAGCCTGATAGGTTTCACCAATATGTTCTGCTGCCCATCTGGCAAATTTACGATCCATATAATCCCACGCCACTTTAGCACTTTGGCGTTCTAACTCACTGATTTTTTCACATGTGGTGGTGATATCTTGGAGCAAATAATTAAAACGTTTACTCTCATGATGCATGGTTGCTTTCAAAAGACGGTGCAAAATCAAGTCGCTGTAGCGTCTGATGGGTGATGTAAAATGGGTGTAAGATTTAAATCCTAGACCAAAATGTCCACGGTTTTCTGGCTCGTATTTGGCTTTTTTTTGAGAGCGTATGATGAGCTTGTCTACTTCGGTCCTAATATCTAAGAGTGAGGCTTTGTCTTGAATCTCTTTAATCATCTTGGGAATGTCTGTTGAAAAATCCACGGAGATACCAATCATCGCCAAATCATCTAACATCGTTTGTAATTTATCGTATGAGGGGTCATCATGGGTTCTAAAAATCCCGTAAGAAATTTTCTTGGAGGCTGCTTTGTTGGCTAAGAGCATACAGTCTTCTATCAATTGATGTGAAGGAGTTTCAACCTCTTCACGGGTAGCGATTAGGTTTTGCTCGGTATCTAATTCCATTCTTATTTCACTCGATGCAAAATCAAATCCCTCTTGAAGACGTTTGTTCTTGAGTTTTTGTGTGACCTCATGTAGTGGCATCAAAAATGTGCGTATTTTGTGATCCATCGCATCGAGATTGGGGTATTGGTTTTGCAAAATAAGATCGATTTGGTCATAATGATAGCGTTTTTTAGAATTAATAACCCCATCAAAAAGTTCCTCTTTGATTGGGTTGAGAGTTTTTCTATCTAGCGTAATTTTAAAAGTATAGGCAAGCCGATCGACATTGGGTTTTAAAGAACAGATATTTTCACTAAGTGCCCTGGGTAACATCGGGATAGATTTGTGAGGAAAATAGATAGAAAAGCCACGTTTTTTAGCCTCTTTATCGATGTGTCCCATCTCAAAGACATACTCACTCACATCCGCAATGGCGACGTATAATATAAAGTTTTCATGATCAAAGTAGATGGCATCATCAAAATCTTTTGCATCGATAGGGTCGATGGTGCAAAACGGCAGATGTGTCAAATCCACACGATTGGGATAGAGTGTTTTATCGACATAAGTACCATGACTCAAAGCTTCCTCTTCACTCTCTTTTGAGAAAAATTCTTCTTTTTCATATAATCCTAATGCTATTTTTTCATCGACACTCGGGTCATCCATCGAGCCGAGAACTTCGATGATATTGTTGGTGGCATTATCGATTTTTAAGACAGTATGTTCAGGTAACAATTTGAGTGATTTTTGGGAGGCGGTGATATCGCATGGCAAAGCAGTGCTGATGTTGATACCGACGATTCTGTTGTTTTGTGTTTTGGTATAGATAATACTTGTATTGTGCGCGCGCTCTATAATCAAGACCACTTTGGCTTTGATACGGGAACGATTTTTGGAGTGAAGTTGTCTTGCGAGGACAAAATCACTTTTAGCAGCACCGTTGAGATCGCGAGTTTCAATCAATAAATCTCTGCCACTTTCTCCTGCTACATTTAAAAATCTAATGCCACTTGTGACGATATCTACCGTACCGAGTTTGAATTTTCGATTGAGAAAATATGTGTTTTTGTGCTCATCAATCGCTTTTGCTTTAATCAAGTTATTGATCATGGGCTGAAACTCTTGTGTGACCTCAGATCTTGGGATACCGTCGTTTAGTTTGAGAATAAAGTCTTTCAAATTTTTAACGTCTCGATGGCATTGACAAATGGATCAGCTTCTAATTGGTAGGATTCTAACAGTTTTAAAGATTCTGCGACTTGTGCTTCCTCTAAAATACCGAAAATATTCACAGATGTTTTGACAACGTGTAAGGCTTTTGCATACGCTTGTATATGTTCGTGTGCTAAGTTTGGATTATTAGAAAACTCTATCGCTTCAATGAGTTCGGTTTCTAAATTCCATTTTTCAAAAATTTTTGCGGTTACTTCTTCATTGGTGAAATTTGTCAACTCTTCTTCGACTTGAGACAAACTTTGCAAATCAGAGTGCGCTTGTATTTTGTTTTTGAAGCCTTCGCTTTCATTTTGCTCTATCAGTTCATGTGCGATGATGAGCTTGCCGACTTCAACCATAAAAGAGGCAGGTTGCAATACATCAAGCATTTTTCGATCTACTCGATTATACCACTTAAACATCAAAACACTCTGCATCGTGCTAATCTCTAAAAATTTCTCTTTACTAATACAATAGGGGCTGAGATTGATTTTGATATTGTCTTTGATGGCACTTGAGAGTGCAAAACCTCGAATCGTCGCCATACCAAAAAGTGAGACAGCATGTGAAATACTATTGATTTCTTTGCTAAAACCGTATAAAGGTGAATTGGCGGATTTGAGTATATTAGCAGTGAGCATCGGGTCTCTTTGCACCACTTTAACTAAATCTTGCATTGAACTGTTAGTATCCGAGCAGATGTTTTGTATCATGATTACGGTGTCATCAAGGGGTGGCAACGCTTTTATTTTTTTGAGTATTCCACTATCCATATATTCAACCTTTTTATAAAGAAGTTTTTTATTTTACTATTTTGTATATTACAATTGGCTAAAAAATTTTCTTTATTCCTGCGAGATAGGGCGTGTTAAAATGGATTTATTTTGAGTTTCATTTTCATATTGCTTGACTAATGGTATTGCAAAGTGCTATGATTGATTTCATATTATAGCAAAAAGTATTTAGGAGGATTTTTGTCTGCTTATTTACAACAATTATCAGTGCTTTATGTTGAGGATGAAGCGGATATAAGAGAGGGTTATTGCCGTACTCTTAAGCGACATTTTAAAGAGACATACAGTGCCTCCAATGGCTTTGAAGGCTTGGCCTTGTATAAACAATATTGGCCCGATATTGTGATTACTGATATTCGAATGCCTGAATGTAGCGGTATTGAAATGTCCAAAGAAATTCTCTCCCTTCGTCCTGAGCAAATTATCGTCTTTACGACGGCACACAGTGAGTCTGAATACACACTAGAGGCTCTTGAATTGCGGATTAGTGCTTATATACTAAAACCTGTGGAGAAGAATAAACTCATAGAAAAACTTTCCAAACTCGCTGAGAATTTAATCCAGCAAAGAGAAACACGCCAACATCAAGAGACAATCCAAAACATGCTCAATAATCCGTCAAATCTTCTCATTCTCACAGATTTAACGCAAGTGACTTTTGCATCTCCTGGGTTTTTTGACCTCTTCGGAGTCAAGGATAAAGAGGCTTTTCATGATCGATTTAGAACCTTTTTGGATATTTTTGACAGCAGTGAGATACCGAGTCATCTGAGTATCAAAGAAGATTTTTTAAATCATACGCTTTTGGATAAAGACCCTGATAAAATTGTCGCCATACTAACACAAGAGGGAATGCGAAACTACCATATCAAAGTGACTCAAGTGGGCAAAGCACAAACATGGTACCTTGTTACGATGTGGGATGTTACCAATATTTATCATGAAAAGATAGACGCTGAACACAAAGCCAATCATGATGAACTCACTCAAGTCTTTAGTCGGGTACGATTCAATGAATTTTATCATCAAGAGTTTTTACGAGCGCTAAGATACAAACGAGCACTCAGTTTGGCTGTTTTAGATATTGATCATTTTAAAGCGATTAATGACACTTTTGGACATCTAGTCGGGGATGAAGTCCTCAAAACGCTTGCCAATTTTTGTCAAAAGAATATTCGTAATACGGACTTTTTATCCCGATGGGGAGGAGAGGAATTTGTACTAATTTTAAGTGAGACACCGATTGAAGATGCCTTTGTTGTCTGTGAAAAGTTGAGAATTGGTTTGATGGAACTTCAATTTACGAAAAATATTCCGGTGACTATTAGTATCGGCTTGAGCCAATTACAACCGGGAGATTCAAAAGAGAGTTTATTGCGTAGAGCTGATAATGCTTTGTTTAAAGCCAAACAATTAGGTAGAAATCAAGTGAACATCAATGCGTAACAGCTAAAAAGTAGTGTGTATGAAATTTTTTATTCTTTTTTGTTTTTCGGTGCTACCGATGTTTGCGCTCAATATTCTTATTCTCAATTCTTATGAATCCACTTTTGCCTGGACACAATCTCAAACGAGCGCGATTATCGAAAAACTGCATGAAAAAAATCTCAACCATTTGCATATCTACACGGAGTATATGGATACAAAAGTATTGCCACTAACGGCAAAAAGAGAGCAAAATATCTTAGGGTTTTTACAAAATAAATATGAAAAAATTCCTTTTGATATCGTGGTCACTACCGATGATAATGCATTGAAATTTGTTGAATATTATAAAGAAAAAAAACTCTTCAAAAAGGCAAAAGTTTTCTTCTCTGGGGTGAATACCATCTCTTTGGCGAGTCAATTAAATCCGCGTGAATATGCCGGTGTTTTTGAAAAAAAACATCCTTTAAAAAACTTCAATCTAGCGAAAAAAATAAATCCGAGATTAAAAGTGATTTACTTGGTGACAGATGATTCGAAGACATCGACAGAAGAGATGCAGTTATATCAAAAACAGTTACACGGTGAAACTGCAATCAAATTGGTGTATATTCAAGAGAAAAATATCGAAAATGTACTGAAAAAGCTCAAGCATTATGAACCAGAATCTATCATGATATTATTGGTGTTTTCAAGTTTTCAGTACAATCACCAACACCTCCCTTATCAAAAAGCAGCACAACTTTTATCGCAAGTGTACCAAAATCCCATGCTCGTTCATACCCATGTTTATATCAATATTCCCCATACGAATATTGTAGCAGGTGATTGTACCGATGGTAAAGTACAAGGCACTATGGTTGCGAAAAAAATCTTTCAATATCTACTTGGCACCAAGATGCAAAATATCGGTTTTGAGATGCAAGATGGCAATCGTATTTATCTTAATGTGAAAAATCTCCATCGCTATAATATTCATATTAACGATTTAGGCGTTACCAATCCGAAGTTGGTGAATCCACTCACCTCTTTTTATGATTTGTACGCTTCTTGGATTTATGCATTTCTTATTATATTAGGGGTCATTTTGTTGCTTTTTTACACTTTGACCAAAAAGAATCAATCACTTAAAAAAGCACTAAAAAATTTGAAAATATTAGCAGAAACCGCATTTGGTGGTATTATTGTACTTGATCCCAAAATGAAAATCGAGTATGTCAATCAAAGAGTGTTTGATATCACAGCGTTTGAACATCATGAAATGCTAAGGATGCATATCTTAAAGTTTGTGCATCCCAATGACGTTAAAATTGTCGAAAACATGATAGAAACCCAACAAGAAAAACCAATAGAAATACGGTTTCTCAAAAAAAATCATACATTTTTTTATGTGCTCCTTCGATGCAGGAAGATGAGCTTTAACAATAAAATTTATATGATTATCGGGATGACAGATATCAGTGATATGAAGCGGCAAGAAGAAAAAATCATACAGATGAATGAGACGCTCAAAGAAGAAATCGCTCGCGCTTTAGAAGAAAACACCAAACACCTTCAAGTCCTTCAAGAACAGAACAAATTGGCTTCTATGGGCGAGATGATTGGGTCTATCGCACATCAGTGGCGACAACCTTTAAATGCTCTCAATATTAACGTGCAGAATTTGGATGATGATTACGATGAGGGTTTGATTGATAAGCATTTTATCGACAATTTTATAATCAAAAATAGAAAGATTATTGAGTTTATGGACAAAACCATTGATGATTTTAGAAACTTTTTTAAAATCGATAAAGAAGTGACGTGTTTTAGTGTTGCCAAAATTATTGATGAGGTACTTGTATTAGAGTCAAGCCATCTGAAAAACAACCATATCCTCGTGACGATTCGAGGTGATGATTTTGAGGTGCGAGGATTTGCCAACGAATTTAAACAAGTGATTCTCAATCTCTTGAGCAACGCTCGTGGCGCGATTTTGGACCATGCCATAGAACAAGGTTATATTGAAATCATACTTGATGCCCCGTCACTTAAAATCCAAGACAATGGCGGGGGTATTAAAGAAGAGATTATGGACAGAATTTTTGAGCCATATTTTACAACCAAATCGCAAAGTTATGGAACAGGTGTTGGATTGTATATGTCAAAAATCATCATAGAAAAAAACATGGGTGGAATTTTGAGAGTTGAAAATACGCAAGATGGCGCACTCTTTGAGATTATTACACAGAATTAAAGTTTTTTTCGGTAAAATTGACGAAATTAAAATAGTAAAGGATTCGTAAAATGGCAATTACTGTGTATTATGATAAAGATTGTGATTTAAGTATTATTCAATCAAAAAAAGTTGCAATCATAGGTTTTGGTTCTCAAGGACACGCGCATGCAGAAAATTTAAGAGATAGCGGTGTTGAAGTGATTATCGGCCTGAGAAAAGGCGGAAGCTCATGGGCTAAAGCAGAAGCAAAAGGGTTTGATGTCAAAACAGTTGCAGAAGCGGCAAAAGTTGCGGATCTTATCATGATTTTGACACCGGATGAGTTTCAAGCAGATGTCTTTGAAGAGGAGATTAAAGACAATCTACAAGAAGGCAATGCGATTGCTTTTGGACATGGTTTTAATATTCATTATGGACAAATCAAAACGCCAAAAGGTGTAGATTGTATCATGATTGCACCAAAAGCTCCAGGACACACGGTAAGAAGCGAATTTATTAATGGTGGTGGTATCCCTGATCTTATCGCTGTAGAACAAAATGAAAGTGGTATGGCTAAAGAATTAGCGATGAGTTATGCTTGCGGTATTGGTGGCGGTAGAACCGGTATCATTGAGACAACATTCAAAGACGAAACAGAAACCGATCTTTTCGGAGAACAAGCGGTTCTTTGTGGCGGGATGACCTCATTGGTCAAAGCAGGATTTGAAACATTGACAGAAGCAGGATATGAACCAGAAATGGCTTATTTTGAATGTCTTCATGAAATGAAATTAATCGTCGATTTGATGTATCAAGGCGGTATTGCTGATATGCGTTATTCGATTTCAAATACTGCAGAATACGGGGATTATATTAGTGGACCAAAAGTCATTACAGAGGAATCAAAAAAAGCAATGAAACAAATCTTGAAAGAGATTCAAGATGGTACATTTGCGAAAGATTTTATCTTAGAAAGACGAGCAGGATATACGAGAATGAATGCAGAGCGTGCTAATGCAAGACGCAGTTTGATAGAAAAAACAGGTGATAAACTAAGAAGTATGATGCCATGGATTACGGCAAAACGTATTATCGATAAAGACAAAAACTAACCCCCTAACATCGGGTCGATAAGGTCTTATCGCACCCGATGTCCAATTTAATATAAAGATTATTTTTGATAAAAAAGAAGAAAAAACATCCAAGAAATAAAAAGAAAAGCTCTAAAAAAACAGCAAATTTTAAAAACCAATTATTTTATGCTGCCCTTGTTTTTATTGTTGTATTTTTAGGATTTGGTATCTACCAATATTTACATCAATCGTCGCAACGAAGCCAATCATCACAGTTGGTTAAAAAGCAAGACCAAGCAACACGCGATTTAATGCGCAAGATGAAACAGATGCTAGAAGTGGAAAACAAAAGCGTCAAAGCAGAAATCAAAGCGATAGAAAAAAATAAAACAACAGAAGCAATTCCTGCGAAACAAGTCAGTGCCACACCCTTAGATAAAACACTACCTACCCCTAAAATAAAAATAGAAAAAGAGACAAAATCACTCTCAGAAATCCAAGATTATGAGAGCAATAAGAAAAAAGATGTCCCAGAAAAACCTCCCGTTATAACCCATCATGATGAGCCTTATAAGGGGGCACCAAAGTTAGCGATTATCATCGATGACGTGGCTTTTGCTCATGAGGTGAAAAATATTAAAAAGATACCTTTCAAAGTCTCGCCGTCGTTTTTCCCTCCCACCAAAGGGCATCCTAATACGATAAAACTCTCACAGCAATTTTCATTTTCGATGGTACATCTCCCTTTAGAGGCAATGCATTTTGCCCATCCTGAACCGCATACTTTATTGGCGAGTGATTCTAGGGAGACGATTTATCAAAGAATTCAAACAATAAAAAAAGAGTTCCCTCGAACAACTTACTATAACAATCATACCGGTAGCAAATTTACCTCCAATGAAGCGGCCATGGAGAAATTGCTTGGTGTGATGCATGGTTTTGGGTTGCATTTTGTAGATAGTCGCACGATTGCCTCTACAAAAGCTCAAGTTGTGAGTAAAAAATTGCATTTGCGTCTTTTATCAAGGGATATCTTTTTGGATAATAATTCTGATCCTAAGGCGATCATAGCACAGTTGAAAAAAGCAGTACTCTTGGCAAAAAAAAGAGGGTATGCCATCGCGATAGGTCATCCGCATAAAAATACATTGCAAGTATTAGAGCATGCAAAAGGGTATCTACAGGGTGTGCAATTAGTCTATATCAATGAGATTTAGATGCAAGAAATTAAGCCTATTCCTAGTGCTTTTAATAGCCTAAAAGATCAACCCAAAAAGCTCTATTTCCAAGGAAACACCGCTTTACTTACTATGCCTAAAGTCTCAATTGTAGGGACAAGACATCCTATCTCTTATACCA
Source organism: Sulfurospirillum sp. 1612 (assembly GCF_036556685.1). NCBI lineage: Bacteria > Pseudomonadati > Campylobacterota > Epsilonproteobacteria > Campylobacterales > Sulfurospirillaceae > Sulfurospirillum > Sulfurospirillum sp. 1612. The sequence goes on from NZ_CP140614.1 coordinate 1,033,254, forward strand.
AGCAAATGTGTCAAAAATTGGCTCATGCCTTAAGCAAACGTGGCGTTTGTGTGGTGAGTGGTGCCGCGATGGGTGTGGATGCTTTGGCGCATCGATCTGCTTTTCCTAATACGATTGCGGTGATGGCCAATTCACTTGATATTGTTTATCCTAAAGTTAATATGGCATTGATTCAGGATATGGCACAGAAATCATTAGTGCTGAGTGAATATGAGCGCCATACCAAGGCGACACGATACAGTTTTGTATTACGAAATCGTTTGGTTGTTGCATTGGGTGACGTTTTAGTCGTCGCAGAGGCAGATTTAAACAGTGGCTCAATGCGTAGTGTTGAAATCGCACAAAAATTAGGCAAGAAAATCTATGTTTTTCCACATCGATTGCATGAGAGTTTGGGTACCAATTCACTCTTAGAAAAACATGAAGCCACGGCTATCTACGATATTGATGCCTTTGCAGATCAGTTTGGTAGGGTAGAAGAAAATATCGATGCCTTGACAAAATTTTGCCAAACCCATGATGATTTAGACGATTTTTTAGAAGAATTTGGCACTGAAATCTATGATTTTGAGTTACAAGGTCGTATTGAAATTTCTAATATGAAGGTGGTGCTAAAATGATTTATGCCAGTATCGATGTGGGGTTGAAACGCATCGGTGTAGCCGTTTGTTTAGATGGGAAAATCGTATTTCCAAAAGATGCCATCATGCGCAAAAATAGACAACAAGCCGCACGGGATGTTGATGATTTTTTGCAAGAGTGGCATGTGGATGTTTTGGTTGTGGGCCTTCCCCAAAGTGGCAGTAGTGCCCAGGAGATGCAGCGTCGAATTCGCCATTTTGTTTCACTGTTAGATTTTGATCAAAAGATAGCCTTTCAAGATGAATACGGAAGCAGTCTTGAAGCCCAAGAGATGATGAAAGGCATCACCAAGCAGAGAAAAGATGGTAAAATCGATTCTCTAGCGGCAAAGATTATTTTAGAGCGGTGGTTATCTTAGAAAGATATCTCGATATTTTTCCTCATCAAAGGCGACAATAACCTGATCTTCAAATTCTATAACGGGACGTTTGATGAGTAGATTTTCATCGGCTAACCACTGAATTTTTTGTGCATCATCGAGATGTAATTCTTTTAACTTCAGCGTTCGGTATTTTGTTCCTTTGTTGTTAAACAGTAGCTCAAGTGGTACGTGTTTGAGCCACTTATTGATATGATCAAGACCAACAGGTTCTTTCTTAAAATCTACCAACTCATAGGCAATATCATGATCTTTGAAAAACTTCAAAGCTTTTCTGACACTGCCACATGTTTTGATTCCATATACTTTCATTTGTTAATCCTATTTTAAATTTCAATAGTGTATAGTATATAAAATTATCTATTAAAAAGGAGTTATAATGCAAGTAAATCTTAGTTCAATGCGCACTTATGAAGATTGGCTTTCAAATAATTCCAATAATATTGCCAATGTTAATACACAAGATTATAAGGCGATTGAGACGACACTAAAAAACAGTGCTGATAGCGTCACAGCCCATGCGAGCAACGGTGACAATGGTGTAGATTTAGCCAAAGAGATAACCGACCAGATTGTCATAAAGAATGGATTCCAAGCTAATGTCTCGGCTATTAAGACCCAAGATGAGATGATTGGCTCGGTATTGGATTTACTCGCTTAAAACCTTAGAGGATTAACATCGCATCGCCATAAGAGAAAAATCGATACTTTTCTTTTACTGCTTCTTCATACAATGCCATCGTTTTTTCAATGCCAACAAATGACGCAACGAGCATCAAAAGGGTTGATTTTGGTAGATGGAAATTTGTCAAAAGATGATTGACACGTATGGGCTTGTTTTGTGGATGTAGAAATAAATCACAATAGCCACTCTTTTCTCCTACTCTTGCATAATACTCGATGGTTCTTGTCACCGTAGTACCAATAGCTAAAATGGGTTTATCAGAGCGTATTAATTCACAGGTTTGATTGCTAATGTCAAAGTACTCTTCATGCATTTTGTGATCATGAATATCCTCACAAGTGACTGGCTTAAACGTTCCCGCACCCACATGTAAGGTTACTTTTTGGGTTTCAAAGCGATTTTGTAATATCTCAAACATCTCATCATCAAAATGTAGGGATGCCGTTGGTGCCGCGACAGCACCGCGGTGTTTGGCAAAAACACTCTGATAGTCACTGCAATCATCTTGTGTATCTTCTCTTTTGATATAAGGAGGAAGCGGGATGTGTCCTATGAGTTCTAAGACATCAAAGAGTTGCGCGGCATTGATTTTTTCTTCTTCAAGAAAAAATTCTACGACTCTCAATCCATCATCATGCATGGCAATGACACATGCTTTGAGACCATGGTCAAACCTTAGCCAGCTTCCCGGCTTGACGCGACCTTTGATATAAACAGAAAAATGATTCTCTTGTAAAGGGGCATTAAGAAGAAGTTCGACCTTGCCACCGGTGGATTTTTCACCATAAATTCTAGCTTTGACGACTTTGGTGTCATTAATCACAATAGCAGTATCTTGAGGAATATAATCTAAAATATCTCGAAAAGTCGTATGAATAATAGTATCTTTTTGACGCTCATAAATCAAAACTCTCGCACTCTTTTTGTCAGCCAGTGGGTTGAAGGCAATCAACTCACTGGGCAAATCATAGTCATAAGTCGCTACTGAAAATGGATCAATCAATGCATTACTCGGCGTCTTTTTTTTCTAATGTTTGTATTGTAGGTTCTGCGTCATCATCGTCATCTTCGGTTTCGTCATCATCATCTTTTTGAGCAGGGTTGACAATTTTTGCCACAATAATAGAGAGTCCATAGAGTAATACCAAAGGACCTGCCATTAAAAACTGCGTCAAGACATCAGGTGGGGTTAATAGAGCAGAAACTGCAAAAATGATAATAATCGCATATCTAAAAAATCCCTTGAGTGATTCATCATCAACAAGTCCTAATTTTGCAAAAAAGAAGGTGATAACCGGCAACTCAAACGCGATTCCAAATCCGACAAGAAGTTTCGTAAAAAATCCGACATATTCTCCAATACTCGGCAGTGCCGTAAAGAGTTCGGAGCCAAAATTAATAAGAAAATTAAATCCAAGAGGGATGACAAGATAATAGCAAAAAATAGACCCAGCCAAAAACATAAAGGTTGCGGAGAGGACAAACGGCAGGACAAGTTTTTTTTCATCTTCATAAAGTCCCGGTGCTACAAAGAGCCAAAATTGCCAAAAAAGTACTGGCAAAGATAGGATGATACCGGTAAAGAAAGAGACTTTAATCGCGGTAAAGAATGGTTCTTGAACTTTCGTAAAAATAACATGAGAATTAGCCGGTAAGACACCATTAAGGGGTGCAATCATCCAAGCGAGGATAGGTTCCCAAAAAGTAAAACAAGCAAAGAACATGACAAAGATGACAACGACAGAGATAAACAGTCGCTTTCTTAGTTCGACTAAATGTGGTTTTAATTCATCAAACATTGTTAGGCATCCTCTTTGTCAGTTTTTTCAAGCTTTTCTGGCTGTTTTATTGTTTCGCTTTTCTCAATCTTTTCGACGGTTCTATTCGTGCCCATTGGGTCTTGTATGGCTCTTTTAGTTTTTGCGATGTCTTCTTTGACCTCTTTAAAAGTCTCATTGAGTCCTTGGGTGCTGCTTTTTATCTCTTCGAGTTCATCAAAAGAGAGTTCTTTTTTCGCGCTGGTTGCGGCACTATCAAGTTTTTTCTTATATTCCAATGCTTCATCTTTTAACTCTTGTATGTGCATTTCTTGTTCGATTGATGATTTTGCCTCATTGATGCTTTTTTTGAAAGTTTTAAAGAATTTGGCGACTTGCACCATCGCATCAGGTAGTTTTTCAGGTCCTAAAAATAATATAGCGATGATCGCTATAATCATTAATTCGCTAAAACCCATTCCAAACATAGTATATACCGCCTTTCGGTTTTTTAAAAGAGGAATTATATCCTACATTTACTCAAAAATAAATAAAGCTTTAGCAATTGAGGTGATTGTTATGAATCCAATTTTTTGCAAATCCCCTGTGTGGTGCGCAAGAGCGTTTCAAAAGCATCTTTTGAGAGTGGTTTTTCACAATAATAACCTTGGAGATATGTTGCCTTTCGGTCTTTTATAAAGTGGTATTGTTCCTTTGTCTCAACACCCTCAGCAATGGTTTCAAGATTGAAATTTTTAGCGATGTTGAGTATGGTATGAATCAACTCTTTGTCATCAGCATCATCTTGAATATCTTGAATAAAGGATTTATCGATTTTCAATGTGGTAAAGGGCAATTTTTTGATGTAGAGCAAAGAGGAGTATCCCGTACCAAAATCATCAATAGAAAGATTGACACCCATCGCTCTTAATGTTTGCATTTTTTTGGTAATGCGTTTGATATTTTTGATGATAATCGACTCAGTGAGTTCGAGTTCGAGACAGTTAGGATCGATTTGGTTTTCATCTAGTATGGTACGTAATTGTGTCAAAAAGTGTGGATTGTTAAATTGATTAACGCTCACATTAATCGCAATCTTTTTTAATGGTACTGTGTCTTGAAAGGTCTCACGCCAGATTTTAAATTGTCGGGTTGCCTGGCGCAATACCCATGCGCCTAAACTCAAAATCAGACCGCTCTCTTCAGCAATAGGAATAAATTCATCGGGTGCGATTTTTCCTAGTGTTTTATTATTCCATCGTAGCAAGGCCTCTGCTCCGATAATATAAGAAGATTCCAAAGAGACGATGGGTTGGTAATGGATTTCAAGCTCATCATGAGCAATGGCATTTCGGAGTTCATTCTCGATTTGAAGATAGCGTTTTGCTTTTGCTTTCATATAAGATTCATAAAAACGCGTGGTATTTCTACCAGAATTTTTTGCTTGATACATCGCGATATCTGCATGTTTGAGTAAATCCTCTGTACTCTCTTCTTTGTGGGTAATCAATGCGATTCCAATACTCAACGAAATATTCAGATGAAATCTTTGAATATGATAAGCATCTGTAAATACTTGATGTATTTTTTGTGCGACCAATTCTGCTTTAATCATGGCTTTTTCTTGCTCTTGTGACAAATCGCTTAATAAGATGACAAATTCATCTCCACCAATACGTGCGACCATGTCATCTTCCCTAATGGCACTTTGTAAGCGCTTGGCCGTTTGAATCAGCAGTTCATCTCCGATGCTATGTCCTAAGGAGTCATTAATGTTTTTAAAATGATCAATATCCAGAAAGATGACGCCGCAGATGATACCGTGTCGTCTGTATCGGATGATTTCTCTATTGGTATTTCGCAAGAGATTCATTCTGTTTGGAATATTGGTGAGCGTATCATGATTGGCTTGGTATTCAATATTTTTTTCTTGTTTGACACGTTTTGTAATATCCATTACGATGGCAACGGCATTGGTGACTTCATGTTCGGTATTAAAAAGTGGATTGGTATTGATGATGACCCAAATATCTTTATTGGCATATTTTGTTTTATACGCACCTTCGTAGGCACCGGGTTGTCCATCTATTGCTGATTGCAAAGCATATATCACTTTTTTGTTGTCTAGACGTTTCATATCCAGACCGATAATAAATTCCCGAGGTGCCCCAAGAAAATTTAAAAATTCCTGGTTTGTATCTTGGATGATTAAATTTTTGTCGTATAAAAACGATCCGATAGGAACATTTTGAAAAATGGTTTCAAATTTTTGTTCAGATTGGGTCAATTCATTTTTTTTCTTCTGATACAATTGCATTGAATTGACCGCACTAACATAATTTTGATTGAGTTTTTGAGCCATGTATTGCAACATGATAAAATAGAGTGTGACTAATAATGCAATATAATGGTACATCACTTCAGTTTCTTCCAACAGCACCACAATAAGGGGCACTAAGAGGAAAGTTAAAAATGCGCTGACATTAATGCGTATTTGAGACAGCGTACTTAAAGACCCCGCACTAATACCGCTTAAAATCATCATGATAAGCATTTGATAGAGATAATTCTCATTGATAAAAAACAAAATCGGAACCGCTCCCCAGATGGCACCTGAGAGAATGACTCCCAAGGTAAAAAGGCGACTCCAACATACATTGGTGCACAAAGCATGATGATGATGAAAAGAATAAAATAAAACATAGCGCAGGAGTGTGATAAGGCTACTCATCAAAAACCAAGTGATGAGTTTAGAAGCATCCACGCGACCGTAAAAGAATACAAAAAATGTCACAGTAATAATACCAAGACCAAGAAGTGACAACGCGAGGTTTTGATAAGTATCTTTGAGCAATTGTTCTTTATTCAATGCCATTCCTTCATTTCCTGCGCGATTTCACACACGTGTCTTTCAAGCTAAAATACTTTCTGTATCATGAGAGCATATTATATCAAAAAATAGAGTGAAATTAGGGGGTTTTATTTTATAAAAAGGTATAAAAAGGTATTCTTACTTATAAATATATTAAATAAATATATTGATTTAATATCTTAAGGTGTAATATGAAATATGATGTTGTTGTTATCGGAAGTGGCATTGCAGGGATGCGAGCAGCCATAGAAGCAAAAGAGCTTGGCGCAAATGTTGTACTGATTACAAAATCGTCTCCATCAGCGAATAACTCGTTTATGGCCAAAGGAGGGATCAACGCGGCATTTGGCAATATGGGAGATAAAGATAATATATTTCAGCATAGTAATGAGACGTTGAAAAGTTCAGTAGGCATTGGCAATGAAGAGTCAATCCGTATCTTTTGTGAACAAGCGCCTGCGGCGGTTAGGGATTTGATTGGATATGGCGTTGAATTTAGCACATTAAAAAACGGCAAAATTGCCCAAAGACCTTTTGGTGGCTCAAAATATAAAAGAACGGTTTATGCTGCTGATGAGACCGGTCCTGCTATCATGAAGGCATTGCATCGTGTGATAAAAAAATACGAAATTGATGTCATTAAAAATCATATGGCCATCAATCTCGTTAGTAAAAATAATATCATCTCCGGGGTGACACTTTTTGATGAAGAGACCCAAAAAGTCGTCGTGTGTGAGGGTAAAAGTGTCATACTTGCAAGTGGTGGATTTGCTTCATTATATAAAAATTACACCTCCAATGTCAGAGATGCCACCGGCGATGCGATTGCGATGGGACTCAGAGCCGGACTTCGAGCTATTAATCTTGAATTTGTACAATTTCATCCTACGGGGTTGGAGGGGACAAATTTTTTATTAAGTGAGGCAGCAAGAGCAGAGGGCGGCAAATTGGTTGATGAAAATGGCGAATCTTTTGTAGATGAACTCAATACGCGCGATTTTGTAACCCGTGCTATTTTTAAAGAGATGCAAAAAGGCAATAAAGTCTTTTTGGATTTGCGAGACGTACCCCAAGAGGTACTAGATACGAAGTTAATCGGTATCAAAAAAAGAGTGCAAGCTTTGAAAAAGCTCGATGCGAGTAAAGATTTGATACCCGTTAGTCCTATTGCCCACTATACCATGGGTGGCGTTGAAACTGATGCCATAGGGCGTACCAATATTGAGGGGCTTTTTGTCGTCGGAGAAGCAGGCGATAATGGCGTCAATGGTGCCAATCGATTGGGTGGTAACTCTCTGTCTCAAGGTGCTGTTTTTGGTAAAATTTCTGCTTATGAGGCGATTAAGTTTGCCAATAAAGTGAAAAAATTCAACGGTGTGGATTATTATGACATCATGAAAGACATCCAACTTGTCGAAAATCTAAAAATATTGGCGGGGCACACCGATGCTGTAGAACTTCGAAATGAGATTGGACATATTCTGTTTAAGAAATTAGGGATTATTAGAACGGGCGTGGGCATGAAAAAAGCACTAGAACGCTTTGAGGAGATTGAAGCCTCACTGGAACAAAACCGTAGCGAGAAATCTACTACGATTAAAAATATGTTGGAATTGATGAATGCGATTTTGGTGGCCAAAGCTGTGGTGAAATCTGCCTTGTCTCGTGAAGAGAGTAGAGGGTCGCATTTTCGTATTGATTTCCCAGAAACCGATCGTAAATTTAAGAAAAATAGCTACATTTCAATGGCGGAGTTATAAGAAACCTATTGTATAATAGAGACTAAAGTTTTCGAGATAATAAAATTTTAGGAATACTCGTGAAAAAAGCGATATTATTATTGAATATGGGAGGTCCCAATAACCTCTCTGAAGTCAAACTATTTTTAAACAATATGTTTCATGATAAAGCCATCATTGGCGCACCATTTCTCATCAGAAAAATGATTGCTTATTTTATCGTAAAGGGTCGTCTTGAAGAGGCGACACGTAATTATGAAAAATTAGGGGGCGTCTCACCGATTGTGCAAAATACGAAGAATCTCGTAGAAGCGTTGCAACAAGAGCTGGATTTGGATGTGTTTTACATCATGAGATATACCCCACCTTACGCACATGATGTTCTCTCTAAAATAGAAGATTATGAGCACTTTTATGTGATTCCTCTCTATCCACATTTTTCTACGACGACGACGCTATCATCGCTTGATCATCTTTATGAAGCGGCTGAGTCATTGGGTATTGATGATGAGAAATTTTCGATTATTGATCAATACTACAATAACGCCCACTACAATCAAACCATTGTCAACCGGATTAAAGAGCGCTTGGGTGATGATAACCCTCAAGATTTTGAGCTCATCTTCTCAGCACACGGATTGCCCCAACGCGTGATTGACCGAGGAGATCCTTATCAAGTGCATATCAAGCGTAATGTTTACTGGGCCCGTAAAGCGCTGAATGATAATGGCATCCGATTTTACAAAACGCACCTGGCGTATCAATCCCGACTTGGACCGGTGGAGTGGATTAAACCTTATTTGGATGACAAACTCAAAACCTTAGAAAAAAAGCGCGTGATTATCTATCCGATTGCTTTTTTGATTGATAATTCTGAAACCAAATATGAGCTAGATATTGAATACAAAGAGATTGCTGATGCGCTCGGATTTGTGGATTATCGTGTCGCTGAAGCGCCTAATACTTTGATAAAAGATACGATTATAGATCTCTATCATAAAATGTCATAGTATCTATTGTGTGATAAAAAGTGCCAATTCATCGCTAAGAAAATAATCTAGATTGTAGACCCTGCCTTGATCTGCTTTTAGTTTATGTTCCTCAAGTAAGATGGTGACATATTGTAATTCATCATGATGAAACTCTTCCATGGCGATGCCCACCTTGCTTCGTAATCCCAAAAAGATTTTTTCTACATGGATATCCTCACTATTGAGCGGTTCTTCTGTGATGCTTTTGGGATTTTTGATAAAGGCTTCAATCCCTTTTTCGGTATAAAATCTGTGCTTATCATGATACCCCACAGCTCCCGCTCCAATCCCGATATAATCATCATGCTCCCAATACCCTCTATTGTGCACACTCTCATACGTGCCAAAGTTGGAAATCTCATATTGGGGAAGACCTCTTTTGATAATGTCTTGAACAAATGTCGTAGCAAGAGGAAGGCAATCGTGTGCTACTTGCGGTGTTTGGAAAAAAGGAGTTCCCTCTTCTATGGTGAGGGAATAGGCGCTTAGGTGGTTGATGGGCAATGAAAACGCGATATCTAAATCATGAGACAACAGCGCACTGGTGTCCATACTCGTACCATAAATTAAATCAATAGAAATATTCTCAAATCCCGCTTGGTGGGCATGGTTTACTGCTTTGATTGCAAGATTTTTGTTGTGATTGCGTCCTAAGAATTTTAATTTTTCATCATCAAAACTCTGGACGCCAAAACTCACACGATTGACCCCTAGGGCTCGCATCTCTTGAAGCCAGGGAAGGGTCGCTGAGTTGGGATTGGCCTCAGTGGTGATTTCAGCATCATCGCAAAGATAAGGACGAAGCAGTTCAAAGAAACCTTCATAATATTTTGGTGTGATGGTTGAGGGCGTACCTCCACCGATGAAAAGGGAGCGGATGCTCTTGGGTTTGGGCTCAAAACGTGCCAATTCATCTTTTAAATGTGTCTGAATCGCGTTCATATAAGAGGGTTTTAGATTAAATTTATCAACGTAAGAATTGAAAGCACAATAGTGGCATAAGCTATCGCAAAATGGAATATGGAGATATATAAGCATAAATAAATCACTTTTTTGATAGTATTTTATCTAAATAAAAGTGACTAAATCCTTTAGGAAACTATTAAAAAATAAGAAAGTTTTGATAAAATGCCGGAAATTAAAAAATACAGACAGAATGTGGCCGCAGTAATATTGTCGCACCGATATCCGCTTGCATGTGAATTTTTAATCGCCAGAAGGAATGATATAAAAAACGTTTGGCAATTTCCTCAAGGCGGTATTGACGAGGGCGAGTCGGCACAAGAGGCACTTTTTAGAGAACTTAAAGAAGAAATAGGCACTGATAAAGTTGAAATAATTACAAAATATCCGGAACAATTAAAATATGATTTTCCAAAAACGATTGCGAAGAAAATGTATCCATTTGATGGGCAGAGTCAAACGTACTTTCTTGTCAAATTGAAGCAAAATGCTACCATCAATCTCAATACAAAACATCCTGAGTTTGATGATTATGATTTTGTAAAATTGAAAGAAATTTTTGATGTGGTGACCTATTTTAAGCGACCGGTATATCAAAAAGTATTACAATATTTTAAAAAAGAAGGGTATTTATAGATGGGAGTTGGAACAAGATGCTAATCGTGCAAAAATACGGCGGAACAAGCGTCGGAACAGTAGAGCGAATTACAGAAGTGGCAAAAAGAGTTGCTCAAAGGAAAAAAGAAGGTAATGATTTAGTCGTGGTAGTTTCTGCGATGAGTGGTGAGACCAATAAGTTAATCGAATTAGCACACAGTTTTAGCAAAGACCCAAAAAAACGAGAGATGGATTTATTGCTGAGTTCAGGAGAGCGGGTAACCAGTGCGCTTTTGGCCATAGCGTTGAGCGAAATGGGTCATGAAACCGTTGCCATGAGTGGACGACAAGCGGGAATTCAAACCGATGATCTTCATACTAAGGCTCGGATTGAGCATATTGATGGGTCACGTATTGAAAAAGAATTAAAAAAAGGCAATATCGTCGTCGTAGCGGGTTTTCAAGGTATCACTGAAATTGGTGAAGTCTCAACGCTCGGTCGTGGCGGTAGTGATTTGAGTGCGGTGGCGATTGCGGGGGCATTGGGTGCGGATGTTTGTGAAATCTATACCGATGTTGATGGGGTCTATACCACAGATCCAAGGATTGAACCAAAGGCAAGAAAATTAGCTAATATTAGCTATGATGAAATGCTAGAATTGGCAAGTTTAGGTGCTAAAGTCTTACAAAGCCGGTCGGTTGAATTAGCAAAGAAATTAAATGTTAATTTGATTACAAGAAGTAGTTTTAACAACAATGAAGGAACAAATATTTTGAGAGAAGAGGACATAATGGAAAAACCACTCGTTAGTGGTATTGCTATTGATAAAAATCAAGCAAGGGTTACATTAAGAGGTGTTACTGACAAACCGGGTATTGCTGCTGAAATCTTCAGAAAACTTGCAGAAGAGGGTGTCAATGTCGATATGATTATCCAAAATGTGGGGGTTGATGGTGCAACAAATTTAGGATTTACAATTCCAAATAATGAACTCAATATCGCAAGAAAAGCGATGGAAGATATCCAAGCATCAGAAAAAATAGAGATTGATGAGGGGATTGTCAAAGTCTCTATCGTAGGAGTAGGGATGAAATCTCACAGTGGTGTTGCTTGTACTGCATTTGATACCTTGGCTGATGAGCGAATTAATATCCAAATGATTAGCACAAGTGAAATTAAAATCTCGATGGTGATTAGTGCAAAATATGGAGAATTAGCCGTTCGTGCACTTCATGATGCCTATAAATTGGACCAATAATTTATGCAGAAATTTTTAAAGTGGTCATTGGAGAATATTCGTAAAGATAGCTCCATGATGAGTTGGATGGAAGAGAAGAGATTTGAATGGGTACCCCTCAATGTCTCAATGCTCAAAAACTTATTGGCCGGACACACTATCTTGATTGTCACTGATGATGATCGTGAATGGTTCGGTCAATATGTTTTAAGTGATGTCAATCGATTGACGAAAAACAGACCAATTTTACCTTTTGTCTCATTAAAGGCATTATTTCCTAATCTCAACACTTTAAAAACCAAAGAGGATATTGAATTACTCGAAAATATGCTGATGCAATCTTTCCCGAATGGCTACACGTACTTTTATGTGGGAAAAAATAATAATATCAAAATGCAAATCGCCAAAAGAAAAGACGATAGTTTTATCTGGGTTATGGACGAACAGTTGCAAAATAGCTTTTTTCTCTCCTCGAGTGATGAGAATTTGGATATTAAACTGATACAACTCTATAAACTTCTAGATAAAAGTATCAATGCCTTGCTTTTTGCTGAGGTAGATTTTGATAGTGAATGATGAAGACCTTCGCAGTCATATCCTGATTTGTAAAAATTTACAAAAGGCATATGACCATATAGAAACTCTGTATGCTGATGTCTATCGCAAATTATTTTTTCGAGATGATTTTCTCTTGGAAGATGCTAAAAGTGTGACTAAGGAAGCCTATATTGCTGAAAATGAGAAAAAACTCCTCATTTTAGGGGCTAAAAATTATAATATTTATGCTCAAAATTCTCTTTTGAAAATGCTAGAAGAACCCCCTCGAAATATTGTTTTTATTTTGGTTTGTGAGACAAAAAATGTTTTTTTACCTACCATTCGCTCAAGATTGCTAGCGAAACAATTGGATTTTAAAGAAGAGAAGATACCGCTAGATATCAATCTGGCACAATTGGATTTGAAGGTGATTTTACACAGCGTACAACGCTATTCTAAAATCAGTAAAAATGAGTTAAAATCTCTGCTTCAAACAATTGTATCAGATGCTATTACCCGCTATCATATGGAGTTTACGACTCGTGAGATGGAGCATTTTGAGCGCTTGTTTCAATTAGCGGATATGAATTCAAGACCGGGCAATGTCCTCGTGTCACTTTTGTTGAGTATTTATTTAAAAAAGAGATAATATGAAACTGTATAAAATGTCAGATGATACCAATATAAAAGAGTGCCTTAAAGACTTAGAAGTGACCCCAGAAGGGGCCAAAATATTATGTAAAAAATCAAAATATTACTTGATTTATATCAAAGATCTCAGAGCACCGGCTGCCAATATTCTAAAGCAAGATGCACTCTCAATAGGAGCTGATTTGGCCGTACCCAAAAATAGTGTCACCTGCCAAGACCCTTTGGTGGATGCGGTATTGATTGCCAATGAAAATCATATCAATCAACTTGCAAAAAAAGAAAAAATACAACCCTTTGGACTCAAAGAGCTCGCCTCGCGTTTGCCAGAATTTTTACATCACAAAAAGGACAAAACGCAGATTATGGGCGTGCTCAATGCCAATCATGATAGTTTCAATGCCAATAGTCGATTTTCGGATTATGATGCTCAAATGCGCATTGAAACAATGATGGCTGAGGGGGCTGATATTATTGATATTGGTGGACTCTCAAGCCGACCCGGTAGCACTCCCATTAGTGATGAAGCGGAATGGGAACGCATCAAGAATATTGTTGATATTATAGAGAAAAATAAATTTTATGATCAGGTTTTGTTTTCGCTTGATAGTTACAGCCCTTTGTGCCTGCGATATGCCTTAGACCGTGGATTTAGCATTATCAATGATATTACGGCTTTGGAAAACGATGAGGTTGCCAAGATTGCTTCAGCTTATGATGCTACGGTTGTATTGATGCATAAACGAGGCACCCCGAAACAGATGCAAGACAATCCACAATATGATAATGTTATCTTGGATGTGGATGCTTTTTTTGATGAACGTGTGCAAAAAGCAAGAGCATTTGGCGTCCAAAAAATTGTCTTAGATGTCGGCATTGGTTTTGGTAAGACATTGGAGCACAATCTCTCACTCCTCCAGCATCATGAGCATTTTTTGCATTTTGGATACCCCCTTTTAATAGGAGCAAGTCGCAAATCGATGATTAATGCAATCAGTACGAGTGAGGTGGCCGAACGATTGCCCGGTACCTTAGCGATTCACCTCGAAGCGGTGCGCAAAGGGGCATCAATCGTGAGGGCTCATGATGTGAAAGAACATCAACAAGCATTGCGTGTACAAGATGCTATATTGGAGGCACAATAAGTGGATTTTGAATTTTATTATTATATTATTTTTTTAGCATCAGGTTTTTTGGCAGGTTTTGTTGATTCGATTGCTGGTGGTGGTGGAATTATCACTGTGCCGGTTTTACTTGCCGCTGGAATTCCGCCTCACATCGCGCTTGCTACCAATAAATTAGGCAGCTCTTTTGGGAGTTTTACCGCTTCGATGAACTTTATCCGTAAAGGCTTAGTGACATTCAAAGAGGTTTACATCGGAGTGATTTTTACCTTTATTGGCGCGGTCATTGGGACGAAAACAATTCTTTTGTTGCAGGCTGATATTTTGAATAAAATCATACCCGTTATGTTGGTTATCATTTTTTTCTACACGCTGTTAAACCCAAAATTTGGTCACCTTGACAAAAGCAGTCGATTAAAAAAACCACTTTTTTTCTTTATATTTGGGCTGTTAATCGGCTTTTATGATGGTTTCTTTGGACCCGGAACGGGTACCTTTTGGACGATTGCCTTGGTGACATTGATGGGTCTCAATCTCAAAAAAGCTACGGCGACGACGAAGATTATGAATTTTACCAGTAATTTCGTCTCGTTGTGTGTGTTTATTATCGGGGGACATGTATTGTTTTTCATCGGTATTTTAATGGGAATGGGACAAATTATCGGTGCGTATGTAGGCTCGTCGATGGTGGTGAAAAAGGAGGTGACGTTTATCAGAACCTTTTTCCTTTTTATTGTAGGTATTACCATATTAAAATTAATCTATGACAGTTGGCTTTCATGAATGAACTAGAATATAAAAATAACGTAGCACTTTTAAACCAATGGGCTGAGGCTTATTATCTCAAGGATGATCCTCTTGCTAGTGATGAGGAGTATGATAGACTCTATCATGATGTCTTGGATTTTGAGCGCAAACATCCTGATAAAGTGCTTGCAAACTCTCCAACCAAAAGAGTAGGGGGGATGGTACAAGAGGGTTTTTCCAAGGCAAAACATCTTAAAAGAATGTGGAGTATGGAAGACATCTTTTCAGATGATGAATTGGATACGTGGATTGAGCGGATTAAAAAAACCAGTCAAAATTTTACACTCTATTGTGAACCAAAGTTTGATGGAGCAAGTTTAAATATCATCTATAAAGAGGGCAAATTGCATCAAGCCATCACGCGAGGTGATGGTGTTATGGGTGAAGATGTGACCGAAAACATCAAAACAATCAATTCGATTCCTTTGGAGATTGATTATAAAGAGTTGATTGAAATACGCGGTGAAATTGTGATACGAAAAAAGGATTTTGAGACTCTCAACCAAGAACGATTAGAGCAAAATGAGCCCCTATTCGCCAATCCGAGGAATGCCGCAGCGGGAAGTTTGCGTCAATTAGATACTAAGGTCACAGCAAGCAGACGGTTGATGTTTTATCCGTGGGGAATCGGTGAGAATCACTTGGATTTACCACGACTTAGTGAACGGATGGATTTTGTCTATCATCTTGGTTTTATGAAACCACCCAAAGCCATTATCACACAAGATTTAGATGATGTACGTGTTTTGTATCATGATCTCATTCAATCCCGTGATACGATTCCTATGATGATGGATGGGATGGTGATTAAGATCGATGAAGTGGCCTTGGAAGAAGAGTTGGGCTATACGGTGAAATATCCCAAATGGATGGTGGCTTTTAAATTTCCTGCTGTTGAGAAAGTGAGCAAAATCCTTGATGTGATTATCCAAGTAGGTCGTACGGGCGTTCTTACCCCTGTGGCGGTGCTAGAACCTGTAAATATTGATGGAGCCATAATCGAGCGAGCCACATTACATAATTTTGATGAAATACAAAGAAAAGATATCAAAATCAATGATGCTATTATCATTATTAGAAGTGGTGATGTGATTCCTAAAGTCACCAAAGTCTTGCGTGAGCGCAGGGATGGAACACAACAAGATATCCCTAGACCGACTCATTGTCCAATTTGTGGCAGTGAAGTGTTGGATGAGGGGATTTTGATTAAGTGTCAAAACTTCTCATGTGAAGCCAGAGTCGTCAATGCCATCATACATTTTGCTTCAAAAAAATGCATGAATATTGATGGTCTTGGCACAAAAATCGTTGAATTATTGTATGAGAAAAAACTGCTGCGAAGTGTGGAAGATATTTATAATCTTAGTGCTGTAGATTTGCTAGCATTGGAAGGCTTCAAAGAAAAAAAAGTGACCAATTTGATGCACTCTATTGAAAATTCAAAAAATGTGACTTTGGAGCGTTTTATTAATTCCTTAGGGATTGAACACATCGGTGAAGTCGCTGCGAGAAAAATAGCAGAACATTTTGGCCAAAGTTGGATTGATGCCCGCTTTGAAGATATTGTCGCCCTTGATGGCTTCGGTGAAGAGATGGCACGCAGTCTGATTGATTTTCTTGTTGTTAATAAAAGCAAGATTTTACATTTGAATGCACAACTTCATATCAAAAATCCAGAGATAACAGAAAAGATAGCGTCACTTTTTACCAACAAGACAGTCGTCATCACCGGAAGCCTCTCTAAGCCTCGTGATGTCATTAAAGAGCTGTTGATTACCCATGGGGCAAAAGTCACCAATAGTGTCTCTAAAAAAACGGATTTTGTGATTTTTGGAGCCGATGCAGGAAGCAAATACGACAAAGCACTTGCCCTTGGCGTGCCATTGATGAGTGAGGAGGTAATGCTGCGTGAGATTGGATAATTATCTTCATGAAAAAGGATGGGCACAAAGTCGCAATAAAGCCCAAGAATTGATAAAAAAACAAGAAGTTTTGGTGGATGATAAAATCATCTCAAAGCCCAGTTTTGATGTCACAGAGGCGATGTGTGTCCGTGTTGTGGATTCAAAACAATATGTCAGTCGTGCTGGATATAAACTAAAAAGTTATCTCCAAGAACAAGATGAGATTAACATCGCAGGGATGACGTGCTTGGATGTAGGAAGCAGTACGGGAGGATTTTGTCAGGTATTGTTAGAAGAGGGCGCTCAAAAAGTTGTAGCGGTTGATGTTGGTAATGAGCAGTTGCACGAAAGCCTCAAAACATTCTCCAATTTAGAGGTTTTTGAGAAAACAGATATCCGAGATTTTCATTATCAAGAAAAATTTGATATGATAACTTGTGATGTATCTTTTATCGGAGTGGGACATATCATAGCACATTTAGATCTGCTAGCAAAGCAATATATTTTGATTTTATTTAAACCGCAATTTGAAGTAGGAAATCTTGTCAAACGGGATAAAAAAGGTGTCGTAAAAGATGGGATTGCTATTCAAAGAGCAAAAGAAAAATTCCTAGCAAATTGCCTACAATATTGGGATTTGGTAGGGTATCAAGATTCAAAAATAAAAGGAAAAGAGGGAAGTGTTGAAACATTTTACTGCTTCAGAAAAAGAAAAAATTGATTCTATTGCCATTGGAACGTTTGATGGATTGCATTTGGGACATCAGCAATTAATCAAAAAGCTTTCCCCAAATGGCGCTTTATTTGTCATCGATAGGGCAAAAGCAAACTTGACTCCGGGTCGAAAACGAAGTGATTATACGACATTCCCATGCTTTTATTATAAAATCGATCAAATCAAATCTTTTGATTGTACGACATTTGTCTCTTTTTTAAAAGCGGAATTTCCCAATCTGAAAAACATTATTATTGGTTATGATTTCAAATTTGGTGCACAACGGTCTTGTGATATTATGGACCTCAAAAACCTTTTCAAAGGAACAATTACCATCGTGGATGAATTTTTCTTAGATGGTATTTCGGTTCACTCTTCCAAAGTGAGAGAACTGATTCAAAAGGGAGAAATAAGACAAGCCAATCATCTCATCGGTAGGCGTTATTGCATTAGTGGTCAGCATATTCGAGGACAAGGATTGGGGAAAAAAGAGTTTGTTCCCACGATTAATTTAGAAATTGGAAGGTACATCCTCCCTAAACATGGCGTTTATTCAACAGTGAGTAAGATTGGAACCTCATTATTTCCTTCTGTCACTTTTATTGGCATTAGAGAGAGTTCTGATGGCAAATTTTCTTGTGAAACACACATCCTTGATTCAGAGATTGAAGCACCGGAATCTTTGGAAGTATGTTTTGTAGATTTCATTAGAGAAAATAAGAAATTTGACTCTTTTGAGGCATTAAAAATACAAATATTGAAAGATATTGATACGGCTAAAAAGATTATTACAAAAAGTGGTCTTCATGGATAAAGTATTTACAAAACCCATTGAAAAACAGTTTGAATTTGATGAAAATGTTGCGACGGTTTTCGATGATATGCTTGAACGCTCCATCCCTTTTTATCAAGAGGTTATTGCACTCATTTGTAGCGTTATTAACGCACGCGTTAAAGACAATGCTCGAATTTTGGATTTGGGTTGTTCAACCGCACGTACCTTGCTTTCACTCTATCAAAAAAGTGAGAAAAAACTGGATTTGATTGGATATGATAATTCAGAAGCTATGCTACATCAAGCTCATAATAAAATCAAGGCCTATGGTGCTGATATTAAGTTGGAATTAGGGGATATCTTAGAGGCATCTTTACCAAAAAGTGATGTGATTATTGCCAATTATATGTTGCAATTTATTCGCCCTATCCACCGTGTGAGTTTTTTGAAAAAAATTTATAATGCATTACAACCAGGTGGCTTGTTTATCTTTAGTGAAAAAATTGTCTATAACGATAACAAACTCAATAAAGAGATTATCGATATTTATTATGATTTCAAAAAGACACAAGGCTACAGCGAGTTTGAAATCTCACAAAAAAGAGAAGCTCTGGAGAATATATTGATTCCTTACACCGAAGATGAAAATAAAATGATGGTGAGAGATATTGGTTTTAAGAGAGTTGAGACGATTTTCAAATGGGGAAATTTTGTGACTTTTATCGCAACCAAAGCCTAAAATTCTTCAAAATTGTTGCTGATATATTCGAGTTCATGAATATTTTGTGCAATGTATTCAACATCTTGACTTGCTTCATAGGACGCAGCAAAGAGGAGTTTATCTCCCTCTTTTAAAAGCATTTGCGTATGAGGAAGCAAATGAAATTTATTTCCCCTTTGTAGGAGCAGTGTTATCACGCTATTTTTAAGCACTCTATCATCGCGTCTTCTTAAGAGATAATCGAGCAAAATTGGATGCCCCACATGAAGGGCGTTGACGATTGCATGGGCTTGATTTGCATCGATGATGAGTTCAAAAATCTTTGGATTTGCACCGATTAAATCCATAATCTGTCTGATTAAATTTGCCCCAAAAGCTTCATTTTGCTTTTTCAAAAGGATTAAAAATTTGTCAGACATCGGATTGATTAATGCATTGACGGTTTTATGTATCAGAATTTTGGAGAGCATATAGACATAATCAATCTTTGAATATTGAAAGATTGAGTAATTTTCAAGTTCATTTTCTCTCGCAATGGTGATGATATTAGGGTTTAATTTCTTAGCCGTTGATAACAGTGAGAGATTGGTCGTATCATCGTTGGTGCCCGCAATGATGACGACAGCCTCTTCAATGCCTTGGTCTTTGAGCATGTCTCTATCATCTGCATCGCCAATGACGACGCCTCTTTTGTTGGGGTTTTTAAGTTGGTTGATATCAATCTCTATAAAAGTGGCTTCTATTTTATTTTCTTCTAAAACATGGTAGAGTTTTTTCCCCATTCTACCGTATCCGCAGATGATGTATTTGCCTCTTGGTAATTTTATTGGATCTTTTTCTAAGGTATCGATATTGTAAACCCATTTTTCAATTTGATAAATAGAGGGCGAATTGAGGCTTAAATGGAGATGATTTGAGATAATACTAAAGGGATTTTCAATAATCTCAACACCCACATCCGAAAGGTTTTCCGTGAGATTTTCTGTGGTTGACTTGATGGCAAGAGGCACATTGGGGTTGGTGAGTTTACAGGTGATTGCAATTCTGAGATTTAAGTTGTCATCTTCAAATAAAGAGACAAGCCCTTTACAATAGCGTGATTTGATACCTGATATTTCCAGTGCGACAGGATCATAAATATCAGCTTGAATCACGGGGACAATGGGCGTGTATGCTTCCAAGAGGAGCTCATTGACCCGCTCTTCATTTCGTTCGATTACGACGACACGAAATCCCTTTTTTAAAGATTTTTCTATGATTTTACGTGTGGTGCTATTAAAGCCTAAAATAATAAAGAAATCTTCTTTGAGGTTTTTGATCTGTTTTTTGAAACGTGCTCGTGCGAGTTCTTTGATGAGGATTTTATCTTGTACGAGTGAGATAATGCTACCAATACTATAAAACCATCCAATGACGGTGATATAAATGAGCATCGAGACCCAAATTCTCTGAGGATATGTAAAAACATAAGGGGTCTCACCAAAACCTATGGTAGTAGCCGTATAAGTGACAAAGTAAAAGGCATCGAAGATGCTCATATGATATATTTTGCCATCACTCGTGACCCCATCAATCGAGACCAGTCCAATGATTGCCACAGTATAAGCAATGATGAGCACGATAAATGGCACGCGCATCTTCTGCAAGATTAAAAACAAAGAACTATTCTTCATTTCCATTGTGATATTACCTTTTGGACTTTACAGTATCACCTACGTACAAAATAACAGACGTGATATTAGCAAGCAATGCGCCTCCTGATAAAGAGACAATGAGAACAGAAACATGAGATCCCATGACTTGATTATAAGTCGCAATAGTCCATATCGTCGCCGCTGTGATAAGTTGTATATCTGCGACTAATGAAGTCGCCAATAAGACAGAGCCCATCTGTGTTCGATCTCCTAACTTGAGGATGGTGGCAATCAGATTGATAACAATGGCGGCGAGAAGTTCATACTTATCATGATGGGCAATGGAATCAATATCCCCATAAAAAAAACCAAAATTTAATGTCATGGCCAGGATTATAAAAAATCCCGCTCTTACTTTTTCTAAATTCATCTTTAATCCTTGTTATAGGGTTTATTCAAACAGCTTCGGATGATTTTTCTTGACATATTCGATGATTTTGATAATCTCATCTCTGCCCATTTCACTATCTTCATCATCTTTGAAAACAATGTCTATCGCGTTGACATAAGCATCGACGGCCTCTTCAAGTTTCTCTTTTTTAACCCCTGCAAAATAAAGCGCAACATTTAACATATCGGTCAATTGTATTGCCAACTCTTCAATCTCAGACTCTATATTTTGAATTTCGTTATCTTGCATTTTTCCCTCCTAGTTTTTTTGTTATCAAATTCATGATTTGGCTTCTGATTCCTTCATAGACAAAACCGTCTTTGAATCCGCCCAATAAACCGCCGCTAGCATTTGCATGCCCCCCACCGTTGGCTATTTTTGCTGCCATCTTACTGACATCGATTTTGCCATCAGCTCTCAAACTGATGGTTTTTTTAGATGTCACATCCATGAAAAAATCAAAATTTGGATTGGCTTTTAGAAATGCATTGCCAATAACAGAGACGTTTCCGATGTTATAGGTCAAGATTCCTAGATGCCCATCGTATTCAATTTTCATGAACTCTTTATTCTTGTTCAACATTTTAACATTATATTCGGAAATTAGATTACTTAATGTGTCGTTTTTATCTTGCATGAGGATTTCTTTTTTGATTTTATGTATATTTTCATCCAAAACAATGTGCGGGTCTTCATAATCAAAGTAGGGCTGTATCTTGGTAAGCAGTTCAAATATGTATTGGCTGTTTTCTTTGGGGAACATAATACGGTTGATTTCTTTTGCTCCACTGACCAATCCCAAGCAGACTTTTCCTAGCTCAAATTCTGCTTTATCTTCGAGCCATATATCCACAGCATTGACGACATTGACAAATTTGTTGAGCTTCTCATCACGGCCATATAACTTAGAAAAGAAATCATAAGTGATTTTAGTCGCACATCTTGTATCATCAAGATAATACCAATCAAACTCTTGCGCGCAATCTTGACCTGATTTATGATGGTCAAGTAATAAGATCATGATGTTTTCTTGCGTATTCATAATCTTGGAGTCAAACTCTTTGGCTTGCTCAGGCGTGAGATTTAAATCTGTGATTAAGATGATATTTTTTTCAAAACCATCATTTTGAATATCGGCAAAGATTTGATTGAATCTTTCGTTGATTTCTCTACCATAATTTGAGTTATAAAAGGTGACGGAGTCAAAATATCTTCGTGTGACCATTTGACACCCATAACCGTCCAAGTCTGTATGTGAGAGGTGATATAGCTTATAATCCATGTATTTCCTTATAAATTTTCAATTTCAATGGCTCCTAATACTTCAAATTTCGCATTTGAGTCGATTTCTGCGTGGCTTAAGACAACCACATCGAGGTTGAATTTTTCAAAGATATCATTGAGCGATTTGCGTAGTAATGGATCGACGACAATCACAACAGGAGCGATGCCTTTTTGCAAGACCTTTCCTGCCTCTTCACTGATAACTTGAACCAATTGGTTGATTTGTCCGATATTCAAGATAAGATCACGTACGCCATCTCTATCATGAACCGCATCCAATAGCTTTTGTTCGGTTTGTGCATTAAAGGTCAACAATTTGATGACACCCTCATCATCTTTATAGAGTTTGGTGATGATTCGTGAGAGTTTGGCCCGAACTTGTTCGACGATGATATCGACATTTCTCGTGATTTCTGCAACATCACTAATTGTTTCTAAAATTGTAAGCATGTCTTTGATGGGAATGCGCTCATGTAAGAGTGCTTTGAGCACCTTTTGTATGAGACCAATACTGGCAACTTTCATGCAATCTTCGACTACAACGGCATAATTTTCTTTTGTCTTATCGATGAGTGCCTGGACATCTTGTCTGGTCAAGAGTTCTTCTGAGTATTTTTTGATTAATTCACTCAGGTGCGTGGAGATAACCGTAGAGGGATCTATTGTTGTATAGCCTTTGATAATGGCATCCTCTTTTTTATCGGCATCAATCCACAAAGCATCCAGTCCAAAAGCTGGCTCTTTTGTTGGGATTCCTTGAATGTCATCCGCAACCAATCCGCTATCCATCGCAAGAAATTTGTCAGGTAAAATTTCGCCACTGCCTATCTCTACTCCTTTGAGCAAGAGTTGATATTGCGTTGATTTGAGATGCAAATTGTCTCGAATTCTCACTTGTGGGATAATATAACCATAATCGGTGGCAATTTTGCGTCTCATACTTTTGATTCTATCCAATAAATCTCCACCTTGCGAAGGATCAGCGAGTTTGATTAATTGATAGCCAAGGTCAAGCTCTAAAATCTCGAGTTTTAAAATCTCATCCAAGGCTTTTTCTTCTTCCTCTTTTAGCTCTTGTTTTGTCTTCTTTGGTACACTTGGCGTTGGTGCGGCATTGGCTGCTTCTTTAGGTGTTTTTTGTTCTTTTGGAAAGAGGTTTCCGATAGAAAATCCCTCTTCAACGGTACGCTTCATGATATAGCCCAGTGTTAAAAATATAGCACCGACAAGGCTCAAAGATATCGTAGGAAGACCGGGGACCAATGCAAAAAGTACCAAGATGAAGCCTACAATAAACAGTGTTTTGTAATCTCCAAATAGTTGATCGATGGCGCCAGTAGCAAAGTTTTGGTCATCTTTATTAGCGCGTGTGATGATGATACCCGTAGCGGTGGAGCTAATCAATGCTGGTAATTGGGAGACCAACCCATCTCCAATGGTCAAAATCGTATAGGTTTTGGCGCTGGTCGCTAAGTCTAGGTTATACTGAAAGGCTCCGATTAAAAATCCTCCGATAATATTAATAATCGTGATGATGATTCCGGCGATGGCATCACCTTTTACAAATTTACTAGACCCATCCATCGCCCCATAAAAACTCGCCTCTTGCAGGATATCTTCACGACGTTCTCGTGCCGTTTTTTCATCAATCAATCCGGCATTGAGATCCGCATCAATCGCCATTTGTTTTCCAGGCATGGCATCGAGTGTAAATCGTGCAGCGACTTCAGCAACTCTGGTGGAACCTTTGGTGATAACCATAAAGTTGATGAGTACCAAAATGGAAAAAACGATAATTCCAATGACATAGTTACCACCGACAACAAATTCTCCAAAACTAGAGATGATTTGACTCACTGCATCAGGTCCTTTGTGTCCATTGCTCAAAATCATCCTAGTCGTCGCGATATTCAGAGACAATCGATACAGCGTAATGATAAGAATCAAAGTAGGGAAGGTGGTCAAATCCGTCGGTCTTGGGATATAGAGTGCAATTAAGATAATTAAAACCGATACAGATAAAGAGATGGTAAGAAAAAAATCCAGTACAGGGCTAGGTAGCGGGATGATAATAATCGCCAAAATAGCGATAATCATTACGACCATAGTGAGATCTTTGGCTCGAAGGATTGGTCCTAATATAGGTGTTAAGCTAGAAAATATTTTATTTCTATTTTGTTTCAACTATCACCTTTAACTTTCTATAATATCTTTAAGCGTCAAATCATCTAAAAAATGATCGATTTTTTTCTGTAACTTGGTCAAAACGGGTAAAATCTTGCAAAATTCATCTTTGCCACTGGGACATTGTGATTCTGGTGTCGAACACTCAAAGACCTTTGTTGGCCGCTTTTCTGCAGCCTCTATGATGTCCTTAAGCGTCAGATGTTCGGCATCTTTTGCCAATAGAAAACCACCTTTTGTTCCTTTAAAAGATTTTAATATTCCATTTTTTGCTAATGCTTGTAGTATTTTAGCCAAAAAACTTTTTGAAATAGCAAGTTCGGTAGATAATGTTTCCACATCTTGTGGTGAATTTTTCTTGGCAATGATTATCAAAGACAATAATGCATATTCACTGGCTTTTGTTAATAACATAGGATAACCTTTCTTTTATAATTACCTAAAACGGTCAAAATATCACTATGTGCTACTTTGATGATGCTCATGATAAAGATTATTTCATCTTATTCTTAATGAACAAATCCATGTATTTTAGTAATAAGACTAATATTGTACTAAATATAAACTAGATTTTCCTTTAAGGGCAAAAAGCAACAGATATTCTCATGAAAAAAGAGTCGATTTTGTTTTTTTATTTTGAAAATGAAGAATCAGGGTGACTTTTTTGATTTTTTTCGCTATAATTTCTGGCTTTAAAATATTGAGGAAACTCAAAATACCAATCAAGGAGGTCATTATGGCTTTAGGTTCGGCGGAAAAGTTAGAAATCGTCAGCAAATTTGGAAGAAACGAGGGTGACACTGGTTCCCCTGAGGTGCAAATCGCAATATTATCAAAAAGAATTTTAGATTTAACAGAACATCTAAAAATCAACAAAAAAGATCACTCATCACGATTGGGTCTATTGAAACTTGTTGGACAAAGAAAACGATTGATGCGATATCTTAAAAAGACGAATTTTACGAAATACACAGAAATAGTTAAAGAACTGTCAATCCGAGACAAATAAGCATTGTGAGCCTATAATTATATAGGCTCATCCCCACACTCCGACTCCATCATCACCTATACCCCCTTCAGATATACAGATTAACGTATAAAATATATAGAAAAAGTATGTAAAATTGTAATAAATAGCATAAAATATTCATTTTACTATGTATAAATACACTTATATTGAATATTTTAGATATAATAACTTATGTTTTGCATATATTTAGGTGTAATTAATTTTCTCTTAGTTAAAATAGAAATATGAAAACTAATGATATATTTAATCTCCTTCATAATGCCGTAGAATCAAAATTCTTAGGAAAAAAGATTAGCCAACGTGAGATGGCAGATCGTCTTGGCATTTCTATGCGGACATATCAAGATTGGCGATTGGGAAATTCTCAACCCCAAGCGGCCACTGCCATATTTAAAATGTTGAGTGAACTTGATGACGATGAAGTGTTAAGAATCACCAAGCGTATCCGAAACGGTCTCAATCAGGAGGGAAAATGAGCACATTATCTCAAAAAGAAAAACAAGCACTAAATGAATTATTTGTGACACTCAGCAAAAAGCAAAAGACGTGTTTCAAAATGCAGCAAATCAAAGATTTCCTTACTTTGAGATTGAAATATCTTTTTAAAAACAAAAAAGTCAAACACCAGATAAAATAAAGTCTTAATCAATTACCCCCTTTTTTCTAAACCTTCTACTACAATATTCACTTTTTATCGACCATTCCTTATGACAATAACGCAGATAAACCCCTAGAATGCGACTAAATATAGTTGAGTCTAATAGACTAAAGAAATATACTTGACAAAATGACACTCAATGTTGTATAATTTCATCAGCAATTAAAAGAAGAGAGTGACAAGAGACGTCATGAAGGCTGGATAAGGTAAGACACAAGAAGAGCCAAAGCTCATGTGAAGGAATATGTGGTGAAGATATCCAAAAGAGATGTAATTTTAGAATCGATAATCAAAGAGTACTTGAAATCAAAAAGTCCTATTGGTTCGAGTGAATTAAAAGGTCGTATGAGACTGGATATTTCGCCATCGACGATTCGAATCTATTTCAAACAACTCTCTCAAGAGGGTGCATTGATACAATTGCATGTCAGTAGTGGTAGAATCCCAACACAGAGTGCTTTAAAAGAGTATTGGCTGAATCGTATTAATCCAGAAGATTCCATCATGATAGAAGATATTGACAAGATACAAAATGCAATCCGTGATTATGGTTTGTATTGTATTGTCAAAAAAAACAAAAATGACACTTTTAATGAGTTGATGAAAGTCAATGGAAGATTTTTGATTTTGGTTTTTGATGAAGATGAGATTGTTTTGAAATATCATCCCAAAATTGAAAAGTTTCTAAGCAGTCTAGTCGGATGTAGTATGCAAGATTTGAGTCATATTGCTTCTGCGGTTGGATTGTACGAATTGCGACATAAATTGGAAATGATTTTTTCAAGTTCGTCCCTCCTAAAAGAGGGCAAAGATGAATTATACAAAATTGCAGAAGAGCTTCATAACGAAGAGTTTATCGATAAAATCATAGAACCAGGATTTTTTGATTCTTTGAATATTGGAGTTTATTTTGATGGTTTTGTTCCCAATGGCTGTATGGCTGTCAAGCGCAATGCCAATATGAATAATGATGACTTACAAATGTTTTGTCTAGGAAAACTAGACAGTGACTTTGAAGGTTTTTTTAAAAATGCAAAGGAGTAACAATGGATTCGGAAAAAGATAAGCAAGAAGAGATTATTCAAGATGAAGAACAATTAGAGACAACAGAAACAGAAAATACGACAGAAGAAGTGGAAGAAAAAGAAGAGCAAGAAGATGAAGTGACGCAACTAAAGAATAAAATTCTGGAATTGGAAGATCAACATCTTCGATTGACTGCTGATTTTGACAATATAAGAAAAAGAATGGAAAAAGAAAAGTTGATGGCAATTGCTTATGCTCATGAGACTTTTGCAAGAGATTTGTTACCGATTATTGATGCCTTGGAAATGGCGAAAAATTCTAGTGAAGCAGAAGAAAATCAAAATAGTGATGAGTTACTGAATAAAATCAAGGAGGGAATAGATTTAACCATAGAACAATTTAAAAAGACCTTTGAAAAACATGGTGTTGAATTGGTCGATATGAGTGGGGAATTTGATCCAAATTTTCATGAAGCTGTCATGCAGTTAGAGAGTGAAGAGAAAAAATCCGGAGAGATATTAGAAGTATTTCAAAAAGGATATAAGATAAAAGATAGAGTGCTTCGTCCAGCAATGGTCAGCATCGCAAAATAAAACAAAAAACAAGAAAGGATTTAGTATGGGAAAAGTAATAGGAATAGATTTAGGAACAACAAACTCATGTGTTGCTGTATATGAACACGGAGATAGCAAAGTAATACCAAATAAAGAAGGAAAAAATACAACCCCTTCAATCGTGGCATTTACAGATAAAGATGAAGTATTAGTAGGGGATACTGCAAAAAGACAAGCCGTTACCAATCCAAAAAGAACCATTTATTCTATCAAAAGAATTATGGGTTTGATGAGTGATGAAGAAAAAGCAGAAGAAGCGAAAAAAAGACTTCCTTACGAAATCGTCAATAGAAATGGTGCGTGTGCAATCGAAGTAGACGGTAAAGTCTATACTCCACAAGAAATCAGTGCAAAAGTATTGATGAAATTAAAAGAAGATGCGGAATCTTACTTCGGTGAAGAAGTGACCGATGCGGTAATTACCGTACCAGCATATTTTAATGACTCACAAAGAAAAGCGACACAAGAAGCAGGTACAATTGCAGGCTTGAATGTGTTGAGAATCATCAACGAACCAACCAGTGCGGCACTTTCTTATGGTCTTGAGAAAAAAGAAGCTGAAAAAATCGTCGTTTACGATCTTGGTGGTGGTACCTTTGATGTCACGGTTCTAGAAACCGGTGATAGTGTTGTTGAAGTATTGGCAACCGGTGGTGATGCATTCTTAGGTGGTGATGATTTTGATAACCGCTTGATTGATTATTTGGCTAGCGAATTCAAAAATGAAAATGGAATCGATTTAAAACAAGATGTGATGGCGTTGCAACGACTAAAAGAAGCTGCTGAAAATGCAAAAAAAGAGCTATCAAGTTCAACAGAAACAGAAGTCAACTTGCCATTTATCACAGCAGATGCATCCGGTCCAAAACACTTAGTGAAAAAAATCACAAGAGCGAAATTTGAATCAATGATTGAAGACCTTGTTGAAGAGACCATTACAAAAATCCAAGAAGTTGTCAAAGAATCAGGATTAGACAAAAATGAAGTCAAAGAGATCGTATTAGTCGGTGGTAGTACACGTGTACCATTGGTTCAAGAAAAAGTTAAAGCATTTTTTGGCAAAGATTTGAACAAATCTGTAAACCCTGATGAAGTCGTTGCTATTGGTGCAGCAATCCAAGGTGCTGTTATCCGTGGTGATGTTAAAGATGTGCTATTGCTTGATGTGACTCCATTGAGTTTGGGAATTGAAACATTGGGTGGCGTGATGACGAAGTTGATCGAGAAAGGAACCACAATACCGGTGAAAAAAACACAAGTATTTTCAACCGCAGAAGACAATCAATCAGCCGTTACCATTCATGCCCTACAAGGGGAACGAGAATTTGCAAAAGATAATAAATCTTTAGGTCAATTTAATCTTGAAAATATTTCTCCAGCTCCTCGTGGTGTCCCTCAAATCGAAGTGGCCTTTGATATTGATGCCAATGGTATCCTTACTGTCAGTGCTACGGATAAAGCAACCGGTAAAGCCCAAGAAATTAAAATTACCGGTAGTAGCGGATTGGATGAAAAAGAGATCGAAAAAATGGTAAAAGATGCAGAATTGCATAAAGAAGAAGACGAAAAAAGAAAAGTAGCAGTAGAAGCTAGAAATCAAGCCGATGCCCTAGCACATCAAACAGAAAAATCTCTCAGTGAAATGGGTGATGCCGTTGATGCAGGTGAAAAAGCGAAAATTGAAGCGGCATTAAAAGACCTCAAAGACGTCTTGGCTAATGATTCAGCGACAAAAGAGCAAATCGATGAAAAAGTCAAAGCCTTGACTGAAGTCAGCCACAAATTAGCAGAAGCAATGTACAAAAAAGATGAAGCTTCTAAAGCAGGTGGTGCGAGTGATGCTGGCAAAAAAGATAAAAAAGATGATGACGTCATCGACGCAGAAGTAGAATAATGACTACGCAGGGGTTAGGTTAATCTTAACCCCTACAAACTCTCATATCCCCCAAAAAACCGCACCAAAAAGATGACATATTAAACTAATATTTATAATTTTTAGTTAAAATACTGATATCTAATTATGAAGGTTAATGTACATGAAGCTATTTTTAAAATTGTTTTTGGTTCTTGTGATTTCCGTAGTCTCATTGTCTGCCTTAGAGCAGAGGAAGATTTTATCTCCGGATGAAGCTTTTGTCGTCAATGCGAAAATGGAGCAAAAGAGTGTTAATGTGGATATTAAACTAGGGCAAGATATTTATATCTACTCTAATAAATTAAAGTTTGAGATTCTAAAGCCACTTCAGGTCTCTTTGGATAAAGAGATTACAAAACCAAAACCAATGAAACATGAAGAGTTTTTGGTTTATGAAAAAGAGGTGAAGATAGCCATTCCTCTTTCTGTCATTAAAACCCATGTAAAGTCTGGAAAATTTACCCTTCGTGTCAATTACCAAGGATGCTCTGCACAAGGTGTTTGTTATCAACCACTAAGCAAAGACTTTGACTTTGATTTGGGTGCTGCAAGTGCTGCAAAAACTACCCCTGTTGCACAGCAAGATGTTGCAAAACCAGAGGCGGCCGCAAGTCAAAATATCTCTGAAGAGAATCAAATTGCAGATAGCTTTACCAATAAAAGTATTGGATTGGTCTTATTGACATTCTTTGGCTTTGGTTTGTTGCTTTCTTTAACTCCATGTGTTTTTCCAATGATACCTATCTTGTCATCGGTGATTGTGTCTCAATCTTCTTCTAGTATGAATACTAAAAAAGCTTTTTTTCTCTCTTTAGTCTATGTGCTTGCGATGTCTTTGGCTTATACCATTGCTGGTGTTTTGGCTGGGTTGTTTGGTGCTAATATTCAAGCCGCACTTCAAAATCCATGGGTGATTTCGATTTTTAGTCTTATCTTTGTACTACTGTCTTTCTCGATGTTTGGGTTTTATGAATTACAAATGCCAAGTTTTATCCAATCAAGATTATCAAAAAATAGTGAAAACTCTAACAAAGGTGGTATTGTAGGTGTGGCTATTATGGGATTTTTATCCGCTTTAATAGTTGGCCCTTGTGTTGCGGCTCCTTTGGCAGGCGCTCTTGTTTATATTGGACAAAGTGGTGATGCATTGCTTGGTGGATTGGCACTCTTTTTTATGAGTCTTGGTATGGGGGTTCCTCTCTTGATCGTCGGAGCCGGTGCTGGTAAATTTATGCCACGTCCTGGTATGTGGATGGATGCTGTCAAATCGATTTTTGGTGTTTTGATGTTAGGTGTTGCCATCTGGATGCTTGCTCGTATCGTTTCTCCTATGACAACGATGCTCTTGTGGATGACACTCTTTTTAATATCCTCAATTTATATGGGTGCATTAGAACCTCTAAAAGAGAATGCCAGCGGATGGAGAAAGTTTTTCAAAGGCTTGGGCGTCATTTTATTTGTTTATTCGATTATGTTGTTTGTCGGTGCTATGAAAGGTTCTACCAATCCTTTACAGCCACTACAAGAATCAGGAGTCGTTTTACAACAAGCTCAAGGGGTACAAAGTACGGAACCGGTATTTAAAAAAGTAAAAACCATGAGTGAACTCAATGCGGTCATTAAAACATCTAAAAAGCCAGTTTTTATAGATTTTTATGCGGATTGGTGTGTGAGTTGTAAAGAATTCAAAGAGTATACTTTTAGTGATAGCAATGTGCAAAAAAGAATGGCAAAATTTACCTTAGTTCAAGTGGATGTTACTAAAAATAGTGCAGATGACAAACAGATTCTAAAGCGTTTTAATATATTTGGTCCTCCTGCGATTGTGTTTTTTAACAATAACCAAGAATTGAAATCTTATAAAGTAGTAGGCTTCAAAAAAGCGAAAGAATTCGCAGATCATTTAGATAAAGTGCTTGGTGAGTGAAACTCGGATGAAAGTCGCCTTAGTAGTTGATGTGCAAGGTCTTGAAAATAGACCATTATTTGAAAAACACCTCAAGCGGGAGGGATTTCTTCCAATCGAGGGGGAAGAGTTTGCATATCTCGGTGAGGCGACTTCACATATCTTTAATACGAGAGCTTACATTCTCGAAGTCGTTTCAAAAGGGCTTAAAAAGACTACTTTTGAAACGTGCAGAATCATTTTTGAAATCGGAGAAAATCCGATGGAACTCTATATCTTTGATAAAACACGTCATGAATTTGTACCACAGCAAGTGTAAACTCTATATGGAACCTTTTTTGCTTTAAATAAGGTGTTGCAATTTATAAAATAAGGTAAATGATGAGAAAAATCTTGTTCGTCTCAGGTACTGCATTACTGTTGATTGGATGTTCAACCCATCCTGTGGATCCAAAGATTACGATGAAGCCACCTGTTTATGTGGACCAAACGCCATCACGTGTCAATGATGCTCCCCAATCAAATCCCGGAAGCCTTTTTGGTCAAGGGGACAACCCTCTCTTCTCAGATTTAAAAGCCATGCATGTGAATGATATTGTGACGGTGACGATTAGTGAAAATATAGCACAAAGTTCAAGTGCTGCAAAATCTCTATCAAAAAGTAGCAAAGACTCACTCGGTGGTGGTTTGGTCACTAACAATGGTTCCAATAGTACCTTGAAAAAAGTGACCGATACTATTAATGGTGTTGCAAATATTGGATTTAGTACTGATTCTTCCAACTCATTTTCAGGATCAGGAAGTAATACTCGGGATGAAACTTTTACCACTACCATATCTGCTAGAATTATTAAAATCTTAAACAATGGTAACTATTTTATTGAAGGAAGTCGTGAATTGTTACTCAATGGCGAGAAACAGATTATTCAAATTAGCGGCGTCATCCGTCCTTATGATATTGACCAAGCCAATACGATTGATTCTAAATATATTGCTGATGCTAAGATACTTTATAAAACACAAGGGGATATGGACCGTAGTACTACAAAACCTTGGGGTACAAAATTCTTAGAATCTATTTGGCCTTTTTAAAGCGTCATAGATTCTATTTTTTAGTTTTTAACGGCTTTGGCTAAATCCCACATTGGCATAAAGATACCCAATGCCATCAATAAAACCATAGCGGCAATAAATCCGAGTAAAATGGGCTCAATATAGCTTGAGATATTATCAATGAGGTCATTAAATCTCGATTTAAAGTAGTTTGTCACTTTATCTAGCATTTTATCCAAGGTACCACTACGCTCACCGGCATGAATCATTTGAATCAACATGCCCTCAAAAAGTTGTGTATCGCTAAAACTTTGAGTGAGAGATACCCCGCGTTGTACCGAGACATTAACAGAACTTAGTTTATGTTTGAGGTGCATATTGTCCAATGTCAAAAGAGAGGTCTCAAGTGCATCGGCGATAGGAATACCTGAGCGAATTAGTTCTGTAAAAACAAGGGTAAATCTTGACATCGTAGCATAGAATGAGATGCTTCCAATCAAATAGACTCTCAAAATGTATTTATCAAAATTATATTTGAATTTTTCATTGTTGACGAGCATGTATTTGACGAAGACAATCACAATGATGATAAATCCTAGCACATAAAATCCATAGTTATGGATGACATTTTCCAAAAATAGTAAAATTTTTGTTGGAAGGGGTAGTTCTGTTTTGAATTTTGAGAAGATATCTTTGAACTTTGGAACAACATATACCATCAAGATAGTAAACGCGATGGCGATGGCTATCATGACGGTGATTGGGTATCGCATGGCTTTTTTAAATTTGGCACGGTTCTCTTCGATTTCTTCAAGTATTTCGGCCAATTTTTCCAAAGATTCAGACATATTACCCGTACTTTCACCGAGTTCAACCATAGCCAACGTGACATCTCCGAGTTCTTTTCGGTAAGGCATCATTGCTTGGGTGAGACTAAGACCCGAGTTCAAATCGTCATTGAGTTCAGAAAATATAATCTTAAGCGCTTTATCAACACTGGCATCTTTGACCTCTTTAATACTATCATGAATAGAGATACCAGCATCAGTCATAACGGCAAGTTGACGAATGGCCGCAATGAGTGCTTTTGAATTAATCTTCTTTTTGATAACAGATTTAAAAAACTTTTCTTTAAATTCTGAAAATTGATCTTCTAATGGGGCTGATGTTATTTTGATATTGAGTAAAATACCCGGGATTTTTGTCTTGGCTATGGTAATAGCATCTTTTTTGTTTGGTGCTTTTATGGTTTTCGTCTCTTTTTTCCCTTTAAATAGGGAGGTTACTTCATAATACTTCATCCTTTTGCCACCCTTATAACTTCATCTAGAGTCGTCACACCATTGGCTGCTCTTAGTATGCCATCTCTATACATATTGACAAAACCTTCTTTGAACGCTTGCTCCGTGATTTGTTCTTTACTTTTCCCTTGTGCAATCATACTCGATATGGTCTCACTTACTACTAGTATTTCAGAGAGCATTTCCCGTCCCATATAGCCTGTTTGTGCACATTTTTCACATCCGTTGTTTTTATAAAACTGATAATCATTAGGTAAAAATTCTTTTATTTCATCATAGGCTGTTTTCGGTAACGTCACTTTTGTTTTACAATGTGGACAGAGTTTTCTTACGAGTCGTTGTGCTTCGATGGCGACGAGTGAACCACTGAGTAGATACGGTTCAATTCCCATATCCATAACCCTTGTTACCGCGCTGATTGCATCATTGGTGTGCAGTGTTGAGAAGACTAGATGCCCCGTGAGTGCAGCTTGTACGGCAATACGGAGTGTTTCTTGATCCCTAACCTCACCAATCATGATAATATCAGGATCTTGTCTTAGAATCGATCTCAATGCGCCTGCAAATGTCAAATGTGCTTTTTCATTGACTTGGACTTGTTGTATGAGATTTAATTGGTATTCAACAGGATCTTCTACCGTGATGATTTTCGTTTCGACACTTTTTATGGCATTTAGTGCCGCATATAAGGTCGTCGTTTTACCACTTCCTGTCGGTCCTGTAACAAAGATGATACCATAAGGAGCTCGCATAGCATCATTAAATTTTACAAAATTTTTATTTTGCATTCCCAAATCTTCGAGTCGAATCATGACCTTTGATTTATCCAAAATACGCATAACAATAGATTCACCATTTAAAATAGGAAGGGTTGAAATCCTAAAATCAAATTCTCTACTGAGAATGGTGGCAGAAAATCTGCCATCTTGTGGTTTTCTCTTCTCTGCAATATCCATATTGGAGAGTAGCTTCAACCGTGATGCTAAGGGTGGATAAATATCTTTATCAAATATAAATGTTTCTGTTAAAATGCCATCAATCCTACTTCTGACAACACAGTTATTGATAGTAGGCTCTACGTGAATATCACTGGCGCGTGAGAGAATAGAGGTTTTTAAAATCACTTCAATCAGCTTCATGATACCGGATAATTCTTGCGGATTATCGGTAGCACTTGAAGAGATTTCTTTTCTAATGTCAGCGATCAAATCTTTGATACTATCGCCGAGTTCGATTTTATTTAGATATTTCTCAATCAAGGAGGGTTCACTGATGACCGTTTTGACTAATTTCCTTGGAAATAAACGTTGAATTCCCTCTTGTGCATTGATATCAATCGGATCTTTAAATGCAACATAGATATTGATTTCATCTTCTTTTATTGGCAGGGCTTTAAACTTTCTTAATTGACCAAAAGGCAACTTGTTCACCATGCGATGGTTTATATCTATTGAATCGAGATCAATATATTCTGCATTCAAATTACCTGCAAGTGCCTTTAGAAACTCTTCAATTTGAATAGCAAAGTATTTATTGATATCTTCTAAGTCAACATTGCCTTTTTTATAAAATTCAATGATCAGCGTGATGAGATCTTGCTTATCAAAGATATTTCTATCTAATAAAATTTGAAATATATTTTTTTTCTTACCTTCTGCTTCTTCTTTTATCAAACTAGCCGTTTGATTGTCAATAACGCGATTTTTTATAAGATAAGCAGAAAAATTATTAAGTACATCTTCCATTTTGGCTACCAATACGTTCTTGTTTTTATCAAAATACCATCTTTATAAGTTCGAAGATACATCTTTTTTACTTGGCGTACCTCTTCGATAGAAAGTTGATATTTTAGTGTTGTGTCATGATCATCATCAAACCAGTATGAATTTCCTTTAAAGCGGTATTTTTTTTGAACATATTTGTCAAAAATATTTGATAATATGTAATTTGTCTTTGGTAAGCGAACATATGAGATATCAATATGGTCGATGAGGGCATAATAGAGCAGTTTCTTTTTGTATAAAATCGTCGCATAATAAGCAGCATTTTCTCTATCCGCTTTTGTTTTGTAGAGTTTAATAATGGGTACCATGAGTTTGTTAATCATGTCAGAATTGAGACATGAAACTGCAAAAATATTCAAGAAATTACTGTTATGTTTGTGGTGCGGGTATAGTACAACAGATTTTGAACAAACTTTGGCATATTGTTTTTTTAAAAACATTGTTTTGAGATCATTAAAATCATTGGCCGCTGTATAGCTAACGAGTAGAATCATAATTAATAAAATTTTCTTAGTCATACAATTCTCCATTTATAATATCATGCAAAAGCGATTTTATTTTGCTTGAATTATTGGTTTTTAAAAAAGCTTTTAAGGCTTCAATAGCATCATCTCGTTTGCCTAATTTATATTTTGATTTTGCAAACCAAATCCAACTTTTTTCACTAGTATTATCAATATCGTTTGCAATAATAGACCATTTTAAAGTATTGGCAAAATCTTTTTTCTGATAATACTCTTTGCATAGCATCAATGCAAATATAATACTGTGATTTTCATTAAACCTATCTTTGAGATAGGTGATAGAATCGATTGGTCTTGATTCAATTTTAATCAAATCTTCTTTTTTTGCTACGGGTTTCTTGACCTCTTGTGTCACTTTGACACTCTTTGCTTTTGGTTTCTCTTTTTTTACAATCGGTGCAACCTTCTTTTCAGGTTCTAATTCAACCGTTGGTAATTTTAATACTAATGTATCGCTATTCATCGCATCTTGATGATTTTCTTGTGTTTTTGGGGGCACCATAGCATGGCTTTGTGTTGTATTGATATCGGGTGTATTGCTGATACTTAATGTATGAGCGGGCACTTGTTTGGTTTGGTTTTTATCATGAGATGTTGATATTGGTGGTTGTGAACTCTTTGATTTTAACTCAGCTTTGGGCGCAGAAGGCAGAGTAGCACTCGTGGTAGGCGCTTCTTTGAGATTTTTTTCAGTTTGTGTTTGGTTGATTTCTTGGGTTTTGAGTGTGCTTGGCGTAGCTTTTTGATACCAAAAAAAATAAATCAATGAACCTATAATAATAAGGAATACAAGAAAAAAGAGTAAAAATTTTATTATTCTTTTTTTGATATATGTGGAATATTTTTTTTCAAGTTCTGCTATATCTCCGGCACTATACATGAATCATTCCTTGTGCAATTCCTGCCATCAGTATGTATTTTGTTTTGAGTGTTTCTGAATTGACCTTAGAGGGACTGTATGTGTCATAATATTCTAAAATTTCAAATAATTTAAATAATAATTTATTAATAGTTCTAAGGTTTCCATCTGTGAGTTTTGTGATCAGTTTAAAATGTCGCGTGTTGAACAAACGTAAATATTCAAATTTACTATGAAAAATCAGCTTTTTTTCTATATACGTTTGAATTTCTTTATGAGATAGATTTTTGATTTCTATACTTTCCCAAATCCTAGTTTGAAAATAATCTTTTGCCAAAACATCTTCCTCATCCGTTTTGTGGACGGTAAAAAAGAATTTAAATCTTCTTGAGTCTGCCATCAGCCTAATTTTTTCAATCAGTTCATCTGGATAGAGCTGTGATTCATCGATCAAGACAGTAATTGCTTCTTCTTTTGGGTCGAGTTTTGCTACGATTTTTTTGAGAAATTGATCGTATCCATTAAATTCAGGAGATTCCTCATCAAATATTTTACTGTACAATGCTTTGATAAATTCTATTTCATTGAAATAGGGACGAGGAAAAAAGATGATTCTTTTCTTGTTTTTAAAATCGTTATAAATCTTTTGTAATAAAAAGGTTTTACCCGTGCCGGGTTTCCCATAAAACAAAATCAATTTCAACGGCTTATCGATGGCTTGCACCAATTTTTCATAAGCCGTTGATGATTTATCTAGATTGATATAATCAAACAATCCACCATCAAGAAATATATTTTTTAGATGATAATATTCACTTTTACTCATACAATCTCTTGGAAAATCCTAACTCTCTTAGTGATGTTTTTGTAGATCCTTTAACACCGACAATTTTTGGTGTGATGACAAAAATTAATTCTTGAGATGTCAAAGAGTTGCCATCATATTTAAACGCACTACCTAAGAGTGGAATATCACTCAAAAGTGGAACACTAGAGTGATCAACACCTTTTGAATTGGTGATGAGTCCTCCTAAAATCAGAGTGCTACCATCTTTTACTCTGACAACAGTAGAGAGCTTTTTCTCAGATGTATCCGGAGCTATTTCTCTTGGTAATACTTGTTTCCCATCATCTTCTGTATATTTAAAGTTACTGACTGAAGGATTAATTCTCAAAATAATCTCATTATTATCTGAAATTTCTGGTGTAATATTCAGTAGTACTCCAATAAAGATTGAGTAGTTGGTGTAAGTTGTGGTCGTGGTCGTGGTGGCTGTGGCATTATTGGTCGTATCTTCTGGTACTCTGTAGTTAATATTGTCACCGACTGTGATTAATGCTTGTTGATTATTGAGCGTTAATACTTTTGGACTTGATACGACTTTGGTGTCACCATTTGTAGCCAAAAAGTCCATAAGACCGGCCATTGAAAATACTCCTGAACCTACAACCGTATATGAATTTGCATAGGTGAGTGATTTGAGAGGATTCGTTCCGGTACCATTGATGTTGTACGTAGCCGTATTAGGATTGCTATCGGTACCTAATGTCAAATCAAATTTACTCCAATCAATACCTGTTGAAGATTTATTTTCAAGATCCACTGAGATGATTTTTACATTAATCAAAACTTGTTTGTGGAGCCTCTCTCTTATGATATCAATATATTGTGCGACGCGATCTAACTGTTTTTTAGTAGCCGTAATAGTAATGACGCCAGCATTTTCATTGATAATAGGTTTCTCAGCTTTGTATTCATCCGCGCCGGTATTGAGAACTGAGACAAGTTCGCTAGAGATTTTAGCCCAAAAATCAAAAGTTTCAGTTGATTTGATAGAGTTATCTCCAGTTACTGACCGTGTGGAGCCTTCTTCTGTTGGCGTTGCATCAACGGAAGCATTTAATACAGACGTTCCATTTCTAATTGATGTAATATAATCGATTTTGAAAGTTTTTGTTTTCAAGCCATAAATTTTTAGAATATTTTTCTTGAATTTATAGTAGAGGTCATTATCGCTAATGAGTACATCAAACAACTCATCTAAGGTCAAATTGTTGATATTGATACTGCTAAGTTTGTTTTTAAGAGATTTTTTTGCAATATCATCTTGTACTACAATCGTGAAGTTACAAGTATCGGCAATCTGAGACAATAAGTCTATGTTAGATACTCTATTACTTGTTTTAATATTAAAAGTTCTGTATTCACACGATTTTGCGCTTTTAAAAGCATAAAGAGGAGTGAGTGAAAACAATACTAATACAAAGAGTATCGATAATTTTCTATTATTTTGATGAAAATATGATTTTAGGCCCATTGTGCTTCCTTATAAAAATTTCTCTTATCTTATTAGATTTTTTTAGCAGTACGCTACTTCGTTTGATTTTAATCAATTTGTACGTTCCTATCTTGTGATAGAGCGCAACCCAGCGCCCATTTATTTTGGCTTTATTAGTAAAAATAGCATCCAATCTAAAGTAGACTCTGCGTTTTCCTGCACGTTTTTTTAGTTTTGGATCCACTTTTTCTACAATAAATGGATTCGCAATTTTATCGATAGCTTTTTGATTAATACCCGTTCGAGTCTCACTCACTTTCTCAAAAATCTTATCGTATTTGAGCATCTCGTTTTGAGGTGGCTCTGTATTGTTTGCATATACAAAACTTGTAAATATTATTGTTAATATTAACGCTTTGATGACATTTGTTTTTTTCAATATTTCATCCCCCAAACGGCTATATTTACATAACCATCAATTCCGGCTGCGCCTTTTAGGTTTAAATCATAAATATCGACTACCAGTTTACTCTCTTCAATCTCATTGATAAATTTCATGACATTTTTGAATTTTCCATTGAACTCTACTTTTAAGGTCAGGATCTGTTCAATTTTCTGTAAATTTGGTTTGTTGATACTGTTTTCAATAATCTTAACTTTGACTTTATTTTTTTGAGCTAGGAGGGTAATGGAATCAAGAAACTTAGCCCAGTTTTGGTTGTTGAAAAGTAAATAAGATAAATTTTTTAATTTATTGTCAATATAGGTATTCATGTTCGTAGTATCGGTCAAATGAGTTTTGGCCTTTTCTATATCTTTTCTTGCTTGATTGACATAATAGTGTGTATCACCATTTCTTGTGACAGACCGTAGATAATTTTTTTCGGCCGCCACCTTTTTTTCCATTGTATTGAGATTTCTTTTTGTGTATTTTAGCTTTTTATCCGTGATAGGGAATACATAAGCATAGGATATAAATCCGATAAAAACAAATATCATCAATAAAATCAGCGATACTTCACTACTTTTCTTAGTAGATAGCGCGATATCGAGTTTCTCAAATATACTTCTAGAACTACTCATCATTTAATCCTATATAAATTTTAGACAAATAGATGTTTTTCTTCTCATCCTTGACTATTTTGTCTGTATTGATTTTATATTTATTTAAATCGGTTAATTTCTTGATAAATTCAGTGATTTTCTTATCGCTACGATTTTGTATATCAAAAGTGAAGATATCTTTGTTAAATTCAACATTTTCAATCTTTGATTTTGTTTTATTGGTGATATTGAAAAGTTCACTGAGTATGACAGCTTTCATTGGATAAGAGATTTTTTTTGCATAAATTTCATCCAAAAGTTTTTTTCTAAATTCCAGTTTGGTGCTCTCTTTTTTTAGGAGCGCATTGATTTTATTTTTTTCATTTTTCAGGGACGCCAATTGATTTTTGATGGCTGTCGTTTGACGGCTTAGTTTTCTAAACTCTGTTGAAGTCTGTCCCAGTTTTATTTGTGAAATATAATTTAATCCCAATTGATAGGCTGGATACGCTAAGGAGATGACAATACTCGCAGCGACAGTTGCGATCAATTTCCCTAATGGTCGCTTAAAGAGTGGAGGTGGTCTTTTGAATGGTGAAAAGTTGAGGCCATCATCTCTCTCATCAAAATAAACTTGAGCCGATAACATCATCAATATATGAATTTGATCGATATACCATTCTTTTGAATTGATGGCAATATTGAAATTAAACTCGTGAGATTCAAGTCCCAAATAACTCTGAGCATACTCTTCAATACCTAAGAGATCACCAATCTCTGAGCCAATATAGATTTTATTAATGGCATCAAGCGTGTAGGATCTTTTGGCATACACTAATACATCATTGATATATAAGAATATTTCTCCAAAAAGCTTCATGAGATGTTTTTGGTACTCTAAGTTTGTTCCTTTGAGTCCATCATTTGTTAATAAATCATTGAAATCTTTTTCATCGACACGTTCTCCTACTAATTCACAAAACTTTTCATTAATCTGAGTGAGTGAGTAGTGCAATGATTTAGAGTATAAGTATTCACCATCACGATAGATTGCCAAAAAGGCATCTTCTTTTTGAAAATAGATAAAACAATTAACGCCATCACTCTCTAATAGGTTTTTCTTATAGAGAGCTTTTAATAAGAAAGGGGTGCCGGTTGCATAATCAATATGCTTTGTATGCTTTTTGATAGGCCCTAACCGCTCACTTACCAGTGATGAATCCATAACAAAAACATTATAGATTCTATTTTTAGCGTCATTGGTTTCAGTTTCTAAATAGGTAATGGAGTAATTAATCGCAGAATCAAGTCCTAATTCGTCATAGACTTTTACCTCAATCGCATCTTTTAAATCCTCAGGCGGAATATTTCTGCTCATCTCTATGGTTGCATTGATAATATCCTTAGAGGGAATGTATGAGGTGATAAATGCATCTTTTTTACTTTTTTCAAGCTTATTGACATTGATTTCATTCTTGTTGTATTCATAAGAGATTAGTGTTATCGGGTCAACGGAGATGATACTTGAGTAGTTATTTTTATTTTTTGCCATTGTTGATAACTCCTAATTTTAGTCGATTTCTTTAATGAATATTTTAATTGTACCATAAAATCTAAGATTTATTCAAAATCATAGCCTAATTTTTTCAAAATCTCTCTATTTTGGCTCCATCCGGGCTTTACGGTGACGAAAAGTTTCAAAAAAACGTTTTTGTTGGATAGGGCTTTAATCTCATTACGAGCGCTACTTCCGATTCGTTTGAGCGTTTGACCGTCTTTTCCTATCAGTACGCCTTTTTGACTCTTTTTCTCTACGATAATACTCGCATGTACAACCTCAATATCATCTTTCTCTTCAATTTTATCAATGACTACATCGGCAAAATAAGGAATTTCTTCACTAGTATTGTTAAAAATCGATTCTCGAATGTATTCTTTATAAATATCTCTGATGTTTTCAGTCGTTAAAATCTCAGGGTCATATAGGTAGGGATGTACGGGTAAATATTTGGAAATCTCTTCCAATAAATACTCTTTTTTTGTGCCTCTTTTGATTGAGACTGGCATGATGGCTAGAAATTTGTCTTGATAGCGACTAAATTCTTGTAATTTTGCCAAGATTTTTTCATTGCTGACATTGTCAGTTTTGGTAAGCAGGACGATATGGGGTCTATTTTTTTTGTTTTTTTCTAAGAAATCAAGATAATAGTCTAATTTATCTGTGATTGGGGATAAAAACAAAATTAAATCACAATCTCCCATGGCTTTGAGCGCTTCATCAAGCATGAATTGGTTGAGGAGCCTCTCACGCTCATGTAAACCTGGCGTATCCACAAAGATAATCTGAGTATCATGATGCATCGCAATAATTTTAGAACGCCTTCTTGTGGCATTGGCCTTGTGAGAGACCATAGCAATTTTTTCGTTCACAAGCCAATTAAGGAGTGAACTTTTTCCTGCATTGGGTCTCCCAATGACCGAAACGAAGCCGGACTTCGTTTCTACAATATTATCAGCCATTATAATATGTACCTACTGCTATCTTCGTCTTCAACAATATCATCGAGTTTTTCATGAATTAATTCTTTTGTGACACGAACTTGCTGTCCTGCAAATTCATCTGCGCTATAGCTAATATCTTCTAAGACTTTTTCTATGACAGTATGGAGTCTTCGTGCTCCAATGTCTTCGGTCTTTTCGTTAGTGATTTGTGAAATTTTTGCGATGGCTTTGATGGCATCATCTTCAAAGACCAAATCAACATCTTCAGTTTTTAAGAGTGCTTGATATTGTTTTAAAAGTGAATTTTTTGGTTGGGTTAATATCTTGTAAAGAATCGTTTCACTCAGCGAACTCAGCTCTACGCGCAATGGAAATCTTCCTTGGAGTTCTGGAATCAAATCACTCGGTTTGCTTAGATGAAAAGCACCCGCTGCAATAAATAGGATATGATCGG
The DNA here is from genome assembly GCF_036556685.1 of Sulfurospirillum sp. 1612. NCBI lineage: Bacteria > Pseudomonadati > Campylobacterota > Epsilonproteobacteria > Campylobacterales > Sulfurospirillaceae > Sulfurospirillum > Sulfurospirillum sp. 1612. The sequence continues at coordinate 1,076,890 of NZ_CP140614.1, forward strand.
TTTTGATAATACCATATTTTGTATTCACATCGCTACCTTCTACGATTGGCAATAGATCGCGCTGAACGCCTTCTTTGCTTGGGTCGCTTCGATTAGAAGAGTGTGAACTGACCGCAACTTTATCGATTTCATCTATAAAGATAATACCACCGTTTTCTGCTCGGTCTTTGGCTTCGTTTTTAATGGCTTCATTATCGAGAAGTTTTTCACTGACTTCATTTTTCAATGCCTCTTTAGCATCTTTGACTTTGATAGTTTTTTTGATGTTTTTTTGATTTGAACCGAGTATTTTTATAAAAGATTCTTGAACTTTGACAATTTCTGGTGGCAATGATGAGTCTGACATATCGCTATTGGCATTTGAAATTTCAATTTCAATTTCCAAATCGTCCAATTCATTATCTCTGAATTTTTGGCGCATTTTTTCATAACTGCGTTGATAATCATGCTTTTTTTCTTCACTCGCACCTTTAGGTAAAGGTGGCAATAGTTTTTCTATAATCTCTTTTTCGACATGTGTCATGATGGTATCTTTATTCTTTTCTCGGTGCTGTGCTCGAACCAAATTAAATGAAGCGACCATCAAGTCTCTTACCATAGATTCCACATCTCTTCCGACAAAACCCACTTCTGTGTATTTGCTCGCTTCGACTTTGATAAACGGAACGCCCATCATCTTAGCCATGCGTCTTGCGATTTCTGTCTTTCCTACCCCGGTTGATCCTATCATGAGGATGTTCTTAGGCATGACTTCTTCTTGCATATCTTTTTCAAGTTTTAATCGTCTGTATCGATTTCTCAATGCTACGGCTATTGATTTTTTGGCTTCAAATTGACCGATAATATACTCATTAAGATACTCTACAATCTCTTTTGGTTTTAAATTCATCTCTATTTGTCCTCAAGTGAAAATAATTTAATATTGTTATTGGTGTAGATACAAAGTTCTCCTGCGATATTTAGGCTCTCTTTGACCAGTGTTTCTTCATCAAGATGGGCGTGACGATCGAGTGCACGCGCTGCTGAAATGGCAAAGTTTCCACCACTGCCAATCGCTGCGATTTTACCATCTTCTGGTTCGACGACATCGCCGGTGCCGCTTAATATAAAAATATGTTTGGTGTTGAGTACGATCATCATCGCTTCAAGACGGCGTAGCATCTTATCTTTGCGCCACTCTTTTGAAAATTCTATGACAGATTTGTATAAATCCCCTTTTTTTTGTTCCAAAATTCCTTCAAACATATCAAAGAGATTAAAGGCATCAGCGGTACTTCCGGCAAATCCAGCAAGGATTTTTCCATTATATAATTTTCTGATTTTGGTGGCATTACTCTTTAGGACACTATTGCCAAATGTGACTTGTCCGTCTCCGCCGATGACGGCTTTCTTGTCTCCACGGCATGCTAATATTGTTGTGGCTTCAAACATTTTATTTGCTTACTCCCCGATGATTTCTAAGGTCAAATCTGCATGGATACCATGACCTAATTTTGCAGAAATTGTAAAATCTCCCGTTGTTTTGATGGCTTTATCCATTTCTATCTGTTTTTTGTCAATTTTGACTTGGTGTTGACTGAAAAGTTCTTGAGAGATTTCATCTTTTGTGACGGCACCAAAAAGACTGCCATTGGCTCCTAACTTGCGTGTAATAACAAGTTTTTTATTGGCCAAATCTTCTTTTAATTTGGTCAATGTTTCAATCTCTTCAGCTTCGGCTTCAGCCTTTCTTTTTTGGTCGGCTTCATATTTTCTAAGTACTTCATTGGTAGCATGAAGTGCCAAACCTTTGCCGATTAAAAAGTTTCTTCCATAACCATCTTTGACTTCTTTAATCTCCCCTTTTTTTCCGAGGGATTTAACATCTTTAATTAATAATACTTTCATATCAGTCGCTCCTTGTTATTATAATTTATTGGGAATTTTTGCGTGGCTACACTTTTCTCCGCGATACGCCACAATGCCATCTGTTAGATGGGCAATCTTGGTAAATCCCATCTGTTGCTTCAAGATTGCCAGTACATGACCGGTTCGATTGCCGGTACGACAATACAAAATAATCGGGTCATGTTTCAACGTTTCTAATGTCTCAATGTGAACATGCAACAATGTTGTGGGAAATAAATAATCCGTACCGACAATACTCTGGTCCGTATATTCTAGGATTTCTCTAATATCAATTAAGTGAAAATCAATCTCTTTATTTGCGCGTGATGCAAGCAATGCTTCCAAGTCCGCACTGCTTGCATTTGCAGAAGAAAAAACACGCGTTTTTATGGCTTCAAGTTTATCGTTTTTCATGAGCTTTTTTATTTTTGCCACTGATGATAAATCGTAGTGCATTGAGCTTGATAAATCCGCCTGCATCTTTTTGGTTGTATACTTCATCGGCTTCAAACGTACAAAACTCTTCATTAAAGAGATTATTTTTTTCTGAACTTCTACCCACTACGGTCACATTGCCTTTGTAGAGTTCGAGTCGGACTGTTCCATTGACATTTTCTTGTGATTTATCAATCGCCGCTTGCATCATCTCGCGCTCAGGTGCAAACCAAAATCCATTATAAATCGTCGTCGCATAACGTGGCATTAATTCATCTTTGAAGTGCGCTGCTTCTTTGTCTAGGGTAATACTCTCTATAGCGCGATGTGCTTTGAGCATAATCGTACCACCGGGTGTCTCATAACAGCCACGACTTTTCATACCGACAAAACGGTTTTCAACAATGTCAATTCTGCCGATACCATGTTTGCCGCCGAGGTCGTTGAGCGTTTTTAACATCGTAGCAGGGCTTAATCTTTTGCCATTGAGTGCGACAGGGTCCCCTTTTTCATATTCTATTTCTATGGTTTCACTCTCATTAGGAGCCTCTTGTGGACTGCAGGTCCAGCGCCACATATCATCGTCTGGTTTGGCATTTGGATCTTCTAGTATCAAACCTTCATACGAGATGTGAAGTAAGTTTGCATCCATAGAATAAGGAGATTTATTGCCTTTTTTCTCAATAGTAATACCATTTTTTTGTGCATAAGCCATGAGTTTTTCTCGTGAATTAAGATCCCACTCTCTCCATGGTGCAATAATCGTAAGATCTGAGTTCATACTCAAATATCCCAATTCAAATCTGATTTGATCGTTGCCTTTTCCCGTTGCCCCATGACTGACGGCATCAGCACCTGTTAAGGCGGCAATCTCAGCTTGTCTTTTTGCAATCAAAGGTCTTGCGATTGAGGTACCTAATAGATACTCACCCTCATAAATTGTATTGGCTCTAAACATAGGAAAAACATAATCTCTTACAAACTCTTCTTTTAAATCTTCGATAAAAATATTTTCAGGTTTAATACCGAGTTGAAGTGCCTTTTTTCTAGCAGGCTCTAACTCTTCTCCTTGTCCGATATCTGCTGTGAATGTGACGACTTCACAGTTAAATTCATCTTGTAGCCATTTTAAGATAATACTCGTATCCAATCCTCCAGAATACGCTAAAACGACTTTTTTTACATTTTTTTTCATAATTGTTTCTCCTTTTGTCAAGGCTAATGCCATTAAGGAAAGTATTTTATCGAAAAATATTAAAAATAGAGCTTAGAAAATGAAGAGATAATGATTTTGCAAAGTCTTCACAATAGCAAAAATCGTTCCATACAATGATAATTTAAAATTTGTTTTGATACAATTTCGTAGATTAATTGGTAAGGCTTATACATTGAGAATAGATAAATTTTTAAACAGTGTGAATATTACGAAAAGACGATCAATCTCTGAGGATATGTGTAAAAGTGGCGTCGTGAGCATCAATGACACGGTAGTGAAACCTGCTAAAATGACAAAAGTGGGGGATATTATTAGTGTAAAATATCTCGATAAAATCGTGCGATATGAAGTGTTACAGATACCACAGACCAAGACCATTCCCAAAAGTGCTCAAAGTGAGTATGTTAAAATATTAAATTAGAATTTTAGAGACGTGAGTAAAGGATAGCAATATGTTTGAAGTACCAAAAGAAAATTTTCAAAAAATATTTACCAATGAAATGGGTTTTGATGAAGCAAGAGCCTATTTGATTGATATTTACAAAAGAGGGGAGACAGCCGAAGAGATTGCTGCGGCCACTGAGGTCATGCGTGAACATTCAATCAAGCTGATTCTCCCCGAAGCATTGCGTGATAAACTAATCGATATTGTCGGTACTGGTGGTGATAAGAGTAATAGCTTTAACATCTCCAGTACGGTTTCACTGTTACTGCCGACATTTGGATGTTTTGTTGCCAAACACGGTAATCGTGCGATTACCAGTAAATCAGGAAGTGCTGATATGCTTGAAGCCATTGGCATCAATCTAGACCTTGATACCCAAAAACAGACGAAAATGTTGAGTGAGTGCGGGTTTGCATTTTTATTTGCAATCAATCATCATCCTGCGATGAAATACATCATGCCCCTTCGTAGAAGTATCGAACATCGAAGCATTTTTAATATCCTAGGACCCCTAACAAATCCAGCCGGCGCTAAAAAATATCTTATCGGTGTCTTTAGTGATGCCTTTCTCAATCGCATTATCGTAGGACTTAGTATGCTAGATACAACCAGTGCGGTAGCGATTAGTAGTCGTGATAAGATGGATGAGATTAGTATCTCAGATATTACCTATGCGACCATGCTCAAAGATAATCGTACGAAGGATTTTATCATTGATCCACAAGAGTATGGCATCAAGTTAGCCCCTCGCGAATCAATTGTCGGAGGCAGTGCGAAAGATAATGCCCAAATTACTTATAACATTTTAAAAGGCGAAGAGAACGGCCCAAAACGTGATATCGTACTACTCAATACCGCGATGGCGCTTGTGGTGGATGACAAAGCACGAGACATACAAGAGGGTATCGAGATGGCAAGAGATTCTATTGATAGCCATAAGGCTTTCAAAAAACTCGAAGAAATTATAAAAGTTTCCAATACGATATGAGTCAGATACACGCCATTTGCTCTTTGAATACTTTGGATGATTTTATCGATGAAGTACGCACTTTTTTAGGCGATTGTCGTATCATTTTATTGCAAGGAGACCTCGCTAGTGGCAAAACGACTTTTGTACAAAAATTTGCACAACATATTGGTATTAAGGCGTGTGTGACATCGCCGACATTTTCAGTTCAAAATGAATATGAAAACCGACTGTTTCATTATGATATTTATCAAAATGGCACCGCTGCTTTTATTGCGCAGGGGTTATTAGAAGAACTCGATAAAGAGGGGTGGCATCTGATTGAATGGGGAGATGCCGAATTGGAGCAGATTTTAGAGCGTTATTTACTAGATTATGCTCGCATTACAATAACAAAACATGACAAAGATACAAGGAATTATACGTGCATACACTAAAAGCCGACAAGCTGATGAAGTCTATCAAAAATACAAAAATTATCAATGAAGTTTCACTTGAAGTTAAAAGTGGAGAAATTGTAGGGCTTTTAGGACCCAATGGTGCTGGTAAAACCACCATGTTTTATATGATATGCGGCATCATCAAACCCGATAGCGGTGATATTTATCTTGATAATATCAATATTACCAAAATGTCAATGCACAAACGCTCTAAAGAGGGCATTGGATACTTGCCTCAAGAGTCGAGTATTTTCAAAGAATTAAGCGTAGAAGAGAATCTCATGTTGGCTTCAGAAATTGTTTATGATAATCAAGAAGAGATGGAATCACGCGTAGAAAAACTGTTAGAACTTTTGAATATTGAACCCATTCGAAACCGCAAAGGAATCAGCCTCAGCGGGGGAGAACGACGTCGCTGTGAAATCGCACGATCTTTGGCCAATCAACCAAAATTCCTACTTTTAGATGAACCATTTGCCGGAGTAGATCCCATCGCAGTGGCGGATATTCAGGCGATTGTACGTGATCTTGTGAAATTCAATATTGGTGTCTTGATTACCGATCATAATGTTCGAGAGACATTGGGTATTTGTAACCGAGCTTATGTCATGAAGGATGGACAGTTATTAGCTAGTGGTAATGCCGAAGATGTCGCCAATGACAAATTGGTCAAGACGCATTATCTTGGAGAAGATTTTAAATTTTAAAAAGGTAAATCACCGTGAAATTAAGAGTAAACACAGAGCTTGCCACCAAACAAAAACTCTCATCTACTCTTAGGAGTTGGTTGCCAATTTTACAATCAGATCTTGAATCACTACAAGAGACGCTTGAGCCCTTCGTTCAAGAAAATCCTTTTATTGAAGTCAAAGCAGGCCAAGAAAAAGTCGCCCCGCAATATCAGAAAAAAAGTTTTTTTGAACAAGTTTCAAAGGATTCAGTTTCTACTATTATAGAGGCATTAAGTGTTGATAAAAAGTCCTTATATGAGGTGCTTTATGAACAAATTAATCCACCGCTTTTCCCGACACAAATCTCTCAAAATATTGCGTATGATATTTTAGAAAATATTGATCATGAGGGATATTTTGATGTCACGATGCAAAGGCAAATAGCTGAAAAAAATCATTGTGATATCGCTACTGTTGACAAAATACGCAAAAGGTTTGCGTATCTCTCACCATCAGGCGTGGGAGCTTTGGATTTTAAAGAATCTTTCTTATTTCAACTTGAAGAGTTGGAAGTCGAAGATGCGACCTACAAGCTTGTTTGTAAGATTATGGAGAATTTTGAAGCCGTTGAGTCTTTTGCTTCAGACCCCAATTTCAATAATGCGCTAAAAATTTTGAAAAAATTCAAAAATCCTCCGGCTATTGATTTTATGGAAGAAAATACCCTTATTATCCCTGATATTTTTATTTTCAATACCGACGGTAATATTGAAGTGCGATTAAATGATGCCTATTATCCTGATATATTACTAGACACAACAGGACTTGATGATAAAGAAGAATTTGTCTCCAAAAAAATCAAAGAAGCCAAAGATTTGATTGATGCTTTAGAGATGCGCAAAGCAACGCTTTATAAGATTGGGCTGTTGATTGTAGAGTATCAATATGACTTTTTCTTTGGTTCTGCCATCAAACCGATGAAACTCAAAGACCTCGCTGTGGAATTAGGGCGAAATCAATCGACAATCTCGCGCGCGATATCGGGTAAATATATCTCTTGTGACCGGGGTGTTATTCCTTTAAAACACTTCTTTGCCACAGCCGTTGAAGAAAACCTCTCCAACAGTGCAATCAAAGATTATATGTGCGAACTGGTCAAATATGAAGATCGTAAAAAACCACTCAGCGATATGAAACTCTTAGAAGCGATAGAAAAAAAGTTTGGCATCAAAATCGTGCGACGTACCATCACAAAATATCGCCAACAATTCAATATCGCAGGCTCATCGGAGCGCAAAAAACTTTATGCGTTAAAATGCCTGTAATTACGCCACAAAAAGACTCTTTTTTTCATGATCATGATGCAGTTTGATGATATTGTAAGCATGTTGAATATGATAGAATTTTTTCGTATAGTATTTATTCAAAAAGCGGCTGGTTGATTCAAATCTATCAGGATGATACTTCTTGGCTAATTTTAAATAATGTGCTCTGACTACTTTGAAACTATCGGTTCTCACACATCCTAAGACTCTATAATGCTCTTCTAAAAACTGATGTAGAGAATCTTGTATGACATCTTGGTAGGATTTGTTTTCTAGAAATTTTTGATAAGCACTGTATCGTTTTTTATCATATTTAAAAGTAACAAAAGCGCCTAATAACTCTTTTTGTTCGAGTAAATTACTCAACAAGCGTGCAGTTTTTGAAGCCAACGGTGAGATGGTGAGTGTTTTATCATGATAAGAGTACTCTGTGGCATGATCTTTGAAATAGATTTTTAAGTAATTAATGAGTAGCAAAGGAGCGGTATCAAAAACAAATTTGACACGAAAATCTTCCTCAAACACCATCGAGATATTGATACATTGGGATATTTGATTGGCTTTAATTAAGGATATTTTGATGTTTTTGTCCACAGAATTTTGTATGGATTGCAGTGTGGTGTCTGTGAAATTTTTGTTTTTTGATGCATACATTTTACTAATCAATTTCAAAAAATACCGTCGTTGGACGTGCTCTTCTGCTTGCTGAAAGATGATAAATTTAGATTTTTTACCAATCGTTTTTGCAAATTTTTTCTCCGCGAGATTTTGAAGAAAATAGAATGCTTTGGTATCTTCTATGATGTGAATTGATATAGAATTTCGAGAACATAATATCTGCATTGACCCCAATCCTCTTTTGTATTTCAAAAAATAAAGCAAGAAGTATTCCGTTTTCATACTCTTTTCATTTCCATTTTTTATAATTTCACCAAGAAAAAATTATCGAAGGAGTGATAGATGAATATTATCAATTGTTTTGTAAAGGGTATTATCTCCCTTAGTTTAATCGCTACTTTTGCTTTGGCAGAAGGAGATCATGAGGCTCATGATGTTAGTTTTCAAGATTTGAGTATGAAAAGCTCTATTCAACTGAAGCAAGATACCACAGAAATGCAAGAGCAACAACACGCCAAACTTGGTGTCTCAGATATCATTCCGACACTAAAATCGAAATTTTCTGGTAAGATTACAACCGTAAAGCTAGAAAATATTGATGGAAACTTGGTCTATACAGTAGAAGTATTAGCACAAGATAATAGCCGTAGCAATGTCTTGATAGATGCCGGTAACGGCAAGATATTGGCACACCAATTCAATAAAAAGGATCATAATCATGAAGAAAGTAATGATCAAGAAAATGAACACGACGATAGCTGAGACTATCTTGTGGGAAGCATTTAGATTATGAAGTTACTGATTATTGAAGATGACGCACAAATCCTCGCTTTTTTAAAGCGGGGATTGCTCGAAGATGGCTATTTGGTGGAGAGTGCAACAGAGGGAGAAGAGGGACTTTATATGGCCATGCATCATGCTTATGACATCATCGTGCTCGATTGGATGCTCCCTGGCAAAGATGGTCTGGAAATCATCGCCTCCCTACGGGCTCAATACATCAAGACGCCCATCATCATGCTCACGGCAAAAGACGGTATCAAAGACCGCGTCAATGGACTGCGGTGTGGTGCGGATGATTACGTGCCCAAACCCTTTTCTTATGAAGAACTAGTAGCAAGAATTGAGGCATTACACCGAAGAGATGTGACACAAGGCTCTAATACGATTGAAATTGGAGATTTACTTATCAATCTCAATGCGAAAATCGTAAAAAAAGCGGATGAGACGCTAGAACTCACAGCCAAAGAGTATGAATTACTGCTCTTTTTAATCAAACACAAAAATGCCATTGTTTCTAATACGATGATAGAGAGTGGTCTTTGGGGAGATGAAGAGTATATCAATAGCAATGTCATTCAAGTGACGGTGTATCACTTGCGTAAAAAAATCGGCAAAGATTTGATTAAAAGCTACCGAGGGTTGGGGTACAAAATTGAAATTTAAAAGTCTTAAAACAAGAGTATTACTCTGGTTTGGTAGCATCGTGGCTCTTTTGTTGATTCTCTTTAGTTTTTCGTTTTATTATTTTTATAACAAAAGTATCAATCTCTCACTTGAAACACGACTGTATAATCAAGCACGCTATCTTCATGAAACGGTTTTGCCACATTTAAAAAAAGGGGAAATAATCGATGATGATCGCTATGATTCGTTACAAATTGCCATTGTTCGAGGAGATGATATTGTTAATCAAACAAAAAAATTCCATTTGAAACATTTTGATACCTATCTCAATGCGACAAAACCTTTTACTAGTATTGCGGATGATGAACATATGAGCGTGATTTATGATTTCAAATTTCAAAAGCCTTTTGAAGGTGATATCTTATTGTATCAAAAAGAGATTGATGATAAGGCGGAAAATGTCGTCGATACGCTTTTGGTTCTCAATCCTATTTTATTACTGGTTTTGTTATTTTTAGGCCATCAATTAATCGAAAAAGTTTTAGTTCCCATCCGCAGCGTCACGCAGATTGCGAAAAATGTTTCCGTGACAAATTTTGCGACGAAAATTCCTCTACCAAAGGGAGAGCACGAACTCAAAGATCTCGTGGATTCTTTCAATACGATGACCGATCGACTCAAAGAAGGTGTTGAGAAGATTGATCGATTCAACAGCGATGTCTCACACGAGCTCAAAACTCCCTTGACGGTGATCAAAGGAGAGATAGAAGTCTCATTGAAAAAGAAGCGAACGTCTGAATACTATCAACAAACATTGCATACAATTTTCGATGCAGCCCATCAAATTCAAAGAATCATTGATGATTTACTCTTTTTGACTAAATTTTCAAAAAAAAATATTAAAACAACGTACCGTTTGAGTGATTTGGATGCGATTTTACTCAAAACCGTCGACAAATATGCCCCCATTGCCGCAAAAAAATCTATCAAAATTCATCTCGATCGTTTGGAACCTGTGGCTTATCTTGTCAATCCCCTCTTGATAGAGCGTATATTTTCCAATCTCTTGGATAATGCGATTAAATACACACCGTGTGATAAAAATATCCATCTCTCAATCTATCAAGACAATCAGGTGCATTTTAAGATTGAGGATGAGGGCATTGGTATCGCTGAGAAATTTTTGGCCAAGATAACCGATCGTTTTTTTCGGGTAGATGCATCACGAAATAAAAGTATCGATGGTTTTGGTATCGGGCTCTCTATTGTAGAAAATTGCGTCAACCTTCACGATGGCACACTCAAAATCACTTCCAAAGAGGGGGTTGGTACGACTGTCGAAGTGCTTTTATGATGCGCTACTTTTTATAATTGCCTCATTCATCCTGATTTCATTTTTACCTCTTATAATATCGCCAAGCAAAAAAAATGCTAAAATCATATGAGGAGTTTTCATTGGAAACGACTGGAAAAAAATTGTTGCGGGTTCCTGAGGTGACCTTTTTGTTTTGGGTGGTAAAATCACTTTCAACAACCGTGGGCGAAACCACGTCAGATTTTTTTGTCAATCTGGGTTTAGGGATGCCATTGATGGCAGTGATTGTCGCTGTGCTGATGGGTGGATTATTTTCTTTACAGTTTAAAAAATACCAACAATATGTCCCGGTGATTTATTGGAGTCTTGTTGTCTTGATGAGTGTTGAGGGTACGTTGATTACCGATATGTTGGCAGATAATCATCTTGCGAGTTTACAGACTTTGACGATTGTATTTACCTTGGCGATGTTGATTGGCTTTACGCTGTGGTATCAGAGAGAAAAAACGCTTTCGATACACTCGATTGATACTGCTTCTCGTGAAGCCTACTATTGGATAGTGATTTTGATGGCATTTGCGCTAGGAACTGCTGCTGGTGATTTGATATCTGAAGCTCTATCGCAAGGTTATGGTGTTGCATTATCGTTATTTAGTAGCTTGATTGTATTGGTGGCGGTAGCTTATTACGCCTTGAAGCTCAATGCTGTTTTGGCATTTTGGCTGGCTTATATCTTGACACGACCTTTTGGTGCTTCATTGGGTGATTATCTCTCTCAATCCCAACAAGATGGTGGCTTAGGTTTTGGTTTAGGTGCTATTAATGGTTTGTTTTTTATGATTATTATCCTCTGTGTTATTTGGATGCATCAGCAAATTAGCCAAAAAACAGAGAATGTGGCACGTAGAAAAAAAATATAAAATTTTAATTTAGGATGAACCTATGATGAAACACGCAAAAGGGTACTTTGGTTTGATGGTGATAATCTCAATTTTCTCACAGAACTTGTGGGCTTATAACACCAATAGCATGAAAAAAAATTATCATGAAGCCGTGCGCCTGCCAGATACCATCTTGAAGCCTTTGATTGAAGATAAAAAAATCACAAAGATTAAAACGACAGTGGCGTATCAACCTCAGTATTTAGGAATGGACGCGATTTATGTGAAAGAAAATATCGATAATCTTGGCAAATATCGCTGGAATAAAAAATCCAAAACTTATATCAATGCGCTCAATCATCGTGCCTTAAAATTCAAAAAAAATCATATCTATTTGATTTCAAAAGTGCAGTATGCCAAAATATCACAGCTTGATGATGCCCTCAAAACCATCGGCAAAAAAAATATCTCTGCCCAAAAATTAAAAGATTTATTTGAAAATTACAATAACCGAGATATAACAAAACGCAACTTGTCGTTTTATCATGAGCTTGTGCAGACATTATTGGCTGATCGTCTGATTTGGCTGAAAAATAGAGAGTATCTTTTTATTGTTGATAAAAAGACACAACGAGCTTATATCTTTACATTTCAAAAATCTCTTGATACGATAGAGTTCATCGGCAGTGATAAAATCTCAACCGGGAATCCTCGCTATAACAGTAGAAATAACCGCTACTTTGAGACGCCTATTGGCATCATAAATCGAGCCAAATATCGACGGGGTGATTGGCGAGCTGTGAGTAAAAATGCCTTTAAATATGGAGAAAAATCCGATCGTGTTTACTATCTTGGTACCTATACGATTCCCATAGCGTATCAATCAAAATTCAAGAGAGAAGTGCATCTGGCGATTCATTCGACCACACCGATTGATGCTATGCTTTTGGGACATAAAGTCTCCAAAGGGTGCATCCGAATTAGTCGCCATCTCAATAAAATTTTAAATAAAAGTGCGCTTTTAGATGGTAAAAATGGTAAATATGTCATCATCATTGACTCAAGTCTTCCTATGGCTGAAAATATTAGACAGATGATGCTATTTTCAAGTAAATCACTCAAGAATAGAAGTAAAAAATACGCAATGCATTTTTATTAATACTTAAAATAACACATATTTATGACATTTTCAATTTTTTGTGCTACAATATAAAGATATAATGCAAGATGAGGGAAGGGATGCTTGGAAAAAATATATCTACAAAATTAGATAGTTTTTATTTATTTTTCATCATTTTGATTTGGGCGATTGCATTATTTGCTTTATACTTCATCTACTACTATAAAAACCAAAAAAAATCTGATTATTTTAATGAAAATATTATCACACTTGAGATTGCTTATAAGGCCAGTCGTGATAAATATAGTCTACTGGCTGATTACATTTTTGCCAACTCTATCAATAACAAGACCATTTTATCTCTTTTTGAAAAAGGGCTTGATGCTCGTGGTGAACAACGCCATAGTGAGCGCTATAAACTGTATCAAAAATTGTTACCCTTGTATCAGAAATTGCAACAAAATGGCATACGTCAGCTTCATTTTTTTACACTTGAAAATAGGAGCTATTTGAGGTTTCATAAACCTGAGCATTATGGTGATGACCTATCAAAATTGCGCCAAACTGTGGTGTTTGCAAATCAAAAAAATCAAAATGTCTCCGCCTTTGAAACCGGGAGAGTGGTCTCAGGTTTTCGCAATGTCTTTCCTCTAAATTATAATCATCGACATTTAGGAACTGTAGAGATTAGTGTCACGACAAAAGCAATATTAGATACCTTGCATGTGTTAGACCCCCGTCGAGAATACCGCTTTATCTTGAGTAAAAATGTCGTATTGCCTAAATTATTCAAAGAACAAAAACATCACTATACCCTATCCCAAATCGATTCTGATTTTGTTTTGGAAAACTATCAAGATAGTGCGCGTGATGCACCAACAAAACTGATTAAATTAACACAGAAAATCAATCAACAATTGCACCAAAATAAAAATTTACACCAAGCCTTGGCAGATGGAAAACATTTTGGAGTGTTCTCAAAAATCGGTACTACTTTTTATGATGTCTCTTTTGTCCCTATGCGCGGAATCACCGGAGGAGTTGAAGGATACTTGATAGCATATAAAAAGAGTGCCAATATTCCTGTGATTTTAAAAATCTACTCTTTGTTGTATTTTAGTGTTATCTTGGTGGCTTTATTGATGACTTTGTTGTTGATAGTGATTCGGCGCAACCATACCACGATACAATATCAAAGAGAGTGGTTTAAATCGATCAATGATAGCTTAGGAGAGGGACTCTATGTGATGGATTTGGATGCCAATATTGTCTATATTAATCCTGTAGCTTGTGAAATTTTAGGCTATGATGAAGCTGAGTTGTATGGCAAAAGTGCTCATGATATTTTCCACTCACACGCTCTAAATCATGATGTACCCCAACAAGAGTGCCCGATATTTAAAGGAGTGTTAGAACATCAAGCCATGACAAGCGAACACGAATATTTCACCTGTAAAAATGGTGCAGTTATTCCCGTACAATTGACCAGTCGTCCCATTTACAAAAATGGTACGATTCATCAGATTGTGACCTCATTCCAGGATATGAGTGAAAAGCGCAAACTTGAAGAGCAAAGTGATTTATTGTTGCGTGCTTTGGAAGTGAGTGCGAGTACGGTGGTGATTACAAATAAAGATGCCATCGTAGAGTGGGCCAATCCTGCCTTTGAAAAGCTCACCGGATATAAAGCAGAAGATGTCATGGGCAAAAATCCTAGTGATTTTATAAACTCTGGAAAACAAACGCCTGAGTTTTATGAACACATGTGGCAGACGATTTTAAGTAAAAAACCGTGGCGGGGTGAGCTTATCAATAAGCGAAAAGATGGAACACTGTATTATGAAGAATTGACCATTACACCTATTTTAAATGCAGAAAAAGAGATTAATCATTTTGTAGCAGTGAAACAAGATATTAGCCAAAGAAAGAAACTTGAAAATAACCTTGAACATTATGCGATGCACGATGCGCTGACCAATTTGTCAAATCGAAGATATTTGACTGCTTATTTAGAGCGATTGTTTATCACCCTTTCTGATGAGAGCCAATATGTCGCGATTTTATTTTTAGATTTAGATGATTTTAAACAACTCAATGACAAATATGGTCATGATATAGGCGATGCCATACTCATAGAAGTAGCCAACAGATTGCAGCGTAGTGTCCGCAAACAAGACCTTGTCTCACGATTAGGTGGGGATGAGTTTGTGATTGTACTAGAAGGTTTGCCTCCTAACTTTGAAAAGGCAAAATTCAATGCGCAAGCCATTGCTCAGAAGATAAAACTAAATATTTCTTCATCTTTGAATCTTGACTCACAGACTTTTCATATCGGTATTAGCATCGGAGTGACACTATTTCACAATAATTCCAAAACAGTCAATCAACGTATCAAAGAGGCTGATGATTCCCTCTATCACGCAAAAGCACAAGGAAAAAATCTCATCTATTTCTACCAAGATATCTTTTAATTTATACTTTTCCGATAAAGTTACTTGACATTAATGCATTTTTAGTTTATAATTCCTTAAATATTACATTAATTTATAAGGAATTCAAATGACACAAGAAACATTAGCATTGCATTTTGGTTACGAAAAAGGGGATTTTGGTACGATGGCTGTGCCTCTTTATCAAACATCCGCTTATGATTTTGGCAATGCTCAAACCGCAGCAAACCGTTTTGCTTTAAAAGAACTCGGACCCATTTATACACGCCTAAACAATCCAACTACAGAAATTTTTGAAAAAAGAATAGCTGCAATCGAAGGGGGTGAAGCCGCCGTAGCCATTGCTAGCGGTCAAGCTGCTACATTTTTTGCGATTGCCAATCTGGCAGAAGCTGGTGACAATGTCATCTTGGCAGAGAAAGTTTATGGCGGTACGACGACATTAATCACGCATACACTCAAACGATTTGGTATCAAAGCGAAAGTTTTTAATAGTGATACTGCTGATGATTTGGAAGCATTGATTGATGAGAAGACCAAAGCGATCTTTTTTGAATCTCTCTCAAATCCACAAATTGCTATTCCAAATATTGAGAAAATTGTCGCCATTGCTAATCAACACAATGTGGTTACCATCTGTGATAATACCGTCGCAACACCGATTTTATTTCGTCCGTTTGATTATGGCGTCGATGTTATCATTCACAGTGCGAGCAAATACATCTCAGGACAAGGATTGAGTATCGGAGGTGTGGTTGTTGCACGAAATAATCTGAATGAAAAATTGATTAAAAATGTGCGTTATCCACAATTTAATGAGCCAGATGAGAGTTATCATGGTTTGGTTTATGCAGATATTCCATTACCACTTTTTACACTTAGAATCGTGCTTTCGTTGATTCGTGATATTGGTGCTACCATCGCACCATTTAACTCATGGTTATTAATCCAAGGACTTGAAACCTTGAGCGTGCGAGTCAAGCAACATTCTCGCAATACATTAGAAGTGGCCAGATTTTTAAAATCACATCCAAAAGTCAAAAACGTCAATTATCCAGGATTAGAGGGAGATGTACAACATGAGAAAGCCAAAAAATATTTTAAAGATGGCTTGACTTCTGGATTATTGAGTTTTGAAGTAGAAGGATTAGAATTTGCAAAAAGCATCTTAGATAATACCAAAATCTTCTCCGTTGTTGCCAATATCGGGGATACCAAATCTATCATTACCCATCCTGCGAGCACCACGCACATGCAAGTGCCAGCAGATGAGTTGGAAAAAGCAGGCATTAGCCAAGGATTGATTCGATTAAGTATTGGATTAGAGAGTCCTGAGGATTTAATCGCTGATCTCAAACAGGCCATAGGATAATCTTATGGCTCTTATTTCAAGCAAAGGGATGTATGGGCTCAGTGCTATGTATGAATTGTCGCTTATCGAATCAGACAAACCAACGCAAATCAAAGATATTTCAGAGCGCGCATCCGTCCCTCAAAATTATTTAGAACAACTCCTCGTCGTGCTCAAAAGGGCAGACTTGATTACTAGTGTCAGAGGTGCACACGGGGGTTATTTTTTAGCACGCAGTGCGAGTGATATCATGATAAAAGATATCTTAATTGCCCTTGAGGGTAATCTCAGTGTTGTGGATTCGGATATTCAAAATCCTGTTTTAAAAATGTTTTATGATGAGAGTAACAAAAAGCTTGAAGATATTTTTAATATTCCTCTTTCAAAACTCGGCGAATACGAAGAGATTCTAAGAGGACAAATACATTATGTTATATAAAGGAAATACTCATGAATTATGCACAAAATGTCACCGAATTAATCGGTAACACCCCTTTAGTAAAATTAGGTCAAATCTCACAAAAAAGTGGTGCGACGATACTAGGAAAATGTGAATTTCTCAATCCAACTCACTCAGTTAAAGACCGTATCGCTTACAATATGATAAAAACCGCATTGGATGAGAAGCGCATCAGTAAAGATTCTATTATTATTGAACCCACAAGTGGCAACACCGGTATAGGGTTGGCTTCTGTGTGCGCCAGCTTTGGCTTGAAACTCATCTTGACGATGCCAAGTTCCATGAGTTTGGAACGACGGAAACTACTCGCCGCACTTGGTGCAGAATTAGTCTTGACTGAGCCAAAATTTGGGATGCAAGGAGCCATCGATAAAGCGCAAGAGATTGCACAATCTACTCCAAATTCATTTATCCCACAACAATTTGCCAATGAAGCCAATCCTGCCATCCATGCAAAAACCACTGCAGAAGAAATTTGGCGTGATACTGATGGAAAAGTCGATATCTTTATCGCAGCAGTAGGTACCGGTGGTACTCTTACTGGTGTCGGACAAGCATTGAAAAAGAAAAATCCGAATATCAAAGTATATGCAGTCGAACCGGATGTCTCAGCGGTACTCTCAGGTGAGAAAGCCGGTCCTCACAAAATACAAGGAATCGGTGCAGGATTTGTCCCTAAAGTGCTTGATACCAAAATTTATGATGGCGTTATCAAAGCCAGTTATGAAGATTCAGTGTCCGCTTCTCGAGCCGTAGCAAAAGAAGAGGGATTATTGGTAGGTATTAGTGCCGGAGCCAATATTTTTGTCTCACAAGAACTTGCATCTTTACCTGAAAATAAAGACAAAATAATCGTGACAATCCTTTGTGATACGGGGGAACGATATTTGAGTTCTGGACTCTATGAATAATTAAAATAAACTAAAAACTACAACAATCGGCTTGCATATTAAGTTTTCAAGCCGATTTTCTCTCTCATTGCGTTACAAATTTACACAGGTTTTATGACTATCATGATGCTCATTTATTGTATGAAAGTCTGTAGATTTAGCCGCAAACCCTTGTAATATAGTGCTAATTGTTCACATAGCAAATTATTAATAATGATTATAAAATTAAATTTAAGATTAAATAATTATTTAATTGTCACAACTATTTTAAAATTAAGTATCTTCGTACTATATTTTATACAGTGTCAAATGACATATTTTTGACATATCAATATAAAAAGGAGAATCAATGAATAGACGTGATGCATTAAAATTGGCTGGGGCAACTGTTGCAGCGGCTAGTGTTTCGGGTTATGCTTCAGATACCACCAATGTATTATCTGATGTCAAAGTTGTCGGGTCTGCTGCGACGCTTCCAAAAAATGGAGCCGGTGCACGAATCGTGATTGTCGGGGGTGGATGGTCTGGATTGTCTGTGGCAAAAAGGTTGAAGCAGTATGTCCCTGATAGTGATGTTGTTTTGGTAGAACAAAGGACGACGTTTATCTCGTGTCCGATTAGTAACCTTTGGTTGGTCGGTGGTGTTACATTAGAGTTTTTGACGCATAGTTTCTTGGATGCTGCCAATAACAACGGCTATACTTATTTTAATGCAACAGTGTTTGATATTGACAGAAAAGAGCGTAAAGTCTATACCAATGAAGGGCATATCGGTTATGATTATCTCGTCTTGGCACCGGGCATTGATTATGATTACTCTCAATGGACAAAAGGTGACAGTGCCCTTGAATACGAACTGCGCACCAAATATCCAGCTGGATATAAAAATCACAGTGAACATGCCACTATCAAAGAAAAGATTGAAAACTTTGAAGAAGGCAATTTTATTTTGACTGTGCCAGGCGGTAATTATCGTTGTTTGCCTGCTCCTTATGAGCGTGCATGTCTGATTGCTGATTATATGAAAAAAAATGAGATTGAAGGCACAGTGATTTTGATGGATGAAAATCCAGATATTACCATCAAGAAAAAGGGTTTTCATTCTGCTTTCAATGAAATGTATAAAGATTATATAGAGTATATGCCCGATACCAAAATCGAAACATTTGATTTGAAAAATAAAAAAGTGACGACGGAATTTGGCGATGAAATTGAGTTTGCCGATGCCTCTTTTTATCCACGCGTAAGAGGAAGTAAACTCTTAGAAATCGCAGGCGTTGCAAAAGATGCTATCAATAAAGGCGAAGCCCATATTGACCCATTTACCTATCAAGTGATTGGTGACCCGCATGTCTTTTGTTCGGGTGATGTTAGACCGATGGCTTTTAGTAAATCGGGTAATACCTCTAATTCAGAAGGTCATATCGTTGCGCGTAGTATTAGTGATCGTATCTTGGGTAAAAAATATGTCTGGAAATCTCCTCATACGACCTGTTACTCTGCTGTGGCACTTGATCCAATGCGTGCGATTTTCGTAAATGCGGATTATAAATGGAGCGATTCCAACAAATCGTTTGCATTTTTTCATGCCTCAACGATGGAAGATTGGCACGGTAAAAGTGGCACCAATGCAGGTAAAGGCTTGATTGAGTGGGGCAGTGGCATGTATCGAGACATGTTCGCTTAGAAAAATACGACCATAGTCTCAGAAGCTATGGTCACAAATTATTGATGGATTTTATATGGATAGAAGAAATTTTTTAAAAATTTTGAGTGCTACAACAGTGGTCGCCATCAATCCTGCGCTGATTTCACAGAAACTCTATGCAGATGATGGATCGATGTACCAAACGTATGAAAAAGTGCTCTTAGTGGGTGATGATGGCAAACCGATTTTGGCATCATCTTTGAAAAAGGAGACCAACTATATCTTTATGTATCCCTATAAGGGTACGCCTGTGTTACTCGTGGATTTAGGGGTTCCAACTCACAAAAATGTGAAGTTGCATGCCGAAGATGGCACGGAATATCTCTTTAAAGGTGGTGTGGGTAAAAAGGGCTCTATCGTCGCAGTTTCGGCAATCTGTCAGCATCAATTGACGCACCCAAAGCCAAGTGATAGTTTTCTAAACTATCTCCCAAGAGGTGCTAAAACAGCAGCTTATCCACATGGCGGAGTCTTTGTTTGTTCTTCTCATTTGAGTGTTTTTGACCCAATGGATGGTGGCAAAAATGTGGCAGGACCAGCAGCACAGGGATTAGCAGATATTGTATTGGATGTGGATGATAAGGATCAGATTTGGGCGGTTGGTGTGTTGGGACCAGATCGCTTTCATGATTATTTTAAAGCATTTAAACCTGAATTCAAGCAGATTTACGGCAATTGGAGAAAAGCGAAGAAAATCGTCAAAATCCATGCTCCGGTGACGTTGCTGAGTGAATATTCAAAAGACATTATAGAGTACTAAAGGAAAAAAATGAAACCAATACTTTTATGTTTATCACTCGCATGCTCTTTGTCGCTTTTTGGTGCTAATTACACCAAAGTTCAAAGGCTTGATGATATGCACAAGATGGCCTCAGGTATGGAGATGATTCAAAAAGGTTTTTTGTATCGCTGTCCTGATGGGAGTTGTTTCAAAGAAGGTGCAGATAAAATTCTCACAGTAGTCAAGACATTAGAAACCCAAGAAGTCAAAGATTTCTTGCCCGCACATCAAAAATATGCCTACAAATTTGGAGAGAAATCTGCCAAGATGATTGCGCTTTATGCCAATGATCTGAAAGAGTCGATTGATCATAAAAATCAAGCCGATGCGCTAGAAGATTATAATCAAATGCTGAGACAATGTGCCTCTTGTCATCTACGTTTGAGACAATAATTATAATATTTTCATTTATATTTCATTTTCGCTCCCTATAATTTTAAAAATATAAGGGAGCGAAATATGGAGCACTTCAACATACTTTGGTATCAAGATATCAATACCTATGCGGGAGTTTACCCTTGGATTGATTTTCTTATGCAAAGTGTTGCCACGGTTACGCCCTATCTTTTTATTGTTATGTTATTTTATTTATGGTTTAGCAAAAGAAAAAATTTAGCATTGTTTGCGGGATATGCTGCAATTCTCGGGGTTTTAATCAACCAAATCATTGGATTATTTTACTTTCATCCGCGCCCTTTTATGGAAAATTTGGGACATGTTCTTTTGTCTCATAGTGCAGATTCTTCGTTTCCTTCTGATCATGTTAGCTTTACCGTAAGCATTGCATTGACGCTCACCGCTTTTAAAACAACAAGAACATTGGGTATAATTGCCTTTATATTGGGATTATTTTGTGGTGTTGCGAGGATTTATTGTGGTGTTCACTGGCCTTTTGATATTATAGGGGCGGTGATGGTCGCAGGATTGGCTTCTTTTTTGGTATTACGATATCAAACGCAATGGTCAGAATTAAATCATGTTATTATCACAATGTATCATAAAATTATAAAGAAGGAATTTCTTGCTAAGTGAAATCGTAAATTGGATTATTAGTACTGTGGGTACTTTAGGTTATATGGGGATTGTTGTCATGATGTTTTTGGAGAGTTCGTTTTTTCCTTTTCCGAGTGAAGTGGTGATGATTCCGGCAGGGTATTTGGCATCACAAGGTGAGATGAGTTTGACGATGGTACTCTTTTGCGGCATCTTGGGTGCGATATTAGGGTCTTTATTTAACTATTGGTTGGCTTATAAATTTGGTAGAAAGGTAATTTTAAAATTTGGAAAATACTTTTTTATGGATGAAAATAGATTGATGGCAATCGAAAATTATTTTTACAAACACGGCCACATCTCTACTTTTATTGGGAGATTGATTCCAGGTGTACGACAATATATCTCTTTGCCTGCGGGTTTGGGCAAGATGGATTTGCGACTGTTTACAATTTTCACAGCATTGGGAGCAGGATTATGGGTGATTGTTTTAGTTTTATTAGGATACTTTATCGGACAAAATCAAGCCCTAATCAAAGAATATTTGCATCTGGTGATGGCCGTCTTGGCATTTGTCTTGATTATCATGAGTGTTTGGTATATCAAAAGAAATAAAAAGCATCATGAGACTTTACAATAAAAAACTGCTTTTTGCAATCAGTTCACTGGGATTGGGGCATGCGACTCGAACACTTGCTCTGATTCACCATCTCAAAGAGAACAATGAGATTACGATTATTTCCTATGGTAATGCGCTAAATTTTTTAAAAAAAGAGCTCGATGGCTGTGCTATTCATTTTATCTCTATGGTGGATTATCCTAATTTAGAGCGGGGTAGGGGAATTCGCTTTTATTACTATCTGGTGTTAGATTTGATACAAACGAGTCGTATCATCAAGCAGGAGCGAAAACAAACCAAAGCGATAGAAAAAGAGTATGATTTTATCATCTCGGATGGACGCTATGGTATTTGTTCGACACAGATTCCCTCTTTTTTGATTAGTCATCAAATCTCATTTGTTCCACCAGCGGGGTTGTCGCTCTTTTCTTTTGTAAGTGATCTTGGTAATTATCTCTCTTTTAGAACATTTGATCGATTGTTGATTCCTGATTTTCAAGATTTCGACCACTCGCTTGCTGGCAAGCTATCTCATACCAAAATGCTACAATATTTGCATCATGATTATATTGGATTGCTTTCTTCTTATCATGATGAAAAAATATGTGATGAAAATCGTGAAGCTATTGATTATCTTTTTGTGATTAGTGGCTATTTGCAGGAGCATAAAGAGCATTTTGTTACCGTACTTATGGAGCAGGCTAAAAAGCTCACAGGCGTGAAAATCTTCGTCTTAGGAGATGCGAGTCATGATGAGATTTCATATATGCCAGAATATAACATCACCATCTACCCTTCCGTCTCTAGCGAAATACGAAAAGAGCTCTTTGCTCGGGCTAAAGTCATCATCTCACGCACAGGATATACTACGGTGATGGATTTGGCAGAATTAGGCAAAAAAGCGATTTTGTTTCCTACGCCCAACCAAACAGAACAAGAGTATCTCGCAGAATTTCACCAGGGCAAAATGCATTTTGTGATTGGCGAAGAACATCATGGCTTTGATTTGAGCCGTTTTGTCTCACAATTACCTCAAACGACGCCAGTCCCTGTGCGCACCAAGACAAAAGAGGCGCTAGCATACGTCGAGAATATGATGCAATCGTATCTTGAAACGCACTTTTTTTCTATTATCATTCCCGCTTATAATGAAGAAAAATACATCATCCATACCTTAGAGAACCTCTCCCGTATGGAATATGAAAATTTTGAAGTCATCGTCGTAGAAAATGGCTCAGATGATTGCACCTACAAAGTAGCAAACACGTACAAAGAAGAGATGTCAAATCTCAAAGTTTTACAAAGTCATAAAGGCGTCTCCAAAGCCAAAAATCTTGGTCTGAGCAAAGTCGATGAGCGATCAGACTGGGTGGTGTTCTTGGATGCTGATACTATTTTGAAGCCAGGATTTTTACACAATCTCAATCACTATCTCAACAAACACAAAGATGACAATCTTAGTGTGGGAACATGTGAGATTTCAGCATACGATTCCACGCGTTTGTACACTAAATGGTGGCTCAAATTTTATGATTTGGGACACCGTCTAAGCAAGACATCTTACTCTTTGCAAATCGCCAAAACTGACATTGCTCAAAGTATCAAATTTGATGAGGCGTTGAACTATTCTGAAGATTTGAAATTTATCAGACAGATGCAAGTCTTTGGCAGATTTTTCTTTTTAGAAACCAAAAATGTCCAAACTTCGGTGCGCCGATTTGAAAAAGATGGCTATTTTCGTACACTAATGTATTGGAATATCCAAGCGCTCACACCAGAATTTTTGAAAAAAAATAAAAACTATCGATCAATCAGGTAGCGATGGATTTCTCTTTCTTAGACCACTTTATCAAATTTTTGATTGCCTATAAGACACTTGCTTATGGGATTCTATTTTTAGGCTCTATGTTGGAAACTGTCATTGGTTTTTCATTTTTTATCTATGGTGAAGTCTTTTTTCTAGCTGGGAGCATGATGGCGGGTATGGGTATTTTAAATATCTGGGAAGTCATCATCGTTTTGTATCTAGGAGGAATACTTGGAGATAGTCTCAGCTATTTTCTAGGAGTGCGATACGGACTGCGGATTTATAAAAAGCTCAAAAAAATCCGACTTTTTAAGCGCTTTATTAATGAGCAAAACTACAACAAAGGGGTGAAGTTTTTCCAAAGAAGAGGGGCGGTGAGTCTGTTTTTTGCCCGATTGTTGGGGCCGATTTCTTGGATTACGCCTTTTGTTGCGGGTATCTACAAATTGCCATATCGCAAATTTTTGATCTACAATATCCCCGGTGTCATCATTGGAATCGGTCAGTTTATTATCATCGGGTATTTTTTTGGAAAGCATGTCGATGTAGTGTTGAAGGTGGTATCGACTTATATCATGATAATATTATTTTTGCTCTGTTGTGTGGGTGTTTTGTACTATTATCTCAAAAAGAAGAAGATGCTACACCAAATCAAAGAGCTCCTTGCACAAAACAAAAGACAAGCCATTCGCTACATCGCAAAAAACTTTTTTTTCAGTAGTGCGATATTGCTACTCATCTATCTATTGTTTTTGTTTTTGATATTTTTTACGGATATGGATCATGAAATTCATCCTGTGAAGCACTCAGTACACATCTCTGTGGATTTGAATCAGTGCCGCTCTTTGCAGCTATATTATAAAATCGACAAGACCAATATCATCCAGCCGATTAATGTGATTTTACAAAGTCCTCTGAGACTTTCTGAGATTTTTAACCAAGAGTGGGATCAAAATAAGATATTTGATATCAATAATATCTCATTTATAGAGTATATTAAATTATTGAAAAATAAAATTCCACCGATTAGTTCTCTATATTTTGATGGAGTTGCGCAAGATGCGGCGTATCAGTTTCATTCAGATTCCATCGAGAAAAGAGAGCATATTAGGATTTGGAAGTATCAAAAAGCAGCTGATTATCTCTATTATGCATCGATTACTTATGATGATGGCTTTGGTTTTAATTTTTACAATTACTTTTACTCGCCTATTCATCATGTAGACAAAGATATCGATAGAAGCAGAGATTTCTTGTATCGTTATTTGATAAGTCGAAAAGATTTAAATGTACAATGCCATTATATTCAAACACGGTGTACTATCCCAAAAATCATTGATGATGATGAACGTGACGAGGAACAGCCTTATTATAGCGATGGTAAAATCCTATTTTGTAACGTTTCAAAATAAGTGAGAATCTTTGTTATAAATTTTGGGATATAATCAGCATATTGAAACCGAGATAAGGAAATGTCATGAAAAATTTGATTTTGAAGATGACTGCTAGCAAGTGGAATTACTATCTCAGTCTCATAGCAGATGGTATGACTGGCTTAGTATTTTTGATCTTCAGTTTTCGTACGTCAGATGATATTTGGGCAAGTTGCGCTCTTTTTATTGTCGGAGTAGTGAGCTTTTCGTTTGTGGAATACGCGGTGCATGCATGGCTTTTTCACAAAAATCATTTTTTGAAGATTTTCATAGAAGGACATGCACATCACCATCAAAATCCTTTTGGTTATGATGCCTTGCCGTTTTTTGCTTCAGCGTTGATGGGATTCCTCGCGGTTGAATTGCTCTCTCCTATTATGCCACAGCGTGATGCATTTGCTCTAATCGGCGGTCTGGCGATGGGATATTTTAATTATGGTTTGACGCATCACCTCATGCACCGAAGAGAGTTTACGCTCCCATATTATCGCTATCTTCAACAGTTTCATTTTGTACATCACAAAAAACCGAGAAAAAATCATGGGATGACCACAGATATCTTTGATCGGATTTTTGACACCTATTATCAATGGGATGAAGCAGACCTCAAAGGCATCGAACAACTCAAAAAAATCCGAACAAAACACTAACGCAACCACAAGATTTTACCCAATTGCCCACTTTTGCATGATTGATGCTGTGATCTTAGCAATGTTTTATGGTTTTAATTTTACTTTTGATAGAATGAACTAATAGAAATTCTAAGGCAAAATTTACATGAGTATTATGGCAATTGAAAACAACTTAAATACGCTCATCTCACACTTTACTCAAGAGCGCTTTATCTTTGATCTACTTTTGGCTTATGAGACCCCAAAATCAACCATCAAACGCCTTCGAGGAAGTGATCATGATAATCTAGTCTCACGTGGTGAGTTAATGGTGCGAAAAAAACTATTTTTTAAAGTCAAAGAGGCATCTTTGCATGCCACGATAGATGAAATCAAAACATCTAAAGAAGTCATAAAACATCATCCCCGGTTTATCATCGTAACTGATTATGAAACACTTCTTGCTTATGATACAAAAACAGAGGATACCCTCGATATAGAGTTGCTAAATATCCCCAATCATTATGATTTTTTTCTCCCACTTGCCGGCATGGAAAAGGCTACCTATCAAGATGAAAATCCTGCTGATGTCAAAGCCTCCATCAAGATGGCACGTCTTTATGAGGAACTCCAAAAAAACAATCATTTTGAAACAGAAGAAGATATCCATGCACTCAATGTATTTTTGACGCGTCTTTTGTTTTGCTATTTTGCAGAAGATACGAATATCTTCGAGGATAATCTTTTTACTGCATCTCTCTCCTCTCATACACAGCTCGATGGAGGTGACCTTGATAGCTATCTTCAGAGACTTTTTGGCATGTTTAATACCCCAGAGAAAAAAAGAGACCCAAGTACACCAGCGTATCTGAATAAATTTCCCTATGTAAATGGTGGACTTTTTGCCAGATCACTGAAGCTGCCCATCTTCACGACGCGCTCTCGTGCTCTCATGATAGAGATAGGCCAGCTCCAATGGTCGCAGATAAATCCAGATATATTTGGTAGTATGATCCAAGCGGTGGTCACACCTGAACATCGTGGTGGCATGGGGATGCACTACACAAGCGTGCCAAATATCATGAAAGTGATCGAGCCACTTTTTTTAGATGAATTCTACAAAGAGTTAGAAAAAAGCTTTGATAGTAAAACAAAACTACAAAAACTACTGAAAAGACTAAGCATGATCAAGATATTTGATCCAGCTTGTGGAAGTGGGAACTTTCTCATCATAGCTTACAAAAAGCTGCGTGAACTTGAGATGAGCATACTAAAACGTATGGATGAGTTGAGTAAGGAGCTGACTTTTGTATTTAGTGAGATAAAACTAACACAGTTTTACGGCATAGAGCTAGATGACTTCGCCCATGAAGTCGCAATGCTCTCCCTTTGGCTTGCAGAACATCAAATGAACCTAGAGTTTTACAAAGCCTTTGGCAGAACAAGTCCAGCCCTGCCACTGCACGATGGTGGAAATATAGTCCATGGAAATGCCACTAGAATAGACTGGGAAGAGGTTTGCCCAAAAGTAGATGGTGATGAGATCTATATACTTGGGAATCCGCCTTATTTGGGTACTAGAAATCAAGAAAAAGAGCATAAAGAAGATATGGCTTTTGTATTTAAAGGTATTAAAAATTATAAGAATTTAGATTATATTGCTTGTTGGTTTTATAAAGGTGCTAATTATATAAAAGGAATTAACTCTAAATATGCTTTTGTTTCTACAAACTCAGTAACACAAGGAGACCAAGTAGCATTACTTTGGTCAAATATTTTTGATAAAGAACTAGAAATTAATTTTGCATATCATTCTTTTAAATGGCAGAATAATGCAAAAAATAATGCTGGAGTAACAGTTGTAATTATTGGTATTGCAAATATAAATACAGAATTAAAAAAGTTATATACAAATAATTTGATAAAAAGTGTTAAAGAAATAAATGGTTATTTGATAGCAGCTCCTAAAGTTTTTATAAATAGAAGAAATAAACCTTTGTTAAATATTCCCAAAATGTCCTATGGTAATTATACTGGTGGCTGTAATGAACTATTATTATCTCCAAGTGAAAAAAATGCTATTTTATTAGAAAATAAAAATGCAAGTAAATTTATAAGAAAATTAAGTGGTTCTGCAGAATTTATACAAAATAAAGAACGGTATTGTTTATGGATTAGTAATGCAGATTTAGATGAGGCTTTGAAAATTCAAAATATACAAAAGAGAATTGAAAGTGTTAAACAAAATAGGTTATCAAGTAAAGATGAAGCATTGCAAAAACTTGCAACTAGACCACATCAATTCCGTGATATTAAAGAAGCTAAAAAGTCCTCTATAATTGTACCTATAGTCTCATCTGAAAGAAGGAAATATATTCCAATGGGTTTTTTAGATAAGGAGTATATTATTCCAAATTCAGCACAGGCTATTTACGATGCAGAACCTTGGATTTTTGGTTTTATTTCATCTTATATGCATAATATTTGGGTAAAAGCAGTTGGTGGAAGTTTAGAAACACGTATTAGATATTCATCTGTACTTTGTTACAACACTTTCCCATTTCCAAATATATCTGAAAAACAAAAAGAAGAGATAACAGAACTAGTATATGGTGTACTAGATGAAAGAGAACAACACTCAGAAAAAACCCTAGCCGAGCTTTACGATCCAAACAAAATGCCACAAGGACTAAAACAAGCCCACCACGCCCTAGACCTAGCCATAGAAAAATGCTACCGAACCAAACCATTTGAAAATGATGAAGAAAGACTAGAATACCTTTTTAAAATGTATAAAGAGATGACCGCGAAGGAGAAAGAAAAATGAGTGATTTTATAGATGAGTATAGGTTGATAGATAGAATACAAGATAGCAATATAAATTTTTTATTTGGTTCTGGCATGTCAGCAGGTTATCTTGAAATATTGGGAAATATTGAGCAACTACTTACAGATTTAAATAATGATGAAACTATTGAAAATGAAAATCAAAGGGAGTTAATAAGGGCATCAATCTTAAATAAATATTTTGAAGGCGTAATTGAAAAAAATTTAAATATTTTAGATTATTCACATTTAGAACCTGAAGAAATTTTATCAATACAATGGACACTAGAGAGTTATATAAACTTTTTTAAGACTATAAATCAATTGATCTTATCTAGAAGGAATAAACTCTTAAGTAAACAAGTGAATATTTTTACTACAAATATAGATATTTTTCTTGAGCGTGCTATTGAACAAATTGGATTAGAGAGTAATGATGGTTTTGGAAAAGGTTTTAAGCCAAAATATGATTTGAGTAATTTTAAAAAATCCATCTTTCAAAAAAGCCTCCATTTTGATAATAGTTCAGAAATACCAATATTTAATATTTTAAAAATACATGGCTCTTTAACTTGGAAAAGTGAAGATAAAAATATATATTTTGATAGTTCATTACAGGGAATTCAAAAAGTACAAAAAGTAAAAAGAAGATCTTTGATAGATGTTGATACATCAAAAGATAACCTAACTAGTTTAAAAGCAAAATTGCCTAAAAGAATTCATGAAAGCAATTTTAGTAGGTTCTTAGAAGAATACAATCAACTTGCTATTGTAAACCCTACAAAAGGAAAATTTCAACAAACTGTGTTAGATCAAAAGTATTATGATCTTCTTAGAATTTATGCAAATGAGCTTGAAAAAGAAAATACTTTACTTTTTGTAATGGGCTTTTCTTTTGCTGATGAACATATAAGAGATTTAACGATAAGAGTTGCTGATTCAAACCCTACTTTGATGATTTATATTTTTGCATTTGATAAAAAATCTCGAAGACGCTTGAACTGTATACTAGGACTTTATAAAGATAAAATAAAAAATAATAATATAAAAATAATATCGCCTAATAGAATTAAAGAAGAAGATAAATACAAGGATGAATTTCAATATACATTTGATCAAATTAATGAAAGGGTTTTCAAAAAAATACTAGAAAAGATTTCAAAACCTATGACTAAAAAAATATTTAAAGCTACACTTGAAGGCTTTGGAAATGAATAATCAACAAGTTTTAGATGATTCAATTTTTAAAATTGGTGAAGTGCTATCAGTCGATGGTAGAAAAGTAAAAATCAAAGTTGATAAAACTAAAAATAGCTCACATATTATGTATAAAGGTGAACTACTTAAAAATACTTCTGTTGGAAGTTATGTAAAAATTATCAAAGGTTACACTAAAATAATTGGAAAAGTCGAAGGTGAATTTGTTGAAGAGGATAAAAACTATAGTCCAAAAGAGTATACAGCTGAAGCAAATAAAATAAATAGAAATCTTATTGTAAGTATGTTGGGTTTTTTTGATGGGGAAAGATTCAAAAGAGGAATAAAAGAGCTACCTTTAGTATTTAATGAATGTTTTTTACTTGATAACCAAGAGTTTGAACAAGTCCATGATTTTATAGAAAAAGATGATGAACCACTTGAAATTGGTGTTTTATCACTTGAAAAAGGTCAAAAAATTCAAATAGGTGTAAATAGTCTATTTGCTAGTCATATTGGTATTTTTGGAAACACAGGAAGTGGTAAATCATATACATTGGCAAAGCTTTATAATGTTTTTTTTGATAAATATATACAAAATCAAAAATTTTTGAAGCAAGCTAAATTTTATTTATTTGATTTTAATGGAGAGTATTTGGATAGCAAAAAGTCTAAAGAAGATTCAGTAATTGTAGATATAAAATATAAGAATGTATATAATTTATCAACAAGAAATGGAGAAGGTAATAAATTTCCAGTACTTGAAAAAGAGATTTATGATATCAATTTTTGGTCAATTTTTTTATCTGCTACGGAAAAAACACAAACTCCTTTTTTAAAAAGAGCTATTGAAAATGACTTTTATGCAAACAAATTTAATAGTAAAGAAACGATAGTTGATGCTATTAAAGATTTAATAAAATTAATGATCGAAAAGCATATTGAAAAAGGTGATATTTTATCTTTTTTAAGAGATATAGAAAAAGCAATAAATAAGAAACTTAGTAATCTAAATGATATTATTACTTATTTTCAACAGAAACTACATTGGCATGGGAATGGAAATGATAATTTTTTTGTTTATACAACAAGTGGTAAAATTTATGAAGATAAACAATCATTTTATCCAGAATTATTTCAAATGTTTTCAAATACACAATTTATTAATTTGAGTGATTTTGAGAAAATTAGATTACAAATTATTTTTCAATACTATGATGAATTAGTAAAGTATGATTTGAATTCTGAACATATATCCCCACTTCTTAAAAGACTTAAAAAAATAGAAGATATTGATAAAGTTTTAAAAATTGACAATACAACTAGTACAAAAAATATCAATGTGATTTCTTTAAAAAATGTAAATACTGAAATGAAAAAAATATTGCCACTTCTAATTTGTAAACAAATATATGATCAACAAAAACAATTACAAAATAAATCAAGCTATCTAAATATCATTGTTGATGAAGCACATAATGTTTTATCTCACAATTCAAATAGGGAAAGTGAAACTTGGAAAGATTATAGGCTAGAAACTTTTGAAGAGATCATAAAAGAGGGTAGAAAATTTGGTGTATTTTTGACAATTGCTAGTCAAAGACCATCAGATATTTCTAGCACTATTATCTCACAATTACATAATTATTTTTTACATAGACTTATAAATAATAAAGATATTGAAGCGGTAGAAAAAACTATCTCATATCTTGACAAAGTCTCTTTTGAAGCCTTGCCAATTTTACCAACTGGAAGTTGCATATTTGCAGGACTTGCTGCACAAGTTCCTGTTATGGTAGATATTGGAAAAATCAATGACGGGCATGAACCTAAAAGTGATACTATTAAGTTAACTAAGAATTGGAAGTAAATCATGCAAAAAATAGCCAACCTAAACATCTATGTAGGCACAAAAGAAGAATACCACATAGCGATTAGTCAAAATATGAAAATCGTGTGTGCACTCAATCGTGCAAATGGTTTTGTGACACATCAGTCTCAAGTCGGGTGGACAGGTAGAGGTTGCAATAAAGATAACCCTTATTATCTTTATAAAGAGGAAGAGGATGCTATTTATCTAAATATGTTTGATGGGGAAGATCCTATCTATGTAAATGACAAAATGATAGATGCCGCCTTGAGCTTTATGAAACGGCATTTGGATAATGATGAAACAATCTTTGTGCATTGTAGCTTAGGGGAATCTCGAAGTCCTTCTATCTCACTTATGTATATGTTAGAACACAACCTTATAGATGTGACAGACGATGCTTTGAGAGTATTTAGAGATAAGGTTTATGGAAACTACCAGCCTAAAAGAGGCAATGCGGAGTATATTATTAAAAGATGGTTGAGTAAGTGAAAAAGGAGCAAGAATGAACATAAAAGATTTTAAATCAGGAACACTTAGACAAGAGTATCAATATAAAAGTTTTATGCCTGAAAAGATAAACCATACATTTACTTGGGATGATCCACAAATCAATACTATGTTGGAAAATGCTACAAGAGCATTAGGTGAGCTAAATGCTTTTACTATGATAGTTCCAAATGTAGATATTTTCATACAGATGCACATCACCAAAGAAGCAAACACTTCAAGTAAGATTGAGGGTACAAAAACAGAGATGGATGAAGTACTTATCGCGAAAAATCAAATAGATCCAGAAAAAAGAGATGATTGGCAAGAAGTGCGAAACTATATTGATGCCATGAACAGCGCAATAAAAGAGCTTGAAACGCTGCCTATCTCAAATCGCCTTATCAAAAATATTCATGCAATACTGCTAAATAGTGTAAGAGGTGAAGCAAAACAACCAGGGGAGTTTAGAAAATCTCAAAACTGGATAGGTGGAGCGAGTTTAAGTACAGCTTATTTTATCCCTCCACATCATAATGAGGTGGGCGAGCTTATGAGTGATTTAGAGATGTTTCTACATAATGAAGAGATATTTGTACCACATCTTATTAAAATTGCTATTGCCCACTATCAGTTTGAAACCATTCACCCATTCTTAGATGGTAATGGAAGAATCGGAAGGCTTTTGATAACGCTTTATTTAGTAAGTAATGGATTACTTAAAAAACCATCTTTATACTTATCTGATTTTATAGAAAAAAATAAATCAGTTTATTATGAAGCATTGACAAGAGTACGAACAGATAATGATTTGATTCATTGGATAAAGTTTTTTCTTGAAGCTGTTATATCTACTGCTAATAGTGGAGTAAGAACTTTTCAAAATATTTTGAGTTTGAAACAAGAGATGGATACCATAATAGTAGGATTTGGTAAAAAAGCACATAATGCAAGTAAACTTATAGAGTTTTTGTATCAAAAGCCTATAATATCGATTAACGATATTATAAAACCATTAAATGTAAGTAAACCTACGGCAAACTCTTTGGTTAAAGAGTTTGAGGGAAAAGGGATATTGAAAGAGATTACAGGATACGAACGAAATAAGCTTTTTGTATTCAATAGATATTTAAATATTTATAGTCAAAGTTAAGACTCTAAATTTTACTAAGAATATTTATAGTCAAAGTTAAGACTCTAAATTTTACTAAGAATTTTTATAGTTAAACTTGGAAGAGATTCTAAAAAAAGAGGGATAATGACAAACATAATAGAAGTAAACTACTCACACACAGGTGAAAGTAAAACAACAAACAACTATGGTATGCGACAGATGCAAGCAAAGGCTTATGAGGCTAGAGATGAACAATATCTACTCCTCAAAGCACCTCCTGCTTCTGGAAAGTCACGTGCGTTGATGTTTATAGCACTTGACAAACTTCACAATCAAGGAATCTCGAAAGTTATAGTTGCGGTACCCGAACGCTCCATCGGTGGATCCTTTGACACAACCGATTTAAAATCCAACGGTTTTTTTGCCTCATGGCAACCAAACCCACGGTATAATCTTTGCACTCCCGACGGAGAAAAGAGCAAAGTTGCTGCATTTAAAAAGTTTATGACAAGTGATGAGAAAATCCTTATCTGTACTCATGCCACTCTGCGTTTTGCTTTTAAGGAGCTTGACGAGTCCAAGTTTGATAACTGTTTACTTGCGATTGATGAGTTCCATCATGTGTCAGCCGATGGCGAAAATCAGCTAGGAGAGTTAATCAGATCCGTTATGGAAAACTCTACGGCTCATATAGTGGCGATGACAGGATCGTATTTTCGAGGTGATAGTGTTCCAGTTTTACTCCCTGAAGATGAAGCTAAATTTGCAAAAGTGACATATAATTATTATGAACAGTTAAATGGTTATGAACATTTAAAATCTCTTGGCATAGGGTATCACTTTTATCAAGGGAAATACACAAGTGCTATAGGTGATATACTTGATACTGATAAAAAGACGATCCTTCACATACCGAATGTCAACTCTGGAGAATCTACAAAAGATAAATATAAAGAGGTAGATACTATCCTAGATATTATTGGTGATGTTGTTCAAACAACAGAAGATGGAGTTATTATTGTCAAAAGGCATAGTGACGGGAAACTTATCAAAGTGGCTGATTTGGTAGAAGATGATGCAAAATCAAGAGCAAAGATAGACGCATATTTAAGTAAAAACACAAAAGTCGATGATATGGATTTGATCATAGCATTAGGAAAAGCGAAAGAAGGGTTTGACTGGCCATACTGTGAACATGCTTTGACAGTCGGATATCGATCTTCATTGACAGAAATCATCCAGATTATAGGACGGGCCACAAGGGATAGCAAGAACAAAACTCATGCACAGTTTACAAATCTCATAGCACAACCAGATGCTGATAATAATGAGGTGCAAGTATCTGTCAATAATATGCTCAAAGCAATCACCGCATCACTTTTGATGGAGCAGGTTTTAGCACCCAACTTTAAATTTAAACCGCGATTTGAAAACGATGATGAACCAAACAAAAAAGGCGAACTCAAAATAAGAGGTTTTAAACTGCCGACAAGCGAGCGAGTCAAAGATATCATCGAATCAGACCTAAATGATTTAAAAGCGACTATTTTGCAAGATGACATCATGATAAAAGCAATCCCCGGAAATCTAGATGCTGAGGTTATCAATAAAGTTTTAATTCCCAAAATCATCAAAGTCAAATATCCCGATTTGGATGATCATGAAGTAGAAGAATTGCGTCAGCATGTTGTCATAGACAGTGTTGTAAAAAATGGGCATATCATAGAAAACGGCGATAAGAAGTTTATCAAAATGTCGGATAAATTTGTAAATATCGATGAACTTTATATTGACTTGATTGATCGGATAAATCCATTCCAAAGAGCTTTTGAGATTTTATCTAAATCTGTTACTGCTCATGTCCTCAAACTCATACAAGAGAGCATCGAAGCCACTAGAATAGAGATGACACAAGAAGAAGCGGTGATTTTATACAAAAAAATCCCAGCGTTTCAAAATGAACATGGAAGAATGCCAAATATAAATAGCAACGACTTTACAGAAAAAAGGATGGCCGAAGCACTGATATATCTAAACAAACTAAGACGGGAAAGAGCCAATGGATAAGTTACCCGAGTTTTCGCTTGATGAGATTTTAGAAGCTGATCCACTTGGTCTTTTAGGCGAGCTAAAACCACGTACAAAAGCTTTAACTGAAGATGATAGATTGATTACTAGTTTTGAAGAGATCAATGCTTTTATAGAAAAACATGGATGCGAACCTAAAAAATCATCAACTATGAGTGAACGCAATCTTTTTTCAAGACTCAATGGAATACGACAAAATCCTCAAAAGATAGAAGTGCTTAAACCTTATGATAAATATAATATTTTACAAGAGGTAAAGATAAACTCTATAGATGATATTTTAAATGATGATGCTTTTGGATTGCTTGATGATGTAAATAGTGATGATATATATACCCTAAAGCATATACCCAAAAAGAGGGAAGAAGCTGATTATATTGCCCAGAGAAAGCCATGTAAAGATTTTGAAAAATATAAATCTCTATTTCAAGAGGTTCAAGATGATCTCAAGAAAGGAACTAAAAAATTAGTAAAATTTAATGAGAGATTTTTTGAGGAGGGAAATTTCTTTGTTTTAAAAGGGGTCTTAGCTTATTTGGAGAAAATAAAGAAAACTAAAAAAGATCGATTTAATAAACTAGATGGAAGAACAAAAATCATCTTTGAAAATGGTACTGAGTCCAATATGCTTTTCAGGTCATTTGCCAAAGGATTGTATGAAGATGGCTATTTTGTAAGTTTGCAAGATGATAGAGTTTTAGATAAATTATCGCAAATTTCAGATAAAGATCAAAAAAGTGGATATATTTATATACTAGAGTCATTAAGCCAAGATGATCGTATAGCCTCTATAAAAGATTTATACAAGATAGGTTACTCGACCATTCCTGTCGACCAAAGAATCAAAAATGCACAACATGAACCAACGTATCTCATGGCTCCTGCCAAAATCAAAAGCATTTATGAAACCTACAATATGAATACTCAAAAATTTGAACAACTCATTCATAGATTTTTTGGAAAAGTTTGCCTCAATATTGATATTTTTGGAGATGATGGCAAGCGATATACACCAAGAGAGTGGTTTATTGCACCTTTTGAAGTTATCGAAGAGGTAATCTATCTCATTATCAGCAAAAAAATAATAAATTATAGATATGATGACGAAAAAGAAAAATTAATTCAAGAACGAAGATGATGAAAAAAAACTATAAATACAAAATCGAAGGTATTGTACAGGGTGTTGGCTTTAGGCCATTTGTGTATCAGTTGGCGCATGCGCATGAGCTTTTGGGTTATGTCCTCAACAACTCTTTAGGCGTTGAGGTCGAAGTCGAGGGAACGCCTGAGGCTTTAGAAAAGTTTACCAGTGACCTATCGGCAAAACTGCCACCTTTAGCGCGAATTGACCGCATCACAAAAGAGGAGCAAGCGCTAAAAGCGTACCAAAGCTTTGAAATTCGAGCGAGCGATGAACAAGCACGCAAGCAAACTTTGATCTCTCCTGATATGTCGATTTGCGATGATTGTCTCCGTGAACTTCGAGATAAAAACAATTTCAGATATGATTATTTCTTTATCAATTGCACCAATTGTGGCCCGAGATACTCCATCATCAAAACCGTACCTTATGATCGGAAAAATACCTCCATGAGTACCTTTACAATGTGTCCGGTGTGCGAGCATGAATACAAAGACCCGATGAACCGCAGATACCATGCCCAGCCGATTAGCTGTCCTGATTGTGGGCCGGAACTTTTTTTAAAAGATATGCACGGTAATCTGTTGGCCAAAAATCATGATGCCCTCAATCAACTCACCACATTGATCAAAAAGGGGCATATCGTCGCCATGAAAGGCATGGGGGGATTTCATCTCATCTGTGATGCGACGCAAGATGCTACGGTTTTGAAACTGCGCCAGCGCAAAAGTCGTCCGAGCAAACCTTTTGCGGTGATGTTTCGCACCATCGAGGAGATTGAGAAGGCGTGTGAGATTAGCAAAGCGGAGCGCCAAGCCATCACTTCGCAACAGCGCCCCATCGTTTTGGTGAAAAAACGCACCCAAAGACTCAGCCCAAAAGTCGCACCAAATATCGATCGTTTGGGTGTATTTTTACCTTATACCCCTTTACATGTACTCCTTCTCGATAGGCTAGATTCTCCTTTGATTGCCACTAGTGCCAACCGATCGGGTGAGCCCATCGTGACGTGTGCAGAGGATCTTGTGGATTCTTTGGGCGAGGTGATTGATTATTATCTTGATTACAACCGTGACATTATCAATTCAAGCGATGATAGTGTCTTGCAGATGATTGGCGATAAACCGCTCATGATGCGCTCATCGAGAGGATTTACACCAACAAGTTTCAGATACCAATCTTCCGCCCTCCAAACACTCGCCCTTGGAGCACATCAGAAAAATGCCATCGCGCTTTATCTAAACAATCAAGTCATCTTCAGCCCATATATTGGCGATTTGGAGAGTGTCAAGAGTTGTGAAGCGTTTGAGCGTACTATCGCAGTGTTCAAAAGACTCTACAATTTTGAGCCGACTCAAATCATCTGTGATATGCACCCCAATTACTTTAGCACCCAATGGGCCAAAAAACAAAACTGTGAAGTGCACCAAGTCCAACATCACTATGCGCACATACTCGCGTGTATGTTTGAACACCAAATTGATCATGAAGTCTTAGGCGTGGCATGGGATGGCACGGGTTATGGAGATAATGGTACGATTTGGGGTGGAGAGTTTTTGCGCTGTGATCGCAGTGGATATGAGCGAGTAGCTCATTTTGAGCCATTTTGTCTCTTAGGTGGTGACAAAAGTGTCAAGGATATCAAAAGAGTCGCACTCTCTATGATTTTTGATGTAGCCCAGGATGAATCGCTCAGTGGATTTGAAGATTTTACGACCCTCTTTAATGCACAAGAAATCTCACTCCTGCGTCAAATGCATGAGAAAAAAATCAACGCTCCAAAATGCAGCTCAGTAGGGCGTATTTTT
The DNA here is from genome assembly GCF_036556685.1 of Sulfurospirillum sp. 1612. Classification (NCBI taxonomy): domain Bacteria; kingdom Pseudomonadati; phylum Campylobacterota; class Epsilonproteobacteria; order Campylobacterales; family Sulfurospirillaceae; genus Sulfurospirillum; species Sulfurospirillum sp. 1612. The sequence goes on from NZ_CP140614.1 coordinate 1,115,253, forward strand.
GATGCTGTTGCTGTTTTTAGCGGAGTTTGCTCTCGTGTGAGCTATGATGGGGAGAGTGGTTTGATTTTAGAGAGTCTTTATGATGAGACGATTCAAGGTGCTTATGAGTTTTATCTCGATGATGGCGTGATTTATTATAAGCATATCTTTGCGCAAATGCTAAAAGACAAAGACCCCAAAATCATCGCGAGCAAATTCATCAATGCTTTGGTCGATGTTTTTTTCACAGTCTCAAATCAGTATGATTTAGACATCGTACTCGGTGGTGGGGTTTTTCAAAATCGCACACTTTTGGAAAAAATTTCGAGCAGGTTAACAAAAAAGACGCTATACTTTCCTCATAAATTACCTATCAATGACAGCGCTATCGCGATAGGGCAGTTGTATAAAGTTTTGTAGGTGTCAATCGAACATAGAGGAGTCTGATGATGCATTTAAAAAAATTCCTTATTTTATTGGGGTTGAGCGTGGCGCTTTTCTTTAGTGGATGTGCGACGACATTTTCAGGTGCGTATAGTCAAAAAGTTGATCCCAATGAGGTCATTAACCCTCATGATACGATTTTGGTCACGACTAACAAAGATGATATTGCCTCTAAATATTATGTGGATGATGTGATATATCACCTGAATAAACGTGGTTTTGACATGGTTTATTCCTACACAGATGCAAATATTCCACCCGTGAAATACAAGATGGTGATACGCGTCTACAAAAAAACAACCTCTTATAAATATAACTCAGCAGATTATGGCCCGATCAGCACCGGAACAGTGAGAACGAATTGCTATAAAGAGGGGAAAGTGACCCGTTGTGTAACGACACCAAATCAAACTTATGGCATCATCGGCTACTCTCAAAAAATCCGATATCTCCACGGACACTACTTTATCATGACCGTTTATAATACGCAAACACAAGAGAAAGTTTTTGTAGCAAAAAGCTCGACGTTTGAAACTTCTTGCGATAATATGACGTTGTACCGATTTTTGATTGATGAGACCATCAAACGGATGAATTTTCACAGGCCGATGGAGTACAAATTCTCAGTCAAGATGCCTGATGGCTTTACGTGTCAGTAGTTTCTTGATTGTAGAGTTGTTGTAAAATCGCTTCTTGTTCTTCTTGTGAGTAGTTGAATTTGAATTCGATTTCTTTGAGATAGTAGAAAAAATTCTCAGCCCTGATACCTTTATAGCGCACAATGGATGCCTCAAAAAAGACCCAAAATTTTGTGATAAGATTATCGATGTTTTGGATTTTGGCGATTTTATTGAACATCATGAACTTTGAGAGCTCTTTGAAATAGGATTTTTGTGCGCCATCTTGGAGAAAGTCATCTTTGTACTTGTGCAAACTGGGCATGGGTAGATTGAAGATTTTGTCTTCATAGTGAAAAGTCAAAAAGTTTTGTGAATCAAAAATATTTTCTTCTACCTTTTTTTTACTCTTTTCCAAATAGAGATATTCATCATACTCCAATACATCTTTGTCGATATAAGCCTCTTGTGCAAAATTGGCGATGAGCATCCTAAAGAGTTCGTAGCGATTTTTAACCGTGAGATAATTAAAACCTAGTGTGATACTCGCTTCTCTTGCGCTAAGATTTTCGCAGAAAGCTTTGATGATTTTGTGGTTTTTTTCAATTTTCTTAGGACTGAATTTTTTACCACATTTACTACATTTTAATTGTCCCGTTTTTAAAGTATAGAGTTTTGGATGATGACAATAAATACAATTCATACAAAATTATACCATATTTTGTGCCAAAAATATATAAGAAATATCTCAATTAATGATACTTTTATGTAAAAGTTGTAGAATATGAACAATTATTCATAAAGGGTTGAACATGCACATAGCTGATGGATATCTTTCTCCTGAAACCGTAGTCGTTTCTTTTGCGGTTGCTATCCCATTGTGGGTTTATGCATTTCGTAAATTAAAAGCGAAAATGAACGAAGAGACGATTCCTGTCTTGGGTGCTCTGAGTGCTTTGAGCTTTGTTATCATGATGTTTAATATTCCCATTCCTGGGGGTACAAGCGGACACGCGGTGGGGGCGACTTTGATCGCCATCATGATTGGGCCTTGGGTCTCTTTTATTGCGGTGTCTTTAGTCTTGTTGATTCAAGCAGTCGTATTTGGAGACGGGGGCATTTCAGCACTGGCTGTCAATGCGCTAGGTATGGGATTGATTGCTTCATTTAGTGGCTATTATTTGTTTGAACTCCTTAAAAAATATAAGTTTGCTCCTTTTATCGCTGGATACACTTCTTTAGTTTTTGCTTCCTTTTTTGTTGCACTTATTTTGGGTATCCAGCCTCTTTTTTGGTCTCACGATGGCACGCCACTTTATTTTCCTTTTGATTTGAAAGTTACCATACCGATGATGGTAGGGGGACACTTGCTTTTTGGAATTGCCGAGGGGATTTTTACACAAGTTGTGTATGCATTGTTAAAGAAAGAGAAGAAGGTGACTTATGAAATCTAATGTTTTTAAGATTTTGGCGGTGATGGTACTTTTGGTGCCACTAGGACTTTTGACCCAAAACCCTGCATGGGGAGAATGGGAATCAGATTATTACATTAAGATATTAGGATACCTGCCAAAAGGGATGGCTGATGCCAAAGGGGTGACTCCCTTATTGCCAGATTATTCGATGAAAGGCGGTAATGAAGTCTTGTGGTATTATCTTAGTGCATTGATTGGTATCGTGTTGATATTTGCGATTTTCTACGCCGTGTCTAAAATAGGAAAACGTCGTGTTTCTAAATCTTAGCTTCATTGCCCTGTTTTTTGTGATATTATGGCTCAAGAGTCCATGGTATCTATTGGCGTGCGCTTTGATTTTCAATGCAGTTGCTTTTAAAAATTGTATCAAAATTAATAAAAAAGTTTTAAAATCCATACTGATCTTTAATATTGGTGTGAGCCTTGGCTATATTGTGATGGCATTTTTCAAAGAGATTAGTCCTTGGAATTATGTGATTTATATCAATCTCAAAGTTTATACTTTGACTTTTTTTGTATTTTTGTTTTTTTCTCATGTCAGCATCGTGAATTTTTTCTCTTTTTCAAAAGAGCTAAGCTATCTTTTGAGTATTTCACTCTCCCAAATCTACTCGTATCGCAAAACTTTTGAAGATTTTAGATTGTCTTATAAAGCCAGATTTATCAAAAACTACAAAGAGCGCAAGCGGGATTTTATCACGGTAGTCTTTAGCTTTTTTCTCAAAAAATCAATGCATGATTCTCATGAGAGAGTCCTAGCAATGAGAGCGAGGGGATTCTTTGATTGATTTAGAACATATTTCATTTGAGTATGAAGATAAATGTGCACTTGATACGATTGATTTAAAAATTGAAACTGGTGAAAAAGTCGTACTTTTGGGTAGTAATGGCAGTGGAAAATCTACGTTGCTGCGATTATTGGCCGGACTATATTTTGCCAATAGTGGCACGTATTTTTTTGAAAAAGAGCCCATCAAAAAAAGAAAAGTTGGGAAAGATTTTCGAAAAAAAGTTGGAGTTTTATTTCAAAATCCTGAGAGTATGATTTTTAATCCTACCGTTTATGATGAGATTGCTTTTTCACTCAAAGAGTTTGATTTTGATAATATCGAAGACCGCGTTGTCAAAATCTCAAAAGAGATGGGCATCGAAAAACATCTCAAAAAATCACCGCTTAGCCTAAGTGGTGGCGAAAAACAAAAGGTCATGTTGGCTTCTATTTTGGTGTATGAACCACAGCTTTTGCTCTTAGATGAGCCAACGGCTGCGATGGATCCTAGGTCATCAGGGTGGTTTATCGATTTTATGATTGATATCCAAAAAACCGTCGTACTGGCTACCCATGATCTCAGTCATGCTTATGAGATGAGTGAGCGTGCCATTGTGATTAGTGAGGAGCATAAAAAGATTTATGATGGCGATATAGAGGTTTTATTTGAGGATTTGGATTTGCTCCAAAAAGCCAATCTCATTCACAAACATAAAGTTAAAAAAAATATTTATAATACAAAATACCATTTACATTTTAAAGGAGAAGGACATGTGTAAAGATTGCGGTTGCTCTATCACAGATAGCGCACACGAACACGAACATCATCACGGAAGTAGCGAGGAACATCAAAGTGCCCACGAGCATTTACATGATAATCCGCAACTTAACGATAAAAAAACAGTAGAAGTTATCACAAAGATTTTGGATAAAAACGATCATGAAGCCGATCACAACCGTGCTCATTTTGAAGAGCACAATGTTTTGTGTATCAACTTGATGAGCTCTCCGGGCAGTGGTAAGACAACAATGCTCGAAGCTTTGGCAGATATTGCAGATTTTAAATTTTGCGTCGTTGAGGGTGATTTGGAAACCAATAAAGATGCCGATAGGTTAACCTCAAAAGGAATCGATGCCCATCAAATACAAACTGGTTCTGCGTGTCACTTGGATGCTTTCATGGTACATAAAGCACTCCATCATGTAGATATGGACAAAGTAGATGTCTGTTTTATCGAAAACGTCGGTAATCTTGTTTGCCCTGCGAGTTATGATGTCGGAAGTCATCTAAATATCGTGCTTGTCTCAGTTCCTGAGGGTGAAGATAAAATCGCAAAATACCCGGTAATGTTCCGAAAAGCCGATTTGATTCTTTTTACAAAAACTGACCTTTTGCCATATTTTGAATATGACTTAGAACACGAAAAAAGTGTCGCAAGAACACTCAAACCTAATGTTGATATTTTAGAAATCAGTACAAAAGATCCAAAAAGCTTAGAAAAAGTTGCCAATTGGATAAAATTCAAAAGAGAGGTAAGATAGATGTGTCTTTCAATACCAAGCAAAGTAACTCATATTGATGAAAATAATATGGCCACCGTTGATACTATGGGCGTCAAAAGAGAAGTGACGCTTGATTTAATCGATGAAAAAGTTGAAATCGGTGATTATGTACTCATTCATGTTGGATTTGCTATGAATAAAATCAGCAAAGAAGAGGCTCAAGAGAGTTTGGACCTCTATGGGCAGATTGTGGAGCAGATGAAAAATGAGGAGATAGACCAAAGCGAGGGAGATTGCAATTATGCCACTTGATTTGATAGAAGGCTTTAGAAATCCTGAACATATCAAAGCCTTGGCTGCATTAATCGAAAAAGAGTGCAAGAGCAAACTCAATGTCATGGAAGTTTGTGGGGGACATACCCATACGATTATGAAGTTTGGTCTGCCTCAAATACTGCCTGATTTGGTAGAATTTATTCACGGACCAGGTTGTCCGGTTTGTATTATGCCAAAAGAGCGCATCGACCATGCCCTTGCACTCGCTTCAATGCCAGATACGATTCTTGCGACACTTGGTGATATGATTCGTGTGCCAGGGAGTAAGACGTCATTGCAAAAATTGCGTGCTGAGGGCAAAGATATCCGATCATTATATTCTCCACTAGACGTGCTTAAAATTGCCAAAGATAATCCGGATAAGAAAGTCGTTTTTTTCGCAATCGGCTTTGAAACTACGACGCCAATGACGGCGGTGCTGATTGATGAAACACTCAAAGCAGGCCTAAAAAATCTCTATTTTCATATTAATCATGTCACGGTACCTGAGCCTATTGATGCGATTATGTCAAGCGGAGATTCACGGATTAATGCCTTTTTGGGACCATCACATGTGAGTGTGATTACTGGATATGGCGTTTTTGAACCCTTGGTGGCGCGCTACAAAACTCCAATCGTCGTCGCAGGATTTGAGCCAGTTGATGTGATGGAAGCCATCCTCATGATAATCCGTCAGATTAACAATGGAGAGTATAAAGTCGAAAACCAATACAAAAGAGCCGTCTCTAAAGAGGGCAATGTCAAAGCGCAAGAGTTAATCAACAAATATATGGAAAAACGCAGTCATTTTAGATGGCGTGGTATTGGTGATATTGCGGATAGTGCGCTAAAACTCAAAGATGAATATGCCTATATGGATGCCGAAATTGCTTTTGATGCCATCTTGCCAAAAGGTGAGATTGATGATCATAAACTGTGCATTTGTGGTGATATTCTCAAAGGAAATGCCAAGCCGTTTGATTGTAAAGTTTTTGGAAAAGCGTGTGTACCGAGCAACCCGATGGGATCTTGTATGGTCTCAAGCGAAGGGGCTTGTGCGGCTTATTATAAATATGGAAAATTCACCGGAAAAGGGATGAAATGAGTCAAAAAAAGATAATGCTATCGCAAGGCGGTGGCGGAGAAGAAACCCAAACGCTCATCAAAGAGCTTTTTTTTAAATATTTTGATAATGAGATTTTACTCAAAATGGAAGATGCTGCCGTCCTTACGATGCAATCGAAAAAGATTGCGTTTACGACTGACTCTTTTACCGTCAGCCCTATCTTTTTTAATGGGGGAAATATCGGTAAATTAGCCATCGCTGGAACTGTCAATGACGTCGCTATGATGGGTGCAAAACCACTCTATCTCACGTGTTCATTCATGATAGAAGAGGGATTCCCTTATGATGATTTGGTGACTATTGTCAAAAGCATGAGTGATGAGCTCAAAGTCAGTGGCGCGAAGATTGTAGCAGGTGATACTAAAGTCGTGCCAAAAGGTAGCGTGGATGGTCTTTTTATCAATACTTCAGGTATTGGTGAAGTGATGATTGACAATATCTCAGCACACAATCTTGTAGAAGGTGATTCTGTCATTGTATCCAATGAAGTGGGAAATCATGGCGCGTGTATTTTAGCCAAACGCGAAGATATCCAACTTGATTCTGATTTGAAAACTGACTGTGCAACATTGTGGCCGATGATTGAGGCGTTGATAAAAGAGGGCATCAAAATAAAATCACTCCGAGATGCCACACGTGGAGGTTTGAGTGCTGTGCTCAATGAATGGTGCGAAACATCACACGTCAGTATTGAAGTCAATGAAGAAAAAATCCCAGTAGCCAATGAAGTCAAAGGGGTTTGTGAAATGTTGGGATTTGAGCCTTATGAATTTGCCAATGAAGGTACGATGGTTCTCTGTGTTGAAGCCGGCGAAGAAGAGAAAACCTTGCAAATATTACGAACCTTTGAGAAAACAGCAAAAGCTTCATTTATTGGAACCGTGTCACACAAATATGATGACAAAGTCATCCTTAATACGCCATGGGGCAGTAGCCGATATTTGGAACCGCCTAAAGGTGAACTTTTACCAAGGATCTGTTAATGCATGAATATTCTATCGTGACTTCACTGCTAGATATGTGTGAAGAAAATGCCAAAAAAGAAAATGCCACCAAAGTGACGAAAGTGGAAGTGAAAATTGGGAAATTAAGTGGCGTCGAGCCCTATCTTTTGGAGAGTGCTTTTGAGACGTTTAAAGAAAAAACGATTTGCGATGGGGCAGAATTTGTGATGAATATCCAAGATGTGGTGGTGCATTGTAATTCATGCAATAAAGACTACACTCTGGAGAAAAATGAATTTTTCTGCCCAGGATGTAAGAGTCTAGATCTCGATGTGGTTGATGGCAATGATATGTATTTGATGCGGGTTGAAATGGAATAATAATTGAATTATGATATAATTTCCACGAAGGAAATAATACATGATTAAACAATTTAGAGTGGCAAAGATAGAGGATTTGCCCGAAATTATTAATATTTACAATGATTCGATCAATGATGGTATTACGACACTAGAGAGTGCAATCGTGACGGTTGAGAGCCGCGTCGATTGGTTTCACTCTCATGATAAAGAGACGCGCCCGATTTTGGTGAAAGAGTATCGAGATAAAATCATCTCCTGGATTGATTTTCAACCTTTTGACGCGGGTAAAGCTTACCAAAATTGCGCGCGTATTAACATCTATATTGAGAGAAATTTTAGAGGACAAAAACTAGGTCAAAAATTTTTACAAGAAGCACTGGCAAAAGCAAAAGAGTATGGAATCAAAACGCTTTTAGCCTATATTTTTGCCGATAATATTGCTTCATTGAAATTATTCAAAAAAATGAATTTCAGAGAGTGGGGTCGTTTCCCTAGTGTGGCTGAATTTGACGATACACAAAAAGACCTCATTATCCTTGGTAGGGCTATTGAAACAGTTTAAGGGGCGATTCTATCGTCCTTTTTAAGATATCAATCGGAGTCATCACAGAGTCTTTTAACAGCTGAGTTTTTATTTTTGGATTTTTTAAGTCACCTGTGATACTGATATTCGTAGAGATACTTTTGTCATCTCCGAGGATAATATAGCCCAAAACTGGAATTTTTTTGATTGCATCGCTCACATCTTTGAGTGTTTTGACTTGTAAGTCAAGGTGAATACTGTTTTCATCAAGATTGATATATCCCTTTCCAACTATATCGGTATTATATCCATGTAGATTGATGTTTTGAAAAGAGAGAATTTGATTAATTCTTTTAAATTGGATGGTACCATTTTTGATGAAATAGCCATTTTCATTAAAATTAGGATTCTTAAATAAGACCAAAGAGGGAATGGTATTGATGATTGCCATGAGATTATTAAACAATGCCGAATCTTTTAAGGTGGTATTGTTCATCTCTACATTACCATCAAAAATATCAAAATTATCGCCGTTTGCCGTGATTTTAAACGTCCCATCTTTGACCATATTACTGTGTAAAGCAGTATTGACAAACACATCATTTAATTTTGTCGCTTCCAGATAAAATCGTCCCCCTTTATCTTCATAACCAATTTGCGAGTTTTTATAAACACTGATGAAGCTAGTATCCTTTTTCATGCGCTTGAATGTAAAATGATCACTTAAAATGGTCGCATTTAAATCTTTGATTTTGAAATTGACATGATGGCCATTGATAATGGTGTCATGATTGGCTACTTTTTTTGTTGATTTTGAGGAAGTATTGGCAATTTGAATATCTAAATCTTTAAGATTCACGATAAGTTTGTCATCATAAGAGAGTTGAATTTTCTTATTATGACTAAGCGCGGTGATGGCATTGGCGTTGGTCTTAATGGTGATATTTAAATCTTTTATTTTTTTATCATGAACGTAAAAAGGGGTCTGAAAATCGCGCAATTGCAAGTGTGCATCAAAATTTTGGAATGCTTTTGTCGTGACATAAAGCGCTCCTGCACTCATATTATAATCTTGCATCATGGGAGAGAATTTTTGGTATTTTGATAAATCTTGGATGGAAATTTTATTATTGTTCGCTGTAAATGAGAGATTAGTATCTAGATTTTTTAGCTCAAACAGGCTGCTATTGGGTTTGAGCGTCAGTTTTATAGGCTCATCTTGTAGGTTTTTGATTTGTAATAATTTGTTATCTTTAAGCCCAATATCAAGCGCATTGATACTAACAAGACCATGATATTGTTGGGTGTCCGTTTTGAAGATTCCCGTGGTATTGAGATCAAAAATATTTTTATAAGCGAGATTGCTATGGTCGATAAATATCTTATTATTATCCAATCTTATGGTTGCATATTTTGTAAAAAAATTCACACCTTTGATATTTAATATTGAATCTTTTACCGTAAAATCACCCTTAGCATCAATAGAGTAGGGCAAAAACTTGATATCAAGATAGAGGTTGGAGTGATTGATGCCACTAGATTGTGTGATAGGAATATTGATATTAAAGGCTTTGAGTATTGAATGTATCGTAGAATCTAATAGTGAATTGGACGTAATATCAACGACGATACCATTGCTTGTGGTGAGCAGATTATAGATATAGATGTTGTTAATCGTGATTTTTTTACCTTTAAAGGTTGGATCATCAAGATGAAAAATCAGCTTATTGTCTTGAAGTGTGATATCGATTTTTTTAGCTAATGCGGGTGTGACATCGGGATGAAATTGAATGGTTGCCTCTTTGAGAGTGGCATTGGCTTGCATCAGTTTTGGGAAAAAATCACCGCTGAGGAGATTAAACATCCCTTGGATATTGTTGAGTTTATAATCTTTAGCTACTATTTTTTTGTAAATCCAAGCACTCACGATTGGCTCGAGCTTGACCCGTGCTTCAATATACTTCATGATAGGCTCTAATGAGGCAAAATGCTCACTACTTGCTTGATAATAGACTTTGTCTTTTTCGATTTTAAAATTCAAATGTCCATCGATATTTAATATGTCAAATTTCCCAGAATAATCATAGATGTTTTTTTTCAAATCCAAGATGGTTTTTCCGACGAGTTCAATATCATAATCTTTTAAAATCATCTGTTTGACATCAATATTGATTTTTCCCTTAGAGACATCTTGCAGTTTGGCATCGATGGTTAGGTAGTTACTGTTGAGATAAAAAACATTATCTTTGTACAGAAGATTGATGACTTCATCATTGTATTGCACGTTTTTGAGTGAGATTTCTTGGAAAAATTGGTTTAAGTATTTACCATATTTTGCTAATTTATAAATCTCATAAGCTGAGTTTTTAGCTTTTGAATCTCTTAGTATCTTGATTTGATTTGATTCGACAATTAACTTTTTATCTAATTTTATATATAATTCATTAATCCTTAGTTTTGGCAACGTGATAGAATTGATTGTGATGCCATGCATTAAAGATAAGATTAAGATGACGAGAGAGAGTATGATAAACAAAATAGTTATCCAAAGTTTTCTCATGATATGTGATGTGATTTTAATTATCATTTTATCTCTTATATTCCATATTTCTGCTCTCATGACTTCAAGCAAAGTCGTCTATGTGCCCAAGGGTTCTGTGACCCAAATTATAACATACTTACAAGAAAATAATTTCGCTATTTCCAAAAATGTTGATAAATATCTTTTATATTTGATTGGACAACCGCAATCTGGGTGGATTAACGTCGGAGAAAATGTTTTGACACGGGGAGATTTTTTTTATAAGCTCTCTCATGCAAAAGCAGCAATGAAGACGTTGACCTTAATTCCTGGTGAGACGACGATTGTATTTTTGCAGCGATGCGCACAAGAGTTTAATCTCTCTTTTGAGAAATTATTGTCAATCTACAACCAAGTATCTCCCTATAAAGAGGGACTTTTAGTGCCTGATACTTACAATATTCCTATGGGTATCAGTGAAAAACATTTGATTTATTATCTGGTGCATGAAAGTGAGATCATACAAAAAAAGAATGCTTACAAAATCTTCGGTGAATATAATAAAAAGAAGTGGTACAAATACCTCATTGTCGCCTCAATCATCCAAAAAGAGTCCGCCAATAAAACCGAGATGCCAATCGTCTCTTCGGTGATTTATAACCGTCTGCGCAAAGGGATGAAGTTACAGATGGATGGCGCTTTAAAATACGGCCTTTTTTCTCACAAAAAAATCACACCTCAAAGAATTAAGGAAGATAAAACAAAGTATAATACTTATAGATGGAGAGGGTTACCTGATGACCCTGTATGTAGCGTCAGTATGGATGCCATTGCCGCCGCTATATTTCCCAAAAAGACAAAATATTTATATTTTGTAAAAAACAATAAAGGAGTGCATTCTTTCTCAGAAACGTTTAGCCAACATAAAAGAAATGTTAAAAAGTTGCATTAATTTGTTAATTTTATAATTATTGAGATTATTTTTATAAATTAATCAAAATTTTATAATATTTTTTATACATTATGATGATATTATCGTATTCATAAAATATTCACAAGGAGATGATACATGAGCAAACACAGATCCAAAATTATATACACTAAAGTAGATGAAGCACCAGCATTGGCGACTTATTCACTACTTCCTATCATAAAGGCTTTCACAAAACATGCAGATATAGAGATTGCCAACAAAGATATTTCTCTCTCAAGCAGAGTGCTTGCCGCTTTTTCTGATAGCTTACCAGAAAAACAACAAGTCAGCGATGATCTTGCAAGATTAGGACAATTAGTCAAAGAACCTGATGCAAACATTGTAAAACTACCTAATATCAGTGCATCTATTCCTCAACTCAAAGCAGCTATTAAAGAGCTTCAAGATAAAGGCTATGATGTTCCATCTTATCCTGAAGACCCACAAACACCAGAAGATATCGCGATAAAAGAACGCTATGCAAAAACTCTAGGAAGTGCGGTCAACCCCGTACTACGAGAAGGAAATTCTGATAGAAGAGTCGCTAAAGCCGTGAAAGAATACGCCAAGAAAAATCCACACAAAATGGCTGCTTGGTCAGCAGATTCAAAAGCTCATGTTGCATCGATGGATCATGGTGATTTTTATGAAAGTGAGACCTCAATCACACTAGAGGAACCAACCGTTGCTCAGATTCAATTTATCGATAAATCGGGTGATGTTCGTGTACTCAAAGAGTCATTGCCACTCTTAGAAGGAGAAATTTTAGATTCTTCTGTGTTAAGAGTTGCGGCATTGGAAGATTTTTTTGATGCACAATTAAAAGATGCTAAGGCACAAGGTGTTTTATTGTCATTGCACTTAAAAGCGACGATGATGAAAGTCTCAGATCCTATCATCTTTGGACATGCGGTTCGTGTTTTTTATAAAGATTTATTTTCAAAATTTGCAAAAGAACTCAAAGAAGTCGGCTTTAATGAAAACAATGGTATTGGTGATCTTTATGCTAAGATGGATAAGTTCTCACCAGATGTCAAAGAAGCCATAGAAGCAGAAATTGCCAATATTTATGCAACGCAACCAGATTTAGCCATGGTTGATTCTGATAAAGGCATTACCAATTTACATGTTCCCAATAATGTCATCATTGACGCCTCTATGCCAGTAGTCGTGCGAGATGCCGGCAAGATGTGGGGTGCTGATGGCGCGCTTCATGATACGAAAGCTTTGATTCCAGATCGTAGCTATGCTGGTTTTTATCAAGAAGTGATTGAAGACTGCCAAAAAAACGGTGCGTATGACCCTTCAAAAATCGGAAGTGTTGCTAATGTCGGACTGATGGCACAAAAAGCGGAAGAGTATGGCTCTCATGATAAAACATTTATTGCTCCCGGTGATGGCAAGATCGTCATCGTCGATGCACAAGGTCACGTGCTCTTGTCTCAAGATGTACAAGAAGGTGATATTTATCGAAGTTGCCAAGCCAAAGATATTCCAATACAAGATTGGGTGAAATTAGCAGTCAATCGTGCGCGCGCTTCTGGAACACCGGCAGTTTTCTGGCTTGATCCAAACCGAGGTCATGATAGAGAAATTACAAAAAAAGTCGAGAAGTATCTCAAAGATCATGATACCAATGGCTTAGAGATTTATATCAAATCACCAATCGAAGCGATGAAATATTCACTCAAAAGACTCAGAGCGGGACAAGATACCATCTCGGTGACTGGTAATGTCTTAAGAGACTACTTAACTGATTTGTTCCCAATTATAGAACTAGGAACCAGTTCAAAAATGCTCTCCATCGTACCACTTTTAGCAGGAGGCGGTTTATTTGAAACCGGAGCAGGCGGAAGTGCTCCAAAACATGTGCAACAATTTTTGGAAGAGGGACATTTACGATGGGATTCATTGGGAGAATTTTTAGCGTTATGGGCATTGTTGGATGGTTTGGCATTTAAATCAAAAGAGACAGAAGTGTCTGCCCTTGCGAAAACACTTGATAGCGCTATTGGAAGATTGTTGGACAACAATAAATCCCCATCTCGAAAAGTAGGAGAACTTGACAATAAAGGCAGTCATTTTTATCTTGCACTTTATTGGGCAGAAGCCCTAGCCGCTCAAAATGAGAGTGCTAAATTGAAAGATATTTTTAAAAGTGTTGCTTCCAAACTAGAAGAAAATGAAGCAATCATTTTGAAAGAGTTAAAAGAGGCTGAAGGCAAAAGCGTCACTATTGGTGGTTATTATAAGCCTGATGATGCCTTGGCATTTGAAGCGATGAGACCGAGTGCGGTGTTTAATACAATCATCGACTCAATTTAAAAGATAAAGATTTCGAGGGAGCATTATGAGTATTAACAGTAAAGTTTCTGTTGTCGGGGCAGGTGGCAATGTCGGTGGTATTGTTGCCTATTCGATTGCGATGCAAGGTTTGGCACATCAAGTTGTTTTAGTTGATAGAGATATGGATAGAGCCCGTGGAAAAGCACTGGATATGAATCAAGCCGCAGCAGCGATGCGCTCCCATTCTGTCGTTAGAGTAGCAGAGAGTTATGAAGATGTACGCGATAGTAAGATTGTTGTCATTACTGCCGGTTTTCCTAGAAAAGAGGGCATGAGTCGTGATGATTTATTGATTAAAAATGCTGAAATCATGAGAGAAGTAGTGGCACAAGTGAAGGTAGTCGCACCGGATTCTATTTTAATTATCGTCTCCAATCCACTCGATGCGATGACTTATGTTGCATTAAAAGAGTCAGGATTCCCAAAAGAGCGCGTGATTGGAATGGCGGGAATTTTAGATATCGCGAGAATGACACACTTCATCCAAGAAAAACTTGGCTTTGGTGCGGGACAAATTCGTGCGAGTGTGATTGGTGGACATGGAGACACGATGGTGTTATTGCCACGTTTTTCAACCGTCGCTGGCGTACCTCTTCATGATTTACTTAGTGATGATGAAATTGAAGAGATTGTGATGAAAACCAAACACGGAGGTGCAGAGATTGTTAAATATCTTGGTACTTCCGCTTATCTGGCACCGGGAAAAGGTACTGCGATTATGATTGAGTCTATTTTAAGAGATTCTAAGAAAATCTATTCTTGTTCTACTCTGCTTGATGGAGATTATGGCTACACCAACGTCACCACGGGTGTACCTGTGATGTTGGGAGCTAATGGAGCAGAGCGCATTATCAAAGTGACGCTAGATCGTTGTGAGAAAAGTCAATTTGATCATAGCGTAAAATCCGTACAAAACATTATAGAAGTCTTATATAAAAACAATTTTTTTGGGGAGGAAAAATATGAGAGAAATTAAATATGATGATATTGTCAAGACCATTCGTGACACTATCATTTACAGCGGTACTGTGTTGCCAAAAGATGCATACAAGGCTTTAAGCGATGCTTATGAGAATGAAAAAAGCCCAGTAAGCAAAGAGGTTTTAAAACAGCTTCTAGACAATGCTGATATTGCAGCAAATGAGACCAAACCACTGTGTCAAGATACGGGATTGGCAGTTTTCTTTGTCAAGGTAGGAGAAGATGTCAAAGTTGTTGGCGGTTCACTAAAAGCGGCTATCAATGAAGGTACGAGACAAGGTTATGAAGATGGCTATTTGAGAGCTTCTACTTGTCATTGGGATACACGAGCCAACCTCAAAGATGAGATCGGTTATAATCTACCGGCTGTGATTCATTTTGATTTGGTTGAAGGTGATGTTTTAGAAATCGAATATGCTGCAAAAGGCGGTGGTAGTGAAAATGTTAGCCGTGCGATGGTTTTAGCTCCAGCTAAAGGCAGAAAAGGTGTTATAGAATTTGTTAAACAAGTGATTTCAGATGCTGGCCCAAATCCTTGCCCTCCATTGACCGTAGGTGTCGGTATTGGCGGTACTTTTGAAAAAGCGGCAATTTCTAGTAAACATGCCTTGTTTAGAACCTTAGGAAGTCGAAACGAAGACCCAACGCTTGATTCTATGGAACAAGAGTTATTGACTGAGCTCAATAAACTAGGAATTGGTGCTATGGGTATGGGGGGAACGGAGACTGTTTTGGGCGTTCATATTGAAAAAAACCCATGTCATATTGCGAGTTTGCCGGTCAGTGTTAATGTTCAATGCCATAGCAGTAGACATACTGTTATTAAACTTTAGGAGGGTGAGTTATGAGCAAAACATATCATCTAACAGCACCATTAAGTGAAGAAGATGTCGTACAATTAAAAGCAGGAGATATTGTCTATCTTAGTGGCGTGATTTACACCGCTAGAGATGCGGCGCACAAAAAATTAGTAGATTTATTAGATGCGGGTAAAGAGTTGCCTTTTGATATGAAAGGTGCTGTTATTTATTTTGTTGGACCAACACCACCAAAACCCGGTGATCCGATAGGAAGTGCCGGACCGACTACGAGTTATCGTATGGATTCTTATTCTCCACGTTTAATTAGCATTGGACAAAAAGGGATGATTGGTAAAGGCAAAAGAAATCAAGATGTGATTGATGCATGTGTGAAATACAAAGCAATTTATTTTGGTGCAACCGGAGGGGCAGGCGCATTGCTAGCGCGACAAATCAAGAGTGCTGAAGTGATTGCCTATCCAGAACTTGGACCTGAAGCTATCCGAAGATTGGAAGTGGTTGATTTTCCACTGACCGTAGTTAATGACTCTTATGGTGCGGATTTATACAAGATTGGCCGAGAGCAATATGAAATAAAAGATTAATTAAAATATAGTTTAAGCGTAGTGTTTTTTATCTACGCTTAAACTTAAAATTTTATAAATAAAATATATATATATAAATTTTACAAATAAATATAGAAAAAACATTATAAAGTTACACAATATTTTTATTATCAGATTAATAGATAAAACAATTAATGATTTTGTTTATTGTTGTGCTAATAAACTAATTAGGAGATTATATGAATATTCATGAATATCAGGCAAAAGAGATTTTCGCCAAATATAATGTACCCGTTCCAAGAGGAAAGGTTGCATTTAGTGTTGATGAGGCGGTTCAAAATGCCAAAGATCTTGGTGGCAAGATTTGGGTTGTAAAAGCTCAAATACACGCAGGTGGACGAGGTCTAGGCGGCGGTGTTAAGCTTGCTAAAAGTATTGATGAAGTAAAAGCTTTGGCTTCTGAAATCCTCGGAATGACTTTGGTGACACACCAAACCGGCCCTGAGGGAAAACTGGTTCAAAAAGTTTATATCGAAGAGGGCGCTGATATTGCAGATGAACTCTATCTTGGAGTGGTTCTTGATAGAGCCAAAGAGATGCCTGTTATCATGGCTTCTACCGAAGGAGGTATGGAAATCGAAAAAGTTGCTGCAGAAACTCCAGAAAAGATTATTAAAGTTGCAGTAGACCCAAGTATTGGTTTTCAAGGCTTTCATGGTAGAGAATTAGCATTTGGATTAGGACTACCAAAAGAACAAATTGGAAAATTTATAAAATTTGCAGCAGCACTTTATAAAGTTTATGTAGATAATGATGCTGAATTGATAGAGATTAATCCTTTAGTGAAAACGGGCGCTGGTGATTTCATTGCGCTTGATGGTAAGATGGGATTTGATGATTCTGCACTCGGAAGACATCCTGATATTGAAGCGATGCGAGATATTAGCGAAGAAGATGCAGATGAGAGAGAAGCGGGTCAATATGGACTCAGTTATGTTTCACTTGATGGCGAAATCGGTTGTATGGTAAATGGTGCCGGATTGGCGATGGGTACGATGGATACCATCAACTATATGGGCGGTACTCCTGCAAACTTCTTGGATGTTGGTGGAAAAGCCAACGCTGAAACCGTTGCAAAAGGTTTTGAGATTATTCTCAAAAATCCAAATGTAAAAGCAATTTTTGTGAATATTTTTGGTGGTATCGTAAGATGTGACCGTATTGCAAATGGGATTTTAGAAGCGACGAAGATGGTGGATGTCCATGTTCCTGTTATCGTCAGACTTGATGGTACAAATGCACCAGAAGCGGCGGAAATTTTAAGAAATGCAAAAATCAGCAATGTTATCGCTGCGACTGACTTAGGTGATGGTGCAGCAAAAGCCGTAAAAGCTGCAAAGGGAGAGAAATAATGAGCATATTGGTTAACAAAGATACAAAAGTCATCGTGCAAGGTTTTACAGGCAAAGAAGGTACGTTTCATGCAGAACAATGCATCGCTTATGGTACTAAAATTGTCGGTGGTGTGACACCAAACAAAGGGGGCCAAACGCATCTAAACTTACCTGTTTTTAATACCGTATCAGAAGCGGTTAAAGCAACAGGGGCTACTGTGAGTATGATTTTTGTTCCGCCTGCTTTCGTGGGAGATGCGGTTATGGAAGCTGCTGATGCAGGTATCGATTTAGCCGTAATCATCACAGAAGGTGCTCCGGTTAAAGATATGATGATGGCAAAAGCATATGCTGTTAAAAATAATATGAAAACCATCGGACCAAACTGTCCGGGTATTATCACCGCAGAAGAGTGTAAAATCGGTATTATGCCAGGTATGGTATTTAAAAAAGGAAAAGTTGGATTGATTTCAAAATCTGGAACGTTGACATACGAAGGTGCTAATCAAGTATGTAAAGAAGGTTTTGGTATTACAACGGCTGTGGGAATTGGTGGTGATCCGATTATCGGACTCAGCTACAAACAACTATTGCCACTTTTTGAAGCAGATCCAGAAACAGAAGCGATTGTTATGATTGGCGAAATTGGTGGTGATCTTGAGATTCAAGCCGCCGCATTTATAAAAGAAAATATTACGAAACCTGTTGTTGCCTTTATTGCGGGTCAAACAGCACCAAAAGGTAAAAGAATGGGACATGCAGGAGCCATTATCAGCGGAAGTGCGGGTACTGCTGCTGAAAAAATGGCTGCGCTTGAAGCTGCTGGAGTTTTTGTTGTAAAATCTCCTGCTGAAATTGGCGCTAAAGTGGCCCAAGTATTAAAGAAATAAGGAGAGATGAATATGAGTAATGTAGTAGCTCCAGAGAGTACACCTGTATGGGTTGATACCAGTCGATGTAAAGCATGTGATGTTTGTGTCAGTGTTTGTCCTGCGGGTGTCTTGGCGATGGTACCTGCACCCAATTCAACACTAGGCTCTATGATAGAAGTAGAAACACCTGCGGCTTGTATTGGTTGTCGAGATTGTGAACTTCATTGTCCTGATTTTGCTATCTATGTAGCAGAGAGAGGCGAATATAAGTTTGCCAGAATCACAGATGATGCAAAGCAACGTGCTGAAGACATCAAGAAAAATCACTATAGAAAATTAAGTGCATAGGGAGAAATAAATGGCAAGAGAAGTAATCTCAAGTGGTAATGCACTTGTAGCGAAAGCAGCAGCAGAATGTGGATGTAAGTTCTTTGGAGGATATCCTATTACACCATCAAGTGAAATTGCTCATGAAATGAGTGTTTCACTACCAAAGGTAGGTGGACATTTTATACAAATGGAAGATGAAATTGGTGGTATTTGTGCCGCTCTTGGATCTTCAATGAGTGGTGTCAAATCCATGACGGCGACCAGTGGTCCTGGTATCTCATTGAAATCAGAACAAATCGGATACTCTTTTATCACTGAAGTTCCTTTGGTTATCGTCAATGTCATGAGAGGCGGACCAAGTACGGGACTTCCAACACGGGTGTCTCAATCTGATGTTGGACAAGCAAAATATCCAACACATGGTGATTTTGCTTCGATTACATTATGCCCTGGTAGTTTGGAAGAGTGTTATACCGATACCATTCGTGCCTTTAACTTGGCAGAACAGTATATGACGCCGGTATTCTTACTTTTGGATGAAACACTCGGCCATATGCTAGGTAAAGCAATCTTACCAGATCTTGAAGAAGTCCAAAAAACAATCGTGAATAGAAAAGAATTTACAGGTGACCCAAAAGAGTACCTACCTTATGATGCAAAACCAAATGAGCCTGCTGTACTTAATCCGTTCTTCAAGGGATATCATTATCACATCACCGGACTGCATCACGGACCAACAGGTTTCCCAACTGAAGATGGTACGATGTGCGAATACAATATTGAAAGATTGACCGGTAAAGTCAACAATGCTAAAGATCTTGTATCTTATGAAGAGTTTATGCTTGATGATGCAGATGTTTGTATTATTGCTTATGGAAGTATCAGTAGAGGGGCTAAAGAAGCGGTATCAAAACTAAGAAAAGATGGTATTAAAGCAGGGTTATTTAGACCCGTCACATTGTGGCCAAGCCCAGTAGAAAAATTTAAAGAACTCGGAAAGAAATTCGACAAAATTATGGTAACAGAACTCAATATGGGACAATATCTAGAAGAGATTCAACGGGTTATGAAGCGCGATGATTTCACCGTGCTTTTAAAAGCAAACGGTCGTCCAATTGCACCTGTCGAAATGGTTACTAAAGTAAAGGAGATGATGTAAGATGGCTTTTAATTACGATAAATATCTTAGAGTAGAAAAGATGCCAACACTGTGGTGTTGGGGATGTGGTGATGGTGTTATCTTGAAATCTGTAATTCGTGCCATTGACAAGATGGGATGGAGTATGGATGATGTTTGTATCGTCTCAGGTATCGGTTGTAGTGGTCGATTTAGTTCTTATATTGATTGTAACACGGTACATACCACTCATGGTAGAGCTATCGCGTATGCCACGGGTATCAAACTTGCAAATCCGGACAAACACGTCATCGTAGTTACCGGTGATGGTGATGGCTTGGCAATTGGTGGAAATCATACCATCCACGGGTGTAGAAGAAATATTGATTTGAATCATATTGTTATTAATAACTTTATTTATGGTCTAACCAATTCACAAACCAGTCCGACAACACCAAAAGGTATGTGGACCGTCACAGCGCAATTTGGAAATGTAGATCCTACTTTTGATGCTTGTAAACTAGCAGAAGGGGCTGGAGCCACTTTTATTGGTAGAGAATCTGTTCTTGATCCAAAGAAAATTGAAAAAGTTCTAGTCGAAGGATTTTCTCATAAAGGGTATTCTTTCTTTGATATTTTTTCAAACTGCCACATTAATCTTGGTAGAAAAAACAAGATGGGAGAAGCGGTTCTTAATCTAAATTGGATTGATAGCATGACCGTCTCTAAGAAAAAATTTGACGCGATGAGCGAAGAAGAAAAAGTGGGTAAATTCCCGATGGGTGTCTTGAAAAAAGATGATGATGCACTCGAGTATTGTGAAGCATACGCTAAAGTAATCGAAGCAGCACAAAACAAAACAAAAGTTCAGCTTTAAGGATGGTAAGGTAACATGAGAAGACAATTAAGATTTGTAGGAGTCGGCGGTCAAGGTGTTATACTTGCAGGTGAAATTTTAGCTGAAGCAAAAATCGATGATGGTGGTTATGGTGTCAAAGCCTCAACCTATACATCACAAGTAAGAGGGGGACCGACTAAGGTTGATATTTTACTTGATGATCATGAGATTTTATTTCCTTATGCCAATGAGGGCGAGATTGAGTTCATGATTGCAACGGCTCAAGTCAGTTATAATAACTTCAAAAATGGTGTCAAAGATGGTGGTGTTATTGTTGTTGAGCCAAATCTTGTTACTCCAAGTGAAGAAGATAGAAAAAGATGGACGATTTATGATATTCCAATCATTACCATCGCAAAAGAAGAAGTTGGGAATGTTATTACACAATCAGTCGTGGCACTCTCTATTACCGTTGAGATGACAAAAGTATTAGATCATGAACTGGTTAAAAAGATTATGCTTGAAAAAGTACCTGCAAAAGTACACGAAGCTAACCTCAAAGCTTATGAATTAGGTATCAAATACGCCAAACAAGCATTGGCTTAAATGAAGAACCAAAGAGCCACTAGAATCTCTAGTGGCTCTTTTTTATATCGTAACCATTATCCAAAATTTTTCTGAAGTAGCGTATCAAGTCTTGATAACTCACGCTCCAAATCCATACCACTTTTAAATATATCATGAATAGAGTATGTCTCTAGTGGTTTGGCACCACAAAATTGAAAAAGTTTATGTACGGCAATATTGGCCTCATCAACACTTAAGCCATCAAAAAAACCCTCTTTATTGTCAAATTCACTTCTCGGACAATTATAGGTGAGACTTAGCATATATTTTTTCTCTGTCATCAATCCGCCACTACCGTATCGTTTGTTTGGGTCTTTTCTGCTTCGTCCATCATTGATATAAGTGACACTCCCTGAACCTGCCGAAAAGACTCCATCAATATATTTTTTTGTGACCCAAGGCACACCCATCCAATAGACAGGATACTGGAAAAAAATAAAATCAGCCCAATCCAGTTTTTCGAGCTCTTCTTTGACATCATAGTGTTGATCTATGGCCGTTTGCTGTATTTCAAAGCCTTTTTTTTCTAAGGTTTCAATGACACGAGTAATGATGGTATTGGTCAGATTTCCCTCCGCAATACCTTTATAATATTGGTGACCGTTGATAATCAGGATTTTGTTCATAGATACTCCTTATAAAATAATACAAAATTATAGTTCTTCTTAACTTAATAATCCCTTGCTTTACTTTTAGTAAGTAATGAAATAATATGTACTTAAACTTGTTTATCATGATATTATTTTATTCAAAGAATCCATTTAGTTAAATCTCTTTTTATATATCTTTCGTTACTATATATAAATTTTTTAAAGGAGATTTGATGAAAAAACTTGTTTCATTAGTTTTGTTGGTTGCGTCAATTTTTGCCATTGACACTCTGGCTGCTTATCCTTCTAAAACTATCAAATTGATAGTGCCTTCAAAAGCAGGAGGTTCGACAGATACAACAGCGAGATTGTTCGTAGAAACTGCTAAAAAATACTGGAAAGATGCAGATTTTATAGTAGTCGATAAACCAGGGTCTGGTGGATTGATGGGTTTTGAAGCAGAAGCGCGAGCACGAGCTGATGGCTACACCATAGGTTTGATGTTTACCCCGCAATTAGTCGCGCATATTGTTGCAAAGCGTGCATCTTATACTTTGGATTCTTTCAAGATTATCGGAAATGTTGCAGAAGATCCGGAAATCATTGTTGTGAGTGCAAAAAGTAAGATCAAAAATATAGCAGACCTAATCAAAGCAGCAAAATCAAAACGTTTTACTGTTGCGGTTAATGGTATCGGAAGTGATGATTTCTTGGCAGCTAAAAACTTTGAAAGTATTGAAGGGGTTACCTTTAATTTGATGCCAACTAAAGGTTCTACGGAGCAAAAAGCAGCGATTTTAGGAAATCATGTTGATGCGGCATTTATGAATCTATCGCAAATGCTTTCACAACATAAAGCGGGTAAGGCGCGTATTATTGCTATCCTTTCCAAAAAAAGATCCTCTGTGGCTCCGGATATCAAAACAGGCTTAGAGCAAAATTACAGTGGCTTGATGACAGCAACGAGAGGTATTGTTATTGGAGCCAAAGTCAAAAAATCTATCGCAGACAAAATCACAGACCTTTATACCAAAGTCGTCAATGACCCAAGTTTCCAAGAAAAATGTGCGAAGAGCTATATTTTCTTAAACTTGATGAATGGTGCAGAATATAAAGCTTATTTAGAATCGTTGCAAAAAACGACTCAAAAAGTTTATGATGCGACCCCTTGGTAACATAAATGAGTAAAAAATATCTTGATATCGGGTTAAGTATATTTTTTATCGTTCTTGCAGTACTGCTTTATCGCAGTACTGCATCCTTCCCAAAATCTACGATTTTTACGACGGCAGTTTACATCAAATTCCTTGCTATCTCCTTGGGATTGGCTGGTGTTGTATATTTTTTTAATGCCATAATCTCAGATAAATATATTAAAATTGTTTTTACACATAATCCTAAAAAGTTTTTTTTATTAATCCTCTCACTTGTTGTCTATGTGTGGGTGATGCACTATTTAGGATTTATAGTATCAACTTTGATATTTTTACCAGTGACGATGAGATTCATGGGTTATAATGCTTTTATAAAATCGTTGTTCATCTCTATTGGAATTGCTCTTTTTGTCTATTTTCTATTTGAAAGAATCTTTGAAATCCAACTTCCTGAGATGATGATTTTCATGCAAAACTAAGGATGCTATCATGATGTTAGAAGCTTTACAAGCTGTGATGAGTGTGGATGTGATACTAGCTGTGACTATTGGCTCGATCTCCGGCATTCTGATTGGAGGAATGCCCGGTCTTACTGCGACAATGGCAGTGGCACTTTTGATTCCGATTACATTCTCATTTTCTCCTTTAATAGGGTTGGCGTTGATGGGTGGTGTCTATTGTGGCGCGATGTATGGTGGATCGATTTCGGCGATTTTACTCTCTACCCCAGGGACTCCTGCTGCTGCAGCCACAGCATTAGAGGGGTATCCTCTTACCAAGCAAGGCAAAGGTGGTTTAGCCCTCAAAGTTTCAGTAATCGCTAGTTTCATCGGAGGGACATTCTCTGTTGTTGTACTACTTTTAGTGTCTCCACTTTTATCAGAATTCGCGCTAAAGTTTGGGCCTCCTGAGTATTTTTTATTGGCATTGATGGGATTAACAGGGGTCATATCAGTCTCAAGTGGTGGCTTGACTAAAGGAATTATTTCAGGATTGATAGGACTTATTATTGCTTTGATTGGAACCGATGCGATGAGTGGAACTTTGCGCTATACGTTTCATATCGTCGATTTGTATGAGGGAGTTTCCTTTATGCCCGCACTCATCGGGATGTTCTCCATCGCACAAATGCTCTCACTTGTCGGAGAGAAGCGCATCGCCAATGAAGATATTGACCTCTCCACGATTAAACGAGACAAAATGCCCAAAGGAATGGCCCCTTTTATCACACTCGGAACAGCTGTGGGTACTATTGTGGGGATTATCCCCGGTGAAGGTGCTACGATAGCCGCATTTGTCTCTTATAATATGGCCAAGCAAAAATCAAAATTTAAAAATCTCTTTGGCAAAGGAAACCCCGAAGGGATTGCGGCGGCTGAGAGTGGTAATAATGCTTGCGTCGGTGGTTCTCTTGTCCCACTTTTGACGTTAGGAATTCCTGGCAATACGGTCTCAGCAGCCTTGATGGGAGGTCTCATGATACAAGGGTTAATTCCCGGTCCTGAACTCTTTACAAAATATGGGCAGATTACTTATGGATTTATTTTATCGCTTTTTATCGCGAATATTGTTTTTTTGATAGTGGGACTCTTTTTTGCACCTTATTTTGCGAAAATCTCACTAATTCCTGCTTCGGTTTTGATTTCGGCCATTAGTATCTTTGCTATTATTGGTTCGTATGCGATAAATAACAATATGTTTGATGTTTGGTTGATGCTATTGTTTGCTTTTGGAGGTTTTTTCCTCAATAAATTAGGCTTTTCCTTGAGTGCCATTATTTTAGGGATGATTTTGGGGCCTATTGCAGAATCAGGCTTTGCACAAGCATTGACGATATCAGGTGGCACCTATGGTATCTTTTTTGCCTCTATCCCTGCGAAGATTTTGTGGGTGATTATTATTGTTCTATTGTTGCAGCCAATGTGGGGATATTATCGCAGTAAAAAAATCAGAAATATTGCATCTTAGGTCTAATAATGGATCCCAACAAATTTATAAAAATCACAAATTCTAATGAATTTGAGATAAAAGTAAGCTATCCTGCTGATGAAAACAAGAAAAAAACGCAGTACAATATCAGTATTTATATGTTTTTGCCAGAGAGTCTTGGAATTGATGAGCAAACCTATTCAAAACAAGCATTTTATAGTCATTATTTGGGGTATATTCGGCTTATTACCCCAGAATATAATGTCCAAACGTTATCAAAACGATTATCTAATTTAATTGAATTTTTCAAGACAGGCATGAATGAAGAAGAAAAATTTGAATACATAAACTATGAAATAAAGATGATTGTATGCTCTTATGTTAATTATCTCAAAGATTTTACACACAATATAGAAGACAATGGTGTGGATGCAGAAAAGATGCGTATTTTTGTAGAAGATATTAAAAAATTTGATGATTTAAAAATAGAAATTTTTACTTTGAGTAACGCATCAAAACAAGACAATATCAAACATCTGATTTCATTTTCAGCTGAATATATTAGTCTGGTGACACAAAATTATCTTTTTTTAATTAATCTCTCTTTGCGGAAAAACGAGTCCTTACATCGTGACACGATTGGTAAAATTATCACTGTCATTAATGATGAAATTGCGTTTGAAAAAGAGAATAAAATGCCTTATATTTCAACAGATGAGAGAATGAATGAAAAAGTGATATTTCGGCATGGAATTTTCAAAAAATATTTTTATAGTATTCTTTTTCTCAAACAAGATTCGCAAAAAGACGCCGTAAAAATAAGACAAATATATTATGCTTTAGCTGCTGGAATTGCGATGCTATTTGCTACTTCGGTTGTCTTTTATATGCAACAAAAATATGGAAAGTTTACTGCGCCATTTTTTGCAGCTTTGGTAATCAGCTATATGTTTAAAGACCGAATCAAGGATATTTTTAAGAATTATTTTGAACAAAAACTAAAGATTAAAGCGTATGATTTTAGAAATAAAATATACGATATGGAACGCCAAAAGCTTTTTGGATTTATCAAAGAGAGAGTCCAATTTATCAAAAAAGAGACGATAAGTGAAGATATTAAAAATACGCGATTATTAAATACAGATAATAGAATTTCGACTTGGTTTGTCAATGAAAATATATTGAAATATGAGAAAAATATCACACTAATCAATAAAAATATCAAAGATGCGTATGGCAATTCTATCAAAGGAATTACTGATATTATGCGCTTTGATATTACACGATTTACGAGAAAAATGGATGAGTCCAAAGTGCCACTGTATCGTGTGAATCAGAACAATATTTATGGTACTAAAGTGTATCATTTGAATGTTGTTGTTGATTTTAGTTCTGAAGATCACAAGAATATTCATAAGATTAGACTTATTTTAACCAAAAAAGGTATTAAGAGAATTGAAATTCCAGATGGAGATATTGAAATATTTCCTGGAAATATGAAAAAACGAAACAAAGATTGGTTTCCTTTTAAAAAAGATGGTTCCATCAAGCAAGTATTTGATTTTAAGAAAGAACCACAAGATGGATAGCTTTGATCTTATTGTGGTAGGCTCAGGAGCTGCTGGGCTTATCAGTGCTATCAAAGCTGCGCGAGATGGTAAACGGGTACTGTTGCTTGAAAAACTCTCCAAAATTGCAGCTAAACTTAAAGCAACTGGCGGAGGGAGATGTAACCTGAGCAATACACTCTCGAATGAGAATTTTATGGAACGTTTTGGAAGAGAAGGGCGTTTTATGAGAGATGCACTTGAGCGTTTTGATTACAAAGATTTGAGAGCCTTTTTTTTGGAGATTGGCGTTGAAACACATGCGCCTGATGGTCATCGGATATTTCCTATCTCTCACCAATCTGTCACGATTATTGCCGCATTAAAAAAGGAGCTAGAAAAAAGAGGTGTGACGCTCCTGTGTTCTTGCGAAGTGCAACGTATCTCTCATGAAGAAGATGCTTTGTTTATGGTCTCCTCATCGCAGGGTGATTTTTGGTCTAAAAATATCATTATTGCCACAGGAGGGTTAGGATATCCCGTACTTGGAGCACAGGGAGATGGATACCGATTTGCTGCATCTTTTGGGCATAAAATCACCGACTTGAGTCCGGCGATGATGCCCCTAAAAGTCGAAGAGACATGGGTGGGAGATTGTCGTGCGGATACGATTGCCAAGGTGGAGATGCGAGTGGATTTGCCAAAATCCAAAAAACTTCGTGCCAAAGGAGATCTTATTTTCACTAAAAATGGTATCCGTGGACCTGTAGTTTTAGATTTTGCACGATTTGTGACGCCTTTGCTCAAAACTCACGAACGTGTTCCTATCGTGATGAATTTGACTAAAGGAATGCATGAAGAAGAGATCATCAACTATCTTAAAAATGAGGCAAAAAAAGATTCCAAAAAGACGATTTTAGAACATCTTCATACGGTGTTGCCTCTTTCTGTCGCAAAAGCACTGTGTTGGCAAGCTAAAGTTGATACATCCCTGCGATATTCCGCGATTGAAGGATTCAAAAAAAATCGATTGATTAAGCTTTTGGCTTGGACGCCACTGCATATAACCGGTCATGATGGATTTGAAAAAGCGATGATTACCCGTGGTGGGGTGAGTTTGAAAGAAATCGATCCCAAAACGATGCAAAGCAAACGTGTCAAAGGTTTGTACTTTTGTGGCGAAGTGATGGATTTAGATGGGCCTTGTGGAGGTTTCAATCTTCAATGGTCTTTTTCAAGTGGTTATTTAGCTGGATCATTATCACAATAAAAGTCTCATGATACTTTTCAGGTAAGAAAATCTCCTTACCTGATTGATTATGAGTGATATATGTGTTGTTATTGTTTAAAAAGGCGACTGCCGATTCTGAGTATATTAGCACCGCATTCTACGGCGAGTTCATAATCATTACTCATGCCCATAGAACAATATTTAGCCCCTTTTCCTTGAAGTGATTCAAAGATATTGTATGTCGTCTCAAAGCTCTTTTTGATTTGTTTTTGATCATCACTATGCGCTCCGATACTCATCACTCCTTTAAGATTGATATGTGGGCATGTTGCGATAATCTGATCGTAGATTGCGATAGCTTCTTCTGGCATGACGCCTGCTTTTTGAGCTTCATAGGCACTGTTGATTTGCAGCAAGACATTCATCGTCTTCTTTTTAGCTTCCAATCTTTTGTTAATCTCCACCGCCATGTCAAGAGAACTACAAGAGTGCATTAACGTCGGATTGAGATCAATGAGCGCATTGATTTTATTGGTTTGTAATCGACCGATAAAATGCCACTCTATGGGTAGTGATTCTAAGGTTTTTGCTTTCTCTTTGAGGTCTTGCACACGATTCTCACCAAACGCTCTTTGTCCGATGGTGTACATCTTCGCAATGGCATCGGCATCGACACTTTTGCTCACGGCAATAATTTTGATGATTTGATGTTGATTGACACGCACTCTGACGTCTTCAATCTTTGTTAATACATCATCATAGCGTTGTTCTAAAAATTCTTTAGTCATGATTCTGCTCCGATTAATCTATATATATCATTAAAAATAGTAAAAGCCATCAGTGAGAGCAACAAAGCCCAACCGGTCAAGGTCAAATAATACAATACCTTCTCACTTGGCGCTTTTTTGGTAATCATCTCATAGAGATTAAACATGATATGACCCCCATCGAGTGCCGGTATAGGAAGTAGGTTGAGTACGCCTAAATTCACTGAAATCAACGCGGTCAATCCAAAAAGTGCAACCAGTCCGATTTTACTCGCCTCTGCTGTGACTTGTACGATTGAAACAATGCCGCCTAAATCTTTGGCAGGGATGACCCCTTCTATGAGTTTTTGTAAACTCTTGACGATCATAGTTGTGGCCTGTTTGGTCGCATCAACAGCATAATTAATGCTTTGTGGAAATGATAATTTTAACACAGTAACCGCACCAATTGGTGCGATACCGACCATTTTTTTCTCTAAAGTTTCACCAAACATATTTTTGTAAGTATGGACCTTTGGCATAATTTTAATGCGCTGTTTTTTATCTTGACGCTCAATATCAAATAGAAGGATACCTTGGCTGTTTTTGATTTTATTGCTTAATTCATCCCACGTTTGTATCGGGACGTGATTGATAGCAATAATTTTATCACCTTTTTGTAAGCCACCCATGAGTGCGGGTGAGTCTTTGCTAATCGCTCCAATAGTCGGTAAGAGTTTGGTAACCCCCATATTTCCAATAGCAATATAGAGTAAAAATGCCAAAAGAAAATTTGCAAAAGGCCCCGCAAAAAGGATAATGATGCGCTGCCATGGTTTTTTGGTATTGTAACTGTCTGTATCCAAGCTTATCTTTGTCGGGTCAGTGTCATCTTGTCCCTTCATCTGAACATAGCCACCTAGAGGTATCATGCTGAGACAATATTCCGTATTCCCAATTTTTTTTGTTAGGACTTTTCGTCCAAAGCCAATACTGAAAACTTCTACGGCAACACCAAAAAATCTTGCGGCAATGAAGTGTCCAAGTTCATGAAAAAAAATCAGAAAAGATAAGACCAGTAATGAAGTAATAATACTCATGAGGCGTTAACTGCTTTGATATAAGCGACAACATATTCAAAACCAGAATAAAGGGTCAATAAGACAGAAATCCACAATAGGGTGTCGTCAAAAGGCCAGTTCATCATCAAAAATCCAATGGCAATCATTTGTGCCACGGTCTTGACTTTCCCCGCCATCGAGGCGGAGACATTAAAGCCCTTACTTGCCGAGGCCACGCGAATACCCGTGATGAAAAATTCTCGTGTCAAGATGAGATAGATGGCCCAAGGATTAGCACGTCCTAACACCATCAATCCTAAAAAGGCTGCCAGTACTAGCATCTTATCGGCTAGTGGATCCAAGATGGCACCCAGTTCGGTTTTTTGATTCCATGTACGAGCAATAAAGCCATCAAAAAAGTCGGTAGTACTTGCCAATACAAACAACAAAGCGGCAAAATAATCAAGCCAAGATGTATGGATTCCTGCAAATAGCGTGTTGTCTCGATCAACCAAGAACCAATACATCAAAGGGGCCATTGCGACTCGTATTAGAGCCAAAAGATTTGGAAGATTTAGCATCATTGAAATGTCGTTCCACCATCTATGAGTAGAGTATGCCCCGTAATCCAAGAGGCCTTGCTAGAACATAAAAATAGTGCAGCTCCTGCCATATCTTCAGGTTTACCCATGCGATTGAGCGGTGAGAGTTCTGCTGTTTTTTGTTTGACTTCTTCATAATTGGTAAAGGCTCTCAGTGCATCAGTTTCAATAGGTCCGCCACTGATTGCATTGACACGGATTCCTTTTTCTCCAAGTTCTGCAGCGCCATATTTGACCATCGTCTCAACCGCAGCTTTTGCTGTGCCATGTCCTGCATAATTATCGATATGAACAAGATTGCCCGTAGAGGAGAGAGAGATGATACTACCGCCTCCGATTTTTTCCATTCGTTTTGCTGCTTCTTGTGCACCTACAACAAATGCATTGACAGTTGCTGTAAATATATTGTTGATGCCGCGAGGTTTTAGTTTCATGAACTTAGTATATCCACCTACGACCGCACGACCAGAGATGATAGCATTGGAGATAAAAAAATCAATGCGATCAAAATCTTGATCAATTTGCTTAAACAATTCTTTATACGTTTCAGGCTCCAAAATATTGAGCGCATAAGCTCTAGCCTTAATACCAAATTCTGCTTCTAACTCTTTTGCTTGTTGCATTGCTAATTCTTGATTTGAATTATAGGTAAAGGCGACGTTGACATCATTTGCTGCAAATTCTTTGACGATTGCTTTACCAATCCCTCTGGTTCCTCCACTGATTACAAGAGTTTTTCCCTTCATGTCAGATAATTTCACTAAAATCCTTTTATATCGTATTTTTTAATTGTATTTTCTATTCTCTTTAAATGGTCACTACTTGGTTGCGTTAATGGCAATCGGTATTCGAGTGTATCGAGTAAACCTGCTAGATACATTGCTGCTTTGATTGGAATGGGATTGCTTTCACAAAAAAGTACCTTATTGATTTCATATAATGAGTCATTAATCGCTTTGGCGCCATGAAAATCTCCCTCAAGTGCCAAGTTGGTTAACTGAGATATTTGGTCTGGCAATATATTTGATGTCACTGAAATGACACCGCTACCTCCGTTTGAGAGAATAGGGTAGTTAATAGCATCATCGCCACTAACAACAGTAAGATTTGGTTCATGCGCCAATAAATCAACACATCTCTCGATAGAACCGGTTGCCTCTTTAACACCAAAGATATTTTCACAATCATTAAAAAGTCTGTAAATGGTCTCAGGTAAGAGATCACAACTGGTACGTCCTGGTACGTTATAAAGTAGTACCGGAATATCGACACTGTGTGCGATTGCTTTATAGTGTTGATACAGACCCTCTTGCATGGGTTTGTTATAATAAGGAGTGACAGATAAAATACCATCTGCACCGTGTTTTTGTGCAAATTTTGCTAAATCTACAGCTTCCCAAGTGGCATTACTACCTGCACCAGCCAAGACTTTGACATTGCTTCCTTTAGACGTTTTTACCGCGATTTCGATACATCGTTTGTGTTCATCATGACTGAGTGTTGCGCTCTCTCCTGTTGTGCCAACCGGTACGATTGCATTGATACCATTATTGATTTGTCTGCTGATAAGCGCAGCATACTTTTCTTCATCAAGTTTCCCTTTTTTAAATGGTGTGATGATGGCTGTCATAGAGCCTTTAAAACTTGTGGTCATTTAAAATCCTTTTTTAAGATTACGGTGGTAGAGTGTTCGCTTATAAGGTATTTTTTAGCAACATTTACCAAATCTTTTTTTGTTAATTTATTAATTTTATCTTCATATTCTAGCAATGGAGTCACATCACCTTTGGCAAAATATCCACCAAATAAATTGGCCAGTTCTGAGGAACTCTCTAATGAAAAGATAAAATCAGATTTTGTATTGATTTTTATTTTTTCGATTTCCTTATCTCCAATGGCACCTTTTTTAATATTGGCGATGATCTTCAAAATTTCCTTTTCGACATCTTCTGCTTTAACTCCAGGGTTACATACGGCCAAGAAAAGAAACAAGGAAGGGTCTTTTTGTTCCATGTTATAGGCATAAATTTGATTGACCATTTTCTTTTGATCGACCAGTGTTTTTTGCAAGAGACTGCTTTTGCCATTGCTCAAAAATTCACTCAAAGCAGAGAGTGCTACTTGGTCGGGATCGTTAAATGCCGGGATTTTATAAGCGATAGCTAGCATCTGTACCTGGGACTCTTTTTTTATCATGATACGTTTAGCCCCATCTTGGACTGGTTCAACTTGGTGCATTTTGGGGATGGCTATCTTGCTATTTTTTATAGCGCTAAAATATTTTTCGGTCTCTTCAAAAACTTTATTAGCATCAACATCTCCTGCGACAATCACGATGGCATTGTTGGGTCTATAATAGCGTTTGTGAAAATCTCGGATATCTTTAATGGTCCAATTTTTGATATCATCTTTAAATCCTATCGGAGTCCAATGGTAAGGATGGTAGGTAAAGGCATTGTTGAACAATTTAAAATAAAGAAAACCAATCGGAGAGTTATCCGTTCGCCATCTTCGCTCTTCTAAGACGACATTTCTTTCGGGTTGAAACTCTTTGTCTGTCAGCTTGAGATTGGCCATCAATTCAGCAAAAAGTTTGAGAGATTTACCAAGGTTTTGCGTAGAGCTTTTGATAAAATAGTGCGTAAAATCAAAACTTGTTGAGGCATTATTGACACCGCCAAAGCCTTTGACGATTTCATCAAACTCACCCGCTTTGAGATTTTTGGTAGATTTAAAATTCATGTGTTCTAGCATGTGTGCGATACCGCTTTTCCCCATGATTTCATTACGACTGCCAACTTTGTAAATAATATCGGTGGTGATGACGCCACTACCGTTATCCATAGGAATTGCAACCACTTGCAATCCATTTTCTAATGTTTTTGTATAATATTTTGGCAATGAATTGGCCATCAAAACTCCTGTTAATAATAAAAAATATAAAATTCGAATCATCGATTGCTTCCTATTGCTTCTTTGATCTGATGAAAACCATCTTGGTGCATGAGTTCCAAAATTCCTTCATTAATCTCTCTCATGATACCCGGGCCTTTAAAGATAAAAGAGCTGTATATTTGAACCAAACTTGCACCTGCTTTGATACGACGATATGCTTCTTGGGCACTATCGATTCCTCCGACAGATATGAGGATGGTTTTGGAATAAAACTCTTGAGCGATAGCATCAAAAAGTTCAAAACTCTTCTCTTTGAGCACCCGACCACTAATACCGCCAAAATTTTGTGAATTTTCAAGCAGCGTATAGTCAATCGTCGTATTGGTAGCAATAATACCGCTCGCGCCATTATCGACAGCAATCTTACAAATGCTTAAAGCATCTGCTATCTCAAGATCCGGAGCGATTTTTAGCAATATGGGTTTTTGTGTCATTTCTCTTGCCATGACAAAAAGATCACGGATAAATTGCTCATTTTGAAGATCACGCAATCCCGGAGTATTGGGAGAGGAGATATTGATGACTAGATAATCACAAATATCTTTAAATTCATCAATCAAAAGCTTATAATCATTGAGTGCTGACTCTGCTGGCGTTATTTTATTTTTGCCAATATTGGCGCCTAATGGTGTGGCAAAAGGGTAGAGGCGTTTTATTCTATTGGCCACTTTAATCATACCCTCGTTATTGAAACCCATGGCATTTTGAATACTTTCAGCTTCAGGATAGCGAAACATTCTAGGTTTTTTATTGCCACTTTGTGCGACGGGTGTTATGGTGCCAAATTCAATATGTCCAAATCCAAGTGCGGTGAGCATACGAATCATCGTGGCATTTTTATCAAATCCAGCGGCCAAACCGATGGGGTTCAAAAAGGTGACGCCCCATATTTCTTGTTCAAGTTCCTTATTGGTGATGAAATATCGTTGTGCCAAGAACGATGTTACAACATGACAATAGTTTGAAAAAAATCTCATGACACATGCGGCAATGTCGTGTGCATGTTCTGGGCTGAGCAAAAAAAAGATTTTTTTCAACGTCTCATATTTAAACATCAAGTCTTTCCTTTTAAGGTGTCAAATTTATAAAGATTTTATTATACTAAAAAAAATCTAAAAAGATGTTGATTGACCTTAGCTTTGCATCCCTTTTAGCTTTAAATATTCACGGCACGTTTGAAGGAGTTCTTGATCGTTTCCTATGGCCTCTACTTTACCATGTTTTAAAACAACAATTTTATCTGCTTTTTGTATGGTGCTGAGTCGGTGTGCGATGACAAATGTGATTTTGTCTTGGATGATATTTTCAATGGCTTCACCGATTTTTTGTTCGCTTTTTGAATCTAGTGCGCTGGTGGCTTCATCTAAGATAAGGATTTTTGGATTTTTGTAAATAGCGCGTGCGATGGCGATTCGTTGGCGTTGTCCTCCTGATAGATTGGTCCCAAATTCATCTAATTGAGTGTGGATTCCCTCTGGTAAACTTTCGATAAACTCATAAGCATTGGCTTTTTTCAGTGCACTGATGATGCGCGTTTCATCGATACTCTTTCCATAAGCAACATTAGCACTGACTGTATCATTGAAAATATAAACCCGTTGCGTCACAATGGCAATCGCATCGCGTAATTCTTTGAGGGTAAAATCTCGAATGTCGATGCCATTGATATTGATAGAACCTTTTGTTGTATCAAAGAATCGAACGAGTAGATTGACTAAGGAAGTTTTGCCACCACCACTATCTCCGACAATTGCGATAAATTCACCTTGTTTAGCACTGAGATTGACCCCATTGAGCGCCACTTTGTCGTCATATTTTAAAACGACATTATTGAAATCTATTGAATGAATACGCTCTGGCATCAGCACCTTTCCCCCTTTTATGGAGGCTTCTTGATCAAGTAAAAAGAAGATTCTCTCACTGGCTGCGACGGCATCTTGCATTTTGTTATAAAGGCCTGAAATTCTTTTGATTGGAGTATAGAGCATAAAAAGAGCGGTTAAGAATGAAAAAAAGCTTCCGACGCTCATGCCCCCTTCAATGACCTCTTTTCCCCCAATAATGATGACAATCGTCACTCCAATAGAGCCTAATGTCTCCATAGTCGGGCTGATGAGTGCTGAGATTTTGACACTTTTCATGGTCAGATGGAAGTAGCGTTTATTCTCCTCTTGAAAGTGTCGATGCTCATAAGGTTCTGCTGAATTGGCTTTGATGATTTCAATATTGTTAAAGATTTCACTTAATTTTGCCGTAATATCTGAAATTTTCTCTTGAGACATTTTTGATATTTTTTTCATTCTTTTCGCGAGTTTGCTGAGTGGATAAATCGCTAAAGGCATGATAACAAGGGAGTAAAAAGCTAGCTCTTGACTTTGGTAGATGACGATGCCTGCCAAGCCTAAAATTGTAAAAAATTCTCTAAAAAAATCAGGCACCAAATTGGAAACGACCAATTTGATTCGTTCGACATCATTGGTATTCCTACTAATCAGCTCACCGGAGCGGTATTTGTGGAAAAAATAGATATCCAAAGCCAGAATATTTTCTAGCAATCGATCTCGAAATCTTCTGACGATATCTTGACCAATATATTCTGTGAAATAGGTTTGCATATATCGTCCGCCTTCTTTTAGGGCATAGACTAAAATGATAGCATAAGGAATGAGATGTAGCATTCCTTCATCTTTAGCGATAAAAATCTTATCTAAAAGTGGTTTGACCAAATATGCAGTAGCCGAGGTTCCCGCTGACGTGAGAATCATCCCGAGAAACGCTAATGCAAAATAGGGAATATAATCTTTGAAATAAGGGGTAAATCGTTTGAGAATGTATTTGGGATTATTGTTCATCGATTTTTTCCCATTGTGTGGTATTGGCCGTATCCATCAGCTGTATTTTCATCTCTTTTAGTGTGGCTCTAATGGCATCTGCTTGTGCATAGTCTTTGTTTTTTTTGGCTTGAAGACGTGCTTCAACCAAGGTATTGATTTTGTTTTTTTCCTCTTCTGTGATGCCAAGTTGAAAATATTCATAAGGGTCCTTGTATCCAATCCCCAACAGCGTGTCTAGATATTCAATATCTGCACTAATGGTCTGTTTTAAGCCCTTGTTCTTTGGTTCTGCATCAAGTTTTTCATTGGAGAGTGAGACCATCTCATCAATCGCAGCCAAGGCTACGGAGATATTCAAATCATCACTAAGTGCCTCTAAAAGAGCGGTTTTAAAGGGTACTGAAACACTAGAGGCTTTGATGCCATAGATGCGTTTTTTAAGGCGATAGATTTTATCCAATCGCTTTTTGGTTTGTAGTAAATCTTCTTCTGAAAAATTAAAATTAGCACGATAATGGGTCGCTAAGAGATAAAACCTCAAAATCTCACCATCATAAGCGCGCAGGGCATCTTTGAGAAAAAAGCTATTGCCCAAAGATTTGCTCATCTTCTCACCGTTGATGGTGACAAAGCCATTGTGCATCCAATATTTGCTGAGTTCTTGACCACTTTTGCAGCGTGTTTGGGCCGCTTCATTCTCATGATGAGGGAAGAGAAGATCCGCTCCTCCTGCATGGATATCAATTTGATAATGGCCGTGAGGATTAGCAAGATGTTTTTCAATCATACAAGAGCACTCGATGTGCCATCCGGGGCGTCCTGCTCCAAAACTAGCAGAGTAGGTGGGTTCGCCTTCTTTTGAAAATTTCCATAATGCAAAATCTTTTTGATTTTTTTTGTCATCATTGGTTTTGACTCGTGATTGCATGTTTGTCTCTTCTAATACCATGTGGGAAAGAGTGAGATATTGGTTGTCTTTTGATGTGTCAAAATAGATACCATCATCTAAAGTATAAGCTATTTTCTTTTCTAATAATACTTCTATAAAGGCGATGATTTCCTGGAGGGTTTGCGTCGCTTTTGGCTCAATATCAGCATCCAAAACACCCAATTCATGCATCTCATTTTTATAACTTTGTATGTAAGCATGCGTAATGGTTTCTAAACTTTTCCCGCTGGTATTCATCTTGTTGATAATCTTATCATCAATATCCGTAAAGTTTTTGACAAAGGTGACATCATAACCCAGAGCGCTTAGCGTGCGTCTGAGGAGATCAAATGCCACAGAACTTCGTGCATGCCCAAGATGCGCGTCATCATACACCGTAGGACCACAAACATAAATCTTGGCAACATTTGGGGTTATGGGTTCAAAAAGAACCTTTTTTCTAAGAACAGAATCATAAATATACATCGATTATTTCCTTGAATTTTAGCAAAACAACAATTTCTACGGCAATCACCGCAAATAGTAGTATGGTTTTTTTGAATGAGATTATATCCAAAAATAGATTGAAGCCAAATGCTTTGATTGTAAAGAAGAGTAAAACAAAGCCAGAAACAGAACTTGCAAGCGCCAATCCCTCGACTCCAAGCGGTGCAATCAGTGCCAAAGATAAGATGACATTGGTCACCAGTGAATAGATAGAAATCTTCGCTGCAATGTTTTGTTGATTTTGTGAATAGAGCCAAAGTGAGAAGATTTTTGAGAGTCCAAATGGTAATAATCCTATGAGATACATACTCAAAACTCTAGAGGTATGGTACGCATTTGTAGCGTTAAATGAGCCTCTTTGAAACAATAGCTTGACGATTTCATCACTTAAGATGAGCCCTACGACCATCGAGAGACACAAGATGAAAGTCAAAAACCAAAACGATTGCCCCATCAATCTGAGTGCTTTATCATGATGGTCACTTTTTAACATGCGTGCGATTTTGGGAAAAATTCCCACGCTCAGAGCGATGGCAAAAAGAGCCAGAGGCAATTGAAAAACGCGATTACCATAATACAGATAACTGATGCTACCACTTGCTAAGAAACTCGCCAGCCACGTATCCAAAAAAGCTGAGACTTGCGCGGTGGAATTACCAACAATGGCATGATAAAATGCTTTGAAAAATGTCTCAGTTTGTTTGTCTTTTTTATCAGAGCGCGTGTAACGATATCCGACATAAAAGATTTTTAATAAGCCTTTTTTATATAAGGCAATGAGATGGGCTATGACTTGTAAAATCCCTCCTATTAATACCGCATAACTCATGGCATAAACAATCTCAACTTTGGTTAAATCTCGACTGAGTAACAAGGCTGTAATCAGTGCGATATTTAACAAAGCCGTAGAGAACGCTGTCGTGGCAAAATGATTTTTGTATTGAAGCAATGAAGCAAAGAATGAAACGCAAAAGATAAGAGGAAGATAGTAGAAATTAATCGCTACAAAAGTAGAGGCTAATTCGATATCTTTTTCATCAAAACCTATGGCAATCACTTTGGTAAAAAAATTATTAAATACGCTTACAAGAAGAGATAATAAAATCAAAAAAAGAAAGAATTTTATAAAAATTCGATACGTAAAAAGCGATTTGATGCGAGATTTTGTAAAATTAGGGATAAAACTCTGCGCAAAGGCACCTTCAGCAAAAATACGTCGAAAAAGGTTGGGCAGTTTAAAAGCCACAAAAAAGATATCACTGTATAAATTTGCACCCAAAATGGATGCGGTAAGTAAATCTCTTATAAAACCGAAAATTCTAGAGATTAAAATGCCGATACTATTTGTAAAAAATGATTTTAAGAACATTTTGAATTTTAACAGATTGTGCGTTAAATAGAGCTTTTATTTAAATCATTGTATAATAATGATAATTTGTGTCTAAAATTTGATTAAAAGGATATATTTTGGGTTTATTTGGTTCATCTCATAAAAATACAAAAGAGACAGACACTCATGAAAAAGAAGATGAATTTAAGTCTGTTATTATCGATACAGAACATGTCGTAGATGAGCTCAAAAACCTCTCAGCTGTCTATAACATTAGCCCTCGAGATTTAAGTTTTAAGATACTGAAAATCCTCACTTCCTATAAAATAGAAAAAAATGAAGACTACAAAGAAGTTACCGGCGAAGATTTTGAAATATTTCATGATAATGATTTTCTTCTCAATCCCGAATTAAAAATCAAGCAACATTTTAAAGTAGAAATTTTTAAAAAGCCTAAAAAAGAGTTGCACGCCTTGCCTGAGATTGTTTTAGGTGGCAATAAATCTTTGACGAAAATTATTGCAACAGCGAAACAGAATTTTGAAATCCGTTATTATGAAGGATTAGAAGAAAAAATCATAGAAGATATTAATATCAAAAAAATTCGCTCCAATATACTGGTAGGAATCCGAGACGAAGCGATGCATCGAGAAGTCAAAAAGCTGGTGGCTATGATTCGTGTCAAAAATCTCTTAGAAAATGACTTTGTTTTTGTTGTCTGCCAAGGAGTAGAAAAAGTAGATTCTATTGATGATAAATTGCTCTTTCATTATAAAAATAAATTGAAACCAAAAGATGGCAATGACCGAGTGGATTATGCAAGGCGAGGGTATGTCTTAGCTGTATCTTCAGGTGAGCCGATTATCGAATACGTCAAAGCGCAAAATGGCACACCAGGACGAAATTGTCAGGGAAAATTTCTCAGCGTCACGGAGGCTACATCTCAATATGATGGCAATCTTAATATTAGTGAAAACATCACCAAAAAAGAAGATGATAATAAAATCTTGTATGTCGCCAACCAAAGCGGTTATGTCAATATCGATAATGGTGTTTATGATATCAAAGATAATATGGAAATAGAATCCGTTGATTTTAAATCTACCGGTTCTATTGAGACGGATATTAATTCTAATGTCACCATCAATATTAAAGAGAGTGATGCGCTCAAAGATGCGATAGGCCCGGGGATGAGTGTGGAGACTTCAGAATTAAATATTGAAGGAAACATCGGCAGTGGTGCGACGGTCAAAACCAAAAAATTGGTCGTCAAAGGACAAACTCACAAAACGTCAAAATTAGAATCAGAATTTGCCAATATTGCGGTACACAGAGGCGAAGTGAGTGGTCGAGAGATTGAGATTGAACGACTCGAAGGGGGCATGGTCTTTGGTGATATTGTACGGATTAAAAGTGCCATCGGTGGCGAGGTGGTCGCCAAGGAGATTTATATTGATGAACTCACCTCAAATACGACATTGCGTGCCAATAGTTTGATTGATATCTCACACGTCAAAGGGAGCAATAACAAATTGTGTATCGATCCCACATCAACGCACGTATATCATCAAAAGATAGAAAAAATCAATGAAGATATTAAAAAAACCAAAATAGAGTTGGTTCCTATGCCAAAACTTCTAGAGAGCAAAAAACGTTTGATAGACAACAATCGCAGTATTATAGAAGAGATAAAAAATCGGATTTCGGACTTGAAAAAAAGCAACAAACGGCCTCCGATATCTCTTATCAATAAAATCAAAGATTATCAAAAGATTGTGAACGAATATAATACATTATTAAATAACTTTAAAAACAAAAAACACCAGTTGGCCTCACTGAATGAAAATCTACTCTCCGTACAAAATCAAATCTTCTCAGCCAAGATTATCAATCGTGGTATTTGGAAAGAGTTTAATGAGTTGAAATTTAAACTCATCTCCCCAGCTTTGGAGGTGATTTATAATACAAAAGATAATGAAATCATCAGAGAAGTGACCTTGGTACATACAGGAGATAATCAGTTTGAAATCAAAAAATCAAGTGAGTATAGCGCATCATGATCATCGGAATTGAAGGAAAAATTCTCAAAA
Source organism: Sulfurospirillum sp. 1612 (assembly GCF_036556685.1). NCBI lineage: Bacteria > Pseudomonadati > Campylobacterota > Epsilonproteobacteria > Campylobacterales > Sulfurospirillaceae > Sulfurospirillum > Sulfurospirillum sp. 1612. Next base: position 1,156,179 of record NZ_CP140614.1, read on the forward strand.
AAGAACCAACTTTTTTGCATATAAAAACAAATTCAGGCTTAGTCTATAAAGTGAATGTATCACTTTTTACCTCTTCTAGCATCAATACCGACGATATATTTTTGCATACGACACTTATCATTCGAGAAGATCATCATACCTTGTTTGGCTTTTTGGAAATGGCAGAAAAAAATATCTTCGATACGGTAGTAAAACTCAATGGAATTGGCCCATCAACCGCCTTGGCTATCTGTTCGACTTTAACACCGAGTGCGTTTGCCTCTGCACTTATGAATCAGCAGATTGAAGCTTTCACAAGAGTGCCTGGAATTGGCCCTAAAAATGCCAAACGCTTGCTGGTTGAGTTGAGTGATTTTTCACTTGAGACGATGGATGGTGGCACTATCAACAATGCGCAATCTGAAGCGATGATGGCACTGGAGAGTCTTGGGTTTAAAAAAGAGCGAATTAAAAAGGTATTGACCACGTGTAAGAGTACCGAGACCACGTTGCTAATAAAAGAAGCATTAAAAAAATTAGGATAGAGATGTATCAAGATTATAATTTTAAGATAAGTGAGTATTGATGAAAATTGCACTAGTATTTGGCGCCAATAGCTTTGAACATGAGATTAGTATTGTCAGTGCGATTGCACTGAAAAAAGTTTTGAAAAGTGAGTTGATTTATATTTTTTGTGATTATAATAGAGATTTTTATCTCATTCCAACGGACAAGATTAATTCGAAAAGATTTAGTAGCGGAGAGTACAAAAAAGATAAAAAAGTAGCGATTGGACAAGGAGGCTTTTATCAAAAAGGTCTTTTAAGTGAGAAAAAAATCGACTGCGATATCGTGATGAGCGTGGTGCATGGCAAAGATGGTGAAGATGGTAGCCTTGCTTCTTTGTTTGATTTTTTCAAGATTCCCTATATCGGTCCGAGAGTGGAGGCCAGTGTCATTAGCTACAACAAGCTTTTAACCAAACTCTATGCCAAAGAATTTGATGTCAAAACACTTCCTTATACGACACTTCAAAAAGATTCTAATCGAGATATTACACTTGAATATCCCGTGATTGTAAAGCCTACACGATTAGGGAGTTCTATTGGTATTAGTATTCCTACCAATAAAGAAGAGTTGGATTACGCTCTTGATGTTGCTTTTGAGTTTGATTCCCAAGTGATCATCGAGCCTTTTATTCGTGACATTAAAGAGTATAACCTTGCTGGTTGCAAGTGTGATGATTATCGTTTTTCTATCATCGAAGAGCCGGAAAAAAATCAGATATTGGACTTTGATAAAAAATATCTTGATTTTTCAAGAACCAAACGGGTGAATGAAGCGAATCTCTCTGATGCGTTAATCGCAAAAATACAAGAAAATTTCAAAAGATTGTATGAGCCGTTTTTCTCAGGAGCCCTCATCCGATGTGATTTTTTTGTGATTGATGATGATGTTTATATCAATGAAATCAATCCAATCCCTGGTAGTATGGCCAATTATTTGTTTGATGATTTTGATAGTATTATCAAAGATTTAGCCCATCATCTGCCACAAAGTATAAAAATTCCTCAAAATTATACCTATATTAATGATATTCAAGCAGCAAAAGGCAAATAATACGTTATAATACATAAAATTTTATGTATTATAACAAACTGCACATTAGAATACCAAAAAGGAATAACTATGATTTCTTATACCCAAAAGGAGATAGTATCGGCTACGGATGCTGTACGAAACTTCAGCTCGGTCTTGAAAAGTATCTCTAGCAAAGAAAAAGAAAAAGTGGTGATTGTCAAAAACAACAGATTTGAAGCAGTTGTTTTGAGTGTAGACCAATATGAAAAAATGACAAAAGCGGTGGAAATTCTTGAAAATATTTATAATAAAACAAAAGCGAAATAGAATATAATTATGGCACAAAAAAGAGTTTGCTATGATGAGATTACATACAATATTAGCTATGAGATTCATCATCATGATAAAAAACAAGAGATTGTCTTCTTACACGGTTGGGGCAGTAATAAGGAGATCATGAGAAATGCTTTTTTGAAGTATCTGCCTGAATTTAAGCACATCTATATTGATATGCCAGGTTTTGGTAACTCAGACATTAAAAATCCCTTAGATACGAAAGAATATGCCAATATTATTCAGGTTTTTTTAGATTCTATTCATGCTTCTAAAGCCATCATTTTTGGCCACTCCTTTGGTGGTAAAGTGGCGACTTTGTTAGACCCTAAAATATTGGTATTATTGAGTACTGCGGGTATTTTAAATAAAAAATCCTTCAAAACTAAAGCCAAAATTTTAACCTATAAGTTACTCAAGCCCATCGCGCAAAAATCGCTATATAAAGTATTCGCGACCAAAGATGTCTCAGGGATGTCTCAGGTGATGTATGAGACCCTCAAAAAAGTTGTAGATGAGGATTTTGAGCCTATTTTTGCTGCGTTTCAAAATAAAGCCTGTGTTTATTGGGGGCGTGATGATGCGGCTGTTCCCCTTTGGAATGCAGAAAAAATTACGGCATTAATAAAAAATTCTAAGATGCGCGTTTATGAAGGAGACCATTTTTTCTTCTTGAAAAATGCTGCGTTGATTTGTGATGATTTCAAAAAAGATTTAAATTAGGTGATGATGATGGTATATTTAGAGTTATTAGTACATGTATTATTTACATTATGTTTGGGATATTATTTTATCAGTGCGATGCAGTGGTACAGTTATAAGTTAGAGCGAGTTGTGCTACATTTTAATCGATATGATTGGCATTTTTATTTCTTCATGATACCGATTTTTATCTATTATATTTCGGGCGTTTATTTCTTGTTGTATTTTTTTATTATCTATATCCCGACACTTTTTCTCTGGTACCGTGCCATTGATAAAAAGCTCATCTTTACACCGCGCATCAAACGTTTTTTTGGCTTTTTGGCTTTAGCGATAGTGTTTCAAGATCTCTTGTGCTTCTTAAATCCAAATTGTCTTATCTATGGTGTTATATTTCCACTTTTCTTCTCTTATCTTGCGTCTTATTTATACGAAAAAATACTCTTTTATGACTTCAAAAAAAGAGCCTCCAAGAAACTATTGGCAAATCCAAATTTGAAAGTCATTGCGATTACGGCAAGTTATGGTAAAACCAGTATTAAAAATTTCCTTTATGAAGTCTTGTCACAACACTATAATGTTTACAAAACACCTCGCAGCGTCAATACGCTAGGAGGTATCATCAAGGATATTAATGAAAATCTAGACGATGATATCGTCTTTTATATCGTAGAGGCAGGTGCTCGTGCAAAAGGGGATATTTTAGAAATTGCACAATTTGTCCAACCGCACATCGCAATCGTGGGACAAATTGGTGAACAACATATCGAATATTTTAAAACACTGCAAAATATACGAGATACCAAGATGGAACTGCTCCAAAGTGCACGATTAGAGCACGCTTTTGTTCATACCAGCGCCCATGTTAAACCAGAAAAGCATATAACATTTTTTGGTGATCATATTGAGGGTATTATACCGACATTAGAAGGGATTGATTTTGATTTGATTTTTGATGCAAAACAGTATCATTTTCATGCCAATTTATTAGGGGCTTTTAATGCCCAAAACCTTGATGTTGTGATTCGTACTGCTAGGTATCTTGGTCTTGATATGGAGACGATACAAGAGCGTATTGCACATCTGTCACAAGTAGAACACCGATTACAAAAGATAGAAGCCAATGGTAAGATAATCATCGATGATAGTTACAACGGAAATCTTGAGGGGATGGTCGGCTCGTACGAGCTTGTTTCTCAATACTCTGGACGGAAAGTCATCATCACTCCGGGTATTGTGGAGAGTGATGAAGCCTCTAATATCAAATTGGCCAACAAAATTGATGCGATATTTGATTTGGTGATTATTACGTCAAAGATTAATGCAAAGATTTTGGCACAACACATACAACATACTGAAAAAATTATTTTAAAAGACAAGGGTAAAATCGAAAAAGTATTGGCAGAAAATACACAAATGGGAGATTTAATTTTATTTTCTAACGATGCACCGACATTTATGTGATATTATAATTTATTATTTATAATAAAAAAAGTATAATTTATTAAACGCAAAAAAATATCTTATATTTTTGTAATCTTTATTTTAATATGATACCGTTAAAATGAGAATCAAGGGAGTGGTATGAAGTCAGACAGTCTTTACATATCTTCGTTAGAAAAAGCTGCGGGCAGCTTGATTATAACGATGGGTATTATGGAATTACTCAAAGGGAAACTGAACCGAGTTGCTTTTTTTAGGCCTGTTATCTTGGATACAAAAACAGTTGATAATGACATCGCTTTTGTACTTGAAAAATATGATCTCGATGTCAAATATGAAGATGCTTATGGTTTTAGCGTTCATGAAGTAGAGAGTCTCCTCGCGGAAAATAAATTTTCTTTCTTCATTGAATCTCTTTTGGAAAAATACAAAAAGCTCGAAAAAGAGTACGATTTTGTAGTCGTAGAAGGGCTCAATAGTTCTGCATTTTCACAAACTGTTGATTTTGATATCAATCTCGCAATTGCACAAAATCTTGGGATTCCTTATGTGAGTATTTTAACAGGAAAAGATAAAAGTGCTTCAGAAATATTAGATGAAATTACGATAGAAAGTGATGCGATTAAAGCCTCAGGATGCGCGCATATCGCTACATTCGTGAATCGTTTGGATTCAAAAATTATCAACAAATTAAAACATGATATTATTTCTTTGGGCGTCAAAGAAAGTCCAATATATTTCCTAGAAGAATTAACCGAATTAGATACACCAACCGTTGCTGAGATTAAAAGAACACTCAATTGCATGCAAATACTTGGTGAAGAACGCGACTTGCGACGGGTAGTCAGACAAAGCAAGATAGCGGCAATGAAGCTTGATAACTTTTTGGAGTACATTGAAGATGGTGATTTAATCATTGTGCCAGGGGATCGATCTGATATTATCATTGGTTCTTTAGCCTCAATTTTATCAGAAAACTTTCCAAATATCTCAGGGCTTCTTTTGACCGGAGGACTCTTACCTCATCGATCAATTAAAAAGCTATTTAGTGGGTTTGAACAGTGTAGTTTGCCGATATTAAGTGTTGAAGAAGATACTTATAAAACGGCGATGAAAGTCCAGAATGTCAAAGCGACCATTACCCCACAAAGTGAACGAAAGATCGCGCTTGCTATGGGGCTTTTTACCTCTAATGTCGATATTAGTTATCTTGAGAATAAAATTGTTTCTGATAATGGCAATGGTATGGTGACTCCGATTATGTTTGAATTTCGTTTGTTTGAACGCGCTAGAGCCAATCGCAAAAGAATTGTGCTACCAGAGAGTGGTGATGAACGAATCTTGCGAGCCACAGAGATACTTCTCAGACGTGATGTTGCAGAGATTATATTATTAGGTGATAAAAAGCATGTTCTTGACAAAGCATCAAAGCTTGGCCTTGATATTTCAAAAGCCACGTTTGTCAATCCAAAAACATCCCCATTGATGGATAAATACGCCAAACTTTTTTATGAGCTTCGAAAACACAAAGGTTTGAGTGAAGATGTGGCACGACAATCTATGGAGATGGAGAGTTATTTTGCGACGATGATGGTGCATTGTGGTGATGCTGATGGTATGGTCTCAGGCGCCATTCATACAACGCAAGAGACGATACGACCTGCGTTACAAATTATCAAGACAAAACCAGGTGTCTCTATTGTATCGAGTATCTTCTTTATGTGTTTGGATACCAAAGTTTTGGTTTATGGTGATTGTGCGGTCAATCAAGACCCGAATGCAGAACAGTTAGCTGAAATTGCTATGACTTCGGCTAAAACAGCGGCAATGTTTGGAATCGAGCCTAAAGTTGCGATGTTATCTTATTCTACTGGTGATTCAGGTAAGGGCGAAGAAGTTGAGAAAGTAAGAACAGCAACCAAAATCGTCCATGAACGCGAAACAGAGCTTTTGGTTGAAGGTCCGATTCAATATGATGCGGCGATTGATGAAAATGTTGCAAAAACCAAATTGCCAGATAGCAAGGTTGCTGGTAAAGCGACTATTTTCATATTTCCAGATCTCAATACCGGTAATAATACCTACAAAGCCGTACAAAGAAGTTCAGGTGCTGTTGCTATTGGTCCGGTTCTTCAAGGTCTCAATAAACCGGTCAATGACCTGAGCCGAGGTTGTCTTGTCCCCGATATTGTCAATACTGTAGCTATTACAGCAATCCAAGCAGGAGAAAATGATAAATGAAAATTTTAGTAATCAACAGCGGGAGTTCATCGATTAAATTTCAGCTTTTCAAAATGTCAAATAATGCCTCTTTAGCTAATGGATTGGTAGAACAAATAGGTGAAAAGATGGCGCATGCAGAAATACGTTTTCATGATGATTCTGGACATGAATTTCAAATCACAGAAGATCAAACGATAAAAAATCACAAAGAGGGATTGGAAGTGGTCAATTCTCTTTTGATAGAATCTGGTATCATCAAAGACTTAACGTGTCTAGATGGAATCGGGCATCGTGTTGTCCACGGTGGCGCACACCTTTCCAAACCCATCATCATTGACGACCAAGTTATCAGTGAGATTAGACGATTAATCCCACTAGCACCATTACACAACGCCGCCCATCTTGATGGTATTCTTAGCTCCCTAGAACAGTGTCCTAATGTACCCCAAGTGGTGGTATTTGATACGGCCTTTCACAGTACCATGCCACAACATGCATTTATGTATGCACTCCCTTATGATTTGTATGAGGAACATCAAGTCAGAAAGTACGGTTTTCATGGAACATCACACCATTATGTCGCAAAGGAAGCATCTAAATTTTTAAATCTTGATTATGACAAGATGAATGCCATCAGCCTACATTTGGGCAATGGCGCAAGTGCTTGTGCGATTAAAGAGGGGAAAAGTGTTGATACGTCTATGGGATTAACACCCTTAGAAGGATTGGTGATGGGAACTCGTAGCGGGGATATGGACCCTGCTATTTTGCCTTATCTTGCTAAGATGAAGGATATGGACATTCATGATCTTGATACTATGCTCAATAAAGAGAGCGGACTCAAAGGTATCTGTGGAAACAATGATATGCGAATAGTCGGAGAGATGGCAAAAACTGGAGATGAGAAAGCAGAGTTGGCCATCAAGATGTTTACCTATCGGGTTAAAAAATATATTGGGGCTTATTTGGCTATTTTAGGAAATCTCGATTGCTTAATTTTCACAGGAGGTATTGGTGAAAATGATATAGATGTTAGAAGACGAAGCTGTTTGGGGCTTGAGCATCTTGGCATTATTATCGATAATGACTTAAATAACCAATACGCAAAAGGCCCGATTGAAATCAGTGCCAAAGAGAGTGCCATCAAGGTAGTTGCAATTCCAACCAACGAAGAGTTAGAAATAGCCGCACAAGTCAAAGCACTCATATAGTGCTTTGTAGATACAATTTTTGAACTTATATCTTAAAAGAATCTTTTGATTCTTTTAAGATATTTTCTCCACCTCAACTCTCAATATAACATAGCCCTTTATCTTCTCAATGTTTTTTATATATCATGATGCATAAAAAATTGGCACTGTGAGCCACTTTGTCGGAACACTTTTATGCTAAAATAAAAGAGTAAGAAAAACCGGTGCTGTTTTATTCCATCATGCACATTATATTGTGTCATGATTCTTGTAACTTTTGGTGACAAAACAGCCAAAAATCGAAAAAAAAGAATGGTTTTGCCACAGGCTCACTGATTTCTTACTTCGAATTGTTAGTATAAGTATATAAAAAATAAAGGAGTATACATGATCAAGAAGATTTTAGTTGCAACAGGGCTTACATCGATGATGTTTGCAGCCAATGTTACGATGGATTTAAATGCGAAATATGGGGCGACAAACTTTCATACTGTGGGTGCTGAAAAGTTTGCCAAATTGGTAAATAAATACAGTGATGGGACTGTCAAAATCACCGTACATGCGGGGAGTTCTCTTGTCAAAGGCAATCCTTTAAAAGCGGTCAAAGACGGCGTGGTGCCGATGACAGATATGTTTATACCTTTCACTGCAGGCGGGGGTAAAGTCTTTGGTATATCAGCACTGCCTTTTATCGCAAAATCCTACGATGATGCGTACCGACTCTATCAACTTTCAAAACCAGCATATGAAAAAACCGCAAAAAAATGGAATCAAAAACTTCTCTATGCGGTGAGTTGGCCACCGAGTGGTTTGTACACCAAAAAAGCGATCAATTCTACAGCAGATTTTGCAGGAATCAAAGCAAGAACGTATGATAAAAACTCAGCAAATTTTGTCAATATGGCAGGAGGTAATGCTGTGGCACTTCCTTGGGGAGAGGTCTATTCAGCACTCAATACCGGCTTGGTCAATGCCGTTGTAACATCATCAGCCTCAGGAAAAGATGGAAAATTTTGGGAAGTATTGACCCACTTTACTAAAATCAATTATGCGTATCCATTGCAAGCGGTGACTATCAATCTAGATTATTGGAACAGCATGAATGCTGCGCAACAAAAAGCCATGCTCAAAGCGGCTAAAGAGATTGAAAAATCTCAATGGGAAGCATCTAAAAATGAAGACAAAATCGCATTGAAAATGCTGGCAGACCACGGCATGATTATCTCAGATGAAAGTTCAAAACTCTCAAGCGAACTCGATGTTGTCGCTAAGAAACTACTCGATGAGTATCTCAAAGATGCCAGCCCTAGTATCAAAAAGATTTTCAAAGAGTATCAAAAATAAGATGTTAAAACGTTATTTTCTTAAATTTGATAAAGGCCTCAACACACTTGGGGTCTTTCTCTCTTCGCTTTGTATTATCGCCTTGGTGGCTTTGATTCTCTTAGAGATTGTTCTAAGAACGTTCTTTGACACATCCACCATGTTTGCCGATGAGTACAGTGGTTATTTTTATCTGGCGTCTGTTTTTCTCTCTTTAGGCTTTGCTTTTCGGGAGAAAGCACACATTAGAATCAACATACTCACCTCAAGATTGAAAAATGTAAAATTAAAACAAGCTTTAGATATCTATGCGGGGGTTGTCACCTTTTTTGTGATACTCTTTATCTTATATCGCGTTATTCTGATGTGTATGGATTCCTACGAATTTGAAATACTCTCAGAAGGTGTTTCTGCCACTCCGATATATATGACACAAATTCCAATGATTGTAGGGTTGTTTATCTTTGTCATTGCAATTTTGGCATTTATTATCAAAGGAGGGCATCATGATAGCTGATCCTCTTGTTTTGACGGTTGTATTGTTGTTTGTCATGTTTGCTTTATTGCTCTCATCTATCTGGATTGGAGTCTCTTTGATGTTGACGGGTATTTTTGGAATGTTGATATTCCAAAATCACTTACCGCCTTCTATCAGTATCTTTGACAAGATTGGAGATCTCTTATCTTCTTCATTATATGATTCACTGAATTCTTGGTCCCTAGCCGCACTTCCGATGTTTATTTTGATGGGAGAATTGTTGTACAAATCTTCAATTTCAAGTAAATTATTTAACGGTTTGATTCCTTGGTTGGACAAAGTTCCTGGTAGATTATTGCACATTAATGTTGCGGCTTGTTCTTTGTTTGCCGCCGTTTCTGGTTCATCAGCCGCTACGACAGCCACCGTAGGCAAGATTACCTTGGGAGAACTGAAAAAAAGAGGTTACAGCAAAATGCTGGCTATTGGTTCACTGGCAGGAAGCGGAACTTTGGGATTTTTGATTCCTCCTAGTCTTATCATGATTATTTATGGTGTGCTCTCCAATGTTTCGATCGGACAGCTCTTTATCGCAGGAATTTTCCCCGGACTCTTACTCGCAAGTGCCTATGCCCTTTATATCATGATAGCGGCTTCTTTTGATAAAAAAGCAATTCCTCTGCAAACAGAAAAAGTCACGTGGCAGGATAAAATGAATTCTATCAAAGATTTGCTACCCATTATGCTATTGATTACTTTGGTGTTAGGAAGTATTTATGCAGGTTTTGCGACGCCAACTGAAGCAGCGGCTTTGGGTGTTTTGGGTTCATTGTTGCTGGGATTGTATTTTAAAAGTCTAGATTTTGAAGTCATTAAAATCGCATTATTAAACTCGATTAAGACAACGGTGATGATTAGCTTTATCATTGCCGGAGCGGGTTTTCTCTCTCAAGTGGTCGGCTTTTTAGGCATTGCTACTGCATTGAGTGAATACATCGCATCGTTACATCTCTCTCCTTATATGTTGATTTTTGTTGTGGGGATTATGTATGTGATTCTAGGTATGATGCTAGATGGTATATCGATGGTTGTCATGACCCTGCCCATCGTCCTTCCTATTGTCAAGATGGCCGGTTTTGACCCACTTTGGTTTGGTATCTTCTTGGTTTTTATGGTGGAATTATCGCAAATCACCCCACCTGTTGGTTTTTCTTTATTTGTAATTCAGAGTATTTCCGGTGAAAAAATTGGCTATATTTTAAAGGCGACTTTTCCATTTTTTGTTATAATGATACTGGTGGTTGTCTTGGTGACAGCCTTTCCTGAAATTGCATTTTATTTGCCGAGGAGAATGATACAGTGATAAAATTAAATTGTGATATGGGTGAGAGCTTTGGCGCTTGGAAAATGGGCTTGGATGAAGCGGTGATGCCTTTGATTGATATGTCAAACATCGCCTGTGGATTTCATGCAAGTGACCCGGTGATTATGAATCAAACTGTCAAGATGGCGGTAGCTCATGATGTGACGATTGGAGCCCATGTGGCTTATCCTGATTTGGTTGGTTTTGGTCGACGGAGTCTTGCATGTACTCATGATGAAATTGAGAGTATGGTTATATATCAAATAGGCGCATTGGCAGGTATTTCTCAAGCCAATAATACAAAAGTGAGCTATGTCAAACCTCATGGTGCCCTTTATAATGATATGATGAAAGATGTTGCGATTTTTGAGAGTATCCTCAAAGCCATAGCACAGTATGACAAAAATCTGAAACTCATGATATTAAGTTCAGCCAAAAATGAGACCTATGCCAAGATTGCAAATCAAGTAGGTGTTGATTTGATTTATGAAGTCTTTGCTGATCGTGCCTATATGGAAGATGGCAGTTTGATGCCACGCAGTATGCCACATGCGGTACTTGAATCCAGTGATGACGTGATGGAGCGTTTGATTTATTTGAGTCAAAACGGTGTGATTAAGGCACATACCGGTAAAGAGTTAGCATTACGAGCGGATTGTATCTGTGTGCATGGTGATAATGCTCATGCGGTTGAAATCGTGAAAGCTATGAGAGAGTATTTGAGTTGATAGAGTATAAAATCGCTTCAGTAGATAGTATTATTGTCTATTTTGCTGACCATATTTCTCGGGACAATGTTGATTTGGTGCAGAGTAATTATATTCATATTAAAAATCTAAAACATGAAGGATTAATAGATATCATTCCTTCTTATACCTCAATTCTCTTTCATTATGATTTGCGGATTTTTGATTTTAAATCAATCGTAGCTTTTTTACAAGAACATATTGCACTCGATCGCCGTATGGATAAAGAAGAGGGGCGCTTGATTGAAATTCCGATTTATTATGATGAAAGTGTAGGATTTGATTTGGCACATGTTGCCAAAGAGGCCAATCTCAGCATTCAAGAAGTGATAGCCATACATTCAAGTTGTGAGTATTTGGTCTATTCGATAGGGTTTTTACCCGGATTTGCGTATCTGGGCGAAGTAGATAAAAGAATTGCCACACCAAGACTCACGAGTCCACGGAGTAAAATTCCTCGGGGTAGCTTAGGTATTGCTGATAATCAAAGTGCTATTTATCCAGTGCAAAGCCCTGGAGGATGGAATATTGTGGGGAGAACATATCAGGATATGTTTGACAAGAAAATCGATGGTTTTTCTTATCTAAATGTGGGAGATCGTGTGAAGTTTTTACCGATTGATAAAGATGAATTTTTAAAAAATGGTGGCGTGATTTGAGTTGTTTTAAAGTCATAGAAGGAGGGCTTCTCTCCTTGATTCAAGATAATGGTCGATTTGGTTTGTGCCACAAAGGACTCACCCAATCAGGAAGTATGGATGAGTATGCTTATCGGGTAGCCAATAATTTATTGGGAAATCCTCACAATACCAATTGTATTGAAATCACCTTAGGAGGATTGAAACTTGAGTGTGATGATGCGTGTACTATCAGTGTGTGCGGTGCCAATGCAAAATTTACCATCAATAATCAAACAGCAGATATCTGGAGAACACACAACCTGCACCAAGGAGATATTTTAGAGTTCAAATTTGCCACTTCGGGTGTACGGGTATATCTTTGTGTCAAGGGAGGTTTTAATATCCCACAAGAACTCGGAAGTTGTGCGACGACCATCAAAGAGGGAATCGGTGGGCTTAATGGCAAAAGCTTGCAAAAGGGAGATATTATCAACTTTTTTCCTCATGCCATACAAAAAGAACATCGCCTTCACAAAGCAGATTTCATACCCCAATATACACAAAATTTAAAATTACGTGTGATTTTGGGCTATCAAGATGGATATTTTGATCCCGATGAAGTAGAAAAGTTTTTTTCTCAGACTTATACTATATCTTCGGAAAACAATCGAATGGGATATAAATTAAAATCAGATCCAATTCACTGCAAGATTGATGGCATTATCTCAGAAGGTATCAGTTTTGGGGCGATTCAAATTCCCAAAGATGGGCAACCTATTATTTTATTAAAAGACAGACAAACCATAGGGGGATATCCAAAGATTGGTTCTGTACTGCCAATAGATTGTTTTAAATTAGCACAGATGCGCATGGGAAATCACGTTACTTTTGAGCCCATATCAATCGATTTGGCTCAGGAAAAAATGAAACTATTTTATGAGAGTCTTGGTTATTAGCGTTGCAATTCTGCAAAACGCGCTTGCAAATCTTCTCGCATCTTCTCTGCGATTAAATCACCATTTTGGATGTAGCCTTTCACAAAACCATCCAAATTGATGAGGATTTCAGCGAGTTCTGCTTCAATTTGTTCTTTGGTTCTATTTTTTGACATTGTTGTTTCAAAAAACACCAATTTACGAATAAAATCTGAGAGAATTTCACTCGCTTGCTCTGCTTTTTCGGGGTCTCTGAGCGCAAATATGACATCATCAGAAGAGCCTTTTTTGATGTCAGATCGAATATCTCTGATATAATCTTGCACATGAGCTGAAAAATCTCCATATTTTGCATTGGGATTTTTGAGTGATTCTATATCAATATTTTCGGTGACTTTTTTAATATTTTTAATAACAATCAATATGATAAATACAGATACCAAAATGACAGGTAAGAGTTGATCCATAATAAGCCTTTTTTGATTATATATTTTAGAATTATAGCAAGATATGTATAAAGTTGTCTTATTTCTAAGACAACTTTAGGCTAATGAGAAAGAATTTGACTTAAAAAGAGTTTGAGTCTGTCTGATTGTGGATTTTCAAAGAATTCTTCAGGGGTGTTTTCTTCGATAATTTGTCCCGATTCCATAAAGATAACACGATCGGCTACTTTTTTAGCAAAGCCCATTTCGTGAGTCACACAAACCATCGTACGATGCTCTTGAGCCAATTCCACCATAACATCTAAGACTTCTGAAATCATCTCTGGGTCAAGTGCACTGGTGGGCTCATCAAATAGCATAATCGATGGATTTTTACAAAGACTTCTTGCGATTGCTACGCGTTGTTGCTGACCACCTGAGAGTTGATTGGGGTATTTTTTGGCTTGATCTGCGATACCGACTCGATCTAAGAAATTCATCGCCGTCTCAATCGCATCTTTTTTAGGGGTTTTTTTGACCCAAATCGGTGCTAGTGTGAGATTATCTAAAATCGTGAGATGCGGGAAGAGGTTGAAGCTTTGAAAAACCATCGCCACATCTTCACGAATTGCTTTAATTTTTTTGACATCATCGCTCAACTCAACATCATTGACGATAATCTGTCCTTCTTGAAATTGTTCAAGATAGTTGATACAACGAATCATCGTTGATTTACCACTTCCTGAAGGTCCTGCTACGACGATAATCTCACCTTTTTTGACATTTAAATTGATATCTTTAAGGACATGGAAATCGCCATACCATTTATTTAAATTTCTAATCTCTATTACATCATTTTTATTTTCCATAATTTTTCCTACTTATTATTTGTATTGAATCGTTTTTCTAATGATCGGCTGTAAACAGACATGCTATAACAAAATACCCAAAAGAGTATCGTGACAAATACATATCCTTCTGTTTCAAAACCAAGCCATTTTGAATCACTTGAGGTAAGTTGAACCATCGCAAGTAAATCAAAGAGACCGATAATTAGTACCAATGTGGTGTCTTGAAAGAGGGCAATAAAACTTCCAACAAGATTTGGAATCGCCACTTTCAATGCCTGAGGCAATATGACCAGTATCATCTTTTGCCAATAGGATAATCCAATAGCATCAGCTGCTTCGTATTGACCGCTTGGTATGGATTGTAACCCTCCCCGAACAATTTCAGCAATATAAGCTGCTTGAAAGAGCGTAATACCGATGAGCGCACGCAAGAGTTTGTTAAAAGTGATACCTTCTGGGAAAAAGAGTGGAAGGATAACAGATGACATGAAAAGAATCGTAATCAAGGGAACGCCACGAATAAATTCGATATACGTAACACTAATACTTTTAATAATAGGTAGCTTTGAAGACCTACCAAATGCAAATAAAATACCAATAGGGAAAGAACACACAATACCGACAGCTGCGACGATGATAGTGAGCATTAAACCACCCCATTTATTGGTGTCAACGACATTTAATCCAAAAAATCCACCACGGATTAAAATAAATGCCACAATAAAATATCCTGTTAACATAAAAAATCTAACAGTATCTTTTTTTATAAGTTTAAACAATCCAATGAGTACAACAAAGAAAATCGCGACGAGATTCACGCGCCAGCGATCAACTTCAGGGTAGAAACCATACATAAACATACTCATCTTGACCTTGATGAAAACCCAACAAGCACCATCTCCGGTACATTGTGCCCTTGAATCTCCTGCAAAATGAGCATCAATCAAAGACCATTTGATAAAAGGAGGAATAATCCAAACTAAAATAGCAATACCGAGCATTGTTAATGCCGTATTTAATGGCGAAGAAAAAAGATTATCTCGCATCCAATGGATTGCACCTTTTGAGTTTGATGGCGCTTCTCTTTGTGAAATTTTATTATATACTGCCACGCTATCTTTCCTTAATCTTCATTTTATGGTTGATCCAATTGAGTAGTGCTGATACCACAAGGCTCACCACCAAATAAACCAACATCGTGATAGAGATAATCTCAATTGCTTGTCCTACTTGATTGAGTGTAGTTCCCGCGAAAACCGTTACCAATTCCGGATATCCAATCGCCGTTGCCAACGAAGAGTTTTTGACAATGTTAAGATATTGGTTGATGGTTGGCGGAATGGCAATTCTTACTGCTTGAGGCAAAACTACCAATTTTAGTGCTTGATAACTAGATAGTCCTATAGATGCAGCGGCTTCTTTTTGTCCTTTATTAACTGCTTCAATACCACTTCTGACCGCTTCTGCAATAAAGGTTGCCGTATAAATGGTAATGGCCATGGCTAAAGCAATAAATTCTGGATAAAATTGTTTACCCCCTTGGAAGTTGAATCCTTGAAGATGCGGATATGAAAAATCAAAATTTGCACCACCAACAAAATATCCAATAATAGGTACCACAATCAACAATCCCAACCCCACAGGTAAGACTGGAAACTCTTGTCCTGTTTGTTCTTGTCTCTTGTTTGACCATCGATTAAGAAAAAAAACAAAGACAATGACAAGGATAAATGACAAAAGTACCGAAATAACGGTTGCATCAAGGGCAGGTTGTGGAATATAGAGTCCACGATTGTTAATAAAGATTGTGCCAAAGATATCAATGCTGCCCCTCGGAGAAGGAAGGGAACGTAAAACGACGTTATACCAAAATAAAATTTGCAATAATATTGGAATATTTCTAAAAATCTCAATATAGGCTGCTGAGAGTTTTCTCATGAGCCAATTCTTTGAGAGCCTGAGTACCCCGACAAAAAGACCGAGTATCGTTGAAAATATGATGGCAACAAACGAAACAATGAGGGTGTTTAAAAGTCCTACTAAAAAAACTCTACCATAGGAGTTTGAAGGGGTATAAGATATCGGACTATCATTGATACCAAATCCTGCGGTTGAATTTAAAAATCCAAAACCGGTTTTAATGCCTCTTTGTTCTATATTGTGAGTAGTATTGACCCCAATATACCACAAAAATGCAACAACACCAATAATTGTAATGAGTTGAAATAGATAGCCTCTAACTCTTCTATCTCGTAAAAATGCTAGCATTATGCTCCTTTATGTGACACGTAGTGAGAGGGCAGGGACGAACCCTGCCGAAAAATAAAATATGATATTATTTGAATGGTGGAGAATATTGTAATCCGCCATCTTTCCATTGTGCATTAAGACCTCTTTCGATTTTAAGAGGAGATCCCATACCGACATTGCGTTCAAATGATTCACCATAATTACCAACTTGTTTGATAATATTATATGCCCAATCTTTTTTCAAGTGAAGATTTTCACCCAATCTGCCTTCTGTACCAAGAATTCTCTTGATAGCAGGATCTTTTGTAGTAGCTTTGAGTTGATCGACATTTTTGCTTGTGATACCGCGTTCTTCTGCGGCTACCATAGCATTGTAAGACCATTTTACGATGTTAAACCATACATCATCACCTTGTCTAACAACCGGTCCCAAAGGCTCTTTTGAGATGATTTGAGGCAGAATTATAGAACCACTTGGGTCTTTTAGTGTTGTTTGCAACGCATGCAATTGAGACGAATCTGATGTCATAACGTCACAACGACCACTCTCATAACCATTTCGAACTTGTGCCGTGGTATCGTAAGAAACAGATTTATATTTCATACCATGAGATGCAAAGTAACTTGCGAGGTTTAATTCTGTTGTTGTACCTGCTTGAACACAGACTGCTGCACCGTTTAAGTCCAACGCACTTTTGACACCAAGAGATTTATGAATCATAAAAGCTTGTCCATCATAAAAGTTAACACCGGCAAAATTTAAACCCAAAGAAGAATCTCTTGTTTGTGTCCATGTTGTATTTCTTGAAAGGATATCAATCTCACCACTTTGAAGTGCTGTAAATCTTTCTTTTGCTGTCAAAGGGGTATATTTAACTTTTGATGCATCACCTAAAACAGCGGCTGCGACTGCTCTACAAACATCAACGTCAATACCGCTCCAGTGGCCACTTGCGTCAGCTGATGAAAATCCAGGAAGTCCTGTGTTAACACCACATTTTACAAAGCCATTTTTTTGTACGTCACTTAAGGTATCAGCCTGAAGGGCTGAAGCACTTAATCCCAAAACTGCGATTGCAGCAATAGAAATTTTTGCGATTTTTGATCTCATGTTGTTCCTTTTAAGTTGTTTATGGATGTCATTGTAGCACACAACAAACAAATAATTATTATTTGCATAGGCTAAATTTTAATCACATCTTAATAAACTATACTACATCTTGCTTTCACGTAAAATTAAAGTGATGTAAAAAAAGTGTAATTATTTTTTTATGTTTCGCAAAGTTACAAAGATGCTAAATTAATGGGAAAACCGTTTTTTTGATAGTTTAGAGTCAAATGAAAACAATACCAAAGCAAGCCAAATCAGTAAAAATGTCAATAATTTTTTTTGATCAAACGGCTCATGATAGACAAAGATTCCGAGCAAAAATGAGATACTTGGGCCGACATACTGAATGAAACCAAGTTTCGTAAGCGAAATGCGAGTCGCTGCAGCATTAAACCACAAAAGCGGCAAGACAGTAATCAATCCAGCACTAATCAAGAGAATAGATACAGTGTTGATAGTAAAATCAAAGGTGTTTTGAGACGTTGAGACTAGATAGTAAAAATATAAAAGAGCAAAAGGCAAAATCACTAACGTTTCAATAAATAGTCCAGCTACTGAAGGCAGAGAGATTTTTTTGCGAAGCATACCATAAAATGCAAATAATGAAGCAAGAGATAATGAGACAAGGGGGATAGAACCCACAGAGATTAGTTCATTTAAGATAGCTAGAAATGCCAATAAAATTGCAATTTTTTGTAATTTTGATGGAATTTCTCCAAAAAATATAATACCTAATAGGATACTGATAATAGGGTTAATATAATATCCCAAACTGGCCTCTGTTATCATATCATGAGAGATAGCCCAGATAAAAATAAGCCAGTTTGATGAGACTAAGATTGACGTAATCATTAGAATCCTGACTTTTTTCCAATCTTTTAAAATAGCGAGTACTTGTCGAGATTGTTTTGTGTAGCCAATCAAGAGTGCTAAGAAAACAACAGACCAAACGATTCTATGAACAAGAACCTCAGCAGGAAGTACGCTACTGGTCAATTTAAAATATATTGGGACAAGTCCCCAAAAAATAAATGCGGCTAAGGCATATAAAATACCTTTTTTCTCTTCATTGTGTTCCTGCACGCGAATCCTTGATTTTTTTTTGCTTATTTTACTATTGTTTTCTTAATTCTAAAGTTTAACATTGTATAATGATTATAAAATTCAAGTAAAGGTAATTGATGATGGAAGAATGGACTAAGACTTCTTGGAGAACAAAAGCAATAAAACAACAACCTACTTATCCAGATAAATCGGAGTTACAAAAAGTCGAAAAGATATTAAGCAAATATCCTCCTCTCGTTTTTGCGGGGGAAGTGAGAAGCCTTAAGCATGAGTTTGCAAAAGTCTGTGAAGGCAAAGCATTTTTATTGCAAGGTGGCGATTGTGCAGAGAGTTTTGCAGAGTTTAATGCTGATAATATTAGAGATATGTTTAAAGTCATCATGCAGATGGCCGTCGTACTAACTTTTGCCGGTGGTTGCCCTGTTGTGAAAGTCGGCAGATTAGCCGGACAATTTGCCAAACCAAGATCGAGTGATTTTGAAGAGATTGATGGAGAAAAACTACCAAGTTATCGTGGTGATATCATCAATGATAATAATTTTAGCGAAGATTCTAGAATTCCAGATCCCAATAGAATGTTACGCGCCTACAATCAATCATCTGCGACCATGAATCTTTTACGTGCATTTGCTAAAGGGGGATTGGCTGATTTACATCAAGTTCACAAATGGAATCTCGGTTTTGTTAAAGATAATGCTTTGGGTGGTAAATATAAAGCATTGGCTCATAAAATTACGGAAACATTGGAATTTATGGAAGCATGTGGTATCACTTCTGAAAATACACCGATGATTAATGAAACCATTCTTTATACTTCTCATGAGGCGTTACTCCTCAATAATGAAGAAGCCTTGACGCGTGAAGACAGTCTAAGCGGTGATTGGGTTGATTGTTCTGCTCATATGCTCTGGATTGGTGATAGAACTCGTGATGTCGATGGTGCACATGTAGAGTTTTTGCGTGGAGTTATTAATCCAATTGGTATCAAAGCAGGACCAAGTATTACGCCAGATGAATTGCTTGCGTTAATAGATAAATTAAATCCTGAAAATGAAGCGGGACGTATTAATATCATCATCCGAATGGGTGCGGATAAGATTACATCAGAATTGCCCAAACTCATCCGTGCGGTGAAAGCCAGTGATAAAAAAGTCATTTGGAGTATTGACCCGATGCATGGCAATACCATCAAAGCCTCAAACAACTATAAAACCAGAATGTTTGATGAAATTTTACGAGAAGTCAAAGGATTTTTTGACGTACACAAACAAGAGGGCACCTTCCCAGGAGGAGTGCATCTTGAGATGACAGGACAAGATGTGACCGAATGTGTCGGTGGTGTTGTGGATGTCACAGAAGAAAATCTTAGTTCGCGATACAACACCCATTGTGACCCAAGACTGAACGCAGACCAAGCACTGGAATTGGCATTTTTGATAGCCGATTCACTCAGAGAAGCCAAAGACCGATTTAAAAATCAAGAAAACTAAAAAAGAAGAGGCCGGTTTTGGTCTCTTAAAAATTTTCCAACATTAATCTACGTGCAGTGAGATGATACGATCACTGCACCATTTTGCGAGATGCTCATCATGAGTGATAAGCAAGATTCCGACACGATCCAAAAATCTCATGAGCAATTTCATCACTTCAAGTTGGGTAATATTATCAAGCGCACTGGTGGGTTCATCGGCTAAGATTAACTGAGGATTCATCAAGATAGCTCTAAGGATTGAGCATCTTTGTAACTGTCCACCACTCAATTGATGGGGCTTTTTCTCCAATAAAGCAAGGTCGAGATTTAATTCCTCACAAAGCTTTTCATACCCTTGCAATGGCGCAACATCTCGAATTTGATTGATGATGGTATAGGTTGGATGAAACGATGTATAGGGATCTTGGTAAATTTGCGAAAATGATGCTACGTTGATTGTCCCTTTGTTGGGTTTCAAATTGTGGCTGATGAGTTCAAACAAGGTGCTTTTCCCTGACCCGCTGGGGCCGACAATACAGACAACTTCACCTTGTTTCATACTTAAATCAAACGCTTCATATACGGTATGTTTTCCATCGTATGAAAAGTACAAATCTTGAATCTCTAAAATATTTGACATATTATCGAATATTTCCCTGACCGTATAATTTGTACTTGTAAGTCGTTAGGTCGTGGATTCCCATCGGTCCACGTGCATGGATTTTACTTGTACTAATGCCAACTTCCGCACCAAAACCAAACTCTGCCCCATCTGTAAAACGAGTGCTAGCATTGACATACACACAAGCTGAATCGACCTCATTCAAAAAACGCTCGGCATTGGCGTAAGATTCACTCAATATAGCATCTGAATGTCCAGAACCATAGTGATTGATGTGATTGATGGCTTCTTCTAGGTTGGCGACGACTTTAATGGAGAGTATATTATCAAGATATTCAGTGCAAAAATCCTCTTCTGTCGCAGGTAAAATGTCGATAATTTTTCTTGTTTGCTCGCATCCTAAGAGTTTAGTTCCCATGGCATCAAAAGCATTTTTGAGTTCTGGCAGTGCCTTTGGTGCAATATTTTGATGCACTAAAAGTGTTTCCATAGCATTGCAAACACCCGTTCTTTGACATTTTGCATTCACAGCAATTTTAGAAGCTTGGCTGATAGAGGCACTCTCATCTAAAAATATATGACACAATCCCTTATCATGTTTGATAACCGGGATATTAGAGTGTTCTGAGACGTATTTAATCAAGGCTGCTCCTCCTCGCGGAATGATAAGATCAACAAACTGATCCATAGTAATCAATTGGGCAATACCCTCGCGTGAATAATCTGGCAATAAAGAGATGAGCTCTTTTGGTAACTGGCAAGCTACCAATGTCTCTTGTAAAATCTTTGCAATCGCAATATTGCTATTTTTTGCCTCTTTTCCCCCTTTTAAAATACAGACATTACCACTTTTAAAGCACAGCGCGGCGGTGTCACTAGTCACATTAGGGCGACTTTCATAGATAATCCCAATCACACCAATCGGCACTGATACTTTTTCGATTTTTAATCCCCCTGGTGTCACCCAACCATCCAAAATACGACCGGTAGGCTCTCCCAAGGCTGCGATTTCTTTGAGACTACGCGACATATCATGAATGCGTTCAGGCGTCAATGTCAAGCGGTCCATTAATGATTCTGGCAATGCTGCGATGTGACCGGCATCGATATCTATTTTGTTTGCTTTTAAAATATTATCTTGATGTTTTTCTAGATTCTCTGCCATTTTCTTGAGTACGTCTGATTTCGTTTCGGGTTTGAGTGTCGAGAGTATTCTGCTTGAATCTTTTGCTTTTCTTAAAAAATTTTCCATTTTTTTCCCTTAATGTAAACTTTATAATAAAAATTGAATAAAATTTTAAAGATTTTACTCTTATTTTAATGTAAGTAAGCTAAAATAGTTTCTATATTAGATAAAATTAAGCAAAAATAAGGAGAGAAAATGCAGCAAATGTATGATGTCTTAATTATCGGTAGCGGGCCAGGAGGCGTCGGTGCCGCAATTGAATCAAAGGTTCTAGGACTAGAAAAAATACTCGTCATAGAAAAAGGAGACAATCACTCTCAAACCATCAGAAAGTTTTATAAAGATAACAAAAGAGTCGATAAGGATTATCAAGGCCAAGAGGTAGAAATCAAAGGAAATGTCCAATTTCTTGATGGAACCAAAGAGAGTACACTAGACTATTTTGACCAATTAATTGATAATGAAGAGATTGATGTTGTTTTCAATAGCGAAGTCGAAAAAGTTGAAAAACAAGAGGGATATTTTTTAGTCACTACGGCCAAAGCCACATACAAAGCGCAAAATGTCATTATAGCCATAGGAAAGATGGGAAAACCGAATAAACCAAGCTACAAAATCCCTCCTTCTATCAGACAAAAGGTAAATTTTAATCTAGAGCGATGTACTCATGGTGAGAAGATTTTGGTTGTGGGAGGCGGTGATTCTGCTTCGGAATATGCTGTCTATCTTGCCAAAGAAAATACCGTCACGCTCAATTATCGAAAAAAAGAGTTTACACGCCTCAATAGTATTAATGCAAAAGAGATTGCTGATGCCAATGGAGAAGAGCGACTACGATTGAGAATGGGGCGCAATATTTTGAGCTTGGAGAATGAATCTGGTGCGGTTAAAGTAAATTATGATGATGGATATAGTGTGGTTTACGACAGAATTATTTATGCAATTGGTGGTACCACTCCTGTGGAATTTTTGAAAAAATGCGGTGTGGCGCTGGATGAGGGCAAGCAGCCGATTATTGATGAAAACTTTGAAACCAATAACAAAGGGATGTATATCGTCGGAGATTTGGCCGTAGATAGTGGTGGTAGTATTGCCATTGCACTCAATCACGCATTTCATGCCATCACCCATATACTCGGTAAAAAATAAGATTATCAAGCATAAAGTGGTAATCTCAAGAAATACATGATATGATTTAGGATAAATTTTGCCTTATTTAATTTATTTTAAGTAATTTTTTACCACTTTATTAATATAACTAAGGTAAAATCACTTTTTTATAATATAAAGGAGTTTTTTTATGCCTCAAGTATATGATCTCATCATTATTGGTGGGGGGCCCGGTGGCATCGGTGCTGCAGTTGAATCCAATGTCCTGGGTATCAAGAATATTTTGATGATTGAAAAAGGCGACAACCATTCTCAGACCATTAGAAAATTTTACAAAGAACATAAAAGAGTCGATAAAGATTACAAAGGTCAAGTTGTCGAGTTAGAAGGAAGTGTCAAGTTTGAAGATGGCACCAAAGAAAGTACCCTTGATTACTTTGATTCGCTTTTGGATAATGATGAAATTGATGCCATATTTAACAGCGAAGTAGAGAGTGTCGAAAAATCAGGTGATACCTTTTTGGTGACGACTGCAAATGCTGGTTATATCGGTAAAAATGTCATTATCGCCATCGGAAGAATGGGAAAACCAAACAAACCTACCAATTATAAAATCCCGCCTTCTATCACACAAAGAGTCAATTTTAATTTAGATAAATGTGTGCCCGGTGAGAAGATACTCGTAGTAGGTGGTGGTAATTCTGCTGCTGAGTATGCGATTGACTTAACCGCCAAATATACGGTCACTTTAAATTACCGAAGAACAAAATTTAACAGACTCAATGATATCAATTTAGAGACATTGTACCGATTAAATGGTCTTGAAAAAATGAGATTACGATTGGGTTGTGATATTACCTCTTTAGAGAATGAAGATGGCTTAGTAAAAGTGAATTTTACGGATGGTTACTACACGATATATGATCGTGTCATCTATGCAATTGGTGGAACAACACCTGTTGAATTTTTGAAAAAATGCGGTATTGAATTAGATGAGAAGGGTGAGCCGATATTTGATGAAAATTATGAAACTTCAAGCAAAGGCTTATTTGTCGGTGGAGACATTGCGGTAAGAAGTGGTGGTAGTATTGCGATTGCGCTCAATCACACCCATCATATTGTGTCGTATATATTAAAACATAAAAAGTGATGCGATACAGTTCTCTTTCGATTCTTTTAAATTTTATTCTTTTTATTGTGCTTGCGTTGGGTGGGGTATATTGTTATAAAACCCAACGCAAACATGAAGCGAAAATCTTAGAATTGAAACAGAACTTTATCGAAAAAACAGCCATTCGTTTTGAAGATTTACCCAAGCGTACTCAAAAAAGATACCTTTATATTGGGGCACCTAGTGATTTTGATGTAGTGTCTTCTGATGCGGATGATACCAACCAAACACGCCACTATATCCATGAATTAAAAAAGAAGTTGATTATCGTACAAAAAGACAATCTTCTTCTTGCTGAAGAAAAAGATAAGATCCAAAAATCTTTATTGAAAACGAAAACAGAACTCATGGAACAAAAAAAACTTTTATTATCACAAAGTTTAGAACAGATGAATGAAGCCGAACAGCAACATTATGAGAATATCAGTGCCTTAAGAAAACGATTGACGGAGTTAGAGCGAGAAAATATTGATTTGATGCAAGAGGAAAATGAAAAAATTATCATGTTGCAAAACAAAATAAAAAGCTTGGAGCGACAACGAGATGGGAAATAAGCCCGCATGCTAAAATTATATCAGTACAAACAGGGGTATCGTTACAATAGTGATACTATTTTTCTATATAATTTTATTACGCAATTTGATCTCAAAGGCTCCGTCTTGGATGTGGGGTGCGGTTGTGGTGTCTTGGGCTTATTGTTAAAGCGCGATTTTAATAAAATTGCCTTGACGCAAATCGACATACAAGAACGCAATATCGCCTTAACCCAGCGCAATGCCGAGGCCAACAAACTAAAAACTTTGACGCTTCATGATGATTTTCTTACGCATGATTTCAGTGAGAAATTTGACTGCATCATTAGCAATCCTCCTTTTTATAATAGAGGTGCCCTAAAGAGTGAAGATCCATCGCTTTATTTGAGTCGTCACAGTGATGCTTTGGATTTTGAACGTTTTGCTATTAAGGCGTATCGGCTATTAAAGCATCGAGGATCTTTTTTATTTTGCTATGATGCTAAACAAATTGATCTTTTGATGAGTAAATTGGTCGCAGCAAAATTCAAAATTAATCACCTCCAATTTGTCCATGTTCGCGCCAATAAAGAAGCCGGATTGGTCATGGTTCATGCCAGACGAGACTCAAAAAGTCTCTGCAAAACGTTACCGCCTATCATTCTTTATGAGGGAGACAGTTTGCGAGATGAGATCAAAAATTTTTATATAAAGGCTGATACAGACAGTGAAGATATCTAAAGAAGGGTTTGATTATAGTTTTGATCCCAAAGCATGCGAGACGTGTGCGGGAAATTGCTGTATTGGCGAGAGTGGATACATTTGGGTTGATCGACAAAAAGCTAAAGAGATTGCCGACTTTTTAGGGATAAAAATTGAAGAATTTTCTCAAAATTATCTAAAAAAGGTTCAATATAGATTTTCGTTAAAAGAGATTGAGTATAATGGTGGTTATCGGTGTGTATTTTTCAATCTTGAAAAACGAGCATGCACCATTTATCCCGTGCGACCAAAGCAATGTGCTAGCTTTCCGTTTTGGGAATATTTCAAAAAAAATATCAAAGAATTGGAGGATGAATGTCCAGGTATAACGCGCCTTTAGTCTTTATTTTATTGTTTCTCTTTTATGGCTGTTCTACCAAAGAACCCACATCAATGATTGGTAAAAAAACGTTTCAAAATGAAGATGTTTTGATTCTCAAGGCACTCGAATATCAAAGAGAAAAACAGTATGATAATGCTCTTGAAACCTATAAAATACTTTATGAAAAGAGCCATAAAGTTAATTATTTAGAAGAAGAAGCACGCCTCTCTTTTTTATCCAATAATCAAGCCAGAACATTGGATATTTTAAACCGGGCCATAGAAAAATATCCCAATAATATTTTGTTTAAACGATTGAAATCTGGATATTATATGAAGACAAAAGCATACTCCAAAGCAGAAAAACTAGCTTTAGAGATTCTCAAACGAGAGAGGAATGCTGAAAATCTTTCTCTTTTAGGTGATATCTATTTTCTAGAAAAGTCATACAATCTTTCATTAAAATATTATGAGAGTGCCTTTAAGACAAACGAATCTGAAAATCTGCTTTTAAATATGGTCAATCTCCTTTACAAATTTCTCGATAGAAAAAAAGAGGCGATTTCGTATCTAGAGACCTATATTCGCATGAAAGATGCCAGTGAGCATGTCTATTTTGCATTGGTTCGTATCTATGGACAAGAAAAAAATATTGATGGATTGATTTCTACTTATGAAGAGTTATATACTAAATTCAAAAAAGATGAATATGGGAAAAAAGCCATAGAATTATTGATTTATAAAAAAGACAAACAAGCAGCCATCAAATTTTTGGAAGAGAGTGATTATAATCCTCAAATGCTACTCGATCTTTATACCTCTAACAAAGATTACAAAAACGCGTATCGTATTGCTCAATCGCTGTATAAAAAA
This sequence comes from Sulfurospirillum sp. 1612, assembly GCF_036556685.1. Taxonomy (NCBI): domain Bacteria; kingdom Pseudomonadati; phylum Campylobacterota; class Epsilonproteobacteria; order Campylobacterales; family Sulfurospirillaceae; genus Sulfurospirillum; species Sulfurospirillum sp. 1612. The sequence continues at coordinate 1,182,825 of NZ_CP140614.1, forward strand.
ACCAATAATATAGATTTTTTAGCCAAAATGGCTATTTTTGAATATGAAAAAAATAAGAACCATCTCAATCCAAAAATTTTGAATTCAATCTCCAATAAATTTGAAACGGTCATTGAGAAATTTCATGACCCGGTTTATCTTAATTATTATGGGTATTTGTTGATTGATCATGATTTAAATATCAAAAAAGGAATCAAACTGGTCAAACTCGCTCTTGAATCAGATAAAAATTCACCCTTTTATTTGGATTCTTTAGCTTGGGGATACTATAAACTGGATGAATGTCGCAAAGCATTAGAGGTGATGAAAAAAATCATCAATGAGACCAATGAACCTGAAGTTTTGTTACATTACAAAATGATACAACAGTGCTTAAATCAAAAAAACAGTAAAGAGAAACAATGATATTAGATGACATAATCAAAAAAACAAAAGAAGATTTAGAGATTCGAAAAGAAGAATTTTCGATGGATTGGCTAGGGCGTAGTTTGGCGTACAATCCCTTTCCTCCTAGAGATGTTATGGAGGCCTTAACCACGACCAAAGAGGAGCCCTACCGCATCATTGCAGAGGTCAAAAAAGCAAGTCCGAGCAAAGGAGTGATTCGTGAAGATTTCGATCCCTTGCAGATTGCAAAAGATTACGAAGCCGGTGGTGCCAATGCGATTTCTGTCTTGACAGAGCCACATTTTTTTCAAGGAAATATCGAATATTTGACGATGCTCAGACGATACACCTCCTTGCCTCTTTTGCGTAAAGACTTTATTATAGATGAGTATCAGATTCTCGAAGCAGCGGTGTATGGCGCCGATTTTATTTTATTGATTGCCAAAGCGCTCGAGAAAAAAACATTAAAAAGATTGTTGGAATATGCGTGGCATTTAGGGTTAAATGCCTTGGTTGAGATTCATGATAAAGATGATTTAACAAAAGCGATTTTTGCTGGAGCTGAGATTATTGGTATCAATCATCGAAATTTGGAGACATTTGAGATGGACATGAAACTGAGTGAAACATTGATTCCGATGATTCCTAACGGTAAAGTTTTAGTAGCCGAGAGTGGTTTGTCTGAAAAATCCACACTTGAGGAGTTGCATCACATTGGTGTTGATGCCTTCTTGATAGGAGAATTTTTTATGAGACAAGAAGATATCACTAGTGCGCTTGCTCATTTTAAAGAGGCGTAAGATGGACTATTTATATGCCCCTTGGCGAACAGAATATGTGACGGGGAAGAAAAGCGATTGTGTGTTTTGCGATATTGCTCAAGATGAAGCACATGATGAAGACAACAGTGTGTTGTATCGAGATTCACAGTGTTTTGTCGTCATGAACAAGTATCCTTATACTCCTGGGCATCTCCTTGTTGTACCGTTAAAACATACTGATGCAATAGAAAACTTAGATGAAGCGGTCTGGCTTCATATGAGTAAAGTAGTGCGACAATGCAGTGCGATGTTGCGAAAAGCATTTAGGGCTGATGGGATCAATATTGGGATGAATCTTGGCAAAGCAGCAGGAGCGGGGATTGCTGAGCACGTTCATTATCATATCATGCCCCGTTGGCTTGGTGATACGAATTTTATTACGACGATTGCCGATACACGAGTTTTTTCCAATGATTTTCAAAAAATTTATACAGAACTGAAAAAGAATATAGACGCTTATGTTACAAACAATTAGCACAGAGACTTTTTTGCGTGAAGAAGAGACGTATGATTTGATTATTGATGCGAGAAGCCCTGCTGAATATCATCATTCAAAAATTCCTAATGCGATTAACCTCTATGCACTCAGTGATGAAGAACATCATGAAGTAGGATACATTCATAAGCAACAATCCAAGAATGATGCAAAATTAAAAGGGGCAAGCTATATTTGTTGCAATGCAGCCCGACATATTTATACCCTGAATAAACAGTGTAAAATTGGATCTAAGATTGCTATATATTGTGCAAGAGGTGGACTTCGATCGGCCTCTTTGGCTACTATATTTTCAAATATTGGATATCGTGTTGATCGATTGGAATTGGGGTACAAGGGTTACCGAAGTGCTGTCGTGTCCTATTTGGATACTTTTGATCAGGGGAATTTTATCGTCTTAGGCGGTAATACAGGATGCGGGAAAACTCAATTGCTACAACATTTAGATAATGCCATCGATTTGGAGGGTTTAGCCAACCATCTTGGTTCAACTTTTGGATATATAAAAGGCGAGCAACCTTCTCAAAAAGAGTTTCAAAATAGATTATTTTGGGTGCTCAATCGCATTGATTGGAATAAGCCTGTGTTTATTGAAGGAGAAAGCAAACGCATTGGTACGGTGATTTTACCTGATTTGCTTTATAGGAAAATGGGAGAAGGAAAGCGTATCGAAATTACGGCGCCTATTGAACAACGTGTTGCACGAATTTTACGTGATTATGAACAGATAGATGATGCATTTTTTTATCACGCGATGGATACCATCACCCCCTACATCAAAAAAATTGCTAAACAACAAGCGATTGCTTATTATCAAGAAAAAAATCTTGCAAAAGTAGCGGAAATTTTATTGTTAGATTATTATGATAATGTTTACAAAAAACCACAAAAAATAGATTTTAGTATTAATAATAGTGATATAAATGTGACTTTATCAAAATTAAATAATATTTTGGATACCTTATAATTATCACTTATAAAAGGGGTTTTATGTTCAAAATAGTTATGTTGTTTTCTATCGCAATGTCTACGGTGCTTTTAGCTGGCAATATCGAAGTCAAAGATGCTTATGTTAGGGCAGTTCCGCCTAATTTACCCAATTCAGCTTCTTTCATGACAATCATCAACAATGGTGCCACGGCGGTGGATTTAACTCGTGCGGATTCCACACTTGCTGATACCTTAGAGCTTCATGAACACACTATGAAAAACGGTATGATGGTGATGGCTCAAGTGCCAAAAATCACAATCCCCGCTCATGGTAGTGTGATGTTAAAACCGGGTGGATATCATATCATGATCATTGGTCTTAAAAAACCAATAAAGCCTCATGATAGTGTTAAAATGATAAACCTACATTTTTCAGATGGTGAAACTCTCACGCTAAAAAATGTGCCCGTAAAGAGTGTGATGGGTGGCATGAAAATGAAAAATATGAAGATGAACGGTATGAAAATGAACGGTATGAAAAGTAATTAATTCCGTATGAGAAAAAAGTTAATTATTATATTTTCAGCGATTGTTATCATCGCGGGGTTGGTTTTTGTTGGATTGCCTTATTATCAAAATCAAAAGCTAATCCAGCGCTATGCTTTCACGATGGATTCTGCAAGTGGCAAGGTTAGTTTAAAGGACTTTAAAGGCAAGATTGTCATTTTATATTTTGGCTATATGTATTGTCCTGATATTTGTCCCACTACACTTAGCATGGTGAGTGATGCGCTTCATAAGCTTCCAAAAGAAGAGGCCAAAAGATTTCAATTACTTTTTGTGAGTGTCGATCCTGACCGGGATACGCTAAAAAATCTAAAAGCGTACGCGAACTATTTCTATCCTACAGCGATGGGCTTAACGTCAACAAAAGCTAATCTTAAAGCAGTGAGTCGAACGTTTGGAGCATATTATTCTAAGATTTACGATAAGGGCTCAAAAACCCAATATACTGTCGCACATACCTCATCAGTATATATTATCAATACCCAAGGTATCTTAGAGAAGACAATACCTCACACGGAGGATGAAAATGTCTTCTTGAAAGCTTTTAAAACCGCATTAATCAAAAACCGCTAGAGTGTGACTCTAGCGGATTAACCAACGATCGACGACTAAAAATACAACCACAGCTAAAGTATAAAGATTGAGCTGCATAAAGATTTTCTTGCAACGTTTTTTATTCAGATAAGTATCGTTTTGAAGAAGTGGAAAACTCTTGTATGCCAAAAAGAGAGAGTGTCCTATCACTATCGTAAAGATAATGATACTTTTGGGGATAAAAAATGAAACCACCATCAAAGCGCTGATAATAGTCAATAGAATCCACACATAAGTGATGTGCGAGAGCGATTGTGCACCGACAACATTAGCCATATTGGGAAATTTTGCCTTATTGTAATCATCTTGATAGATGAGTACTAAAAGCCAAAAATGAGGAATTTGCCAGATAAAATAAAACCAAGCAATCACCAAGAAGGCAGGGTGGAGTAAACTAAAATTTGCTGCCATAGTACAAAGTATGGTGGGAATAACACCTAAAATTGCCCCCGGAAATACGGCATAAGCACTCGTACGCTTCATGGGTGTATAGATCATATTGTATAAAACAACAACCGAGGCAAAGATCAAAACGCCACTAAAACCGAGTACATAATATTCGATAATAGAAGCGCCACCAATCAATCCAACAATAATACCAAGTGCTCCTTTTTCACTAATACTTCCCTGTACGAGTGGCCGGTTTTTGGTTCGTGGCATCAACGCATCAAGCCCTCTTTCTTGAAATTGATTGAGGGCACTCACACCGAGTGCCAATAAAAATATCGCTGTAATAGAGAGCCAAAAGTCCAATGTGATTTCTTTCGCAAACAAGAGATATGCCAAGGCTCCTGGTATCATTACAGCAAAAGATAAATATGCTTTGGTTAGGGCGATATAATCTTTGATACCCGCCCTTTGTTTATTGACTAAAATTGCTGTTTTCATCATCACACTCCTTTTGGCTTTTATCACTAATCTTTAAGCGTTTTAAAATATTGTATCAAGGTATTGATATCATCATCGCTCAAGATGCCTCGATAAGGTGCCATCATGCCACCACTGTATCCTTTTACAATTTTTGCATCAGGATCTAAAATTGATTCCTTGAGGTAGGCATCATTAGCGACGACATCCTCCTCTTTACCCTTAACGAGGACTTTGGTTTTATGTCCATACATCCCCTTGTAACTTGGACCGATTAACTTTGAACCATCCAAAGAGTGACACCCTAAACAACCGTTTGATTGAAGAAGGCTTGTAGCTTTTTCTTTGATATCCACTTTTTTTGGTTTATCCCCATTTTTTAGATAGTCAATAATTTGGTCAATCTGTTTATCGCTGAGCACGCCTTTGTATGAGCTCATCATACCCGGTGTAAAGCCCTCTACCACTTTGGCATTAGGTTTTAAAATTGACTCTTTGAGATACTGTGCATTTGCGACCACTTCTTCTACTTTTCCATTGACGAGGACTTTTGTTTTGCGTCCAAATAATCCCTTGTAGCTTGGGCCTACTAAAGGAGAGCCATCTAATGAGTGACAGCCAAGGCAGCCATTTGATTTGAGCAAGGCAAGACCTGGATTTTCTTTAGTTTTACTCTCTTTGCTAAAAGGTGTTTTCTTATCACTGTTGTACCAAGCATCAAAGTCTTTTTGGCTGAGCACATGAACTTTTGCCAACATACGAGAATGTCCCACACCACAATATTCAGCACATTCAATATCATAAACACCCAATTTTGTAGGGTTGAACCATGAGTGATACACATATCCCGGTACGGCATCTTGTTTGAATCGAAAAGCCGGAATATAATAACTGTGTAATACATCATTGGTCTTCGCTGTAATATCGAGTTTGACATTTTTACCGATTGGCACATAAAGATCTGTAGTGACTTTTCCATTTGGATATTCATGTGTCCAAAACCACATTTGCCCGGTGACTTTTACTTCCATATTATCTTTTGGGACTTCTCTAATGATTTTTAAACTTGTCATACCGTAATAAAACATAATAGCAAGCAAAAACATCGGGAGAATGGTCCAAGCAATTTCAAGCTTACTGTTGTGCTCAATATTGACAATATCCTTCCGTGCATGTCGTTTACTGCTATATTTGTATGCGAAGTAAAACATCACACCAATAACGATGAGAAACACGACGGTAGTAATCCCAAATACTACAAGCATTGCCATATCTACCTGAGAAGCAAAACTTGATACGCCTTCTATTCCATTTATTAAATATTTATTCAAAATGTATCTCCTTTTGCCTGCTAATTAAATATATCACTATTAGTATGTCTCGCATACGTATCAATAGCCATGATAATATACATACTAAACAATAACGCGGTCGTACCAAAAACCAATCGCTTATAAAAAGGTTTTGAGCCTTTTATGTGCATATAATAAGAGACAACCAAAGCGACCTTTGTAAATGAAATCAACATTTGAATCGCATAAGTGTTTTGTAAATCGGTATGAAAAACGATAGGCTGCAAGATGGTGGCCGTTGTTAAAATCAACAACAGTCCAAAAACTTTGTAATAGATTGCCGTGTCAATCATATGATAATTTTCATTTGAATTTGATGTCATAACCCTCTCCTTAATAAATCAAATAAAATATAGGAAATACAAATATCCATACGATATGAACAAAATCCCAATATAAGGCAGTATTCTCAAGAACGACAAAGTTCTCTGGAGTGATTTTGCCACGATTAATCAGACTCAAAAGCCACAACATCACACCAATGCCCACGATAATATGCACACCATGTAATCCTGTCATGGTAAAGTACAGTCCAAAAAATAGCTTTCCACCATGCCCTAATGCTGCTAAATCAGCAGAAGGAGAACCGGGATAGAATCCCTCACCTATCTCTAGTGTCCACTCTGTATATTTGATGGCCAAAAAGAGAGTTGCCAAGATGATGGTGGCCCAAATATATTTTTTGCATACTGCAACATGGCCATTCCTAAGATTGGCCAATGAGAGTCCCATCGTTAAGGTGCTGATTAATAATATAAAAGTATTAATACCCCCTAAAAGACGATTCATATGAATCGAAGCGGCTGAAAACTGAGCGCCATGCTGATAGGAATAGAAGGTATAAACCAAGAACAGTGATCCGAAAATCATCATCTCAGTGAGTAGAAATATCCAAAAACCCAGTTTGGCACCTTCATAATCATGATCCCAATCGACAACCTCATGGGGATTGCCTTGTTTATCAAAAATAATTTCTGGTTCATAGGTTTTAACATCACTCATGATGGGCTCCTTTTTTACTCTCATCTACAGACAAATCCATATGATGTACGGGTTCTCCTTTGATGTATTCATAAGGCATAAAGTCAACATAAGGAATCGTACCAAAATTCTCAGCTTGTGGCGGAGAAGGTATTTGCCACTCTAATGTGGTAGCATTCCAAGGATTTGGACCCGCAGGTTTACCTTTTCTAATTCCTTTATAGAGATTCACAAACATATAAATGAGTCCAAATGCAAAAATCCAAGACCCGACGGTCGCGATTTGATGATAAATTGTAAATTGTGGCAGATAATCAAAATAACGTCGTGGCATGCCTAGTGCTCCGGCTACAAACATCGGAAACCAAAGCGTGTTGAAACCGACAAAGATGATGTAAAAAGCGATTTTTCCATGCAATTCATTGTACATTTTACCCGTGACCTTTGGAAACCAATAGTGCATCCCTGCAAACATCAAGAATACAACACCACCAAGGATTGCGTAGTGAAAATGCGCAACAACAAAATAGGTATCATGAAAATAAACATCCACACCAACCGCACCTAAAATCAATCCAGTCATACCCCCGATAATGAAGGTGATAAAAGTACCTAAAGTCCATAACATCGGAGTATCAAAGACGATAGAGGCTTTGTACATCGTAGCAATCCAGTCAAAAAATTTAATACTCGTAGGCACAGCGACCAAAAATGTCAAAACAGAAAAGACAAGTGCGACAGTATTGGATTCACCGGATGTAAACATATGATGTCCCCAAACCAAATATCCGATAAATGCAATCATAGAACTTGAGATTGCAATGGCACGATAGCCAAAAATCGGCTTTCTACAAAAGGTCGGGATAATTTCTGAGGCGATACCAAAGGCTGGTAAAATCATCAAATAAACAGCAGGATGAGAATACATCCAAAAGAGATTTTCTAATAAAACCGGATCTCCACCCTTTGTAGGGTCAAAAACGCCCACGCCAAAAACACGTTCTAAAATAACTAAAACAAGAGTAATCCCGACAATAGGAGTCGCTAAAACTTGAATCCAAGAAGTCGCATACAAACCCCAAACAAATAGTGGCATTTTGAAAAATCCCATGCCTGGTGCTCGCAATCTGTGTGTGGTTGCGATAAAGTTAATCCCCGTTAAAATAGAGGCTAACCCTAGAAGATAGGCTCCTGTTAGGGCCATGACGATATTAGAGCCTGTTTTGGTACTGTATGGAGCATAAAAGGTCCATCCCGTATCGGGAGCATTGCCATTCCAAAAAAGCGATGTGAGTACGGCTATAATACCCAAAACAAAGACCCAAAAAGAGAGCAAATTGAGTCTTGGAAATGAAACATCTCGCGCCCCAATTTGCAGGGGAAGCAAGAAGTTCCCTAATGTCGCAGGAATCCCTGGTACAATGAAGATAAATATCATGATAATACCATGGAGCGTAAAGGCCTCGTTGTAGGTTTGTGGACCCATGATTTGTTGCCCTGGATAAAATAACTCTAAACGCATGGACAGTGCTATCAAAACCGCAATGCCAAAAAACGAAAACATAACGATACCGTACATAATCGCAATTCTTTTGTGGTCGATACTAAAAATCCACTGTAAAAACTTATTGTCATGATGTCCAAAAACCGTATGGGTTTCTTGATAAAAACTTGTGTGAGTACTACTCATCTACCTTATCTCCTTTTCTGTGTTTCTTTCCCGTAATGAAAAAATATAAAAATATGATGATTAAAAATATTGAGACGACCAAACCAAATATTTTTTTATATTGCACTACATATTTGCTACTTTGTGGATCAAACGAATAGCAAAAAGCCAAAGCGCGTGTAATCGTAGGTCGCACTGTGCCTGCTCCTGCTTCTGTCAATGCCATTTGTAAATCAAAAGGTAAGTATTGAATCCCCTCAAGATAACGTGTAATCTTTCCTTTTGGAGAGATGATGGCCAAATCTGTAGGGTGAATGTAATCTATAAAACCTTGCTTATTGACAATTTTTTTATATTCATACCCCAATGATTCTAAAAAGGTGTGCATGGTTTGGTTATTGTCTGTGACCAAAAAGTGCCACGCATCTGCATCAAAGCTTTTTTTGATGACTTGCGTGTGATTTTTTTTGAAAACCATCGCATCTTTTGGCGTATCGGTGGTGACAAAACTAATCGTAAGCGCATTATATTCTTTGCCTTCTTTTAACTTCAAGTTTCCCAATGATTTGGTCAAACTATCAATTTGAGGGCCGCAAATACCAGGGCAGTGGAAATAGTTAACCGAAATAACCGTCGGTTTTCCATCAACAAACTCTTTCAGACTCTTAGTCACCCCATGTTCATCCGTAAAACGAAGATCTAGTGGCACAAAATGCCCCAGTTTCTCATATGTCCCGACTTTTCCGTTTTTATTTGGAGTGTCAGCTTGTAAAAAAATCGTGCCAAAAATCAGCACAACAAGTAAAACTTTTTTCATTTTTCTCCCAATTTCCTATCTTCATGTTGGTAAATATTAAGTAAATATTTATTTAACACATTTTTAACACAATTCTATCAGATATTTTTTTTCTTAAAGGCATATAAATATTTTAATCTATTATATTTATAAATGTTCCTTTTATATTCTATTTTTGGATTATTAATATAAATAAATATATTGAAAATGATTTTCAATAAGTTATTAAAGTGCGGTATATGTGGAATTTGTGTAATTAAGATAAAATTTATCTTAATTTAGAAAATTATATTTTTTTCACCATAATAGAATTTGATTTATCTAAATTTCTTATATTAAGACAGTGTGATAGTAAATATAACACGTCGTCGTTAGAGGAATGAAATGCCTAAAATAGGGGATATGAGAAACTTTAAATCATGATTGATTAAATATCATATTTTCAAGCTTATCTGTATTGTTGATATTGTCTTTCAGAAAATCAATATAATTAGAGGTGATTTCTACGTCATAACCGTTGAGAAATGTATCAAATAACGTGGTATCTAAAATCGTATTTTGATCTATATTGACAATCAAAAAATGATCTCCAAAAAATCTGATAATCGTAGATGTTGGATAATGTTGCATCAAAAGAGCGGCTAAATCCTTGAGTAACCTATCACCTTTTTTCCAACCGTATCGTTTGTTGTAAGCAGTTAAATTTTTAAGGGTAAGGTGGTAGGCATTGAGAGATTGATACTCTGTGAATTTTGTCAAGAGGACCTTTAGGTGATTAATATTGTAACAACCGGTGAGTTGGTCTTTGAGATAGTAACAAAATCGCATTTCATCCAGCTTGTTTTCTGGTAGTTGTCGTGTTAATGTATCGATTTTGATTGTTTCTAAAACCGGCAAAGCCGCATCAACGATATCGGGATTAAACTGTTTTCCCTTCTCTTGTTCTAATATCTTTAACGCGTCTCTCTTGCTACGAGCACTTTTATAAGCTCGGTTTGTGGTGATGGCATCAAATGCATCGGCTACTGCGATAATTTGAGAGAGGAGGGGAATGTGTTTTCCTTTTAATCCATGAGGATATCCTTGGCCATCAAAGCGCTCATGATGATGCAAAACGATGGTGGAGAGCTCTTTAAATGGCCCATGAGATAAGAGTTCAGCACTGAAGAGTGCATGCGTTTTAATAAGCTCATATTCGGCGGTACTTAATCGATCAGGTTTTAGTAAAATGGCATCAGGAATCTCTATTTTACCAAGATCATGCAACATCGATGCCCGAAAAAGTAGTGCCACGTTTTCTTTGCTCAGATTCATCACTTTGGCAATCTCTGTGGCGTAGTGTGCGACACGCCTGCTGTGTCCTGCTGTGTAAGTGTCACGACGCTCCATCATATCGGTTAATAGATAAATATTCTCTTCATAATCTTTCATTTTTGCGTTGAGATATTTTTTGCTGTTGTGATTGATCCAGTAAATGACAATTAAGCCCACAATCCATGTCATGATATAAATCAAAATCAGATTATAATAGCGCTTTTGATTTAAATCTTTGAAAGAGGGGACTAGCATTTTAGCTTCAACACTCCCAATAACATCACCTTCTTTCGCATCATCATGGATATGGCACAAAAGGCAGCTTTTTGTAGCAAGTAGCGGAGTGATTGTGTAGACATACGTACTATTATGTTTACCTGAGATAACACTATGATGTTCTTGTTTGGTTTGTTGCATTTTTTTAATTGTCTTGGCGCGTCGTTGTGTCATAGCCTCAAGCTCATCTTTGTAAAAAAAACTATTTACGCTCAAATCAATATTTTTATTTTTATTGATTTTTTCAAGTAAATAGCTTAAAGAATAGGAGAGATTTGATTGTGCATTGGGATATTTAATCTTTTGGTTGAAACTCCAATCAAGTAGATGGGCTGCTTCTTTTGTAGCGGTTTGTGTTTGCAAAATACGAGTATTGATAATATTTTTGTTTTCATTTTTGATTTGAAAGGTGAAGAACAAGATATTCGCAAGAGTCCAAAGAATAGCCATAATAATAGCTATTTGTTTAAAATAATGATACCTTATCGACAATGACATTCCCCGATTCCCCAGCCTATTTTAATGAAAGTATAATTGGGAGATTATATCGTAGTAAAGTTAATTAATTATAACCTTTTCAATATTATTTTTATTTTTAAGTTATAAATTAAGTAAATTTTACCATCTATTTAATGGCTTCTTTGATGGCATTAATATAGCTTTTGAGTGATAAATCTGCGTTTTTATAGGCTTTGTCAAATGCGGTGCCATGATCTACTGACGTGCGTACGATGCTTGCATTTAATGTGACATTGATACTCTCTTCAAAGTAGAGTGCTTTTAGCGGAATTAACCCTTGATCATGATACATACAAACAAAATAGCGATAGCGCTCTCTACTGCTCTTACTAAAAGCAATATCAGGAACAAGTGGACCGATGAAGCGCTCTTTTCCAAGTAATTCATTTGCTTTGTTAATGGCCAGCGTGATTTCTGATTCTTCATCACCGATGACACCATGGTCTCCAGCATGGGGATTGAGCCCGAGTACTGCAATCTCTTCTTCCTCAACAGACGTGGCCACATCTAAGAGAAATTTTGCCAATTTTTTAGCATGTATTTTATCACTAACAGCCTTTAATGGGATATGGTGGGTGTATAATATGACAAACATTTCATCACATCCTAGCATCATGATAGTTTTACAGCCTAAAAGATCCGCAAGCGCATCAGTATGCCCTTTATAGCGAATACCCGCCATATTCCAAGAGGTTTTATTGATAGGTAGTGTTACAATAGCGGAGACTTTTTCGCTTTTTGCTAGAGCAATGGCGGTCACAAAAGAATCATAGGACATCTCTCCCGCTTCTTTTGTCGCAATACCGGGTTTTATATCAAAGATTTCACCACACTCTTTGGTTTTGAACTTTTCAGGTACATCAAGTCCCAACATCGCAGCACCCCAGCCTAGCATCGTTTTATTAATACAATAAGTAGGTTTACACAGTTGCGAAATCTCTTCATGCGCCCGTAATGCAATTTCTAATCCAATACCATTAATATCTCCAATGCTGATTGCGATTTTTTTCATTTTACCGCCTCTATCATATCTTTGATTGCTTGCTCAAGTCCGGTAAAAACTGATCTTGCGATGATGCATTGACCAATATTTAATTCTTCAATTCCTGCAATATTGACGATTTTATTGACATTTTGATAATTCAAGCCATGACCAGCCGCTACTTTTATATTCAACTTTTTAGCATAAGCAGTACTGTGTTTGATCTCTTCTATGGATTCTGCTAGTAAGACTTGAAGTTCATTACGTGATACATTGAGTGCCTCAATACAATGTTTGGTTTTGGAGAGATTAGAAAATAACATTGCATAGATATTAGAATAGTGTCCGGTGTGCAATTCAACCCATGAGGCCCCTATCTCACTAGCTAGATCAATAACATGCGTATTGGGATCGATAAAAAGGGATAATTCAATATTTTTACGTTTTAGGGCAACCGCAATATTCTGAATAGCATCAAAATTCTTTTCGACATTTAATCCCCCCTCGGTGGTGACTTCTTCTCTTTTTTCTGGTACTAAAGTGATGCGATGAGGATGTAATGCGATGACTTTACTGATGACCTCTTTGTCGATAGAGCATTCCATATTAATAGGAAGTTGAGAGTTTTCTATAATTCTTCTCGCATCATCATCACAGATATGTCTTCGATCTTCGCGAAGATGTATGGTAATCTGATCGGCTCCTGCTCGTCTGACAATTGAGACCGCATCAAGGGGATCAGGATCGTTGATTTTTCTTGCTTCCCTAAGGACGGCAATATGGTCGATATTTACACCCAAAAACATGAAAAACTCCTTTATTGAGTATCTTTTTGAAACTTTATATTATACCTATATTAAATAAAAGAAATATTTAGTATAATAGTAAAAAATCACATAAAAGGCTCAAAAATGAAAAAATTATTTTTGATTGTACTCTTATTTATGGGACTCAATCTTTTCTCGGGTGAAATTCAATTAAAGACTCAAGATGGTTTTGTACTAAAAGGTTGGCTAACCTATCCAAAAGTAAGCCAAAAAAGCTATCCTTTAGCTCTCTTCGCACATGAATTTGGAAGCACGCATAAAATGTGGGCCAAAATATCGCAACTCATGAGAGAGAAGGGGTATGCAACGTTTGAGATGGATTTGCGTGGACATGGTGTCTCAGACATGCAAAATGGTAAGAAAAATGCTATCGTACACTTCAAAACAATCGACCAACTCAGCAATGCGGTCAAAGAGAGTGCAGCAAAAGTAGATTTTAAAAAGATTCCTTCTGACTTATCCGCGTGGATTGACAAACTCTCTGAAAACCCTAAACTTCAAACCGAAGATATGGTATTTTTTGGCTCTTCGCTTGGTGGTGGTGCGATTATTTCCATCTTACTTGATTATGAACCCAAAGTGGTGGTTTTATTCTCCCCCGCGGGTCCAAAAGAGTACAATGCTAGCGATATTGACGATGCCATTTCTAATAGTGAAGCCAAAATCTTACTCGTCTCCTCACGCGAAGATTTTGCACTTGGTAATACCATTGATTATATGAAAAAAGCGTTGACACCGACACTACTTGTCGTACCAGGAAGCGGTCATGGTAGTGCTACTTTTGATTTGGCGATGCCTTTTTTGAAAACATATCTTGATAAATATCTACCAAAGAGATAAATGGGGATGATAGGTTGTGATTTAGGAACCAATACCCTACGTGTGGTAGAAATTGATTGCAAAACAAGAAGACGTGTCAAGGAGTTTGAGAGGATTGTCAAAACCGGCCAAAATCTCAAAAAAACCGGTCAGATTTCAACAGAAGCCATTCATAATATTTTTGAAGCACTAAGAGATGCTTCAAAAATCTTTGATTTTGAGAAACATAAGGTCAAATGTGTCACCACAGAAGCGATGCGACTCGCTAGTAATTCACGCGAAATTCTGCAAGAAATTCGTCAAGAATTCGGGCTTGATTTTCAAATCATTTCAGGCGATGAAGAAGCAAAATATACTCTCTTTGGCGTTCAAAATGCTCTTAAAGTGCTCAATCAATTTGATAATGATTTTTGTATGTTTGATTTAGGGGGTGGCTCTACGGAAATTATCTATGCCAACAAGCCAACACCCTCATACAAGAGTTTTCCTTTTGGCATTTTGAAGATTTCTGAAAAATATAATGAAACCCAAGCTTTAGAAAAGGGCATTGAACACGAACTAAATCAAATAGACCCTTTTGTTTTAGATCATGATAAACCCAAAAGATTGATTGCTACTGCTGGGACGCCCACTACAGTGTGTGCCTTTTTGCAAGGAGTGGATTATAAATCTTATGACCATAAGCGAATTAGTGGTCAAATCTTGCGTCGTGATGACTTTAAAAAAGCCTACAAGCAACTTTTTGCATTGGATTTGAGTGAGCGAGAAAGGTTTTGCGGTACCAATCGCAGTGATTTGATAAAAACGGGTATTTTGATTGTTATTGGGTTGATGGGAAAGCTAGGATTTGATGAGTGTGTCATCGTGGATGATGGCCTTCGTGAAGGCGTTGCATTGTCCTTGTGTCATTTTGGCTTTATCTAAGATTTTTTTGATATAATAAACGCCTTTTTTATAAAGCACAAATTAATTTTAAAAGGAGAAGTCATGGATTTAAACGGTTCCCAGATGGTCGTAGAAGCACTACGCAAGGAGAATGTTAGTGTCGTCTTTGGCTATCCTGGTGGTGCTATTATGAATGTTTATGATGAAGTATATAAACAAGATTATTTTGAGCACATCTTAACACGACATGAACAAGCAGCAATCCATGCTGCAGATGGCTATGCGAGAGCAAGCGGTGATGTCGGTGTTGCTTTTGTGACAAGCGGCCCTGGATTTACCAACGCAGTGACAGGTCTTGCCACAGCGTATATTGACTCTATTCCTATGGTTGTCATCAGCGGACAAGTTCCTATTAGTATGATAGGTACCGATGCATTTCAAGAGATTGATGCAGTTGGAATCAGTAGACCTTGTGTCAAGCATAACTACTTAGTCAAACATGTCAAAGATTTGCCCCGAATTTTAAAAGAAGCATTTTATATAGCACGAAGCGGCAGACCGGGACCGGTACATATTGACTTGCCTAAAGATGTGACAGCACAAGTCGGTAAATTTGAATATCCTGATACTATATCTATCCGCACCTATAAACCGACATACAAAGGTAATGCACGACAGATTAAAAAAGCTATCGATGCCATTGAAAAATCTAAAAGACCCGTTCTTTATATCGGTGGTGGCGCAGTAAACGCAAATGCGGCAGCTGAAGTGAGAGAATTTGCTGAAATTACCGGAGTACCAGCCGTTGAAACTTTGATGGCCCGAGGGGTGATGGGTGATGATAATCCACTACTGCTTGGCATGTTGGGGATGCATGGTTCTTATTGTGCCAATATGTCGATGAGTGAAGCCGATTTGATGATTGCTTTTGGAGCACGATTTGATGATAGGGTCACAGGAAAATTAAGTGAATTTGGAAAACATGCCAAAATTATTCATGTTGATATTGACCCCAGTAGCATCGGAAAAATTGTCAAAATTGATTATCCAATCGTTGGGGATTTGAAAAACATCGTGAGTGAAATGATTCCGTTGGCAAAAGAGAAAATTAATCCAACCCAATATGAGTCTTGGAGAAAATTACTCAAACGCTATGATGAAATTCATCCTCTTGGCTACAAAGATACTCCAACAGTTATTAAACCCCAATGGGTCATCCAAAGAATAGGGGAGTTGTTGGGAGAAAAAGCTATCATCACGACAGATGTTGGGCAGCACCAAATGTGGGCGGCGCAATTTTATCCTTTTGATAGACCGCGACAATTTATCACTAGTGGTGGTCTTGGTACGATGGGATTTGGTTTCCCCGCGGCTATTGGCGTAAAAAAAGCAATCCAAGACAAAATTTCGATTAATATTACAGGCGATGGTTCGATTTTGATGAATATTCAAGAGTTAATGACTGCGTATGAATCGAAAGTTCCAGTTATCAATATTATCCTCAACAACGGATATCTTGGAATGGTGCGACAGTGGCAAACCTTTTTCTATGACAAGCGATACTCTTCGACTGACCTAAGTGGTGCGCAACCAGATTTTGTCAAATTGGCGGAAAGTTTTGGTGGACGTGGATTTAGAGTTGAAACAAAAGCTGCATTTGATGAAGCATTAGATGAGGCGGTAAAGAGCAATAGTGTTTGCATGATTGATGTCAACGTTGATCGATTGGAAGATGTATTACCAATGGTTCCAGCCGGTGGCAGTCTTTACAACATGATATTAGAGCATAAGGATTAAGATATGAAAGAAATCAGAAGAGTTTTGTCAGTTATTGTTACAAACGAACATGGTGTGCTTTCAAGGATTTCCGGATTATTCGCAGGAAGAGGGTACAATATAGATTCTCTCACCGTTGCTCCCATCCCTGAAACAGATTTTTCTCGGTTGACAATTGTGACCTCTGGCAATGAGAATGTTTTAGAACAAATCGTGAAGCAATTGCACAAGTTGATACCTACTTATAAAGTTATTGAATCGGGTGAATTTGTTGAAAAAGAGATGGCATTGGTCAAAATACCGCTTAATGAAGATTTT